>NZ_AP025032.1:1902500-2536666 GCF_019973775.1 Aureimonas sp. SA4125 | reverse complement strand
CGGGCGATGAACCGGTCTTTCGCAAAGAGCTTCTCTTCCCCGACATGGGACGCCGTCGACAAGGGTCCCGGCAAAGGCTCGTTGTCGTGATGGAGCATGGGTTGCGTCATTTCGTGCTGTAGATACGCGGTTCCGGGGGAGTGGATCGGCCGTCGCTTCTGACATGCGAGCCCGGATCCGACAAGCCGATAGGGGCGTCCGTGGGGAAGGGGGACTGCGTCACTTGGGGAAAGCGAGCATCGACGGCCCGCTTGGCATCGCCATACTGGTCGGAGTTCTTCACCGCCCAGCCCTTGGCCATCCAGATGACCGCATCCGACGTGAAATCGAAGTCGGAAAGGGGCCCCGGCATATCTGCGACGCTCAGTTGTTCCCGTTTCTTCATGTCCCTCATGAGGTAGTAGAGGACGATCTGATCCAGGTGGTACCGCGGCCGAATGGCGAAGATCGAGGTGATCGAACGCCCGACGGCGGAGACATAGCGCTGTCCTGCCGGCGTCGGGTTGAAGCCGACCGCGCCGGCGCGAAGCCGGCGGCTGACGCTGCGTTCTTCCGTTCGCTGGATCAAAACCGCATCGCCGCGCTGCTGGACCTCGGCATAGGCCGGCCAGACCGGCTTGACGGCGATGGCATCCACATCGATGCAGAGGATCGGCGCCTTGGCCTCGCGCATCACCACCGCGGCGATCAGAAAACGCGCCGAGGCGAGATAGACCGTCCGAAACTGCAGCCGTTCCGCCAACCGGCATTCATCCGCTGTCCAGGTAAGCTCGACGTGGTTTAGCAACGCTGGCAGGCCGCGGATGTGGCGCAGCGTCTCGGCGCTGGGACGGCACAGATGCAGGTGCACCTGCTGATGCTCGCCCTGATCCTCGATCGACAACAGCAGCGTGATGGCGAACCGCCAGTAATAGAGATCGTCGCAGGCCGCCAGGATGATGCCGCCGCCGCCTTCCCGGGGGTAGGATCCGGTGACGCCAGCCTCGAAGTCGGCAAAGGCATCTTCGCCGAAGCGCGCGTTGTGCAGGGCGTTTCGCGTCCTCAGCCAGATCCGAAACTTGTGCCATGTGGAGTGGCGTTTCTCGGCGATGATTTCCGGCAGCGTCGGTGCGACCGTTTGATCCATGTCCCGTCCTTCGCTTCTCCAAGCCGGCTCGGCCCGTGTGGCCGACCGCAGCTGGGCCCGTTCTGCTAGCCGATAAACCGGCTTGAGGCCAATTCCCAATTGTCCTAATGAGTCGGCCGTTCGCCGGCACACCACGCAGCCGGCGTAACGTGCTTCCAGACCGCACGCACAGGGCGCCCGCCGGCGGGCTCGATGCGGGAGCGGTCCAGCGCATGCATGGGGAGAAGTCACCTTGACCATCGATACCGCCCGCGTCTTCATCGGATTCGATTCCAAAGAGGTCGTCGCCTACCACGTGCTCGCTCAGAGTGTGATCGAGCACGCCTCGATGCCGGTGTCGTTCACGCCGATCGTGCTGCCGCACCTGGAAAAGACGTTCACGCGCGAGCGCAATGCGCTGCAGACGACCGAATTTTCCTTCTCCCGCTTTCTCGTTCCGGCGCTCAGCGGCTTTCAGGGCTGGAGCCTGTTCATGGACTGCGACATGCTGATGCGCGTCGACATTGCCGAGCTCTGGGCCCTGCGCGACGACCGCTATGCGGTGATGTGCGTCAAGCACGACTACCAGCCCAAGGTCGAGACCAAGTTTCTGGGACAGACGCAGACCAAATACGAAAAGAAGAACTGGTCGAGCTTCGTGTTGTTCAACAACGCGAGATGCCAGGCGCTGACGACCGACTATGTCAACACCGCCACCGGGCTCGAACTGCACCAGTTCAAGTGGCTGGGTGACGACAACCTGATCGGCGAGCTGCCCGCAAGCTGGAACTGGCTGGTGAACGAATACGACCACGATCCGGCTGCCAAGAACATCCATTTCACCGATGGCGGTCCGTATTTCGACGAGTATCGCAACGACGACTATGCCGACGAATGGTTCGCCATGCGCGACCGCACGCTGCATGTGCAGCAGCGCGGCGACGCGTGAAGCCGAAACCGGCCGACCTCCGCGGGCGGCGCGGCTTTGCCTGAGGCGGGGCAGTCGAGGGCGAAGACGGCCGCCGCGCTGCCGGTGGATGCCGACGGCTGGGCCAGCTTCTTCGCCGGATATGGCGACATCGTTCTGGTCGCCAACAGCGACAAGGTCGACATGGCGGCGCTCTGCGCGCAGTTCGGGCCGGGCGCGCTCTTCGTCTTCTTCAACAAGGTCTACAAGGTTCTCTCCGCGCCCTTCGGCGGTGCCGCGCTGCTGGTCGCCCGCAGCAGCGAGGCCGGAGCGAACATCGTCTATCGCCGCGAGGTGGAGACGGTCGTCGGTTATTTTCGGCCCCCTGGCTTTACTGGCATCCTGAACCTGAAGGCGGCAGCCAGCGAGCGCTTCAGCGGCGCCGACGAGTTCGCCGGCAGCGCGGCCGGTTTCCTCGATCTATCGCGCCACTTCGAGGGATTTTACCCCCGGGGCCGGCTGCCCAGCAGCGGCTTCGCCCTCGCTCTCTGGCTGGCCGAGCAGCGGCTTCCCGGCAGGATTTCGCTGGTGGGATTTTCGGGGCAGCGCAGTCAGGACTGGAAGCTGTTTCGCATCCACGATTGGACCTTCGAGCAGACCGTCCAGCGTCTCCTGGCCCAGACCGGACGGATCAGCCTCGTCGGGGACGAAGCTCCCGAAGGCGATCTGGCGCGAATCGCCAGGCGCTTTCCCGAGATTGCCGCGCAGGACATCGTCCTCGTCGCGTCCGACGTACTGGCGGGAAGGCTGAACGAGGCGGATACCGCTATCGACGGGCTTCTCTCGGTTACCCGCTGGCAGCGTGTTTTGCGCCGCAATCTCCTTCTCCTGAAGCCGAAGACGCGCAAACAGAAACTGGCCGATGCGCGGGCCAGCACGGAAAGCGGTCCGGGAGCCACCTGATCCGATAGAGGCTCCGCTTTAGACCCTTGCCAATTCTTCCGGGGTTCATTATGCGGTGTCTTGCCGAGGCGAAGGGGCATAGCTCAGTTGGTAGAGCGGCGGTCTCCAAAACCGCAGGTCGTCGGTTCGAGCCCGGCTGCCCCTGCCAGGCCCCGCCGACTGACGTCGGCATCGTGGCCTTCCGGATCAAGCGCCGGATCAAGCACCGGCTGACATATCCGATATTAACATTTGACGTTTGCCGGGGCTTGTGAATCGGTCGTCGGGCGGATATATCAGGCACAATATCTGAAACAGTGGCGCGTGAGGCTGATGGTCAGCCTCTACGCGCCTATGGTTGTGAGCGTTGCATGGCTTCCAAGACCAGTCCGTTCGCCTTCATTCAGCAGGTCCGCGCGGAGACCGCGAAGGTCACCTGGCCGTCGCGGCGCGAAACGTTCATTTCGACGATCATGGTGCTGGTCATGGTGGCCTTTGCCTCCGTGTTCTTTTTCCTGGCCGACCTTTTTTTCGGCTATGCGATGAGCCTGATTCAAGGCGCGAGCTTCTGACATTCGGAGACATTGAAATTTCATGACGGCTCGCTGGTACATCGTTCAGGCCTATTCCAATTTTGAAAAGAAGGTGGCCGAATCGATCGAGGAACAGGCCCGGCAGAAGGGGCTGTCCGACAAGTTCGAGAAGATCCTGGTGCCGACCGAGAAGGTCGTCGAGGTCAGGCGTGGCCGCAAGGTCGATGCTGAGCGGAAGTTCTTTCCCGGTTATGTTCTCGTCAAGGCGGAGCTGACCGACGAAGTCTTTTCGATGATCAAGAACACGCCGAAGGTAACCGGGTTCCTCGGTCCCGACAATCGGCCGGTGGCGATTTCCGAGACCGAGGCCAGCCAGATCCTGATGCAGGTTCAGGAAGGCGTGGAGCGGCCCAAGACGACAGTTTCCTTCGATATCGGGGAACAGGTCCGGGTCTCCGACGGCCCCTTCGCATCGTTCAACGGTACGGTGCAGGAAGTCGATCAGGAGCGGGCGCGCCTCAAGGTGGAAGTATCGATCTTCGGGCGTGCGACGCCGGTGGATCTGGAATTCAGTCAGGTCGAAAAGGTCTGATCGAAGGAGGCCTGGTGCCGCTGCTGCGGCGTTGGGCGCTGCGCGAGCGGCGCATCTCCATCACCCGTGCGGGAGGTAGGTCCGGTTTAGCCGCCGGAACGGGCCGTACCGCGCAACTGCGATAGTGTCGCCCTGGGCGACCCGCCGTCCCAGCATCGTTTTAGGCGATCGCAGGCGGCGTAACGAAAAGGCAGAAACGAATGGCTAAAAAAATTGCAGGCCAGCTGAAGCTTCAGGTCAAGGCGGCGTCCGCGACGCCGTCCCCGCCGATCGGTCCGGCGCTGGGTCAGCGCGGCATCAACATCATGGAATTCTGCAAGGCGTTCAACGCCCAGACGCAGGAAATGGAGAAGGGTTCTCCCGTCCCCGTCGTGATCACCTACTACGCCGACAAGTCCTTCACCTTCGTGATGAAGACGGCTCCGGTGAGCTTCTTCCTGAAGAAGGCCGCTGGTCTCACCGCCGGCTCCAAGGAGCCCGGCAAGATCAACGCCGGCTCGGTCACGCGCGAGCAGGTTCGCGAAATCGCGACCGCCAAGCTCAAGGACCTCAACGCAAACGACATCGATTCGGCCATGCTGATGATCGAAGGTTCGGCCCGTTCCATGGGCCTGGAAGTGGTGGGCTGAGACCATGGCAAAAGCTGGCAAGCGTATCGCCAACGCACGTACCGGTATCGACCGCGAGAAGCTCTACGGCCTCTCCGAGGCTCTGACGATGCTGAAGGAGCGGGCAACCGCCAAGTTCGACGAGACCATCGAGATCGCGATGAACCTCGGCGTCGATCCCCGCCACGCCGACCAGATGGTCCGCGGCGTCGTCAACCTGCCGAACGGCACCGGCCGCACCGTGCGCGTCGCCGTCTTTGCGCGCGGCGACAAGGCTGAGGAAGCCCGTGCGGCCGGCGCCGACATCGTCGGCGCGGAAGATCTCGTCGAGCAGGTTCAGGCTGGCAATATCGACTTCGATCGCGCCATCGCGACCCCGGACATGATGGGCCTCGTCGGTCGTCTCGGCAAGGTTCTCGGTCCCCGCGGCCTGATGCCGAACCCGCGCGTCGGCACGGTCACGCCCGATGTCGCCGCTGCCGTCAAGGCGTCCAAGGGCGGTGCTGTCGAGTTCCGCGTCGAGAAGGCCGGCATCGTGCATGCCGGCGTCGGCAAGGTCTCGTTCGAGCTCGACGCCCTGGCCGAGAACATCCGCGCTTTCGCCGATGCCGTCCAGAAGGCAAAGCCCGCTGGCGCCAAGGGCAACTACCTGCAGCGCATCTCGGTCACCTCGACCATGGGACCGGGCGTCAAGGTCGAGCTGTCCAGCATCCAGGCCTCGGCCTAACGCCTCTCGGCCCGGTCTTCGATCGGGCACGAAGATGTGTGGTGGCGGGCCAAGGCCCGTCGCCTATACCGCAATCCGGGACTTCGGTTCCGGTGCAGGAGGGCTTCGGCTCTCCAACCTGTCCGAGACTTCAGGCGACTTCGAGGCGCAAGCCGAGAGGTCTTAATCGACAAGCCTGCAGTAGACGGGGAATGTTCCGATTTTCCCGGGCGATGAGCCCGGTCTTTTGGTTCGAACCTCCGAATGCCTTGTGTCACCCGCGCGTTCCCCCGGGAATTCGCGATCAGCCAAGGGGACAGGATCCTCGAGCGTCGCCCGGGTGGTCCGGGTGGCTAAAGGCAACCGGCGATCGTTCACGTCGAATGGTCGCTTAACTGGAGAGAGGCAGTGGAAAGAGCGGAAAAGCTCGAGTTCGTCACGGAGCTTCACGAGACCTTCAAGGCCTCGGGTGCTGTCGTGGTGGCTCGCTATGTCGGTCTCACCGTCGCGCAGATGAACGATCTTCGTTCCAAGATGCGTGCACAGGGAGCCACCGTCAAAGTCGCGAAGAACCGTCTTGCCAAGATCGCTCTTCAAGGCACGGATGCCGAACCGATCGCTGGACTTTTCGAAGGCCAGACACTGATCGCTTACTCAAGCGATCCGATCGCGGCACCGAAGGTCGCCAACGATTACGCCAAGGGGAACGACAAGCTCGTCATCCTCGGCGGCTCGATGGGAAAGACCACACTCGATGCGGATGGCGTGCGGGCACTTGCCTCGCTGCCGTCGCTCGACGAACTGCGCGGCAAGCTGGTGGGCATGATTCAGACCCCGGCAACCCGCATCGCAGCCGTCGTCGCCGCGCCAGCTGCTCAGCTGGCTCGCGTGTTCGCAGCTTATGCCAAGAAGGACGAGGCGGCCTGAGGTTGGTTCCTCGCTGCATCATTTGTTCGAACCTGAAAGGAATATCACATGGCTGATCTGGCCAAGATCGTTGAAGACCTGTCGACCCTGACCGTCCTCGAGGCGGCTGAACTGTCGAAGATGCTGGAAGAAAAGTGGGGCGTCTCCGCCGCCGCTCCGGTCGCAGCTGCCGCTTCGGGCGGTGGTGCGGTTGCCGAGGCGGTCGAGGAGAAGACCGAGTTCGACGTTATCCTCGCTTCTGCCGGCGCGCAGAAGATCAACGTCATCAAGGAAGTCCGCGCGATCACGGGCCTCGGCCTGAAGGAAGCCAAGGACCTCGTCGATGGCGCGCCGAAGCCGGTCAAGGAAGGCGTCAGCAAGGACGACGCTGCCAAGATCAAGGACCAGCTCGAAAAGGCTGGTGCGACGGTCGAAGTCAAGTAATCGCGGGCTTTGCCCCGCGTTTGCGCATGAGAACTGGAAGGCGGGACGGCAGATTGCCGTTCCGCTTTCCGTGCTCCTGAAGCGAGGCGTTCTCGCCAGGGGTATTCGCATGGCCACGGCGATGCGGAAAGGGGCGGGCGTCGTGTCCGTGCGCGGGTCTCCCGGCGACCGTCAGCGGTCGCCGGGAGACCCGGGCTAGCGGTCTTCTCAGGTCTAGAGAGGGCAGCTCCGAAAGAAGTCGATGCCCCCGGCAGTCCCGATCGCGGGAAAATTTGCACGGGGACCCCCTCGCCAGAGGGGAAGTGATGTTTCAGCCCCGGCCGGCAGGCGACGGGGCGCAGTCGAAATGAAGGAGCGACAATGTCTCAGACGACGACGTTCAGCGGTCGCAGGCGGGTGCGCAAGTTCTTCGGGTCCATTCCCGAGGTTGCCGAAATGCCCAACCTGATCGAAGTCCAGAAGGCTTCTTACGATCAGTTCCTCATGGTCAAGGAGCCCGAAGGCGGGCGGGGTGACGAAGGCCTCCAGGCCGTCTTCAAGTCGGTCTTCCCGATTTCCGACTTCTCCGGTCAGTCGATGCTCGAATTCGTCAAATACGAGTTCGAGGCGCCGAAGTTCGACGTCGACGAGTGCCGCCAGCGCGACATGACCTTCGCCGCTCCGCTGAAGGTGACGCTCCGCCTCATCGTGTTCGACATCGACCCGGACACCCAGGCGAAGTCCATCAAGGACATCAAGGAGCAGGACGTCTACATGGGCGACATGCCCCTGATGACGTCGAACGGCACCTTCATCGTCAACGGCACCGAGCGCGTCATCGTCTCGCAGATGCACCGCTCGCCGGGCGTCTTCTTCGATCATGACAAGGGCAAGAGCCATTCCTCGGGCAAGCTGCTGTTCGCTGCCCGCGTCATCCCCTATCGCGGCTCCTGGCTCGACATCGAGTTCGACGCCAAGGACGTGGTCTTCGCGCGCATCGATCGTCGCCGCAAGATCCCCGTGACCTCGCTCCTGATGGCGCTGGGCATGGATGGCGAGGAGATCCTCTCGACCTTCTACAACATCGTCGAGTTCCAGAAGGACTCCGACGGCTGGCGGATTCCGTTCTCGGTCGAGCGCGTGCGCGGCCAGAAGGCGGTCACCGACCTCATCGACGCCGATTCCGGCGAAGTGCTGGTCGAGGCCGGCCAGAAGGTCACGGCGCGTCAGGCCCGGCAGATGAAGGAAAAGGGCGTCGTCGCGCTCCGCGCCACGGAGGAGGATCTCTGGGGCAACTATCTCGCCAGGGACATCGTCAACTACCAGACCGGCGAGGTCTATCTCGAAGCCGGCGACGAGATCGACGAGAAGACGCTGAAGGTTCTGATCGACGCCGGTCACGAGACCATCGAGGTCCTCGACATCGACCACGTCACGGTCGGCGCCTACATCCGCTCGTCGCTCGCGATCGACAAGAACGAGAGCCGCCAGGACGCGCTGTTCGACATCTACCGCGTCATGCGTCCGGGCGAACCGCCGACCATGGACACTGCCGAGGCGATGTTCAACTCGCTGTTCTTCGACAGTGAGCGCTACGATCTCTCGGCCGTCGGCCGCGTGAAGATGAACATGCGCCTCGACGTCAATGCCGAGGACACCGTGCGCGTGCTGCGCAAGGAGGACATCCTGGCCGTCGTCAAGACGCTGGTGAATCTGCGCGACGGCAAGGGCGAGATCGACGACATCGACAATCTCGGCAACCGCCGGGTGCGTTCGGTCGGCGAGCTGATGGAGAACCAGTACCGCGTCGGCCTGCTCCGCATGGAGCGCGCCATCAAGGAGCGCATGTCCTCGGTCGAGATCGACACGGTCATGCCGCAGGACCTGATCAACGCCAAGCCTGCGGCTGCCGCCGTGCGCGAGTTCTTCGGTTCCTCGCAGCTCTCGCAGTTCATGGATCAGACGAACCCGCTGTCGGAAATCACGCATAAGCGTCGTCTTTCGGCGCTTGGACCCGGCGGTCTGACGCGCGAACGCGCGGGCTTCGAGGTCCGCGACGTTCATCCGACGCATTACGGCCGGATCTGCCCGATCGAGACGCCGGAAGGCCCGAACATCGGCCTTATCAACTCGTTGGCGACGTTTGCTCGCGTCAACAAGTATGGTTTCATCGAGAGCCCGTACCGGAAGGTCATCGACGGCAAGATCACGCATGACGTCGTCTATCTCTCGGCGATGGAAGAGGCCAAGCACCACGTCGCGCAGGCCAATGCCGTCATCACCGACGACATGACGTTCGAGAGCGAGTTCGTCGTCTGCCGCCATTCCGGCGACGTTTTCATGACGCCGCGCGACAATGTCGATCTCATGGACGTCTCGCCGAAGCAGCTGGTTTCGGTTGCCGCGGCGCTGATCCCGTTCCTCGAGAACGACGACGCGAACCGCGCCCTCATGGGCTCGAACATGCAGCGTCAGGCCGTTCCGCTGGTGCGGGCCGAAGCGCCGTTCGTCGGCACCGGCATGGAGCCGATCGTCGCCCGTGACTCGGGCGCCGCCATCGGCGCCCGGCGGACCGGCGTCGTCGACCAGGTCGACGCGACGCGTATCGTCATTCGCGCCACCGAAGACCTGGAAATGGGCAAGACGGGCGTCGACATCTACCGTCTGATGAAGTTCCAGCGCTCGAACCAGAACACCTGCATCAACCAGCGTCCGCTGGTCTCCGTCGGTGACCGGGTGCAGAAGGGCGACATCATCGCGGACGGTCCGTCGACCGATCTCGGCGATCTCGCCCTCGGCCGCAACGTGCTCGTCGCGTTCATGCCGTGGAATGGCTACAACTACGAGGATTCGATCCTCCTCTCCGAGCGCATCGTCGCCGACGACGTCTTCACCTCGATCCACATCGAGGAATTCGAGGTCATGGCGCGCGACACCAAGCTCGGGCCTGAGGAAATCACCCGCGACATTCCGAACGTGTCGGAAGAAGCGCTGAAGAACCTCGACGAGGCCGGCATCGTCTATATCGGCGCGGAAGTGGCCCCTGGCGACATCCTCGTCGGCAAGATCACGCCGAAGGGCGAAAGCCCGATGACGCCGGAAGAAAAGCTCCTGCGCGCCATCTTCGGCGAGAAGGCGTCGGACGTTCGCGACACCTCGAACCGCATGCCGCCCGGCACCTACGGCACCGTCGTCGAGGTGCGCGTGTTCAACCGTCATGGCGTCGAGAAGGACGAGCGCGCCATGGCGATCGAGCGCGAGGAGATCGAGCGTCTCGCCAAGGATCGCGACGACGAGCAGGCGATCCTCGACCGCAACGTCTACGGCCGTCTGATCGACATGCTCGACGGCCAGGTCGCTCTGGCCGGTCCGAAGGGCTTCAAGAAGGGCGCGACGGTCAATCCGGATCTGATGCGCGAATTCCCGCGGTCGCAGTGGTGGATGTTCGCCGTCGAGGACGAGCGTCTGCAGGGCGAGCTCGAGGCCCTGCGTGGCCAGTACGACGAATCCAAGAAGACGCTCGAAGGGCGCTTCATGGACAAGGTCGAGAAGGTGCAGCGCGGCGACGAACTGCCGCCCGGCGTCATGAAGCAGGTCAAGGTCTTCGTCGCGGTCAAGCGCAAGATCCAGCCCGGCGACAAGATGGCGGGACGCCACGGCAACAAGGGCGTGGTCTCGCGCATCCTTGCAGTCGAGGACATGCCGTTCAACGAGGACGGCACGCATGTCGACATCGTGCTCAACCCGCTCGGCGTGCCGAGCCGGATGAACGTCGGACAGATCCTCGAAACGCATCTCGGCTGGGCCTGCGCCGGCATGGGCCGGAAGATCGGCGACATGCTGGAGGCCTACCAGAAGTCGCTCGACGTCAGGCCGCTGCGCGACGAGATCGCGTCGCTGCTCGGCGACAACGACCGCAACGAGAAGGTCAAGGACTACGACGACGAGTCCGTCCTGACCCTGGCAAGGCAGATGAAGCGCGGCGTCTCCATCGCCACGCCCGTCTTCGACGGCGCGGTCGAGGCCGATATCGTCGAGATGCTGGAGAAGGCGGGCCTGAAGGGGTCGGGCCAGGTCACGCTGTACGACGGTCGTACCGGCGAATCCTTCGATCGGCAGGTGACGGTCGGCTACATCTACATGCTGAAGCTGCACCATCTGGTGGACGACAAGATCCACGCCCGCTCGATCGGCCCGTACTCGCTGGTCACCCAGCAGCCTCTCGGCGGCAAGGCGCAGTTCGGCGGACAGCGTTTCGGCGAGATGGAGGTTTGGGCGCTCGAGGCTTACGGCGCCGCCTACACGCTGCAGGAGATGCTGACGGTCAAGTCCGACGATGTCGCCGGGCGCACGAAGGTCTACGAGTCGATCGTGCGCGGCGACGACGCGTTCGAGTCGGGCATTCCCGAGAGCTTCAACGTGCTCGTCAAGGAAATGCGCTCGCTCGGTCTCGACGTCGACCTGGCGAACTCGATCGATCTGCCGGGGCAGACCGCCCTGCCGAACGCCGCCGAATAGGCCGCGTCATGACAAAGCGTCGCGGCAACAGCCGCGGCCATGCCGGCGCCTCGTTTCAGGCGCCGGTTCGTCCGTTCGGAATTTCTGGTCGCCGGCCTCGTCCGGCGCAATCGGGGCTATCACGCCCCATGAGGAGAGCCCCATGAACCAAGAGGTTATGAACCTTTTCAATCCTCAGGTGCAGGCGCAGACTTTCGACTCGATCCGCATCTCGCTGGCCAGTCCCGAGAAGATCCTGTCCTGGTCCTTCGGCGAGATCAAAAAGCCGGAAACCATCAACTACCGGACCTTCAAGCCGGAGCGCGACGGCCTGTTCTGCGCCCGGATCTTCGGGCCCATCAAGGACTACGAGTGCCTGTGCGGCAAGTACAAGCGCATGAAGTACAAGGGCATCATCTGCGAGAAGTGCGGCGTCGAGGTCACCCTCTCGCGCGTGCGGCGCGAGCGCATGGGCCATATCGAGCTGGCCGCCCCGGTCGCGCACATCTGGTTCCTGAAGTCGCTGCCGAGCCGCATCGGCACGCTGCTCGACATGACGCTGAAGGACATCGAGCGGGTCCTCTATTTCGAGAACTACATCGTCACCGAGCCGGGCCTGACCGCTCTGAAGGAGCACCAGCTCCTGTCGGAAGAGGACTACATGCTCGCCGTCGACGAATACGGCGAGGATAGCTTCACCGCGCTCATCGGCGCCGAGGCGATCCAGGAACTTCTGGCGACGATGGATCTCGAGACGATCGCGGGCGACCTGCGCACCGATCTCGCCGAGACCACCTCGGAGCTGAAGACCAAGAAGCTGATGAAGCGGCTGAAGATCGTCGAGAACTTCATCGAGTCCGGCAACAAGCCGGAGTGGATGATCATGCGCATCGTGCCGGTGATCCCGCCGGATCTCCGCCCGCTCGTCCCTCTGGACGGCGGCCGCTTTGCCACGTCCGATCTGAACGACCTCTACCGCCGCGTCATCAACCGCAACAACCGCCTGAAGCGGCTGATCGAGCTGCGCGCGCCCGGCATCATCATCCGCAACGAAAAGCGGATGCTGCAGGAAGCCGTCGACGCTTTGTTCGACAACGGCCGCCGCGGCCGCGTCATCACCGGCGCCAACAAGCGTCCGCTGAAATCGCTGTCGGACATGCTGAAGGGCAAGCAGGGCCGTTTCCGCCAGAACCTTCTCGGCAAGCGCGTCGACTATTCCGGCCGTTCGGTCATCGTGACGGGACCCGAGCTGAAGCTGCACCAGTGCGGCCTGCCGAAGAAGATGGCGCTCGAGCTGTTCAAGCCGTTCATCTATGCGCGCCTCGACGCCAAGGGCTTCTCCTCGACGGTGAAGCAGGCCAAGAAGCTCGTCGAGAAGGAGCGTCCGGAAGTCTGGGATATCCTCGACGAGGTCATCCGCGAGCATCCGGTGCTCTTGAACCGCGCCCCGACGCTGCATCGCCTCGGCATCCAGGCTTTCGAGCCGGTGCTGATCGAGGGCAAGGCGATCCAGCTGCATCCGCTCGTCTGCACGGCGTTCAACGCCGACTTCGACGGCGACCAGATGGCGGTGCACGTGCCCCTGTCGATCGAGGCGCAGCTCGAAGCCCGCGTCCTGATGATGTCGACGAACAACATCCTGCATCCCGCGAACGGTCAGCCGATCATCGTGCCGTCGCAGGACATGGTGCTGGGGCTCTACTACCTGTCGATCATGAACGAGAACGAGCCGGGGCAGGGCATGGCCTTCTCCGACATCGGCGAACTCGAGCAGGCCGTGTTCACCAAGGCGGTGACGCTGCACTCGAAGATCCGCGGCCGCTTCAAGACCGTCGACGCCGAGGGCAAGCCGGTCTCGAAGATCTACGAGACGACGCCGGGCCGCATGCTCATCGGCCAGCTGCTGCCGAAGAACCACATGGTTCCCTACGACATCTGCAACGAGCTGATGACGAAGAAGAACATCTCGCGGATGATCGATCAGGTCTACCCTCACTGCGGCCAGAAGGACACGGTCATCTTCTGCGACAAGATCATGCAGCTCGGCTTCAAGCACGCCTGCATGGCCGGCATCTCGTTCGGCAAAGACGACATGCTCATCCCGGAAACCAAGCCGCGGATGATCGCCGAGACGCAGACGCTCGCGAAGGAATTCGAGCAGCAGTACAATGACGGCCTGATCACCCAGGGCGAAAAGTACAACAAGGTGGTCGACGCCTGGGCCAAGTGCACGGACAAGATCGCCGAAGAGATGATGATCCGCATCAAGGCGATCGAGTTCAACGAGGACGGCCGTCAGAAGCCGATGAACTCGATCTACATGATGTCGCACTCCGGTGCGCGTGGCTCGCCGACGCAGATGCGCCAGCTCGCCGCGATGCGCGGCCTGATGACCAAGCCTTCGGGCGAGATCATCGAAACGCCGATCATCTCGAACTTCAAGGAGGGCCTGACGGTTCTCGAATACTTCAACTCGACCCACGGCGCCCGTAAGGGTCTCGCGGACACCGCGTTGAAGACGGCGAACTCGGGCTATCTGACGCGTCGCCTCGTCGACGTGGCGCAGGACTGCATCATCACGCAGACCGATTGCGGCACCGAGAAGGGCCTGACGATGCAGCCGATCGTCGATGCCGGCCAGGTCGTGGCCTCGATCGGCCAGCGGATCCTTGGCCGTACGGCGCTCGAGGACATCGTGCATCCGCTCACCGGCGAGGTCATCGTCAAGGGTGGCGTCACCATCGAGGAGCCGGATGTCGAGATCATCGAGAAGGCGTCGATCCAGTCGGTGAAGATCCGGTCGGCGCTCACCTGCGAGATCCGGACCGGCATCTGCGCCATCTGCTACGGGCGCGATCTCGCCCGCGGCACGCCCGTCAACATGGGCGAGGCCGTCGGCGTCATCGCGGCGCAGTCGATCGGCGAGCCGGGCACGCAGCTCACCATGCGCACGTTCCACATGGGCGGCACGGCGCAGGTGGTCGACAGTTCCTTCCTCGAGGCGTCCTACGAGGGCACGGTGCAGATCCGCAACCGCAACGTCGTCCGCAACTCGGACGGCCGACTGGTGGCGATGGGCCGCAACATGGCGATCCTGATCCTTGACCCGGCGGGCAAGGAGAGGGCGTCGCACCGCGTCACCTACGGCAGCCGCGTCTTCGTCGACGATGGCGACCAGGTCCGTCGCGGCCAGCGCATCGCCGAGTGGGACCCCTACACCCGTCCGGTTCTCACCGAAATCGACGGCATCGTCGAGTTCGAGGATCTGGTCGAGGGCGTCTCCGTCTCCGAGCAGGCGGACGAGGCGACAGGCATCACCAAGCGGGCGGTCATCGACTGGCGGGCAAGCCCGCGCGGTCAGGATCTGAAGCCGGCGATGATCATCCGCAATGCCGACGGCGAAGTGCAGAAGCTCGCCCGCGGCACGGACGCCCGCTACTTCCTTTCGGTCGACGCCATTTTGTCGGTCGAGCCGGGCTCCAAGGTGCGTGCTGGTGACGTTCTGTCGCGTATTCCGATGGAAAGCGCCAAGACCAAGGACATCACGGGCGGTCTGCCGCGCGTTGCCGAACTGTTCGAGGCCCGCAAGCCGAAGGACAATGCGGTCATCGCCGAGATCGACGGCACGGTGAAGTTCGGCCGCGACTACAAGAACAAGCGCCGGATCATCATCGAGCCGCATGAGGACGGCGTCGAGCCTGTCGAGTATCTGATCCCGAAGGGCAAGCCGTTCCATCTCCAGGAAGGCGACGTCATCGAGAAGGGCGACTACATCCTCGACGGCAACCCGGCACCGCACGACATCCTGGCGATCCGCGGCGTGGAAGCTCTGGCGAGCTACCTCGTCAACGAGATCCAGGAGGTATACCGGCTGCAGGGCGTGCTTATCAACGACAAGCACATCGAGGTCATCGTCCGGCAGATGCTGCAGAAGGTCGAGATCGTGGAGTCGGGTGATTCCGGCTACATTCCGGGCGACCATGTCGACCGGATCGAGCTCGCCGAGCTGAACGAGCGGCTGGAGGAGGAGGGCAAGCGCCCGGCTTCCGGCAACCCGGTCCTCCTCGGCATCACCAAGGCCTCGCTGCAGACGCCGTCCTTCATTTCGGCGGCATCCTTCCAGGAAACCACCCGCGTCCTCACCGAGGCGGCCGTTGCCGGAAAGACCGACACGCTGCAGGGCCTGAAGGAAAACGTCATCGTCGGCCGCCTCATCCCGGCCGGTACCGGCGGCATGATGACCCAGGTCCGCCGCATCGCGACGGCCCGCGACGACCTCATCATCGAGGATCGCCGCGCAACGTCGAACGCCGCAGGTGCGGACCGCATGCTGACGGACATGACGAACGCCGCCGAATAGGGCGATCGCTCCGGCGGCGACGTCGCCCGAGTGCGCAGTGTAAGAAGAAGGCCGTCCCCGGGGGCGGCCTTCTTTGTTTATGAGGGCGCCCAGCTGCCGTTGTGCCGGGGACAGCCGCCAATAAGACGGGCAGGGGGGTCGGCAACGATCCGGATCTGCTTGGCGGTGACGAAGAGTCACTAAAGCGTCGATCTTCACGCATTCTTTACGCTTCGATCCCGGCGCATGGCCTCCGAAGCAAAAGCATTGCCGGACAACCCTTGACGGGCAGGGGTGGAATCGTTAAACACCGGCCAACAGAGCCGATGTGAAGCCGAATCTTCCCCAGGACGCCGCGTCCGGGAAAAGCGCTTCAAACAAGGCCCCGTTCAACGAGACGACAAATCGCTGGCCGCATGACCGACATTGTCGGTCCTCTGCATTTTTCCAGGCAGTCCGCAACACATGCGGATCGATGCCTGGATACGTGCATGATGGGTTCCACCCATGATGCCGGCCTTGCCGTTCGTGGCGAACCGGAATTTGAAAGAAGAGGTAAGGTTGGAATGCCGACCATCAACCAGTTGATCCGCAACCCGCGCGTTCGCCCTGCCGAGCGCAACACGGTTCCGGCCCTTGAAGCCAACCCGCAGAAGCGCGGTGTCTGCACCCGCGTCTACACGACGACGCCGAAGAAGCCGAACTCGGCTCTGCGTAAGGTCGCCAAGGTTCGCCTCGTGAACGGTTTCGAAGTCATCGGGTACATTCCCGGCGAGGGCCATAACCTTCAGGAGCACTCCGTGGTCATGATCCGCGGCGGTCGCGTGAAGGATCTTCCCGGCGTTCGCTACCACATCATCCGCGGCGTCCTCGATACCCAGGGTGTCAAGGACCGCAAGCAGCGGCGTTCGAAGTACGGCGCCAAGCGTCCGAAGTAAGGCGCCCGACGGTTCCTGAAGCCAGAACCGACTGCCAGAGATTGAGAGACCTATAGATGTCCCGTCGTCACAGTGCCGAGAAGCGCGAAATCAACCCGGACCCGAAGTTCGGCGATCTCGTTGTCACCAAGTTCATGAATGCCGTCATGTACGACGGCAAGAAGTCGATCGCCGAGCGGATCGTCTATGGCGCGTTTGACGTGGTCAAGGACAAGAGCCGCCAGGAGGCTCTGACGATCTTCCATCAGGCGCTCGAGAACATTGCGCCGCACGTCGAAGTCCGTTCGCGGCGCGTCGGCGGTGCAACCTACCAGGTCCCGGTCGACGTTCGTCCCGAGCGCCGTCAGGCGCTGGCGATCCGCTGGCTGATCACCGCTGCCCGCAACCGGAACGAGACGACCATGGTCGATCGTCTGTCCGGCGAGCTGATGGATGCAGCGAACAATCGTGGTACCGCCGTCAAGAAGCGCGAAGACACGCACCGCATGGCGGAAGCGAACCGCGCCTTCTCGCACTACCGCTGGTAACCCCCGAAGTTTATTGAAAGGCGAAGCCATATGGCGCGCGAATATAAGATCGAGGACTACCGCAACTTCGGGATCATGGCGCATATCGACGCCGGCAAGACCACGACGACCGAGCGGATTCTCTACTACACCGGCAAGTCGCACAAGATCGGCGAAGTGCATGACGGCGCTGCGACCATGGACTGGATGGAGCAGGAGCAGGAGCGTGGCATCACGATCACCTCCGCTGCGACGACCACCTACTGGGCCGGTCGTGACGGCACCATGCGCCGCTTCAACATCATCGACACGCCCGGCCACGTCGACTTCACCATTGAAGTCGAGCGCAGCTTGCGCGTTCTCGACGGCGCGATCGCGCTGCTCGACGCCAATGCCGGCGTAGAGCCGCAGACCGAGACCGTCTGGCGCCAGGCCGACAAGTATCACGTGCCCCGGATGATGTTCGTCAACAAGATGGACAAGACCGGTGCCGACTTCTACCGGTGCGTCGAAATGGTCAAGACGCGCCTCGGCGCCCGTCCGATCGTCGTCCAGCTGCCGATCGGCGCCGAGACCGAGTTCAAGGGCGTCGTCGACCTGATCGAGATGAACGCTCTCATCTGGCGCGACGAGTCGCTCGGCGCGAAGTGGGACGTCGTCGAGATCCCGGCCGACATGGTCGAAAAGGCGAAGGAGTATCGCGAGCTTCTGATCGAGACCGCCGTCGAAGTCGACGAGGCGGCGATGGAAGCCTATCTCGAAGGCGTCATGCCGGACAACACGAAGCTTCGTGCCTTGATCCGAAAGGGTACCTGCGACGTTTGGTTCACGCCGATCTTCTGCGGTTCGGCCTTCAAGAACAAGGGCGTCCAGCCGCTGCTCGACGGCGTCGTCGAGTACCTGCCGTCGCCGATCGACGTTCCGGCGATCAAGGGCATCGACCCGAAGAACGATGCCGAGATCGAGCGTCGCGCCTCTGACGACGAGCCGCTGTCGATGCTGGCGTTCAAGATCATGAACGACCCCTTCGTCGGTTCACTCACTTTCTGCCGGATCTATTCGGGCAAGGTTTCCAAGGGAACCGCGCTGCAGAACACGGTCAAGGACAAGAAAGAGCGTCTCGGCCGCATGCTGCAGATGCATTCCAACTCGCGCGAAGACATCGAAGAGGCGTTCGCGGGCGATATCGTCGCTCTCGCCGGTCTCAAGGATGTCACCACGGGCGATACGCTCTGCGATCCGCTGAAGCCGGTCATTCTCGAGCGCATGGAATTCCCCGAGCCGGTCATCGAGATCGCGATCGAGCCGAAGACCAAGGGCGATCAGGAGAAGATGGGCCTGGCGCTCAACCGCCTGGCTGCCGAGGATCCTTCCTTCCGCGTCAAGACCGACGAGGAGTCGGGCCAGACGATCATCGCCGGCATGGGCGAGTTGCATCTCGACATCCTCGTCGACCGCATGCGCCGCGAATACAAGGTCGAGGCGAACATCGGTGCGCCGCAGGTTGCCTACCGCGAGACGATCACGCGTGGCGCCGACGTCGATTACACGCATAAGAAGCAGACCGGTGGTACGGGCCAGTTCGCCCGCATCAAGATCCACATCGAGCCGGGCGAGCCGGGCACGGGTTACGTGTTCGAATCCAAGGTCGTCGGTGGTTCGGTTCCGAAGGAATACGTGCCGGGCGTCCAGAAGGGTATCGCTTCGGTGATGACCTCCGGTCCGCTCGCGGGCTTCCCGATGGTCGACATCAAGGCCGAGCTCCTCGACGGCGCCTACCATGACGTCGACTCCTCGGTCCTGGCCTTCGAGATCGCATCGCGCGCCGGCTTCCGTGAAGCCATCGCCAAGGCGGCTCCGAAGCTGCTCGAGCCGGTGATGAAGGTCGAGGTCGTCACCCCCGAGGATTACGTCGGTGACGTGATCGGCGATCTGAACTCGCGTCGCGGTCAGATCCAGGGCACCGAGACACGCGGTATCGCCACGGTGGTAAATGCCATGGTGCCGCTCGCCAACATGTTCGGCTACGTCAACACGCTGCGGTCGATGTCGCAGGGTCGGGCCCAGTACACGATGTCCTTCGACCACTACGAGCAGGTTCCGAACCAGGTCGCCGAAGAGATTCAGAAGAAGTTCGCCTGACGCGTTGATCGCGAGGCGATAACCGAACAGGACCGTTCGCGGTCCGAACCAGATAACGGAGTGGCAACATGGCCAAGAGCAAATTCGAGCGCAACAAGCCGCATGTGAACATCGGCACGATCGGTCACGTCGACCACGGCAAGACGAGCCTGACGGCGGCGATCACGAAGTACTTCGGCGAGTACAAGCGCTACGACCAGATCGACGCGGCGCCGGAAGAGAAGGCACGCGGCATCACGATCTCGACGGCGCACGTCGAGTACGAGACGCCGGCCCGTCACTATGCCCACGTCGATTGCCCGGGCCATGCCGACTACGTCAAGAACATGATCACCGGTGCCGCCCAGATGGACGGCGCGATCCTGGTCTGTTCGGCTGCCGACGGCCCGATGCCGCAGACCCGCGAGCACATCCTGCTCGCCCGCCAGGTCGGCGTGCCGGCGATCGTGGTGTTCCTGAACAAGGTCGACCAGGTCGACGACGAGGAGCTGCTCGAGCTCGTCGAACTCGAAGTTCGCGAACTGCTGTCGATGTACGAATATCCCGGCGACGACATCCCGATCGTCAAGGGTTCGGCGCTGGCCGCGCTCGAAGACTCCAACAAGACCATCGGCGAAGACGCCGTTCGCGCCCTGATGGCCGCCGTCGACGAGTACATCCCGACGCCTGAGCGTCCGATCAACATGCCCTTCCTGATGCCGATCGAGGACGTGTTCTCGATCTCGGGCCGCGGCACGGTCGTCACCGGCCGCGTCGAGCGTGGCATCGTCAAGGTCGGCGAGGAAGTCGAGATCGTCGGCATCCGCGACACCAAGAAGACGACGGTGACCGGCGTCGAGATGTTCCGCAAGCTGCTCGACCAGGGCCAGGCCGGCGACAACATCGGCGCGCTCGTTCGCGGCGTCGACCGCGAGGGCGTCGAGCGCGGCCAGGTGCTGTGCAAGCCCGGCACGGTGAAGCCGCACACGCGCTTCATGGCCGAGGCCTACATCCTGACGAAGGAGGAGGGTGGCCGTCACACGCCGTTCTTCACCAACTACCGCCCGCAGTTCTACTTCCGCACGACGGACGTGACCGGCGTCGTGACGCTGCCCGAGGGCACCGAGATGGTCATGCCCGGCGACAACGTCACCATGGACGTCAAGCTGATCGTGCCGATCGCGATGGAAGACAAGCTGCGCTTCGCCATCCGCGAAGGCGGCCGCACCGTCGGCGCCGGCATCGTGTCGTCGATCCTCGAGTAGGCTCGATCGAGTTTGGGCTTGCCCGCTCCCATGACGGGAGCGGGCGGTCCTGCCCGGAAACGGGCGGTTGGTTCGCTGGTTTGCAGCGTTCCGTTTGAATTGGCTGAAGACTGACAAGCGCTCGGACAGTTGCCGGCGAACCGGCAGTTCGCCGACGAGAGGATAATTCCAATGAACGGCCAGAATATCCGCATCCGCCTGAAGGCGTTCGATCACCGCGTGCTGGATGCATCGACCCGCGAGATCGTCTCGACGGCGAAGCGCACAGGCGCGAACGTGCGCGGGCCGATCCCGCTGCCGACGCGTATCGAGAAGTTTACCGTGAACCGTTCGCCGCACATCGACAAGAAGTCGCGCGAGCAGTTCGAAATGCGCACCCACAAGCGTCTGCTCGACATCGTCGACCCCACGCCTCAGACCGTGGATGCTCTCATGAAGCTCGACCTCGCCGCTGGCGTCGACGTCGAGATCAAGCTCTGATCAGAGCACGGGAAGGATAACGCGCATGCGTTCAGGTGTGATTGCACAGAAGGTCGGCATGACCCGCGTCTATAACGACGCCGGCGAACATGTTCCGGTCACCGTTCTCAAGATCGAGAACTGCCAGGTCGTGGCTCAGCGGACCGAGGACAAGCACGGCTACACCGCCGTGCAGCTCGGCGCCGGGCTCGCCAAGGTCAACAGGACGTCCAAGGCCATGCGCGGCGTTTTCGCGCAGGTCTCGGTCGAGCCGAAGAAGCGGCTCGTCGAGTTTCGCGTGTCGGAAGACAACATGATCGAGTTGGGTGCCGAACTCACCGCCGAGCATTTCGTCCCCGGCCAGAAGGTCGATGTGACGGGAACGTCGGTCGGCAAGGGCTTCCAGGGTTCGATGAAGCGCCACAACTTCGGTGGTGGTCGCGCGACCCACGGCAACTCGGTTTCCCACCGTGCGCACGGTTCGACCGGACAGCGTCAGGACCCGGGCAAGGTGTTCAAGGGCAAGAAGATGGCCGGCCACATGGGCTCGACCCGCGTGACGACCCAAAACCTCGAAGTCGTCCGCACGGACGCCGACAAGGGCCTGATCCTCATCCGCGGCGCCGTGCCGGGATCGAAGGGCGGCTGGATCCTGATCCGCGACGCCGTGAAAATGGCGCTTCCGGAAGCCGCACCGAAGCCGGCTGGCCTTCGCGCGTCTGCAAACGGCGGCAACGAGACCGCGGCAGCCTCCGAGGGAGCGGAATAATGGACATTACGATCAAGTCTCTCGACGGCAAGGATGCCGGTACCGTCACGCTCGCCGAAGAGATCTTCGGCCTGATGCCGCGCGAGGACATTCTGCAGCGCATGGTTCGCTGGCAGCTGGCCAAGCGCCAGCAGGGCACGCACTCGACCCTCGGCCGCGCCGAGATCGCGCGCACCGGCGCCAAGCTCTACAAGCAGAAGGGCACCGGACGTGCCCGTCACGGCTCGGCGCGTGCGCCGCAGTTCCGCGGCGGTGGTCAGGCCCATGGCCCGAAGTCGCGCAGCCACGCCCATGACCTGCCGAAGAAGGTTCGCCAGCTCGCGCTGCGCCACGCTCTTTCGGCCAAGGCCCGCACGGGTTCGATCGTCGTCATCGACGATCTGACGGCGACGGATGCCAAGACTAAGAACATGGTCTCGACGTTCGAAGGTCTCGGCCTTGCCAACGCGCTGTTCATCGGCGGCCCGGTCCTCGACGTGAACTTCTCGCGTTCGGCCCGCAACATCCCGAACATCGACGTGCTGCCGGTCCAGGGCATCAACGTCTACGACATTCTCCGCCGGCATACCCTGGTTCTGTCCAAGGCTGCGGTTGAAGCTCTGGAGGAGCGGTTCAAATGAGCGACCTTCGCCATTACGACGTCATCACCAGCCCGGTGATCACGGAAAAGTCGACCATGGTGTCCGAGTTCAACCAGGTCGTCTTCAACGTTCCGAAGACCGCGACGAAGCCGCAGATCAAGGCGGCCGTCGAGTATCTCTTCGGCGTCAAGGTCACCGGTGTGAACACGCTGATCCGCAAGGGTAAGACGAAGCGCTTCCGGGGCCGCATCGGTCATCAGAGCGACCAGAAGAAGGCCATCGTGACGCTGGCCGAGGGCCAGTCGATCGACGTGTCGACGGGCCTCTGAAGGCGAGCTTGGGATTTAAGTCATGGCATTGAAAAATTACAATCCGGTGACGCCGAGCACACGCCAGCTCGTCCTCGTCGACCGTTCCTCCCTCTGGAAGGGCAAGCCGGTCAAGATTCTGACCGAAGGCCTGTCGCAGAAGGGTGGACGCAACAATACCGGCCGCATCACCGCGCGCTATCAGGGCGGCGGGCACAAGCGCTCTTACCGCATCATCGACTTCAAGCGCCGCAAGTTCGACATGGTCGGCACGGTCGAACGGCTCGAATACGATCCGAACCGCACCGCGTTCATCGCGCTGATCAAGTACGAGGACGGACATCTTGCCTACATCCTCGCGCCACAGCGCATTTCCGCCGGCGACAAGGTCGTCTCGGGTCTGTCGGGTATCGACATCAAGCCGGGCAATGCGATGCCGCTTTCGGCCATGCCGGTCGGCACGATCGTCCACAATGTCGAGATGAAGCCGGAGAAGGGTGGTCAGATCGCCCGCTCCGCCGGCACCTACGCACAGTTGGTCGGCCGTGATGCCGGCATGGCGATCCTGCGTCTCAACTCGGGCGAACAGCGCCTGGTGTCGGGCATGTGCTTTGCCACGGTCGGCGCGGTGTCGAATGCCGATCACGGCAACATCAATCTCGGCAAGGCCGGACGTAACGTCTGGCTCGGCAAGCGTCCGCATGTTCGCGGTGTCGCGATGAACCCGGTCGATCACCCGCACGGTGGTGGTGAAGGCCGTACCTCGGGCGGCCGTCATCCGGTGTCGCCATGGGGTCAGCCGACCAAGGGCAAGCGGACCCGCCAGAACAAGGCGACCGACCAGTTCATCATGCGCTCGCGCCATCAGCGCAAGAAGTAAGAGGGTTTCTTCATGGCACGTTCCGTCTGGAAGGGTCCGTTCGTCGATGGCTACCTTCTCAAGAAAGCCGACAAGGTCCGTGAAGGCGGCCGCAACGAGGTGATCAAGATCTGGAGCCGTCGCTCCACGATCCTGCCGCAGTTCGTCGGTCTCACCTTCGGCGTCTACAACGGCAGCAAGCACATCCCGGTCAACGTCAACGAGGACATGATCGGCCATAAGTTCGGCGAGTTTTCCCCGACCCGGACCTATTACGGGCACGGCGCCGACAAGAAGTCGAAGAGGAAGTAACGATGGGCAAGCCAAAGCTGGAACGCCAGCTGAAGGATACCGAGGCGCGCGCCGTCGCGCGGACGATCCGTGTCAGCCCGCAGAAGCTCAATCTCGTCGCTGCGATGATCCGCGGCAAGAAGGTTTCGGCCGCTTTGGCCGACCTGACCTTCTCGCGCAAGCGGATCTCGGAGACGGTGCTGAAGACGCTGCAGAGCGCGATCGCCAACGCCGAGAACAACCACGATCTCGACGTCGACGCACTCGTCGTCTCCGAGGCCTATGTCGGCAAGTCGATCACCATGAAGCGTTTCCACGCTCGTGGCCGCGGTCGCGCCAGCCGGGTGGAGAAGCCGTTTTCGCATCTGACTATCGTCGTTCGCGAAGTCGCTGAAGTCGAGGAGGCCGCCTGATGGGTCAGAAAATCAATCCGACCGGTTTCCGGCTCGGGATCAATCAGACCTGGGATTCGCGCTGGTATGCGAACACCGGCGAGTACGGCATTCTCCTCCACGAGGACCTTGCGATCCGCAAGTTCCTGATGGAAGAGCTGAAGCAGGCGGCGGTCTCCAAGATCGTCATCGAGCGTCCGCACAAGAAGTGCCGCATCACGATCCACTCGGCGCGTCCGGGCATCGTCATCGGCAAGAAGGGTGCGGACATCGAGAAGCTGCGCAAGCAGCTGGCTTCGATGACCAAGGCCGAGACGCACATCAACATCGTCGAGGTGCGCAAGCCTGAGACCGACGCGACGCTCGTCGCGCAGTCGATCGCCCAGCAGCTCGAGCGCCGCGTCGCCTTCCGTCGCGCCATGAAGCGCGCCGTCCAGTCGGCGATGCGCCTGGGTGCCGAAGGCATCCGTATCAACTGCGGCGGCCGCCTTGGCGGCGCCGAGATCGCGCGCATGGAATGGTACCGCGAGGGACGCGTTCCGCTGCACACGCTCCGGGCCGACATCGACTACGGCACGGCCGAAGCGCACACCGCATACGGCGTCTGTGGCGTCAAGGTCTGGATCTTCAAGGGCGAGATCCTCGAACATGATCCGATGGCGTCCGAGCGCCGCGCGATCGAGGGCGATCAGTCCGGTGGCGGTAACCGCCGTCGCGAACACGCCTGATCATCAGGGTTTCGGAGTAGAATAGATGCTGCAACCAAAGCGCACGAAGTACCGAAAGACGTTCAAGGGGCGCATCCATGGCGCTGCCAAGAGCGGCACGAACCTCGACTACGGCACCTACGGCCTGAAGGCCGTGGAGCCGGAGCGGGTGACCGCGCGTCAGATCGAGGCGGCCCGCCGGGCCATCACGCGTCAGATGAAGCGCCAGGGCCGTGTCTGGATCCGGATCTTTCCGGATGTCCCGGTCACTGCCAAGCCGACCGAAGTGCGCATGGGCAAGGGCAAGGGTTCCGTCGAATATTGGGCGGCGCGTGTTCATCCCGGCCGTATCATGTTCGAGATCGACGGTGTATCCGAGGAGCTCGCCCGCGAGGCGATGCGACTCGGCGCTGCGAAGCTGCCGATCAGAACGCGCTTCGTCCAGCGCATTGCCGAATAAGGAGAGGTGACATGAAAGCCTCCGAGTTGAAGACAAAGACATCCGACGAGCTGACTGACGCTCTGGGCAAGCTGAAGAAAGAGCAGTTCAACCTGCGCTTCCAGGGCGCCACCGGGCAGATCGAGAACACCTCGCGTGTTCGTCAGGTGCGTCGCGATATCGCGCGGATCAAAACCATCGCCCGCCAGCAGGCGGCCGAGACAAAGTCCTGAGGTAGATCACTATGCCCAAACGCGTTTTGCAGGGGACAGTGGTCTCCGACAAGAATGAGAAGACCGTCGTCGTCCTCGTCGAGCGTCGCTTCACGCACCCTTTGTTCAAGAAGACGGTGCGGCGCTCGAAGAAGTACAAGGCGCATGACGAGAACAACCTTTGCAAGGTCGGTGATCAGGTCTCCATCGAGGAGACCCGGCCGATCTCGAAGGACAAGACCTGGATCGTCCTTCGGGACGAGGTCCCGGCCTGACATTTCCCGATGAACGCGGTATGCCGCGTTTTCGGACAACGGGCGTCGCACTCTCGTGTGGCGCTCCTGTTTTTGAATTGAGCGTTTCTTTCTCCGGTCGGACCGGTGGACGCGCTCATAGCGTTTGAAGGCGGCCTGACATGATTCAGATGCAAACAAACCTCGACGTGGCCGACAATTCCGGCGCTCGTCGTGTCATGTGCATCAAAGTGCTCGGCGGCTCGAAGCGGAAGTATGCCTCGGTCGGCGACATCATCGTCGTCTCGATCAAGGAGGCGATCCCGCGCGGCCGCGTGAAGAAGGGCGACGTGATGAAAGCCGTGGTGGTCCGCACCGCGAAAGACATCCGTCGTGCCGACGGTTCGGTGATCCGGTTCGACCGGAATGCCGCCGTTCTCATCGACAACAAGAAAGAGCCGGTCGGCACGCGTATCTTCGGACCGGTCCCCCGCGAGCTTCGTGGTCGCAACCACATGAAGATCATCTCGCTGGCGCCTGAAGTGCTGTAAGGAACCGGATCGATGCAGAAGATCAAGAAGGGCGACAAAGTCGTCGTGCTGGCGGGCAAGGACAAGGGCCGTGCCGGCGAAGTGCTGAAAGTGATGCCGAAGGACGATCGCGCCGTGGTGCGCGGGATCAACATGGTCAAGCGCCATACCCGCCAGTCCGCGACGCAAGAAGCCGGCATCATTTCCAAGGAAGCCTCCATCCACCTGTCGAACCTCTCGGTCGCCGATCCCAAGGACGGCAAGCCGACCCGCGTCGGCTTCAAGGTGGTCGGCGAGGGCGAGTCGGCGCGCAAGGTTCGCGTCGCAAAGCGTTCGGGAGAACAGATCGATGTCTGATACCCAGTACATTCCGCGCCTGAAGGCGGTCTACCGGGCCGACATCCGCAAGGCCCTGCAGGAGGAGTTCTCCTACGCCAACGAGATGATGGTCCCGCGTCTGGACAAGATCGTCATCAATATGGGCGTCGGCGAGGCCACGGCCGACTCGAAGAAGCCGACGGTCGCTGCCGAGGACCTCGGCCGCATCGCCGGCCAGAAGCCGGTGATCACGAAGGCCCGCACCTCCATCGCTGGCTTCAAGGTCCGCGAAAACATGCCGATCGGCGCGAAGGTCACGCTGCGCAAGGACAAGATGTACGAGTTCCTGGATCGCCTGATCCAGATCGCTCTGCCCCGCGTCCGCGATTTCCGCGGCCTGAACCCGAAGAGCTTCGATGGCAATGGCAATTTTGCCATGGGCATCAAGGAACACATCGTGTTCCCCGAGATCAACTACGACAAGGTTGATCAGATGTGGGGCATGGACATCATCGTGTGTACGACGGCGAAGACCGACGACGAAGCCCGGGCGCTGCTGAAGGCGTTCAACTTCCCGTTCCGCCAGTAACGGCGCGCGAGCAAAGGACGAAGATATGGCTAAGAAAAGCTCGATCGAGAAGAACAAGCACCGCCAGGAACTGGTGGCGAAGTTCGCCGCCAAGCGCGCGGCTCTCAAGGTCGTCACCAAGGACCAGAGCGCCAGCATGGAAGACCGCTTCCGGGCCCAGCTGGCGCTTGCCGAGCTGCCGCGCAATGGCTCCAAGGTCCGCATTCGCAACCGTTGCGAAGTGACCGGGCGCCCGCGCGCTTATTATCGCAAGCTGAAGATGTCGCGTATCGCGCTCCGGGACCTTGGCAACAATGGCCAGATTCCCGGCATCGTGAAGTCGAGCTGGTAAGGAGTAGACCCCATGTCTTTGTCAGATCCCCTCGGCGATATGCTGACCCGCATCCGCAATGCTGTCATGCGGAACAAGACCTCGGTGATGACCCCGGCTTCCAAGCTGCGCGGCCGCGTTCTCGACGTGCTCAAGGACGAGGGCTACATCCGTGGCTACACGGAAACAGCCTTCGAGAACGGCAAGTCGGAATTCGAGATCGAGCTGAAGTATTACGAAGGCGGCCCGGTCATCCGGGAAATCGCCCGCGTGTCGAAGCCTGGCCGCCGCGTCTACGTGTCGGCGAAGACGATTCCGCACATCGCCAACGGGCTTGGTATCTCGGTCCTGTCGACGCCCAAGGGCGTGATGGCCGACCACAGTGCCCGTGAACAGAATGTCGGCGGCGAGATCCTGTGCCGCGTCGTCTGACGCAGCACAGCTTTCAACGCGCAGAAACGAACAGGTTTCAACATGTCTCGTATTGGTAAGAAGCCCATTTCCATCCCCAAGGGCGTGACCGCGACGGTCGACGGCCAGACGGTGAAGGCCACGGGCACGAAGGGCGAACTGAAGTTCGTCGTCAACGACGAGGTCCTGGTCAAGATGGAAGACGGCGCGATCGCCGTCGATCCGCGTGACCAGACCAAGACGGCCCGGTCCAAGTGGGGCATGTCGCGCACGATGATCGCCAACATCCTGTCGGGTGTCGAGAAGGGCTTCGAGAAGAAGCTCGAGATCAACGGCGTCGGCTACCGCGCCTCGCTGCAGGGCAAGAACCTGCAGCTGGCTCTTGGTTTTAGCCACGAGGTGCTCTATCCGGTGCCTGAGGGCATCCAGATCACCGTTCCGAAGCCGACCGAGATCGTCATCTCCGGCATCGACAAGCAGCGTGTCGGTCAGGTTGCCGCTGAGATCCGCGACTATCGCGGGCCCGAGCCTTACAAGGGCAAGGGCGTGAAGTACGCGGGCGAAACGATCGTCCGCAAGGAAGGCAAGAAGAAGTAGGGCTCGACCAATGGCTACCCAGAAAGAAAATCTGCGGCGCCGCGCTTCGCGCGTCCGTCGTTCGCTGAAGAAGGTCGCCAACGGACGCCCGCGTCTCTCGGTTCACCGCTCTTCCAAGAACATCTACGCCCAGGTCATCGACGATGTCGAAGGCCGGACGCTTGCCGCCGCATCGACGCTCGACGCGGACCTGCGCAAGGAACTGAAGACCGGCGCCGATACCGGTGCCGCTGCTGCCGTCGGCAAGCTCGTTGCCGCGCGTGCCAAGGAAGCTGGCGTCACCGACGTCGTCTTCGACCGGGGCGCCTTCATCTATCACGGCCGTATCAAGGCTCTTGCCGAGTCGGCCCGCGAAGGCGGCCTGAACTTCTAAGCCCGGCACTGCTCGTCAAAGAGCAGGCTGACAATGCTGGACGCCTCCGGAAAAGAATAAGGATAGGATCATGGCGCCAAGAGACGATCGCAACAACCGCACCGAGCGTGACGACGGTTTCGTCGACAAGCTGGTTCACATCAATCGCGTCGCCAAGGTGGTGAAGGGTGGTCGCCGTTTCGGCTTCGCTGCTCTCGTCGTCGTCGGCGACCTCAAGGGTCGTGTCGGCTTCGGCCACGGCAAGGCGCGTGAAGTGCCTGAGGCCATCCGCAAGGCGACGGAAGCCGCCAAGCGCGACCTGATCTTCGTGCCGCTGCGCGATGCGCGTACGCTCCATCACGACGTCGCTGGCCGCCATGGCGCCGGCAAGGTCTACATCCGCTCGGCCGAGGCTGGTACCGGCATCATCGCCGGCGGTCCGATGCGCGCGGTCTTCGAGGCCGTCGGCGTTCATGACGTCGTCGCCAAGTCCCTCGGTTCGTCCAATCCCTACAACATGGTGCGCGCGACCTTCGACGCGCTCAAGGGATCGATGCATCCGAAGGATGTCGCCTCCCGTCGTGGCATCAAGTATTCCGCGCTCCAGGCTCGCCGTCGCGACCTCGTAGCCGTTGAAGACTGATAGGCCGAAGATTGATTTGGCGGGGCAGGGCGCTCGGAGCGTCCGCCTGCCTGACGAAGGAGCCAAGCGATGGCCGATACGAAAACCCAGGGCAAGACTGTCACAGTCGAACAGATCGGTAGCCCGACCCGCCGTCCGATCGAGCAGCGCCAGACGCTGATCGGTCTCGGCCTCAACAAGATGCACCGTACCCGGACCCTCGAGGACACGTCCTCGGTTCGCGGCATGATTGCCAAGGTCAGCCATCTCGTCCGCGTTGTGGACGAGGCCTGATCCCGAGGAGCTTATCCGATGAAACTCAATGAGATTTCCGATGTGGCCGGCGCCACCCATTCGCGCAAGCGCGTGGGTCGCGGTATCGGTTCGGGAACCGGCAAGACCGGTGGCCGCGGCGTCAAGGGACAGAAGTCCCGTTCGGGCGTTGCGATCAACGGCTTCGAGGGCGGCCAGATGCCGCTGTATCGCCGCCTGCCGAAGCGCGGCTTCGTGAACATCTTCGCCAAGGACTACACCGTGGTGTCCCTGGCGCGCATCCAGATCGCGATCGACGCCGGCAAGCTCGATGCGAGCAAGCCGATCGACGTCGACGCGCTGAAGCTGGCCGGCATCGTTCGCAAGACCCGCGACGGCGTTCGCCTGCTCGGCGACGGCGAAGTGACCGGCAAGCTGGCGATCACGGTCGCCGGTGCGTCGAAGTCGGCGATCGAGAAGATCGAAAAGGCTGGCGGTTCCGTCACGCTTCCCGCGGTTGCCGCGGAAGCCTGATCACCGGCCGGGCGAGGGCTGAAGCCTTCGCTTGATTGCGTCGGCACAGCCGCCTATCTCTCGTGCTCCCTCGGGGGGAGGGGGCTGTTCGTCCGACTCCCCCTTGAGGCAATCCGGAGATAACACGCGATGGCATCGGCTGCGGAACAACTTGCCGCGAATCTGAATTTCTCTGCCTTCTCGAAGGCCGGAGACCTCAAGAAGAGAATCTGGTTCACCCTCGGGGCCCTTCTGGTCTACCGCCTGGGAACCTACATCCCGATGCCCGGCATCAACCCGGAAGCGCTGGCTCAAGCCTTCCAGCAGCAGTCCTCCGGCATTCTCGGCCTGTTCAACATGTTTGCCGGCGGCGCCGTCGGGCGCATGGCGATCTTCGCCCTCGGCATCATGCCCTACATCTCCGCTTCCATCATCATCCAGCTGATGACCTCGGTCATTCCGACGCTGGAGGCGCTGAAGAAGGAGGGCGAGCAGGGCCGCAAAGTCATCAACCAGTATACGCGCTACGGTACCGTGCTCCTGGCTCTGGTGCAGGCCTACGGCATCGCCGCCGGCCTCGAATCGTCGTCCAACATCGTCAGCGATCCCGGCACGTTCTTTCGCATCTCCACCGTCCTGACGCTCACCGGCGGCACGATGTTCCTGATGTGGCTGGGCGAGCAGATTACCTCGCGCGGCATCGGCAACGGCATCTCGCTGATCATCTTCGCCGGCATCGTCGCGAATCTTCCGAGCGCCATCGCCAACCTGCTGGAGCTTGGCCGCACCGGAGCGCTGTCGGCGGCGATCATCCTCATCGTGATCTTCGTGGCGATCGCCTGCATCGCGGGAATCGTGTTCTTCGAGCGCGCCCAGCGCCGGCTGCTGATCCAGTACCCGAAGCGTCAGGTCGGCAACCGGATGTTCCAGGGCGACACCTCGCACCTGCCGCTGAAGCTGAACACCGCCGGCGTCATCCCGCCGATCTTCGCCTCGTCGCTTCTGCTCCTGCCGGTGACGGTCGCCAATTTCGCCGATACGGCGAGCCTGCCGGGCTGGGCGGGGACGGTCATCGCGTCGCTCGGACATGGGCGTCCGCTCTACATGCTGCTCTACGCGGCGATGATCGCCTTCTTCGCCTTCTTCTACACGGCGGTGGTCTTCAATCCGAAGGACACGGCAGACAACCTGAAGAAGCACGGTGGCTTCATCCCCGGTATTCGTCCGGGCGATCGTACGGCGGAGTATATCGACTTTGTGCTGACCCGGATTACGGTGATCGGCGCTATCTATCTGGTCGTCATTTGTCTACTGCCCGAATTCCTCATATCGGCCGCCGGCGTTCCGTTCTATCTCGGTGGCACCTCGCTGTTGATCGTGGTCAGCGTGACGATGGATACCGTCGCCCAGGTGCAGGGACACCTGCTGGCACATCAATACGAAGGGCTCGTCAAAAAGGCGAAGCTCCGTGGGGGGAAACGGGGAGCAAGATGAGGCTGATACTTCTAGGGCCACCGGGTGCGGGCAAGGGGACGCAGGCCCACCGTCTCATCGTGAAATACGGCATCGTGCAGCTCTCGACCGGCGACATGCTGCGGGCCGCGGTCGCGGCGAAGACCGAGATCGGTCTCAAGGCGAAGTCGGTGATGGATGCCGGCTCGCTCGTCTCGGACGAGATCGTCAATGCCATCATCGCCGAGCGGATCGACCAGGCGGACTGCGCCAACGGGTTCATTCTCGATGGCTATCCCCGGACGCTTCAACAGGCCGATTCGACTGAGGCCATGTTGAAGGCGAAGGGGATGAAGCTCGATCACGTGATCGAGATGCGCGTCGACGACGAGGTCCTCGTCCATCGCGTCTCCGGGCGCTACACCTGCGCTGAATGCGGCGCTGTCTATCATGATACCGATCGCAAGCCGCGTGCTGAGGGTGTGTGCGACGACTGCGGGCATTCGAACTTCAAGCGTCGCCCCGATGACAATGCCGATGTGATGCGCACCCGCTTGCGCGCCTACTACAAGGAGACCTCTCCTCTGGTGGGCTATTACCACTGCAAGGGGATTCTCAGCTTCATCGACGGCATGAAGGCCATCGACGAGGTGACGGCGGATCTCTCGGCGATCATCGAGAGTACCGGGAAGGCTGCTGCCGTCTGACCGCGACGACATCGGATCCCGGGGCCTCGAGCCCCGGCTGACAAGCAATGAGAAGCGCCGGCTTGGTTGACTCCCGCCGGACTTCCAGACTATATCCGGCGCCATATCGCGATTTTCCTGCGGTCGGCCCGGGTTCCTTTCGAGGAGCACGAGCCGGGCGCTGTTCGCTTATCGGCTCCGTTCCTTGCTTCACAAGGGCTTCGAGCCCCATTTTCAAGGAGTACGGACTTGGCCCGTATCGCAGGCGTTAATATCCCGACCAACAAGCGCGTCGTCATTGCGCTTCAGTACATTCACGGCATCGGTCCGACCGTCGCGAAGGAAATCGTCGAGAAGGTCAATCTCGGCCCCGAGCGCCGCGTCAACGACCTGACCGATTCTGAAGTCCTCCAGATCCGCGAGATGATCGACCGCGACTATCAGGTCGAGGGCGACCTGCGTCGCGAGACATCCATGAACATCAAGCGTCTGATGGACCTCGGCTGCTATCGTGGCCTGCGTCATCGTCGCGGCCTTCCGGTCCGTGGCCAGCGCACGCACACCAATGCCCGCACGCGCAAGGGTCCTGCCAAGGCGATCGCCGGCAAGAAGAAGTAATTGCCGAGGCGCCCGCTGAGCGGGCGCTTGGGTGGTGGAGCCGCTGGAACTACGGCGGTGTCGATATCTCAAGGAAGAATGAACCATGGCTAAAGAGCAGCGCATCCGCCGTCGCGAGCGCAAGAACATCTCGTCGGGCGTCGCGCACGTGCAGTCGACCTTCAACAACACCCTGATCACCATCACCGACGCGCAGGGCAACACGATCGCCTGGTCGTCGGCTGGCGCCCAGGGCTTCAAGGGCTCGCGCAAGTCGACCCCGTTCGCCGCCCAGATCGCTGCCGAAGATGCTGCCAAGAAGGCGCAGGAACACGGCATGCGGACGCTGGAAGTCGAGGTCTCGGGTCCCGGTTCCGGCCGCGAATCGGCGCTGCGCGCCCTGCAGGCTTCCGGCTTCACGATCACCTCGATCCGTGACGTGACGCCTATTCCGCACAACGGTGTTCGCCCGCGCAAGCGTCGGCGCGTCTAGTCCGGACGAGTTTGACTGCGATGCCGCCCCTGTCCAAGGGGCGGCGTTCGCATGATCGGCCCCTTGGGGAAGGTGATCCCTTCCTCGCTCAGACCTATCGCCACGATTGGATGGTGGCGAGGTTACTGAAAGGCAAATGCCATGATTTCCAGCAATTGGCAAAATCTCACCAAGCCCAACAGCGTGGTCTTCAAGAGCGGCGGAAGCCGCACGAAGGCCTCCCTGACGGCCGAGCCGCTGGAGCGCGGCTTCGGCCTGACGCTCGGCAACGCGCTGCGGCGCGTGCTCCTGTCGTCGCTCCAGGGTGCGGCCGTCACCGCGATCCAGATCGACGGCGTGCTGCACGAGTTCTCCTCGATCCCGGGCGTCCGCGAGGACGTCACCGACATCGTCCTGAACGTCAAGGAAATCGCCATCGGCATGCAGGGCGAAGGCCCGAAGCGGATGGTGCTGCGCAAGTCTGGTCCGGGCATCGTGCGCGCCGGCGACATCCAGACCGTGGGCGACATCGAGATCCTGAACCCCGAGCACGAGCTCTGCACCCTCGACGAGGGCGCCGAGATCCGTATCGAGTTCACCGTCGACACGGGCAAGGGCTACGTTCCGGCTGACCAGAACCGGGCGGAAGACGCGCCGATCGGGCTGATCCCGGTCGACAGCCTGTTCTCGCCCGTGAAGAAGGTGTCCTACAAGGTCGAGAACACCCGCGAGGGGCAGGACCTGAACAAGGACAAGCTCACCATGCAGATCGAGACCGATGGCTCGATCTCTGGCGAGGATTCGGTCGCCTATGCCGCGCGCATCCTGCAGGACCAGCTCTCTATCTTCGTGAACTTCGAGGAGCCGCAGCGCGAGACCCGCAGTGCGGAGGAGCATATCGCGGAGCTGGCGTTCAACCCGGCTCTCCTCAAGAAGGTCGACGAACTCGAACTGTCCGTCCGTTCGGCGAACTGCCTGAAGAACGACAACATCGTCTACATCGGCGACCTCATCCAGAAGACCGAGGCGGAAATGCTCCGGACGCCGAACTTCGGTCGCAAGTCGCTGAACGAGATCAAGGAGGTCCTCGCTGCCATGGGCCTTCATCTCGGCATGGAAGTCAGCGCCTGGCCGCCGGAGAATATCGACGATCTGGCCAAGCGCTACGAAGACCAGTACTAAGCCATTCTTCCGCCGCCTCCGGGCGGCGGGATTGTGTCCCGCCTGGGAGGCGGGTTCTGCGAACTGCCCAATCATTCAAAGGCACATGCACATCGCCGAAGGCGTGGATGCGAGGATGCCGTCCCCCGGTTCAACGAGCCGGCCATTTCTTAAAGGAACAAGTCCATGCGTCACGGAAGCCGCGGCCGTAAACTCAATCGTACCGCCGAACATCGCAAGGCGATGTTCGCCAACATGGTGGCATCGCTGATCCTGCACGAGCAGATCGTCACCACCCTGCCGAAGGCGAAGGATCTTCGCCCGATCATGGAAAAGATGATCACGCTCGGCAAGCGCGGAGACCTGCACGCTCGTCGCCAGGCGATCTCCAAGGTCCGCGACGAGACCTGCATCCAGAAGCTCTTCGACACCCTCGCGCCGCGCTATGCCGATCGCCAGGGCGGTTACTGCCGCGTTCTCAAGGCCGGCTTCCGCCGCGGTGACAACGCCCCGATGGCAGTCATCGAGTTCGTCGACCGCAACCCCGAAGCCCGCGGCCAGATCGATCGCGACCGGGTCGAAGCCGAAGCGGCTGCCGACGCCGCGTAAGCGGAACGTCCATTGATGCGCGAAGGGCCCTGCGGGGCCCTTTTTCGTTTCCGGGGCAGAGCGGCCTTATGGGGTGGCGCGGGTTCGACGCGGGAACTCGGGAAGACAGGTTACCGGCAATGGCAGACAGGCAGGGCAGGGCGATGGCACCTCAGGGCGACCGGGTACTGGTGACGGGAGCGGCGGGCTTCATCGCAAGGCACGTCGTACGCGCGCTTCTGGAGGCCGGCTACGCCGTTCGCGGTACCGTGAGGTCGAAGGATGTCATGGAGCGCGTGTCGGCTGCTATTGAAGGGCAGGGTACCTCGTGCGAACGGCTCGACTTCGTCCTTGCCGATCTCACGGAAGATGGGGGCTGGGAAACGGCGGTCTCGGGATGTCGCTTCGTCGTCCACACCGCTTCGCCTTTTCCGGCTTCCGTGCCGAAAGACAGGTTTGCGCTGGTCGCCGTGGCGCGCGGCGGCACCGCGCGGGTCATCGGTGCCGCGATGCGGGCGGGGGTCGAACGGGTGGTGATGACCTCGTCCGTCGCGGCGATCTATTACGGTCACAGCCCGGATCCGAGCCGGGTTTTTTCGGCCGCTGACCATTCCAATGTTCATGCCGCCGCGATTTCGGCTTACGCGGTGTCGAAGACGATGGCGGAGGCCGCCGCGTGGGAGATGCTGGAGGGATCCGCGACGGAACTGGTGTCGATCAATCCGGCGCTGGTGCTCGGACCGATTCTTGGCCGCTCGGTGGGCACCTCGGCCCGGCTCGTGCAGATGATGATGTCAGGACGCCTGCCTCTCGTACCCGACGTCTCTTTCGGGCTCGTCGATGTCCGCGACGTCGCCGACGCCCATGTGCGGGCCCTCGCGGTGCCGGCAGCGGCGGGGCAACGCTTCATCCTGTCGGCCGGATCGCGATCCCTGCGCGAGATCGCGGCCGTGATCGCGTCGGCGCAGCCGGCCTATCGCTGGAAGCTTCCGAGAGCGACACTGCCGGACTGGGTGGTGCGGGCGGCGGCGCTGGCTGTGCCGGCGGCGGCCCAGCTCTTGCCGGAACTCGGACCGCCGAAGCTTCTGGATGCACGTCCGGCGCAAGAAATCCTGGATGTTGCATTTCGGTCGCCCGAGGCAGCCATCGCTGCCATGGCCGCGAGCCTGATCGCCCACGGGGCCGCCTGAGAGTTGGATTCCGCTTGCGTTGCCAACGTGTTGTTCTGTCAATCTGATTGATCTGCCGGCAAGTGTTGCGGCTTTGCGATAGGTGGGAGGGTCCGCCCCGTGCGATAGGCTCGCCCGCGGAGATCGGTGCCAGATTTTCCAGCGGCAACGCAACTTTGTCGGCGTCACGTCATTTCTATGGCGACAAGGGACTGTTGCCGCATGTGTGGCGGGATTTACGCGGATTAAATGATTCAAATGAATGATAACACGATCGAAATTGGAACGAGTATCCCCTCCATGCGCCGCACTCTCCTTACTCTCCTCGGCGCTGTCGCCGCCTTCGGCGTCCTGACAGCGAGCTATGCCACGGCAGATCTGCCGGCGGAGAGCGCCATAAACGGTTCGGCGCCGCAGGTGATGGTCGGTCGCTGAGCGACGCCACGCCTGACATCGCAAGAATTTAGAGAGGGGGGTCGCGTTGCGGCCCCTTTTTCGTTGCAATCAGCCGGCGACATCGGGCGCCTGAGGCGCTAGGCCTGGCGAAGGTCAACCAGCCTGGCAATTGCATGGGAACCCTCTGCGTGAAGAACAAAAAATACCTTCTCGTCGCCACCGTCCTCCTGACCGCTCATCCCGCCATGGCGGCCGATGGATGGCTCTCCGGACTGTTCGGCAACAAGGAGGAGCGCCAGGCAGCATCCGACACGCCGCCGGCCGCTCCCGTGCCGATCGAGCCAGCGGCCCCCGCATCGACAGTGACCGGTCGTCAGGTTCCGGCGGACGCCACCGAGATCAAGCTGTCCTTCGCGCCGCTGGTCAAGAAGAGCGCGTCGGCGGTGGTGAACGTCTATGCGGCGCGAGCCATGCCGCAGCGCTCGCCCTTTGCCGGCGATCCATTTTTCGAGCAGTTCTTCGGCCGTCGCCTGCAGCAGCAGCGGCCCCGCATGCAGGCCTCGCTTGGCTCCGGCGTGATCGTCGACCAGAGCGGCCTCATCGTCACGAACAACCACGTCATCCGCGACGCCGACGAGGTGAAGGTGGCGCTCAGTGACGGCCGCGAATTCACGTCGAAGGTTCTGCTGAAGGACGAGCGGGGAGATCTCGCCGTCCTCAAGATCGAGGGTGATCAGCCGTTCCCCTCGATCGGCCTTGCCGATTCGGACGCGCTCGAGATCGGGGATCTGGTGCTCGCGATCGGCAACCCCTTCGGCATCGGCCAGACCGTGACGAACGGCATCGTCTCAGCGCTTGCCCGCACCCATATCGGCGTCAACGATGCCGGCTACTTCATTCAGACGGATGCGGCGATCAATCCGGGCAACTCCGGCGGCGCGCTGATCGACATGCGGGGCGACCTCATCGGCGTGAACACGGCGATCTTCTCGCGCTCGGGCGGCTCCAACGGCATCGGCTTCGCCATCCCCTCGAACATGGTCCGCGTCTTCGTCGAGGCGGCGAAGAAGGGCGGGCGCTTCGAGCGTCCCTATATCGGCGCGAGTTTCACCCCGGTGTCGCCCGATGTCGCCGCTGCCGTCGGTCTCGACCTGCCACGCGGGGCGCTCGTCCAGGATGTCGCGGCGAAGGGGCCGGCCAATGACGCCGGGCTGAAGCCGGGCGACGTGGTTCTGGCCATCGATGGCTTCGTCGTCGGCGATCCGGACGTTCTCGGCTACCGGCTGGCGACCTCGGGCATCGGCCGCAGCGTTTCGCTGGACGTTCTGTCTGCGGGGGAACGGGAGACGCTGACCCTGGCGCTTGCCGCGGCGCCCGAGGATCCGCCGCGCGATCTACGCCGGCTCGAAGGCGAGACGCCGTTCTCCGGCGCGACCATCGCCAATCTGTCGCCGCGTCTTGCCGACGAACTCGACCTTCCCGCGACGAAGATGGGCGTTGTCGTCACGGAGATCGATCCGCGGTCCTTTGCGGCGCGCTTCGGTCTTCGGCCGAAGGACATCATCGTCGGTCTCAACGGTGAGCCGGCGCGCTCGACGCAGGCCTTTGAGCGCATGGCCGATGCGACGCGGCGCGGCTGGCGCTACGAGATCGAGCGCGACGGCAAGCGCATGGTGCAGACGGTGCGCTGATGAGGATCTGTTCGTGAGCGACCTGTTCGGCGACGCGTCCGCGGCCTCCATGCCGACGGAGCCGCGCCGCGCTGTAGGCGACAGGGCCGCCGCCGAACCGCGCCGCCCGCTGGCCGACCGGCTCCGGCCGACGACGCTTGCCGAGGTCGTGGGGCAGGATCACCTGACGGGGCCCTCCGGCGTGCTGACGCGCATGCTGGGCGCGGAGACGCTGGGCTCGATGATTTTCTGGGGGCCGCCCGGTACCGGCAAGACGACGGTCGCGCGGCTTCTGGCGGGCCAGGTCGATTTCGCCTTCGAGCAGATCTCGGCGATCTTCTCGGGTGTCGCCGATCTCAAGAAGATGTTCGAATCGGCGCGGCTGCGGCGCAGCAACGGGCGACCGACGCTTCTCTTCGTCGACGAGATCCACCGCTTCAACCGCGCCCAGCAGGACAGTTTTCTTCCCGTGATGGAAGACGGCACGGTCGTCCTCGTCGGCGCGACGACGGAGAACCCGTCCTTCGAGCTCAACGCGGCTCTCCTGTCGCGGGCGCGGGTCCTGACCTTTCATCCGCATGACGCGGAAAGCCTGTCGCAGCTCCTCGGCCGGGCCGAGGCGGTCGAAGACAGGTCGTTGCCCCTCGACGATGAGGCGCGTGCCGTGCTCGTGCGCATGGCCGATGGCGACGGCCGAGCCATCCTGACGCTGGCCGAGGAGGTGTGGCGGGCCGCCAAGCCCGGCGAAATCTTCGACGCGACGGCTCTTCAGACGATCGTGCAGCGCCGCGCCCCGGTCTACGACAAGGGCCAGGACGGCCACTACAATCTGATCTCGGCGCTGCACAAATCTGTCCGCGGTTCCGATCCCGACGCCGCGCTCTACTATCTCTGCCGGATGTTCGATGCCGGCGAGGACCCGCTCTATCTCGGCCGCCGGCTGGTGCGCATGGCGTCCGAGGACATCGGCCTCGCCGATCCGCAGGCGCTCGTCATCGCCAATGCCGCCAAGGACGCCTTCGACTATCTCGGCTCGCCCGAGGGCGAACTGGCGCTTGCCGAAGCGACCGTCTATCTCGCCACCGCGCCGAAATCGAACGCCGTCTACACCGCCTACAAGGCGGCGATGCGGGCGGCCAAGGAGCACGGCTCGCTGGTGCCGCCCAAGCACATCCTCAACGCTCCGACCAAACTGATGAAGGGCGAGGGCTACGGCACGGGCTACCGCTACGACCACGATCAGCCCGACGCCTTTTCCGGCCAGAACTACTTTCCCGAGGCACTCGGCCGCCAGGGCTTCTACCAGCCGGTCGAACGCGGCTTCGAGGCGACGCTGAAGAAGCGCATGGATCACTGGGCGAGGCTGCGGGCGGAACGCGGCGAGGACTAAGGCGACAGCGCTGACGATCATCCACGGGCACCGGATCGAGGCTTTCAGGCGCATGGCGCATCGACGTTCAATCGGTCTGGTGCCGGCAGACGACCATGAAATTGCGGTCTTTCAGGAGGCCTGAAAAATCCTCGTTTGCGCAGCGACAGCGTCGAGGGCGCCCAGCCGTCGCCGTTGTCCACGAAAAAGCGCGGAAAAACCTGCACGCCCCAACTGGGTGGTCCCGGCTCGTCGGGATAGCCGGACCGGGAAATGAAGCCGTCGCTCGCCTCGACGGCGCGCAGGTTCGGATCGTTCCTGTCGTGGAAGCCGCGATTGACCGGATCGTCCGAGGGACGGCGAAACATGCCGAAATTGTACAGGGCCAGCCGATAGGCCATGAGCGCATGCGTCCCCGATGCCGCGAATGGCACAAGCAAAATCACGCGCGAGGCCTGGCTGCAAGGCCCGGGAGCCGATTCTGGAGCCTCGGCAATGAGCGTGTCATGACGCCGACACAGATGTTGAAGTCTTTACGGTCGGCGCCTTCGTCGCTAGGAACGGGCTCGCCCGGATCAGGCAGTCTGCGAATGCTCAAGCAAATCCTCCTCGTCGCCGCCGGCGGCGCCGCTGGCTCGGCCCTCCGTCATCTCGTCGTCGTCGGCTGCACGCGGCTCTTCGGGATGAGCTTTCCCTGGGGGACGATGACGGTGAATATCGCCGGCTCGTTTGCCATGGGCGTCCTGATCGAGGTCCTGGCGCGCCGCTTCGACATGTCGATGGAGCTGCGGCTCTTGCTGGCCACGGGATTTCTGGGTGGATTCACGACATTTTCCAGCTTCTCGCTCGATGCCGTCAGCCTCTTCGAGCGCGGATACGCGCTGCTGGCTCTGGCCTATGTCCTTGGCTCGGTGCTGACCGGCATTGCCGCCCTGGTTGGGGGCCTCTTTTTGATTCGCGCCCTAGCCTAAGGGAAAAGGGGGTGGCGCGGAACAGGCCGGTTCACCCTCTGGCGAGGCAGATCGACGTGCGACGTTACAACCCCCTTCCGAATGTGATACGAGCAGGCTTGGTACCGGTCCTGCTCTCTTCGCTTTTGTTGGGCGCCTTCGCCGTCACCGACAGATCGAAGTCTGTGCCCTGTCAAAGGGGAAGAAGACGGGCCGTTGCCGCACGGCGTCGAAGTCGCTCGGCTGACACTGTCGGCGGTGCTTCTGCGATGTGCCGGCAGTGTCCGATTCTTCCGGGCTTCAGTGCTTCCCCAGTGAAGAAGACTTGATGTTCGGCGTCGCCGACAGTCTCCCGGCAATGCCGGTCGGCCCCGTGCCGGCGGATCAACAAGGAGTTCGCCCTGATATGGCGATCATCGAACAGAAACGCGTCGAAGACGACGAGGCCGGCCTGCGCCTCGATCGCTGGTTCAAGATCCACTATCCCGGCCTCGGCTTTACGCATCTGCAGAAGCTGCTGCGTTCCGGGCAGATCCGCGTCGACGGTGGGCGGGTGAAGTCCGACACGCGCATCGCGCCGGGCCAGATGGTGCGCGTGCCGCCGATCGGCACGGACGCTGCCCGTGCCAAGGGCGCGCCGCTCACCACCAATCTGATGAAGGGCCGGCAGGATGGCGACGTCCTCTCGCAGATGCTGATCTACGAGGACGAGAAGGTTCTCGTCTTCAACAAGCCTGCGGGCCTTGCCGTCCAGGGCGGCTCGGGCGTCGCGCGGCATGTCGACGACATGCTGGAAGCCTGGCGCAACAAGCGCGGCGAAAAGCCCCGCCTCGTGCATCGGCTCGACCGCGATACATCAGGCGTTCTCGTCGTCGCCCGGACACGGGGCGCAGCGTCCTTCCTCACCAAGATGTTCCGCGAGCGCGACACCAAGAAGACCTACTGGGCGATCGTGAAGGGCGTGCCGAACCCGAAGGAGGGGCGGATCTCGACCTATCTGGTGAAGGAGGAGACGCAGGACGGCGACCGCATGCGCGTCGGCAAGCACGGTGAGGACGGCGCCGACCATGCGCTGACGCATTACCGGGTCGTCGACCAGGCGGCGCAGAACTTCTCCTGGATCGAGTTCGAGCCCTATACCGGCCGCACCCACCAGCTCCGCGTCCATGCGTTGCACATCGGCCATCCGATCATCGGCGATCCCAAATATTTCGATGCGGACATCAACTGGGACTTTCCCGGCGGTGTGCAGAAACGGCTCCATCTTCACGCGCGCCGCATCGCCATCCCGCATCCCGACGGCGGCGTGATCGAGCAGATGGCGCCGCTGCCGCCGCACATGGTCCAGACCTGGAACCTCTTCGGCTTCGACGAGTCCGAGACCGGAGACTGACCATGAAGCTCGTTCTCTTCGACTGCGACGGCACGCTCGCCGACAGTTTCGGGCTGATCTGCGAGGCCATGCGCCGGACCTTTGCCGCACACGATCTGCCGGTGCCTGAAGATGCTGCGACGCAGGCCATCATCGGCCTGTCGCTCGATACGGCGATCCTGCGGCTCTACCCGGAATGTGCGCCGAAGATGCTGCCGCTGCTGGTTGCGGCCTATCGGCTGAACTTTCGCGCCGCGCGAGAGGACGCAGCGTTTCGCGAGACGCTCTTCGACGGCATTCCGGCTCTGCTCGCCGATCTTGGCGCGCGGCAGGATGTTCGGCTCGGTCTCGTTACCGGCAAGACCCGCCGCGGTGTCGACGCGGTCGTCGAGGCGCATGGGCTGGACGGCGTGTTCTACGCCATCCGCACGGCCGACGACTGCCCGTCCAAGCCGCATCCGGCGATGGTGCTCGAATGCTGCAAGACGGTGGGCGTCGAGCCTGCCGACACGCTGGTCGTCGGCGACGCCGTCTTCGACATGCAGATGGCTCTGGCGGCCGCGGCCGCCGGGCTCGGCGTCGCCTGGGGAGCGAGCACGCCCCACGCTCTGTCCGAAGCCGGCGCCCTTGGAGTCGCTGCCGATGTCGGCGAAATGGGCCGTCTGATCGATTTCTGGATTTCCGGCGAGACCGTCTCTGGCCCCCGGTTCATCCCAGCCTGAGTTCCCTGCATTTTGACGAGATCCTCATGTCCTCCCTCAATCGCCCGGAACTGCCCAAGCGCTTCTATACCGCCGTCTCGGTCGTCACCGCCGAGGGCGGCGGTTTCTCCATCGAGCTGGATGGGCGGGGCCTGCGCACGCCGCTGCGGCGCAAGCTCGTCGTGCCGACGCGAGCGCTTGCCGCGCTCCTTGCGAGCGAATGGGAAGCGCAGAAGGAGCGGATCGATCCCGCGACCATGCCGCTGACCCGGCTCGCCAATACCGTGATCGACGGCATCGCCGACGATCCGGGCAGCGTGCGCGCCGATCTCGCCGGCTATATCGAGACCGACATGCTGTTCTACCGTGCCGGCTATCCCGAACGTTTGGTCGAGCGCCAGCGCGCGGCCTGGGATCCGATCATCGCCGAGGCCGAACGGCGCATCGGCAGCCGCTTCGTTCTGGCCGAGGGCGTCATGCACGCCGCCCAGCCGCCTGCGTCCATCGCAGCGTTTCGCCAGCGGATCGATGCCGTGGAGGATCCCTTCGCGGTTGCCGCGCTCCACCAGATGACGACGCTGACCGGCTCGGCGCTGCTGCCGCTGGGCATCGCGGAAGGCTGGCTCGATGCCGATTTGGCCTGGGAGGCGGCGCATGTCGACGAGGACTGGAACATCGGCCTCTGGGGCGGAGATGCGGAAGCCGAGGCGCGGCGTGCGGCACGGTATGCCGACATGCGCGCGGCGGTGATCCTGCTCCAGGCGCTCGCGCCGGAGAGCGGCGATGACGCGGCGGGACATTTCCCGCAAGAGGCTTCCTGATCCCTCAGCCTTCCGTCTGATTTCCGCGGTTCGGCGGCGCATGCTAGACCCGGCGGTAATGGGTGGGCATGCGGAGGCGCGGGCATGAAGGACGTCATCGTCGAACTGGAGCGTCGGCGCGAGCTCGCCCGCATGGGTGGCGGCACCGCCCGCATCGCCGTGCAGCACGCCAAGGGCAAGCTCACCGCGCGCGAGCGCCTCGCGGTGTTTCTCGACGAGGGATCGTTCGAGGAATTCGACATGTTCGTCCAGCATCGCTCCACCGATTTCGGCATGGAGGACCAGAAGGTCTTTGGCGACGGCGTCGTCACCGGATGGGGTACCGTGAACGGCCGAACCGTCTTCGTTTTCGCCAAGGATTTCACCGTGTTCGGCGGGTCTCTTTCCGAGGCACATGCGGAAAAGGTGCAGAAGGTCCAGGACATGGCGCTGCGCAACCGCGCGCCGATCATCGGCTTCTACGACGCCGGTGGCGCGCGCATCCAGGAGGGTGTCGCCGCGCTCGGCGGCTATGCCGAGATCTTCCAGCGCAACGTGCTGGCCTCGGGCGTCATCCCGCAGATCTCGGTGATCATGGGGCCTTGCGCCGGCGGCGACGTCTATTCCCCGGCGATGACCGACTTCATCTTCATGGTCCGCGACACGTCCTACATGTTCGTCACCGGGCCGGACGTCGTCAAGACCGTGACCAACGAGACGGTGACGGCCGAAGAGCTCGGCGGCGCCTCCGTTCACACGACGAGATCATCGATTGCCGACGGGGCGTATGACAACGACGTCGAGGCGCTGCTGGCCATGCGCCGTCTGGTCGACTTCCTCCCGGCATCCAACACCTCGCCAGTACCAGAAATCGAATTCTCTCAGTCCATCAACGATATGGACATGTCTCTTGATACGCTTGTTCCGGACAACGCGAACAAGCCCTATGATATGAAGGAACTCGTCCGCAAGACCGTCGACGAGGGCGATTTCTTCGAGATCCAGGCAGCTTTTGCCCGGAACATCATCACCGGCTTCGGCCGCATCGAGGGTCGCACGGTCGGTATCGTCGCCAATCAGCCGATGGTGCTCGCCGGCGTTCTCGACTCGGACGCCTCGCGCAAGGCGGCCCGCTTCGTGCGCTTCTGCGACTGCTTTTCGATCCCGGTCGTGACCTTCGTCGACGTGCCGGGGTTCTTGCCGGGAACCGCGCAGGAATACGGCGGCCTCATCAAGCACGGGGCGAAGCTGCTTTTTGCCTATGCCGAGGCGACGGTGCCGAAGGTGACCATCATCACCCGCAAGGCTTTTGGCGGCGCCTACGACGTGATGGCGTCGAAGCATCTGCGCGGCGACATCAACTATGCCTGGCCGTCCGCCCAGATCGCCGTGATGGGCGCGCGGGGCGCGGCCGAGATCATCCATCGCCGCGACGCGAAGGACCCGGACAAGATCGCCGCCCATGCCAAGGCCTACGAGACCCGCTTCCTCTCGCCCTTCGTCGCCGCGGAACGCGGCTATGTCGACGAGGTGATCATGCCGCATTCGACACGGCGGCGCGTTTCGCGGGCGCTCGCGATGCTGCGCAACAAGGATCTCGAAAATCCCTGGAAGAAACACGACAACATTCCGCTGTAGGAGCGGGGCGGTCGCTGTCCCAAGCGTGGCAGGTCAAGTTCCGGCCATCATGCCGTCAGCAGCGTGTCCTGGCGGACAGTGATGGGCTCGGCGATGGCGACGCGGTTCCGGCCGAGGCGCTTGGCGCTGTAGAGGGCCTCGTCGGCGCGCGCGATCAGCCCATCGGGCGAGCCCGTTCCCGCATCAAGGCTCGCGGCGCCGATGCTGACGGTCAGGATCTTCGGGTTGATGCCCGGATGGGGCAGAGCGCTCGCCTTCATGATTTCCAGAATGCGCTCGCCGACCCGGACCGCACCGTTGAGGTCGGTGCCCGGCAGGATGGCGCCAAACTCCTCGCCGCCATAGCGCGCGACGAAGTCGGTCGTCCGCAGCATGGAACCTGAGAGAAGAGAGGCGGTGCGCTTCAGGCACTCGTCACCGTTCTGGTGACCGAGGAGGTCGTTGTACTGCTTGAAGTGGTCGATATCGATCATGAGCAGGGACAGGGGCCGATCGTCGCGAATGGCGCGGCGCCATTCCTGCTCGAGGAACTGGTCGAAGTAGCGCCGATTCGGAATGCCGGTCAGCCCATCCTGGCTGGCCAGCGCCTCCAGTGCCATCTGGGCTTCCTTCTGAACGGTGATGTCGCGAAGGGTCTCGACGACGGCCAGGAGTTCCCCCGTCTCGCTGAAGATCGGCCCGGCGTCCAAGGCGAGGTAGCGTCGCGCGCCGTGGGCGTTCGGCGGCTCGCACCAGTTCTCTGCGGAAAGCCCGGTATCGCCGAAGGATTTGCTGCGATTGACGCTGTAAAGCGCATCGATCGTGTCGGACCGCTCGCGCAGCACCAGATCGGCGAGGCAGGGCCGTCGGGCCCGGTAGAAGCCGCGCCAGTGGTCCCGGGTTCCGACCACTTCGGACGCCGCCAGACCCGTCAGCCGCTCGCAGGCGAGGTTCCAGAGGATGCACACCCCCGATGCATCGAGAACGAAGGTCGGAACGACCAGATGCTCCATCAACTGGATCGCAAAGATCTGCGGAAGGTCGTTTTCCTTATCGGTGAGGGACCACCGTCTCGCGCCCATGGCAACTGTTTCCTTGCCTTATATTCAGCAAGGATGGTCCATCAAAACCGTTAACAATGGGTTCTGTGAGCCCTTACAATTTGCGGCACTTCGGTGTTTCAGGGCCGTCTTCCCGGAGAATCGCTAAGCGCTCCAGAGTTTTCGGATCGAAGGTCCACAGGATGGAAGAACTATATCCCGGCGAACCAGTCGTAGCCATTGTCCTCCCAGTATCCACCCTTGCCTTGGCCATGTCCGTCCAACGTGGCCGTCAGCTCGATCCCGGAAATGTATTTGGCCATCTTGTACCCGAGCTGGCGCTCCACCCGGACGCGGAGAGGCGCGCCGTTGGCGACGGGCAGAGTCTCGCCGTTCAGCCCGTAGGCGAGAATCGTCTGGGGATGGCGGGCATCGGCGAGATCGATCGACTCGTAGTAGGGAACTCCACCGGCAAAGCCGCTGCCATAGGTATCCATGCAGGTGAAGACCACGAAGCGCGCCTGGCTCTTCACCTGCGCGGCGTCGAGAATGCCCGCGAGCGGCGCGCCAGTCCATTGCGCAATGCAACTCCAGCCCTCGACGCAGTCGTGGCGCGTGATCTGGGTGCGCGACGGCATGTTGCGGATTTCGTCGAGCGACAGGCTGAGGTTCCTTTCGACCAGTCCGGTTACCGCCAGCCGATAGTTCGAAAAGTCGCTCGCGACATGCGCGAGATAGTTGGCGTCCTGCGGGTTGGTCGACCCGTTCGGCCGCTGCGGCTGGCGGATCTCGCTCTGGGAGAACTCCTGCGCCAGGCTGTTCGAGCCAAGCAGCAATCGCTGCACCCGGTAGGTGAGCGAGTTGGCGTATTCGAGCACGCTCCGTACGGTTCCGTCCCGCCGGCCGGCGGCGTCGAAGCAGCCGCTCAACGGCAGTGCCGCGGTCGCGACGGTGGCGCCGGTGAGGAAGCGGCGGCGGGTGATGTCGAGAGGGCGCATCATGTCGTCTCCGGTTCCGGGGCGGGGGCGGGGTCTGGTTCAAGGCCGGGATCGGTGCGGTACCAGCCGGTGACGATCGAGCGGATCTCGTTCAGCGGCCCTGCCGCCAGCACCATGACGATGTGGACGAAGACGAAGGCAACGAGCGCCAGCATGGTCAGGAAGTGGATCGTGCGGGCCGTCTGGCGGCCGCCGAAGAGGTCGACCATCCATGGCATCATCGCATTCACCCCTGGCGACATGCACAGGCCGGTGACGATGATCAGCGGCAGCGCGATGAACAGTACCGAGGCGTAGGACAGCTTCTGCAGCACGTTGTAGTCGCGGCCGTGCGAAAAGCGCAGCCGCGCGTGGGCAGCGATATCAGGCCCGATACGGCGGATGTCCGAGGGCTTCGGCAGGATGTCCCGACGCAGATGACCGTTGACGAGGCTGGAGATCAGCCAGCCGAGCAGGGTTGCCACCAGAAGCCAGGCGAAGAAGAAGTGCACGACGCGTCCGGAGCCGAGATCGCGGTAGGAGGGGATGGTCAGCCAGCCGGGAAAGCTCTTGCCCTGCAGGTTGCCATTCACCCAGATCGCGCCGAGCCATCCGGTGGTGTCGAAGCGGTAGCCGAAGATTTCCGTAAAGCCGCGCATCGCGGAGCCTTCGAAGGCAGCGCCGATCGTGAAGAAGGAATTGTCGAAGGCAAAGCCGGACTGCTTGCCGATATAGAGATCCGGACGCGCCATGAAGATCTGCAGGCCGGACAGGAGCAGGAAGAAAAGGCAGATCACCCACAGCCAGTGCGTGATGCGCGTGGCGAGCTTCTGCCGGTAGATCAGCGGACCCTTGTTGGTTTTAACGCCGGCCATCGGTCTTCGTCTCCCCCTCTGAAACCGCCGTCCCGACTGCTCTGTGAACGCAGCGGAAGGTGCTGATCATTGGCGCGTCGGGCGAGAGCGGGTCAAGCCGTATCGCGAGCGAAGGCCGCTGAAAGCTCTGACGTTTTTGTGCGGGAATGCCATGTAACCTTTGCGGTCCCAGGCATCATGGCCGGTCTTCCGGGCAGGCTCCACCGAACTGGCCGGCTGCCGGTCGCAGCGTTGCGACGATGTCAGGCGCGTGGCCGGTCTATCGCAGCGACCGCAGGATGCGCTCCAGGCTCTGCCGGAATCTCGAGCGGTCGGCGGCGGCAAAACTCTTGTTGTAGCCCTTGCTCTCGCCGGTCTCGCGCAGGTGCTGCTGAAAGGCGCGCATCGACAGCGCCGTGCCGATCGATTCCGGTGTGAAGTCGCGGCCGTTCGAGTTGACGACTTTCGCGCCCTTGTCGAGCGCCCGTGCGGCAAGCGGGATGTCCGAGGTCACCACGATGTCGCCGGCGAGCAGCGCCTCGACGATCCAGTCGTCGGCCGCGTCCGCGCCATCGGCGACGGTCACCATGCGTGCACCGGGATAGCGCGAGGGCCGCATGCCGCCGTTCGACACGAAGACGCAAGCCACCTGGTGCCGATCGGCGATTTCGAGAGCCTCGTCCTTCACCGGGCAGGCGTCGGCGTCGATGTACAGCGTCGTCACGGCGTTCTCCTGAAGTTCGCAGCACTCATAGCGGCGGATGGGCCGATCTGCCATGGTTCGCGCATGCCGGACACGACCGCTTCCCTTCATGCCCGTGACGATATCCCGCGCGGCATCATGCTGATGATCCTCGGGGCGCTGCTCGTTCCCGGGCTCGATGCCGCCGCCAAGATGCTCGGCGAGCGACACGCGATGCCGGCCGGCGAGATCGCGCTTCTGCGTTTCGTCCTCCAAAGCCTGATGGTTTTCCCTTTCTTGATCGGGCGAGAGGGCTGGCAGAGCCTCCGGATTCAGAATGTCGGCCTCAACCTCTTTCGCGGCGTTGCCCTCGGCGTCGCAAGTTTCCTGTTCTTCCTGGCGCTGAAGAACATGCCGCTGGCCGATGCAACGGCGATCTTCTTCGTCGAGCCGATGATCGTGACGCTGCTTTCCGCGGTCCTGCTGAAGGAGACGGTGGGCTGGCGACGACTGACGGCGGTGTTCGTCGGCTTTCTCGGCGCCGTCATCGTCATCCGGCCGAATTTCGTCGCGCTCGGGCTGGTGGCGACGCTGCCGCTGATGACGGCGGCCCTGGTCGCGCTCTACCTCGTCCTGTCGCGCCATCTTTCCGGCAGGACGTCGCCGCTCGCGATGCACTTCTATGCCGGGATCGGCGGATCGGTGTCGATGCTGGTGATCTGCCTCGTCGGTACCCAGGCCGGCATTGCGGAACTCGGCCTCGAAGTGCCGCGGGGCGCCGCAGTCTGGGGCCTACTCCTGACGACCGGCCTGTTCGCCACGGTTGCCCATCTTCTCTTCATCCAGGCCTACCGACTGGCGCCCGCGTCGCTGCTCGCGCCCTTCGGCTATTTCGAGATTGTCTCAGCGACGATCCTCGGCTTCCTCCTCTTCGGCGACATGCCGGATGCCGGCAAAGGGATCGGCATCGCCATCATCGTCGCTTCGGGCGTCTACATCGCCTGGCGAGAGAACCGGCTGGCAGCGCGTCGATCGTCCCTGTCGCCGGAGCGGGGTTGATGGCCGTCTCGATACAATGATTGCAGACGCTTATATGCGAAAGATGACGTTCCAGATGAGCTGTCGTCATGACGAAATGTGGGTCGGTCGGCGTGACAGCGCGCGACCATCGGCAGCGTTGCCGAGGGAGCCCGTCTTTCGTCGCGCTTGCGGGACGGTTCGACCCGCGCCAAGACAGGAACCAAAGAAGCGCCGGGGGGACGCCAGATGTTTCAGAAGATCCTGATCGCCAATCGCGGCGAGATTGCCTGCCGCGTCATCAGGACGGCGCGTCGGATGGGGATCGCGACGGTCGCGGTGTATTCCGAGGCGGACCGGGGTGCCGTGCATGTCGAGATGGCGGACGAGGCCGTGGCGATCGGGCCTTCGGCCGCTTCCGAAAGCTATCTCGTCCCGGAGAAAATCCTGGAGGCCTGCCGGCAGACGGGAGCGGAGGCCGTGCATCCCGGCTACGGCTTCCTGTCCGAGCGCGCCAGCTTCTGCGAGATGCTGGAAGCCGAGGGCATCGTCTTCATCGGTCCGAAGCCGCGCGCGATCCGGGCGATGGGCGACAAGATCGAATCCAAGCTCTTCGCCAAGGCCGCCGGCGTCAGCATCGTCCCGGGCCATCTCGGCATCATCGCTGACGCCGACGAGGCGGTACGGATCGCCGCCGGCATCGGCTATCCCGTGATGATCAAGGCGTCTGCCGGCGGCGGCGGCAAGGGCATGCGCATCGCCCATAGCGAGGCCGAATGCCGGGACGGCTTCGAGCGCGCCCGGTCCGAGGCGAAATCCTCCTTCGGCGACGACCGCTTGTTTGTCGAGAAATTCATCGTCGATCCCCGCCATATCGAGATCCAGGTCCTCGCCGACGCCCACGGCAACGCCATCCATCTCGGCGAGCGCGAATGCTCGATCCAGCGGCGTAACCAGAAGGTCGTGGAGGAGGCGCCATCGCCCTTTCTCGACGCCGAGACCCGTGCTGCGATGGGTGCGCAGGCGGTCGCCCTGGCCAGGGCGGTGGACTACCAGAGCGCCGGCACCGTCGAGTTCATCGTCGACGCGGCGCGCAATTTCTACTTCCTCGAAATGAACACGCGGCTGCAGGTCGAGCATCCCGTCACCGAACTGGTCACCGGCGTCGACCTCGTCGAGCAGATGCTGCGCATCGCTGCCGGCGAGACTCTCGACATCGCGCAGGCCGACGTCACCCTCGACGGCTGGGCGGTGGAAAGCCGCATCTATGCGGAGGATCCGTTCCGCTCCTTCCTGCCGTCGATCGGCCGGCTCACGCGCTACCGTCCGCCGGCGGAAGGACACCTCGGCAGTGCCACGGTGCGCAACGACACCGGCGTGACCGAGGGATCGGAAATCTCGATGTTCTACGATCCGATGATCGCGAAACTCTGTACCCATGCGGCGACGCGCGCCGAGGCGATCTCGGCGATGAGCGCGGCACTGTCGCGATTCGAGATCGACGGCATCGAGCACAACATTCCGTTCCTTGCCGCCCTGATGCGCCATCCGCGCTGGCAGGAGGGACGCCTGTCCACCGCCTTCATTGCCGAGGAGTTTCCGGACGGCTTCGAGCGGCCGACGGCGAGTGAGGCTCTGCAGCAGCGGGCCGCGCTGATCGCCACGATCGTCGAGATCGCCCGCCACCGGAGGCTCGACCGCCATATCGACCGGCTCCGCCCGCACGGCGGCAACATCGCCGGCGCCTGGGAAGCGAAGATCGACGGCGCCTACATTCCCGTCGCGGTCGCAAGCTTCGATGCGGGAAGCGGCAGGCTGACGCTCGAAGTCGGCGGGCAGGCTGCCGTCGTCGCGAGCGGCTACCGCGCGGGCGAGGCGAGTTTTTCCGGGACGATCGACGGCGAGGACGTCTTCGTGCAGCTGCGCCAGCGTCCGTCCGGCTTCGCGCTGTTTCTGGATGGCCTTTGGTTCGAGGCACGGGTGATGTCGCCGGCCATCGCCGCGCTCGACCGACTGATGATCGAGCGCGTTCCTCCCGACACCTCCCGTCTGTTGCTCTGCCCCATGCCCGGCCTTGTCGTCTCGATCGCGGTCGTCGTCGGACAGGCGGTGAAGGCCGGCGAGACACTGGCCGTGGTCGAGGCGATGAAAATGGAGAACGTGCTCAGGGCCGAGCGCGACCTCGTCGTCGAACGGATCGACGCCGTTCCGGGCGACAGTCTGGCAGTCGATGCGGTGATCATGGCGTTCGAATAGTCGACTTGCGCCGTTCCGCCGGAGGAACTGCGACAGGCGACGCGGCCAATCGGGGGACGGGATGACGAAGGCTGTCAGAGTGATGATTTCCGGGCGCGTCCAGGGCGTCGGCTATCGCGCCTGGTGCCAGACCGAGGCGATGAGCCTCGGCCTTGCCGGCTGGGTGCGCAACCGCCGAGACGGCGGCGTCGAGGCTGTCTTCAGCGGCGCGCCGGATGAGGTCGACGAAATGCTTCGGCGCGTCTGGCGCGGCCCTCCTGGGGCGCGGATCGCATCCCTCGACGTGACGGACGCCGACGCTGGCGCCGACGCCGAATTTCACGTGCTGCCGACGGCGTGATACGGCGCCGCGGCTCAGCGGTCCTCGTCGATCTCCGACGAAGGGCGAGTCGGGCCAAAAACCCGCTCGAACTGCCGGCGCAGGGCCCCGTCGACTTCCGCCATCGAGACGGGCAAGCCGAGGTCGACGAGGCTGGTGACGCCGTGATCGCTGACGCCGCAGGGGACGATCCCCGAAAAATGCCCGAGATCGGGATCGACGTTGAGGCTGATGCCGTGGAACGTCACCCATTTGCGCAGGCGGATGCCGATCGCGGCGATCTTGTCCTCGGCCATCGACCCGTCGGGCGCGCAAGGCCTTTCGGGCCGGCGCACCCAGACGCCGACGCGGTCCTCCCGCCGTTCGCCGCGCACCTGGAAATCGCCGAGCGTCGCGATGATCCAGTGCTCCAGCGCCGAGACGAAGGCCCGCACGTCGGGCCGTCGCCGCTTCAGGTCGAGCATGACATAGGCGACCCGCTGGCCGGGCCCGTGATAGGTGTATTCGCCGCCGCGCCCGCTGGCGTGGACGGGAAACCGATCGGGATCGACGAGGTCGGCGGCATCGGCGCGCGTGCCCGCGGTGTAGAGCGCGGGATGCTCGAGCAGGAGAATCGTCTCGGGCGCGATCCCCTCCGCGATTCCCGCGACGCGCTCGTCCATAAAGGCCACGGCGTCCGCATAGGGGGTCAGGCCGGGCCAGATCGTCCATTCCACCGCCGGCGACCCGGTGGAGGCCAGGAATCGCTCCTGCGACACGGCAAGGCGCGGCGAGACAGGAGTTTCGGCAGGCTCGGGCAGGGGAGACATCATCTCTCCGATGTAGCAATCCCCGGTCCCCGGTGCCAGCGCTTCGAGCCTCGTGACGATTTTCCGCCCCGTTTCGCCAAATCGCTTGTGCCGGCCGGGATCGTTTGTTACATGCCCGCAGCCGGTCTTCAGGGATCGGTGAACACGGCGTGCGGTCGTGGCGGAATTGGTAGACGCGCAGCGTTGAGGTCGCTGTGGGGCAACCCGTGGAAGTTCGAGTCTTCTCGACCGCACCAGTTTTCAGCCTTGCTGGAAACTGCCGTTATCCCGGCGCTACCGGCCGGGACCACCATCAGCGGAATGACATCTTCGGCGTCATGGCGGCGTTGCCGGTCTTCGTGCTTGCGATGCACCGGCGTATCGGCTTGAGCCACGGTGGATCAAGGGCTTCGGAACCAGAGCCCGCCCCTGCGATTAAGCCCGCAAGACAAATCCGGAGAGTCGAGATGAAATTGGCAGCAAGCGCGCTGGCTCTGTTGGCCCTTGGGGGCTGCGTTGCCCCGTCCGGCGATACCCCGCGCGTTCCCCACACACCCTTCGCTGGCGCCAGCATTTCGGCGAATCGGGAGACGCCGGGCTCGGAGGAATTTTGCCGGCAGTTCGCCCTCCAGTCCGCTGCGGATCGCTTCGAGCAGCATCGAGATTCGCACAGCGGGTCCGGCTTCGCTCGGGCCCTCGGCGAAGCCGAAGGGGAGCGCGCTTTCATCCGGTGCCGCACCGGGAATACCGGTGGCGCGCCGGGAACGCTGGGGTCGCTCATTCGCTGACAGGCATCCGGGCTTGAGAGCGCCTGCGTCCGATCGGTTCGGGTGGGCACAGGGCCTGATGCAGACCCCCCGAACGAAAACAGGCCCGACGGAAAAGTCCGGGCCTGTTCGTTTCTGCCGGTGATTGTGTCGGGTCTATTCTTCTTCGATCTTGTAGTTCGAATTGGCGCAGAGGTCGTATTCGCGGTCCTCGGTGTCGGTGCCGTCCGCGAAGACCGTCTTCACGTCGAAGATGCAGGTGTCCGTGTCGGTGATCTGGGCCGGGGCGCTGCCACCGGCCGGGATCGCCTCGACGACGAGGTTCTCGCCCCACTCGTCGTCGCCAGGGAGCGACAGATAGAATTCGGTGACGGCCGAACTCGTGGCGTTCGACAATTTGAAGGCGACGTCCTTGGCCAGGGCCGAAGACGCGAGAAGGGCGAGCGGGATGGCGAGAGCGATGACGCGGTTCATGGAGTGAGATCCAGGGCTGTGGCGATAGGTCGGAAGCCCGATCCGACGGACCTGACTACTCTGGAACTGGGATTCCGTCATCAGGCCGTTACGGCCGCGCTCGCGTTCTAATGACCGTCGCGGTGGGTTCGGAGAGGCCAACCCTGTCGGTGGTGGCCGTGCGCGCGACGTGCGGCTCGATTCTGCAAAAACTGCGGTTTCCCATCCTCGCGCCGATGCACTAGACCTCGCGGGTGATTCACCGCGAAGGAAGAGGGGCGAGCATGGCTGATCGAGGGCCCGACAGCGACGTTCTCGACCCCGCCGCCGCTCCCGAAGCGGCAGAGCGTGTCGAGATCTACGACGCCGACGGCGACTTCGATGCCGGCTATCTCCATAGGGTCACGGAGGCGATCGCCGCTGACGATGCTCTCCAACTGAAGCAGGACGTCGGCGATCTCCACGAATCCGAGCTCGGCGACCTTCTGGAACATCTGAGCCCGGACGATCGCCAGTCGCTGGTGCGGCTGATGGGCGACGATTTCGATTATGCCGCGCTCACCGAGGTGGACGAGGCGATCCGGCTCCAGATCGTCGACGCGATGCCGAACGCGCAGATCGCCGAGGCGGTTCGGGCGCTCGATTCCGATGATGCCGTCTACATCCTCGAGGATCTCGAAGAGGAGGACCGCAAGGAGATCCTCGCCCAGTTGCCGTTCCGCGAGCGCATCCGGCTGCGCCGGGCGCTGGAATATCCGGACGAATCGGCCGGCCGGCGCATGCAGACCGAATTCGTCGCGGTGCCACCCTACTGGACCGTCGGCCAGACCATCGACTATCTCCGGGACGAAGCCGGACTTCCCGACAATTTCTCGCAGATCTTCGTCGTCGATCCCTCGTTCAAGCTGCTCGGCGCGGTCGATCTGGACCGGATCCTGCGCATGCGCCGTCCGGCGACGATCGAAGAGATCATGCATGAGACGCGCCACGCCATTCCCGCAGACATGGACCAGGAAGAGGCGGCGCAGATCTTCGAGCAGTACGATCTGCTCTCGGCCGCCGTGGTCGACGCGACGGAGCGCCTCGTTGGCGTCTTGACGATCGATGACGTCGTCGACGTGATCCAGCAGGAGGCGGAAGAGGATCTCCTGCGCCTCGGCGGCGTCGGTGACGAGGAGCTTTCCGACACCGTCGCGACGACCGTGCGCTCGCGCTTCCTGTGGCTGTTCATCAATCTGGTGACGGCGATTCTCGCTTCCCTGGTCATCGGCCTGTTCGATGCGACGATCGAGCAGATGGTGGCGCTCGCCGTGCTGATGCCGATCGTCGCCTCGATGGGCGGCAATGCCGGCACGCAGACGATGACGGTGGCGGTGCGTGCGCTCGCGACGCGTGACATCGACATCTACAATGCCGGCCGCGTCATCCGCAGGGAACTGCTCGTCGGGCTCGTCAACGGCATCGCCTTCGCCGTGATCATCGGCGTCGTCGCGGGGCTCTGGTTCCAGAGCCGCGGGCTTGGCGAGGTGATCGGCATCGCCTTGATCATCAACATGGTCGCGGCCGCGCTCGCCGGCATCCTGATCCCGCTTCTGCTCGACCGCGTCGGCGCCGATCCGGCGCTGGCTTCCGGCACCTTCGTGACGACGGTCACGGACGTCGTCGGCTTCTTCGCCTTTCTCGGCCTTGCGGCCTGGTGGTTCGGGGCCGCACCCGGGTGAGCGATACGGCCGTCGCCTGACGGCTTCGCGCCGCCGTCAGGCGACGGCGCGCCGGTCCTCCAACACTGTTCCCGCGGCGAGGACTTCGGCCTCGTGGCTCGAGTCGCGCCAGGTCTCCGCCAGGGCCGCCTTTTCCCATTCCTGCATGGCGGGTAGGGCAAGGAGGCGCGTGGCATAGTCGGCGGCCGGACCGTCCAGTTCCAGGCCAAAGGTGCGGATGCGGAAGGCGACCGGCGCGAAGAAGGCGTCGACCGCACAGAAATCCTGGCCGGCGAGAAATGGGCCGCCGAACCGTGTCAGGCCCTCGTTCCACAGCGACGCTATGCGCCGCAGGTCGGCCGACAGGGCCGGAGACCTCTGCGACAGGGCGACGGTCTGCCCGACGCTCATCGAGCACTCGTTCCGCAACGCCTGGAAGCCCGAATGCATCTCCGCGGCCGCGCAGCGCGCAAAGGCCCGGGCCGTCGCCGATGATGGCCAGACCCCATCATGGCGCTCGGCGAGATATTCGATGATGGCGAGCGAGTCCCAGACGACGAGACCCGCATCCTCTAGGCAGGGCACCTTGCCGGTCGGCGAAAAATCCCGCGGCGGTGCATCCGGTCCATCGGCGAAGGGGCGCATCCGCTCCTCGAAGTCGATGCCGAGCGTGCGCATCAGCACCCAGGGACGGAGCGACCAGGAGGAGTAGTTCTTGTTGGCGATGGTGAGGGCGTACATCGTATGGCTCTTTCTGGGTATCGATGCGAAGTCGATGGGCTGGTTCGCCTCAGGCGGGGCATGGGCCGCCGGCCCGCGGCACCAAACTAACGGACTCTTGCGATTCCCGAAGCCCCCCGACATGAAGCTTTTGAAGGACGCGCTTCGCCTCCCTGGTTTCCATCATGTCGCTCCAGACGATTCGCCTGGCCAGTTTTTGAACTCTTGTCTTAAAAACAAGATACAAGACATTGAATTATATTAAGTTATTTGATTTCCTGTTACGTGGATGGGCACAGGGCGAGGACGCGGCGGTAGCGGTCGGGATGCTCGCGGGCGACGATCTGCTCGAGCGCGGCGAGAGCCTGTGGTTCCCGCTTGGCGCCGGCGACGAGATGGGTGTAGCCGCGTGCTTCGGCCTCGCTGAACGCCGCTGCCTCGCTCCAGAACAGGTAGGCGAGGCGGACGTCGCGGAAGGGCGAGGAGTCCCGGTCGCTGTGCCAGGCTTCGCAGGCGGTCAGGGTCAATTGCTCGACCGTCACGCAGTCCTGGTCTCGCCGCGGACGGGTGGCCCAGGCCGACGCATTGTCGGGATGCTCGACCAGCTGGATCGCCGCATCGGCATAATGGCGGATGAAGTCCGTGCGCATCCCCCCGAGAATGCCGCAGTTCGCGGCCCGGATTTCGCCGCCGAGCGGCAGGTGCGACGCGAATTCCGGCGGCATGAAGCCGCCATGGCGGCGGATGTCGTTCTCGATCGACTCGGGCCGGTAATAGGATCTGCCATAGGGCGCCGTTTCGGGACTCTGGGCGAAGATGTCCGCGGCCAGAAGCTCCGGCGGCAGCGGCTTCCACAGGAACACGTCGCTGTCGATATGGACGAACGGCGTGTGTTGCGCGCGGTAGGCATAGAGCTTGCCGAGCGACCACCAGTCCGGGTCGTGCTCGCCGAGCGCATCGAGCGACAGATCGACGCTGTCAAAGGGCAGAGCGAGCGTGTCGACGAGAAGGTCTGCGCCCGCGCTGTCGGTGACGAGATGCGTCTCGACGAAGTGCTGCCGGGCGGTGCAGACCGAGAGGATCCAGCTGAGCAGGTGGTGCTGGGGCGTCGGCCACCCCGTGTGCTGGCTGGCATGCAGCGGCTTCGTCCACAGCGACCAGACCGCCCTCACAGGTTGGCTCCCGCGGCGATCAGCAGGCCCGCGCCGATGCCGAGGAAGGGCGATGCCGTACCGCTTCGGTAGCCATAATAGGCGCCAGCCGGCGGCGTCAGCCAGAACCAGGTTTCGAAATCGGCCTCCGGCACGCGCGGCGCGACGATGCCCGGCGGCTGCACCTCGGACAACAGCTGGCGCTTGACCACGAGCCGCCCGAGCAGCCGGGACGCGAGCCCCGCCGGGATCAGGTTCATCGTGCGCTCGTCGGCATAGGAAATGGCGAGGCGGCTGAAACGGGCGGTCCCGGTCCCGATCGTCATCACGCCGACGCGGCTCCCGGGGATGAGCGGTCCGAGCACCGGAAAGTCCAGGGCGACACTGCTCGCGTTACTGCTGCTGTATTCGGCGCGATAACCAAACTGGAGCCTGTCCCTGGTCGTCTTGACGGCCAGCAGGATCCGACGCGGGTCACTCAACCCCGAGACCATGGTGATATCCCTGGATGCCGCCTGTACCAGCGCGCCGCCCTTGATCTGGATATGCGACAGAACGAGCGAGGCGATGGCACCGCTGAAGCCGACGGGCACGAAGACCTCGCTGGCGATGAACAGGCAGAAATCCGTCGGCGCGAGATAGTTGTAGACCAGACCGACGCTGCCATTGAGCGGGGTGTCGACGGTGAGATCGATCAGCATCGGCCCGTCGCGCAGTTTGTGGCGGTGGATCGCCATGGTCGGGGCGGGCGGCGTGGCCACGGTCGACGCGCGGGTGCCGGCGGTCGCATTGGTCTGGACGACGACGTTTCCCGGCGCGATGGCCCAGCTCGACGGTCGCTTGTCGAGATTGATGACGTCGAACTCGTTGTCGAAGGTCGCATTGCCGATCCGCGGCACTTCCTGCTGGAGAATATTCGACAGGAACGACACCGTCTGTCCGAAGGGCCGCCAGACCACCATGCCGGGCGCCTCGGACTCGACGTCGGCCGGCAGGACGATGGGCTGATAGCCGACGATCGCACCGGCCCCGGCACCGGCATAGGGCGGCTGCAGGTGATAGGGGATCTCGGCGGTGACGTAGACCGATCCGCCATTGACGGTATCGGAATCGAGTGTTTGCTTCAGGAGCACGCCGAGGCCGCTCGACAGGAGGTCGACCGGGATTTCCGCCGCCGGAACCAGGGGACGAAGGCGGCCGTCGATGTCGGGCCTCAGCACGTCGCAGACGCTGATCGCGCCGGCGAGCGGCGCGAAGGCGCGGCGCTGGTCGCGTACGCCGTCCGGGAAGGTGACGAGCGCCAGCGGCGCATAGTGATGGTGGAGCCCCCGCGGCGGCGCGGCGGTCAGGACTTCGATCGACGCGTCGATGCTGCGGGCCGCAAATCCCCAGGAATCGCCGTGTCGAAAGACGCCGCCGGCGGCCGCGAGGTCGAAGCCGATCCGGATGCCCTGTTCGAGCTCGATCCGGATGCCGCCAGCCGGCACGGCGATCGTCCCGCTACTGCCGGCCGCATCGAGATCCGTGACCATGGTCCCCGCCGCGTTGCGCACGACGCCGGATTGGTCCCACCGCCGAATCCGGGTGCGCCGGATCGCGAGCTTGTCGGCGCCGACGCCGGTCGGCAGGAGATCGGCCGGAACCGGGGATGCGAAGGTGATGCGCCGGTTCTCATCGTCGACGGAGGCGATCTTCAGCATGGCGCCGGGCTGCCGCGCGAACTCCCGCCGGTCGTCGGTGAGCTCGATCCATTGCCCTGCGGCAAAGCCGAGGATGCTGTCCCGTCCGATGCTGGCGACGGCGACGATGGACGGGGTGACGACCTCCTCAACCGTCGTCGCGACCGTGCCGTTGTCGCGCGACCATTTGAAGGTCGCGGTACCCGGGGCGCCGCCATGATGGATCTCGATCCGGTAGAGCTGGTTCTCGAGCCCGCGATAGCCGCCGGCGGTCGGGACGAGGCACGGGTCGCTCGGAAGACTGGCCGGATTGAGCTCGGTGGTGAGCCGGCCGGCTGAGGCGCGGGTGAGGGAGGTCCAGCCCGGCAAGGCATCGAGCGGCGTGGCGCAGGTCGCGCCGGCGCCGACATTCGCCAGCACGCGCACTTGCCAGACGATTTCGGTCCGCGTCGTGGTGTCGACGCCCCCCAGCGCCTTTTCCAGGAGATCCGGCTGCTCGATGTGCGTGACCTCGCGTTCCCAGACATCGAGGTAGACGAGATGCGGGCCGGGCGTCGTGGGCAGCGCGTCGGGCGCCGGCCAGTGCGGCTGGGCGAAATAGTCGACGGGCCCCGACCCCATCGGCTCGGCCAGCACGCCGATCGTGCCGCGACCGTCCGGACGTTCGACACCGCGGTCGAAGGCGAATGGTGCGGCGCCGTGGTTCTCGGCCAGAAGTCCGTCGACATAGAGCCGGCCACGGCCGATCGACAGCGTGCGGCCGCCGCCGGGCAGACTGGCGAGGCGAATGCGAAATCCGTCGGGGGTTTCGCGGGGAAGGGCCAGGCGGCCGAGCGTATCCACCATTTCGGCGCGGCGGCGACGGTCGGCGATCGCCACCTGCTCGTTCCAGTCGGAATCGAGCGCGACGCGTCCTTGCTGCATGTGGACGGCGTTGAAGTGCCGGCGGGCGTCGAATGTGTGCCGACTGAAGTCCCCGCTCATCGAATCCTCCTTCAGGTCTCGTAGAAGACGCCGGCCGCGAGACCGAAACGCAGATACTCGTCGAGCCGCACGTCGAGGTTGGTTCTTCGCTGCGGCATGTACAGGCTGTGATAGGCGCCCATTTCGGCTTCGTCGTCGGCGCCGGCGGTGAGTTGCGGCGGCGCCTGCCGCCGGAGCTGCAGATAGGCCGGCCGGCCGTGACGCATCGAGGTGAAGCTCGGGACGAGCCGGGCTCGCACCGCCGCGCGTATCGCCGATTTCTCGGCCTCGCCAAGCATCGTGCCGGTCGCCTTTTCCCGCCGCTCGATCTCGGCGGCGCTTTCGAATTCCGGCTGGCAGCGATAGCGCCTCGGCGTCACAGAGCCGGGAACGACATAGGAGAAGCGCACGCAGCCTGTCTGGATGCGTTCCGCGCGGATCGGCGGCTTACCGGCCTCGGCCGTGGCGACGAAGAGCGTGTTCGAGGCATTGAGCTCGGCGGCATCGACGCGGCCGACGGCGGTGACAGCTTCCAGCGACAGTGGCCCGCCGGCCCCCGACACCGCGCCGGCAAAGGCAATCTCGCCGGGTGCCGTCGCGTCGAGGATGCTGTTGGTGATCGCCGTCGTCGCCGGCGAAACCCTGAGGCCGCCGACGATGCTGCTTTCGATGATGATCTCGGCATCGACCAGATCGGCGACGAGGCTGGGGCCGGTGGATTGCGGAGCGGCGTCGATGTCCAGTGCGAGGCCGGGGACGAGCGTCGCATGCCGGATGACGAGCCGGCGCAGGCCTGCGGCGGTGGCGCCGAGGGTGATCGGATGCCCGGCCATCACGATTCCTTCGATGACGAGGGTGGCATCCGGTCCGCCGACTGCGACGGCGAGCGGCGCCGGCAGCATGACGGTCGGCGCCATGCCGGCATCGGCCCTGAGGACCATCGTCGCACCCGTGGGAATCGTCAGGGCGTTCGGGCCAGCACAGGTGCGGCTGTCCCCGATCTCGACAATGCCGCCGTTCGGCAGGGCGGCGACGGCGTCCTGGATCGTCGCCTTGTCGCCTGCATCCTCCGAAACCCGCACGACCGGCAGGTTCGAGCCGAGGAAGGCGTCCGGCCGATCGTAGCTGCCGCCGCCGATATCGGCCACGGCGCCATGGCAGATGCTGACCCGAACCTCGCTGCCGGCCGGCCGGGCATTGCGGAAGAGCAGGCGGCCGCGCACGGGATCGATTGCCACGGGCTTTTCCTGAGGCGCCGTCGCCCACATTCCCGGGCCACGGTCGGAAAGGTCGCACACCGTCACGTCGCCCAGCGGTACGGCGACGAGGGGCTGCCCGGGCGCTTCCCGCGTCTCCACGAGAATGCTGCGCCCGCGGCCGTAATAGGCGGCAAGGTTTTCCGCGAGAACGCGGCGGCTGATCGGCGCCGGCACCTGCAGCGGCGTCGCGAGTTCGGTGATCGCGCCTTCCGGCTCCGGATTGGTGAAGAGCGGCGCGTCGATGCCGAGCGGATGGCAGAGGAAGCGACGTGCATCGACCCGTGCCGCCGTCGCGCGCTCGATCGGACGGGCCGCCAGCCGCCAGAGGAAAAGGCCGACATTACCGATGCCGTAGCGCCCGCCGGAACCGACCTTGCGCAGGTCGACCGTGTGCTGCTGCCGGTCGAAGGCCGAGCCGGCGCGCTCGAGCGCCTCCCAGTCGCGCAGATCAGCGGTGTAGGCGCTCCCGGGCCGGAGGTGGTCGAGATACTGCGTCGTCGCCAGGCGTTCGAAGAACTCGACGCTGCGGGCGCGCCAGCCGGTGACGTCGTTGGCGAGTTCCTCCAGCATCGAGGCGGTGCCCTTGCGGCGGCGGAAGGCGACGACGTTGGCCACCTCCGCCCGCGGGCTGGAAATGCGCGGTACGACGCCATGCAGCGTGCGGTAGCCGACGAGGCTTCCGATATAGGGCGCGGCCCAGTCGGCGCAGGTCTCGATGAACTGGTCGTCGTAGAGCTGCTCGAGGTCCTCCTCCAGGATCGCAGCCGTCTCGGCCAGCACGGCGACGAGGTCGCGCAGCGGATATCCCTCGCCGGCATCGCGCAGGCGGTAGATGGCCGGCAGCAGTTCGTAGAGGGTTTTCGCGTCGAAGCTCACGGCATCGCCTCCAGTTCCTCGAGGGCCGACAGCGTCAGGTGTTCCGCGCCGACCGCGACGCCATCGAGTATCTCGGCGGACGCGGCGGGAAGGCTGGCCTGCCGCACCGGCGTCTCGAGCGGCGGCACGGATCGGTAGAGCGCGGTGACGTTGACGGCGACGACCCCCGGCACCGCGCTGGCGACGCTGATCACCTCGCTGAGAAACAGCGGCTGCGCAAAGCGGCGCGCGAAGCCGAAGGCCTCCTGCAGCGCCGCCGCGACGGCGGGCAGCACGTCGTCCGGCCGGCGGTCGCTGGCGATTTTGACCCGGATCCGAGCCCGCGCCGCGACGGGCCGATAGGGCACGACCTCGACCGCGACGTTGGGATCACCGTGACGGCGCACGGCCCGGAGCAGACCGAGGGTCAGGTCGCCGCCGGCCTGGACCGCACGCCCGTCGGGGCCGGCGACGGTGATGACGATGCGCCGGCCGCCGGCGCGCCACAGGAGGTCTGCTCTCGCCTTGCCGACGCCGGGATAGGTGCGGGCGTAGTCCTCGTAGTCGGTGAGCGAGACCGCTCGGCCGAGCGTCAGCACGCTGGTCGGCGCGTTCCGGCGGGTGTCCTCGACGCGCTCGGGATCCTGCGCGCCTTCTGCCGCCAGCGGGTTCGTCACCGATTTCACGCCGAGCGGGCGCGCCGCCAGGAGGGTGATCTGGCCGGCGGTCGCGAGCCCGCCCAGGCCGATCCCCTTGCGGTAGGAGGCAACGATGCTGTCGCGGCTGGTCGGCGGCCGGGCGCCGGTGACGCCATCGCCGAAGGCGACGACCGTCGTCCCGTCGTCCTCCAGCCGCGTGGTGTAGACCCGGTCGCGGGGGCCGCTTCCCAAAAGGTCCGGCACTTCCGTCCAGGCGACGTCGCTGACCCGGACCGTCAGCGTCGACGCGCTGCCGCCCGCCGGGGAGCGCACATGCGTCAGCGGGCCCTGGCGCAGGGCGAAGCGCTGGTTCGGGCGGCTGGCATCGCCATTGCCGAGAATGTCGGTGACGCTCTCGCCATGGCTGGCCGGGGCCACATTGGCGAGGACTTCAGCCGAGCCGCGGTCATAGGCATGGATCAGCGACCGTTCCAGGATCAGGCGGCCGTGGATCGGGTCGGTGGCGTCGAGGGAGCCGAGGATGGCGACTTCGGCAATCACCGGGTCGTCCCGGCCGGCGGCGACGAAACGCAGCGGCGCCGCATTCACGGCGCGGTCGAGCGTGCCCTCGCGACCCTCCGAGGTGCGCAGGCGCCAACGCAGCAGGCCGGGGGAAACCTCGACCGGCGGCCCGACGACGCTGAGGCGCTCGCCATCACCGGGCTTGAACTCGTCGCCTTGCGCGTCGACGAGCGCGAGGGCGCCATCGGCGCGGACCCGGGGCGCCCGGCCGCGCACGACCAGTCTCCGGCCGGGGGAAAGCCCCTCCACCGGGCCATCCAGTACGATGTCGTCGCCCCAGACCGGCTCGACGATCGGCGCACGGGCAAGGTCGAGGCTCTCGTTTTCGGTGAGAACGGCGGTGCGGCGATAGTCGGCGCCGTCGAATTTCGTCAGGTTCTCATCCGTGTCGAGAACCAGGGCGCTTGTCCGGCCCGACATCAGGTAGCCCGACTTTCCGGTCTCCGCGACGGCGACCACCCGGTAGAGCTCGGTGTAGGCGGCGCGGGTGAGAACGACCCAGCTGCCCGGCACGACGCCGGGGACGGGCGCATCGAGGTAGATCGTCTCGTCCTCGATCTTGAAGTCCCAGTCGCCTTTTTTGCCGATCCCCACGACATTGGCCGCGACGTCGGGGTGAAGCACCGAAGGATGCAGCGCGTTGTGGCCGAAGAGGGCTGCATGTCGCCGCATCACATAGAGCGTCGGATCGATCGAGGGCGGGCTGTCGGGCACCCAGACACCGAGGCCGCGGTCGAAGGTGATCGTCGTCCGGTCGGCCTCGACATCCCGCTCGACCGACACGACGATGCGCAGGTCCCAATGCTCGTCGCCCGGCGCCGCGATACGCTCCGGGCCGACGAGGAGCACCACGTCCCCGACGGCGATCCGCACCGCTGCCCCCTTGAGGAAGGCAATCCGGTCGTCGCGGCGCAGGCGATGGGTGACCATCTGCTGGGGTTTCAGGGCGTTCCATGCAACGCGGCCCTCGATGTCCTCGAGGGTCTCATAGGTCTGCGAACGCTCGCCGGGACCCGGCACGCTCTGCACCTTGGTGCCCGCGGGGATCGTCGTGACCGCGACCGCCATTTCCGGCGCGCCGGGCGCCGGCTCCATGGTGAAGGCGAGGTCGACCGAGGCGGCGACGCCGGGATTGAGACGGTAGCCGATCAGCCGCGCGAGGGCGGCGACCGAGAAGGCCTCCGTCGCCGTCGACAGGAAGGATTCGTTGGCGATGCGCTCCTGATAGAAGGAGAGGACGTCGGCGGTGGTGGCAAAGGCGTCGAGCAGCGCGATGCTCGGGTCATCGTCGTCGCGCGTCCTCAACCCGCTGAGAGCCTTGAACTCGCGGGCGGAGAGCCGGGCCAGCATGGTGGCCTTGAACGCCGAATGCGTGCCGACGCGATAGGCGATCGCGCGCTGGCCCGGCGCATTGCTGCGTGGCGTGGGGAGGCTGGCACCGGTGCCGGAACAGCATCCGCAGCTGCCTTCGCCGGCCGGCAGTCTCGCGTCGCCGACGATGATCTCGCTCATTTGCCGCCTCCAAGGGTGAGGCGAAGCACGCCTTGCTCCGGAAGGTTGGGGTCGTTGTCGAGCCGGGCGATCTCGAGCCGGCCGATGTCGAGCCGGCCGATATCGAGAGGCTTGCCATCCGGTCGTCCCTGGCGGTGGAAGCGCGTGACCTCGACTGACCGAACGCCGGCGATTGCCTGCACGACGGCGATGATGGCGCTGAGATAGACCGGCTGGGCGAAGGTCCAGCGGTCTGGGTGGAAGAGGCCGTCAGGGCTTGTGCCCAGCGCTTTTCGCACCGCCACGGCGACATTTGCGCGAAAATAGTCAGGCGCCACGCAGACCGTCAGGTCGAGTTCGACCGGAACGAAGCGCGGGGCATCGATCTCGAGGTCCATGCCGGCCATGCGATAGGGATCGAGACGCCGCCGGGTTGCGTCCTTGAAGCCGTCGTCGACCGCGCGGCCGCCGGTCCGGTCGGCGGTGACGAAGGCGGTGTACCAGCTGCCGGTCCAGCGGAAGGTCGCTGCGGCCCGCTGGATCGCCGGATCGCGCTCGGCAAGGTGCGCATAGTCCTCCGGCGTCACCGCGCGCTCCAGCGTGCGGAAGGCGAAGGGCGCACGCTGTCGAACCGTCTCGACGCCCTCGGGGTCGAGGCCGCCGGCGGCGGGGAGGGGATTGCGCGGGGCGGCAAGGCGCAAGTCGTCGCTGACGATGTGGGCGATGGCCTCGGCCCCGACATTGCCGCGGGCGCCCTGGCCGATCCGGTAGGTCGCAACAAAGCGCGCGCCCGACCGCGGCCGCAGGCCGTGCCGGCCGTCGCCGAAGCGCAGTGTGGTCTGGCCGTCGTCCTCGACCTCGACGACGAAAGTCCGGTCGGCGCCATCGCTGCCGAGAAGGTCGCGCTCGGCCGTGAAAGGTGGGCTGCCGGGGGAGGAGGTTTCGGTGACGGTGATGGCCGGGCGAAGCTCGGCAGCGGTCCAGGTCAGGGCGGCGCGGGCCGAAGGCGGCGGGATGTCCGCGGCATAGGGGAAGACGTGAGTCAGTGGCCCGAGCGACAGGCCCGGCCGCCAGCGCGGCGGCACGGCGACCCGCTTCGGCCGTGCGCACTGGTCGGACTCGTCGGCGACAAGAAAGAGGTGCGGCTCCGGCACCGTCCCGAGCGTCTCGTCCGCGATGGTGCGACCGTGGTCGGCGAGGACGATGTTGCCGCGCGCGACGGTGACGTCCGCCACCGGCACCTCGCCGAGATCGGGATCGGAGTGCGAGGAAATGCAGAGCGCAAACGGCAGGGCGTCGTCGGCATGCCAGAGCAGTTCGGTAATCTCGTCCCCGGTCACCCGGTCGGTCAGCGGCACGTCGGGATCGCCCGGATCCGTCTTGTCCTGGAAGGCCTTGACCGCAAGGAGTCGGACGGCGTGGCGCTTGGCCGGATCGGCGTCCTCCGGTTTGCCGGTGCGCGGGCCTACCACTTCTTCGAAGACAAGCATGTCGCCGGGCCCCCCGGGGGCGGTCGGCGCAAGTCGCGGGAAATGCCCCTTCAGCGTCGCGCGCGTCGCGCCGGTCGGCAGGCAGCATTCGGCGTCGCTCCAGGTGTAGAACGTCATGTGCGCATGCGCCTTCACGAGGGTTGCGGCATGCATCGTCTCGTAGACGGTCGGGTCGCTGCGCAATGCGACGTCGAGAGGGTGCGGCTTGCCGCCGGCCGGATTGGTGATCGGGATGCGGTCCGTCGCTCCCGGCACGCGGGTGAACAGCATCGTGTGTTCCGGAACGATGATCGGGTTCGCCGGGTCGGTGTCGTCTGCCGCCGGTGTGGCGGCGAGCTGGACGAGCACGCGCGCGGCGCCGCCGTCGTGCATCGGGTAATCGACCAGCCGGGCATGGCGGCGGACAGAGACGCGGCGCCGCGCGGTGCCGAGATAGGCTTCGGTCGCGATCGCGTCCTGCTGGTAGCTGAGATGGTCGGCGACATAGGCCAGCGTCTCCACCAAAGCGACGCCGAGGTCGGCGGGCGTGCGGTCGCGCCAGCCGGGCATCAGCAGTGCCATGCGGTCGAGCATCAGCCGGCGGAAGCTGGCATAGTCCTTGGCCAGATAGTCGATCGCCGGCTCCTCGGCCGGTTCCGGCGCGCAGGTGTCGGCGCTGCGGCAGTCGAAATCGCTGGGGCATTCGACCTTGAACGAGAAATCGACGGCAGAGAGCGGCGGATCGAAACTGTCCGGCGCGCGCGGATCGAGCGTCGAGCGGACGATGCGCAGCGTATAGGTCGAGTAGTCGCCCGCGATGCCGGTGCGCACGACGAGCGTATCCGCCGCGCCTGGCAGGGCGGCGAAGAATGCCCCGTCCTCCGCGCCGAGATCGGCCGGTGGGATGGCGTCGGCCGGATGCGCCCAGAGCACTTCGATGCCGACGACCCGCTCGCCGCCCTCGATCAGCACATTGTCGCGGCCAAGCCCCGCCGCCGGCAGCAGCAGCCGCAGCAGCAGCGTGCGCTGCCGGGGCGTACCGGCCGGGGCGCCGAGGTCGAGGACTTCGAGCACGTCGATGCCATTGAAACTACCGTCGGACCGGACGGTTTCGAGACGACGCGGCGTACAGCAGGCGTAGATCATGGCGCCGCCTCCCGGGTGAATTCCGCCGTGGTGCGATCGCCGCTGCGGCGCTCGATGAAGGTTATCGCGACGCTGAGGCGGGCATCATCGGAGGTAACGGAAACGTCCTCGACCAGGATCAGGTCTCCCAGCCATTGCTGCAGCGCGCCCCTGACCAGGAACTCGGCCGTCGCGGCCAATTCCGGGCTGTTCGGCGCGAAGACCAGCTGCAGCACGCCGCTGCCGAAGTCCGGCCGGTTCACCCGCTCCCCCGGCTGGGTGAACAGGACCTGCTCGATGAGCTGGAGGGTAGTGTCCGCGCTCGTGGTGGAAATTCCGACATTGAAAGGTGTGGCTGAGGCGGTCACCGGATAGGGCGGCTAAGGTGGAGTTGCGAGACTTCAACCTGACCGGAGAACCCGATGACCGAGGACAGACTACCGCTTGCCGAGCTTTTTGCGAAAGCCGGGGACGGCGATTTCCTGAGAACGATAGCCGAGAGCGTGATGCAGCTCCTTATGGAGGTCGACGTTGAAGGCATGATCGGCGCCGGGCGCCACGAACGGACGCAGGAACGGGCGACTTATCGCAATGGCTACCGCGACCGCTCGCTCGACACGCGGCTCGGCTCGTTGCAGCTTCGGATACCCAAGCTTCGGCAGGGCAGCTACTTCCCGCCGTTCCTGGAGCCGAGAAAGCTCTCGGAGAAGGCCTTGGTTGCCGTCATTCAGGAAGCTTGGATCAGCGGCGTTTCCACCCGGCGGGTCGACGATCTGGTACAGGCCATGGGGCTGTCGGGGATCGGCAAGAGCACCGTATCGAAGCTGTGCAAAGACATCGACGAACGCGTCGGCGGCTTCCTCGACCGTCCTCTCACTGGCGACTGGCCCTACCTCTGGCTGGATGCGACCTACCTGAAGCAGCGCGAGGGTGGACGCATCGTTTCGGTCGCCGCCATAATCGCCGTGGCCGTGAACACGGACGGCAAGCGCGAGATCGTCGGCCTTCACATCGGCCCCTCGGAAGCGGAGACGTTTTGGTCGAGCTTCCTCAAGAGCCTCGTGCGCCGCGGCCTGTCCGGCGTGAAGCTCGTGATCTCGGATGCTCACGAAGGGCTGAAAGCCGCCATTCGCCGGGTGTTCAGCGCCTCCTGGCAGCGCTGCCGGGTGCATTGGATGCGCAACGCCCTGTCGTATGTCCCGAAGGCGCAGCAGAGCATGGCGGCGGCCGCGCTGCGCCAAGCCTTCGCCCAGCCCGATCGTGCTAGCGCCAGCCAGGCGCTGCGCCACGTCGCCGACCAGCTTCGGGGAAAGTGTCCAAAGCTCGGGGCCTTCATCGACAACAGCGAGACCGACGTGCTGGCGCACATGGATTTTCCCAGTCAGCACCGGACCCGGATCCATTCGACGAATTCCCTGGAGCGCCTGAACAAGGAGGTGAAGCGGCGTGCCGACGTCGTCGGAATCTTCCCGAACGAGGGATCCATCATCCGGCTCATCGGCGCCGTCCTTCTCGAGGCCAACGACGAATGGCAGATCCAGAACCGCTACATGCAGACCGAACCCATGGCCGACCTCATGGCCATGGGCAACACTGCAAAACCCGAACAGATTTCCACCGAAGTCGCCTGAAACGGAGCCGCTTCAGCTACACTCAATTTCCACCACGTTGACGGACACGACCAGCTGGAGCAGATAGGCCTTGTCGGTCGCCGAGGCGGTTCGGGCGCGGTCGTCGATGTGGAGGGGATAGGCGATGTGCATCTCTCAGCTCCCCATCACGCGGATCTGCGTGACCACCGGCATCAGCGGTGTCCCGGTCGGCACGCAGAGCGACTGAGACGTTTGCAAAAGGACCGGCTGCCCGAGCGCGGTGACGCGCAGAGCCGCGCTGACGAACTGGGCTGTGACGCAGGGGCCGTTGCCCGCGGGCGGCGGCGGCATGGTGCAGCCGGCAACCACCCAGGGCGCTGCGATGGTGACCACCGGCTGCCCGCCGACCAGCACGCGTGGCACCGGCGTCGTCGGCTGTGCCTGCCCGGCATGCGAGCAGAGGACGGTGGCGCCGACATGCAGAACGAACCCGGGCATGTCCTTCCCTTCCTCCTCAGATCACCGTCAGGGCGCCGCCGTTGACGGTCACCGCCGGCCCCACCATGGTGATGCTCGCCCCCTTGCCGTTCTGGATGTAGATGCCGGTATCGTTGACGATCAGCTTCGCGCCGGTGGCGCTCTTCAGCATGATTCCGCCGGTCGGGCCGGGGACGTCGTTGATCGTCATGCCGTTCTGTAGAGTCGTCTGCAGGGTGATGCCCGGCACCGCCGGCGGTACCAGCCGGGCGAGCGCCGGCACCTCGGCGCCCGAGCCCCAATAGCAGCCGACCCAGATCGGGTAGTCCTGGTTGCCGCGCTCGAACTCGAGCCAGACGCCGGCGCCGGGCGGCGGCACGGTGTAGATCCCCATCTGCAGGCCGGCGACCGGCAGGCACGGCATCGCCCAGCTCGACAGCATCACCCCCGAGACGTCCGGTGCGATGACCTGGATACGGCCCAGCATCATCGGATCGACGTTGTTGACGCAGATCGCGCGGAACTTGCCGAGGAAGGGGCCGGTCTCCGTCATGCCGCGACCCTCGGGACGGTGGAGACGACGCCGTTGCGGGCAAGTTCGAAACTCTGCCGGAAGCGGCCCCGCTCCAGCTGATGCGTCACCTTCTTCACGTAATACAGCCCGTCGAAGGCCAGGCCGGCGCCGCGCACGCCGACCAGTCGGCGCGAGCGCAGCACGTGGCCATAACGCAGGACGTCCAGCGTGCCGTTGGCGAACACCGCGTCGGAATGCTCGGCGGCATAGGTGATGCCGCGCATCAGGGCGCCGGGGATCGAGAGGTTCGCGGTGTCTTTCAGGAGCGTGATCTTCGGCGGCAGCGGCGGGATTGCGCCGAGCGGCGGATTGAGCGGCGTCACGTCGGGGATCGGGATCGGGATCGGCGCCTTGCTGATCGATTCCTGGATGAAGACGATCGGAATTTCCTTGCGGTCCGTCTCGTAGCGGAAGGACAGGCTCTCGACATTGCTGTGCGCGTCCATGTCGATCGACAGCGCCGGCTGCGGTGCGCCGACCCGGATTTCCGGTCCCCAATAGGCGACGCTCACGCCGGGCTTCGGGCCGGGCTCGATGTAGAAGACATGGCCGCAGGAACGGGCAAGCAGCCTGAGATAATCCAGGTCCTTGTCGATCTGCAGCGGAATGCGATCGGTCGGGATCGGCAGGTCCTCGGCAATGCTCGGGATCGTCATGGGAATGATGCCGAGCCAGGCATATTTCGCCAGGATCAGCGCGGCGCGGGCAACCGGGGGCATCGCGGGAAAAGGCAGTCCGGAAAAGTCGATGAAGCCCATCACCGCGCTGAGGTCCTTGCCCTGGATCTTCAACGTCGACGGGCCGCCGTTGGCGCCGGGCTCGACCTGATGATGGGTGACCACCCCGTCGATCAGGACGTTCGCCGATCCGCCGAGCGTCGCCACGAGGATGACCCGCACCAGCGGAATGCTGGCACCGCCCGAGATCAGGAACAGCGTCGACAGCGGCGAACGCTTGTCGAGGGTGAAGGTGAGGTCGAAGCCGCTCTCCTCGTCGCCGGAGGCCTGCGTCACCTCGACAGAGGACAGCGCATCCATCACCTCGCGCGGCGCTGGCAACGGCACGCCCGGGCCAATCATCAGGGTGAGATTGAGGTTCTTGATCGCCATGGTCAGCCCCCCTCCGGCCCTGGCACGCCCTCGGGCAGCGTGATGAGGATGCGGCGGCCGACAGTCTCGGTCAGCGCGTTCGGCCGCAGCACGCCATTGGCGTCGCAGAGGCTCCAGAACTGTTCGGGATCGCCTGTCGCCGCCGCCGCGATGCGGTCGAGCCGGTCACCCTGGACGACGATGTACTCGGTGAGGGTGGCGAAACGCTCCGGCGGCGGCACGATACGGCGGCGGAGATAGACGACGTCCGTGCCGTCCGGCAATGCCAGGTGGGCGGTCGGCACGCCGTGATAGCGGCTCGTCGGCGGGAACGAGGTCGCCTTCAACAGGCCAGCCTGGAAGAGGGCCTGCACCGGATCGTTCATGACAAGGCTCCGATCCCGAGTGTCCCGAGCGCGCCGCTCGGCGCCCTGCGTGCCAGCTGTTCCTTGGCCTGCAGGTAGCTCATGAAAATGCCGCCGCCGCGGTGCGCAAAGCCCAGATCGTCGATGCTGAGGACGCGCATGCCGAGGCTGACCTTGGCGCGGATCGGGTTCAGCGCGGCGTCGAACGCCTCCTCGGTCACGCTGAAATCGGTCATGCGCACGGGCAGGATCCGGTTCTTGCTCCAGACGAACAGCGTCAGCGGCGTCTCCATCGGCGCGATCTCGAGCGTGCCGCTGCCGGCAAGGCCGTTGTTGCGCTGCAGAGTCGCGCTGGTCGGGTAAATGAGCAGCTCCAGTGCCGCGAGTTTGGGGAATACCCCGAATTCGGCGGCGGCTTGGTGGCTGCCCGGCGTCTCCAACTCGTCGGTCGCGTCAATCTCGGCCTCTATCCGCACGGTTTCCACCGGCGGCCCACGCAGGCGCAGTGCCTCGGAGCGCTGGCTGTTGTCGCCGACGCCCTGGACCTGCAGCGTCCGGCTGACGCTGTCCGGATTGTACTGCAGCGGGATGATCCGCAGCACGGCCGAGCTCCCGGCATCGACCTCCACGATGCCGCCCTTGACGAGCTTGGGGGAGTTGGGAAAGGAGGTCATGGCGCGGTTCCCGCAAGCATCATGCGCCCTCCCGGCTGGCGACGGCGTCGGCCTCTCGCCACAGATCGTTCCAGTCGGAGGCGATCTGCGCGACGGTGACGAGGGCGATGCCGAGGCTCAGAAGCTCGCCGACCGGCAAGGGGCCGTCCGCGGCCGAGAGGGCGAGCATGGCGGTACCGCGGATGGCGAAGCGCGTCGCCACCACCCGCCAGAAATGCGGCCACAGGGCCCGGCCCGCGACCACGACGGCGGCAGTCGCCCCGGCGCCGACGACGACGGGCACGAGCCGCGGGTCGGCCTCGATCCGGACCCGCTCGCGGTTGCGCTCGCGGACGCCGACCCGGCGGGTCGCCGGCACGGGCACGCGCCCATGCCGCTTCACGTTGTAGGCCATCAAGCCCGGCCCGCACCAGGCGGTCCGAATGACGAAGCCCGGCAAGGCGATGGTCGGCGGAGTATAGGCGCCCGGCAACATCGGCGAGACGACGCTGATGCCCCGCGAGGCGCGCCACGCTGTCTGGCCGTCGTCGCGCGCATTGCCCTGGTCGATATAGCGCATCAGCTGTTCTTCGCCGTCGATCAGGCATTCTGTCGTCGCCGGCTTGATCTCCGCCACCTGAAGAATGCCGCCCGGGGTGATCCGCGCCAGGTCTGGGAAGCCCGCGCCGCTCATGCCGCCGACGAGTTGCGGGTTGATGACCTTGTCGTCGCCGCCGCAGAGTCCCATCGACCGCAGCGGCCCGGCGGATCCGCCGGGAATCGCGACGGCGACGGCGCCCTTCGCGGTCGCCGCGAAGTGCACCCCGATGAGGCGGTGTACGAGACTGCCCGAGAGCATGCTCTGGTTCGGTTCCGCCAGCATGTCGGCACAGCCGGCGAACTGGCGATGCAGACGCCCACCGGCCGGCTTGCCCGTCAGGGGCGGTAGAGCCGAGGTCGGCAAGCCGCCGGAGAGCGCCATCGAGGCCGCCTGATCCGCGGCGCGCTCGGCGGCGTCCGATGGCGCCGTCGTCGCGACGGGCGGGCCGGCGGTCGGCATGCCGGCGTCCTGCACGACATGGGCGAGTTCGTGCGCCAGGAGGGTCCGCCCGGCGATCGTCGTTGGCGCGTAACGGTTGGGCGCGAAGACGATATCCTGGCGATAGGCATAGGCATCTGCGCTGACCGCCGCGGCGGACTGCCCGGCCTCCGCATCGGCATGGATGCGGACTTTCGAGAAATCGTGCCCGAAGCGTGGCTCGAAATGCGCGCGGGTCGCCGCGTCGAGCGGTTGGCCGGTCCGGGAGAGCACGCGGTTGACGATGGCCGGCACGGCGACCGGCCCGGCGGACGTGCCCCGGCGGCGCAACAGGCGACGGGCGGCGCGCGCGCTCATGGCGCCGCCGCCTTTGCCGGGGCCGGCGCGAGCTCGAAGGTCTGCGGTGCCTCGGTGCCGGCCGCGTAGCCGAAATCCTTGCACCCGGCGACCTTGTGCTTGAACTGGGCCCCCTGCTTCAGCCTGTACCTGATGATGCGCCGCTTGCCGGCCGCATCGTCCCGGTCGGTGACGCTCGCGACCGTGGCAGGCACATCGTAGATCTCGCCGACATAGGTGCTGTTGGCCCAGCCATGGAGGCTGATCTTCGTTTCCTGACCGTTCTTGTCGTCGACATGGCCGCCGTCGACGTCGATCTGGGCACAGTTTGACGTGCCGTCGCCCTTGAACGTCGGAACCGCGTCCTTGGCCGCGACCCGCCGCGCCTGCGACGCCCCGCCGCCGCCCGTGCCCGGCGTCCCGCCACCAGTCGTCCCGCCACCTGCCGGCGCGGTACCACTGGACGTGCCACCACCCGCTGTCGCGGGGCCCGTGGCCGCGCCGCCGCTGCCCTTCAGCGTGGTCACTACCCCGTCGATGGCCGGATTGCCAAAACCCTTCGCCGGGTCGTGCCTGGCGAGCGCGTCCTTGATCTGCTGCTGCGTCAGCTCGCCCTTCTTCATCTTCTCGAGCAGGCCGCGCAGCTTGGCGATCTCCGCCATCGAAATGGCCCTCTTCTCGTCCACGCCACCCTTCTCCAGGAGCTTGATCAGGTCGCGAACCTTCTGCGGGCCATAGGCGTCGAACAGAAGGTTGAGCTCGCGCTGCTCCTTGGTGATGGGGTGCGACTCGCAGTCGATGTCCTTGTTGCTGAGAGCGACGGAGACATCCTGCTTCGGGAACATCTTTTCCTTCAGCGCCGCGTCGAACGGCAGCATCTCCTTGATCTTGCCGATCAGAAAGTCGCTGAGCGTGCGCGGCAAGGACGTGAAGAACGAGATTTTCTTGAAGATCGGCACGATGAAGTTCTGCTGGAACCAGCAGGTCCCGGCGACCATCTCCAGCACCTTCTCCGCCGCCTCCTGCAGGATCAGCTTGAGGCAGCCGACACCCGGCGGCGTCAGGCACTGAATCACCCTTGCTCCCCATCGGACCTTGCTGACGAGGCTGTTGAGGTCGCCAAGCTCCTGGGCGAGGGTGGTGATGAAGTTGATCTTCTCTTCGTAGGGCTTGATGATCGCGTTGATCTTGTCGTCGACGGCGCCCTGCGCCTCCGCCTCGATTTCTGCGACTTTCGCCTCAAGGTCGGTCTTCGCCTCGATCAGCTTCTCGACGAAGGTGTCCTGGAAGAAATCGTCGAACAGCACTTTGCCGGCGGTCGTCAGCGCAGTCTTCATATTGGCCGCGACCCGCTGGATGATCACCCTGACGAAGTTCGTCGCGATCTTGAAGGCGCCGCGCAGGATCGCCCCGAAGATGCCACTGCCGGGTTTTGACTCCGCCTTCGACCTGCGCAACTCCTCGAACTTGTCGCGGGCCTTCTCGTAGAACCGGGTAAACTTGACGAAGAGCGGACCGAGCGCCCTGCGCAGCCGGCCGAATACGCCGCCCCAGGTGCTCCAGCGTTCGAGCTTGCGGTAGTCTTTGGCCGTCTTGTCGAAGCTCTGCGGCAGCGAAAGCGGAAGTTTCGAACGCTCCTTGACCTCGACGATCGCCGAGGTGACGCGTGGAACCGCGCCGGCGTCGGTCTCGATCAGCGGCTTGGCGCTCGTCTTCCAGTCGCCATACTGTTTTGGCCACTCGACCGGATCGAAGCTGCGCGTGCCCTTGCGCTGCACGCGAATCTGCGGCGCGACGATCCGCCCGTCTGCAGGGGAACGTCTGCGGCGGGCGAACTTGCCCATTCCCGTTTTCTCGGGCGGCGCGGTGAGATCGCCGATCAGCTCGTTGATCCGCTCGACGGCATCCTTGAAGCTTTTCGACGAAGTCGGCGCCTTCACCGACACAGGGATTTCGGTCGGGATCCATTCATAGGCCCAGATCCCGGCTTCCTTGTCCTTGTAGACGGCGATCTGGCCTTTCAGGCCGGAGATCGGATCGTCGCGCTTCAGGCCGCGATAGAGCCGCAGCGGCACTTTCGGAAACTTGTTCTCGGTGCCGAAGGCGACCGACGGAGGAATCGTGATCGCCTTCTCGTCGATCGTGCCGGTATCGGGCGTCCACTGAATGGGCTGCCCGAGCGCGGTCTTTTCCGGATCGGCGAGGGTCGGGTTCTGGGTGATGAAGGTGTTCAGCGCCGATGCCGTGTTGGCGACGCCCTTGCGATAGTTCGAGATCTGGCCCTTGCCGAGCAGGATCTCCACCGGCGCCGGTGGCTTCAGGTCGCCGAAGCGGATGTCCTTCGGCACCATGTCCAGCCGGCAGACCTTCTTGCTCTTGTTGTTGGCGTCGACGCCGCAGTCCGAGCCGCCCTTCTTCGCGCCCTTGGGGGCGCCGAGCGTCGCGTGCGAGAAGGCCGCGCCACCCCGTCGAAGATCCTTGTGGGAGGCGAACGCCACGGGTTCGCCGGCATCCATGTTGACCGCAATCGTCGTCTTCTCGCCGCTCTCGACCATGTAGAGATCGGCGCGGCCGGTCCGGTCGGCCCCGACCGCCGACTTGCTGGCACCGGGAATGCGCACTTCGGTGAACAGGTTGCCGTTCTTCCCGTCGCTGGCGATCCGGCCGAGAACGCTTTGGTGAATGTCCTCGCCCGACGGCAGGCCTTCCGGAACGAAGGTGTCGGCACGCTGCACCAGGCCCGGCTCGGCGGCGGCGACTGCCGTCTCGGCCGGACCGCCGTCCAAGCCGTTGCCCGCCGGTCTCTGCGCAAGCGGTGCGGCAGGGACCTGGGCCGGCCGGATCTGCGCCGGTTCCTGTTGCAGCGTGTGCACGAGCTCGTGCGCGAGAAGGCGTCGCCCGGTGTCGGAGGCCGGATCGAAACGGCCGGCGCCGAACCAGACATGGCTGCCAACGGTGAAGGCAAGCGCGTCGACCGACGCGGCGAGACGGGCCGCTCGCTGGTCGGTGTGGATCCGGACCCGCGACAGATCGACACCCAGCCGGCTTTCCAGGTCGCTGCGCAGCGCCGGCGGCAGTCGATCGCCGTTTGCGCGCGCCGTCTCCACCTCGCGTTCAAACGTCGGCGACGCGTCCGCGGCATGCTCCATCGCCGGCGCGGCGACGCTGCGGCGCATCTGCATCATGCCCTCGTCGTCCCTGTCGGCGACGTCCGGCACCACGTCCTCGGCGTCGCGCTGAACAATCGTCCGCTCTGCCGCCGGATCGACATGGCGCTGCAGCGGCGTGACCCCCATTCCCAGCGACGAGGCCGGCGCCGTCAGGCCGATGGCGTCGAACCGCGGCAGGGCAAATTGCGGCGGGCCGGCGAAGGCGAGGTCGGCGAGGCGGTCGGCCTCCTGCTCGTAACGGTCCCCCGGCGCGTTGATCCGCAGCTTCGGCTGCACCGCTCCTTCGAGCCGCTCCCCAAGACGCGCCAGCGGCCCGCCGGCCTGCCCGGCGCGCGGGCGACGTTGCAGCCTGTCCTCGTGTTCGCAAGTCGCACATTTGCGCTGTACCGCCAGCGTGGCCGGGGTGACGGTGGTCTTCGGCGGCACCGCCGGGCTCGGGACGAGGGCAAGACGGGCGGCGCTCATCGCGGCCTCCCCAAAGCGAAGGCGGCGATCGCGCGCCCGAGCGGCGCCGGCTCGCCGGTCGACAGGTCGATGCGGCCGCCCTTGTGCCGACCGCCCTCGATCGCGCCCGGGCCCGCCGCGGCGATGTGCCGGGCGACCGCGCGTTCGACGGCCTTGCGGAAGGCGACGGGATCGGCCGGGGCCGGCCCCTGCACGACGATGCGTCCGATGTCCAAGATCACGCGGCGGCTCATGACCAGCCTCCGAGTTCGGTGCTGGTCATCGGCTTCTCGATCTTGGCGTATTCCGCCAGCGCCGAGCGGCGGATGTCGTCCATCGATACCGGCGCGCCCCGGTCCGCGGCGAGGAAGGCGGCATTGAGCGCGACATTGCGGATATTGCCGCCGGTGATCGTCAACTGGCCAAGGCGCGCATGGTCGAGGCCGGCCGTCGGCGTCTCCTGCGGAAAGATGCGACGCCAGATTTCCGCCCGCTGTGCTGCCTCGGGGAACGGGAAGTGCACGAGGAAGCGGATGCGGCGCATGAAGGCCTGGTCGATCGCCGTCTTGAGGTTGGTGGTCAGGATCGCGAGGCCGCGATAGGCCTCCATGCGCTGCAGGAGATAGCTGACCTCGATATTGGCGTAGCGGTCGTGGCTGTCCTTCACCTCCGAGCGCTTGCCGAACAGCGCGTCGGCCTCGTCGAACAAGAGGATGGCGCCGCCGGTTTCGGCGGCGTCGAAGATGCGGCGGAGGTTCTTTTCCGTCTCGCCGATATACTTGCTGACCACCTGGCTGAGGTCGATGCGGTAGAGGTCGAGCGCGATCTCGTTTGCCAGCACTTCCGCGGCCATGGTCTTGCCAGTGCCGGAGGGACCGGCAAACAGAGCCGCGATCCCAAGCCCCCGGTTCGCCTTCTCGGCAAATCCCCAGTGGCGATAGACCGTTCCCGAATGTCGGACGTGCATCGCGACCTGGCGCAGCGTCGCCACCTGCGGCGCCGGCAGCACGAGGTCGTCCCAGGTCGCGCGCGCGTCGATCCGCTGCGCGAGGTCGTCGAGCCGGCGTCGGGCGCCGAGCCGGCAGGCATTCCACAGCCGCGTCCCGACATCGCCCGTGCTGCCGACCTCGGCATTCGCCACCGCCGCGGCGATCTGTGCGCCATCGAGCCGGAAGGATGCGGCGAGCCGATCGACCTCCGGATGGCCGGGGCCGAGCGCGTCGAACCAGGCGGCACGGTTCTCCTCTTCCGACATCGCGGCGACGTCGAGGCGGATCCGGCGCGGCGTGGCATCGGACAGCGGCTCTTCGAGCGCAAGGATGACCGGGCCCGGAATGCTTGCGGCAAAATGCGCGATCACCCGGTCCGAGCGGTCGCGGGCCGCGCCCGAATCGAGCACCAGCACGGCTTCGGCGAGCGCGAGCTCGCGTCCGACGATCCGGGCGATCGTGGTCCTCTCTGCCGATGTGGCGGGAATATCCTCGGCGCGCATGCGAAAGGTCGAGAGGCCGAGCGACTGGCCTGCCGTGGCGGCGATGGCGAATTTTGCCTCGGCGTCCGGCCCGATCAGCTCGATCATCGGGATGTGTTCGAGCGTCGGCGCCCACAGCGCACCGATCCGCTCGGCGACGGTCGCGTGCGACGGGGAGAGACGCCCCGACGCGGCCACCCGTTCGAGCAGGTGCGAGAGGCGCTCGTCGATTCCTCCGACGCCGGCCAAGGCGTGCAGAATGCGCTCATCGAGGGCGAGCGGCGCGTCGGTCAGCGACCCGTCGCGGACGAGGACGACGAGGTGCCAGCGACGCAGGGGCTCGTGTGGGGCGAGGGCGCTCCAGTGCGGGTGCGGCAGCACCGCGAGCGCCATCGCCAGGGTCGGAAAGCGGCGCTGCGGGTCCCCGTGCAGCCGCGCGCAGAGCTCGCCGGCCCGGGAGCTGAGCTCGGGAGCGGCACAGAGCAGCAGGATGTCGCGTTCGAAATCCGACAGGCGGAAGATCGCCGCAAGTCGCGCCACCATCCCGGCCGGATCCGGCGCGACATCCGGTACATCCGGTACATCCGCCGCACTGGCGCCTTCCGCGCGCTCCAGTGCCCGCTGCAGCAGCGCCTCGATACGGCCCAGCTGCGCGGCGAGGTCGCGCTGGTTCAGTTCGCTACGGGTCGGGCGATCGGGCGCGTTCATGCGATCGCGACCTCCTGCGTCGGGTCGAAGACGGGCGGCGTTACCGTCGGGTCGACGAGGAGGCTGTCGATCCCGTCGACCCGAAGGCGGACCGGGAAGGTCGTCCCGGCCGTGAACCCGCCGCCGCTGAAGCTGAGGGTCGTGGTCGCGGCACCGGCAAACGCAGCCGCGCCAAGGCTTCGCGTCCCGACGATGAGCGCCGCCGTCTGTCCCCGCCGCACCGGCGGGCTTACCGTGACCGTGAAGGTCGTGACGGCAGCAACGAGGTTTGCGCTGATTTGCTGGACGAGCGGCGCGAGCACGAGCGGCAGTGCGTTCGTCCTTGAGATCTCCCCGGCCGTCTCGATCACCGCCGCCGTGCGCCAGATGCCGATCCGCCAGTTCGCCGGATTCAGCGGCGAGCTTGCCGGTGGCGGCGGCGGCGGCGGGCCGGCGAGGGACGGCGGGTCGGGCAGGTCGACGCCGAGGCTGCCATCCGCCTGCAGGCTGGCAGGCAGGAGGAGCACACTTTGGCTCCGCTCCTCGACGAATTCGGTGGCCATGGCCTCGCCGGCGAGATGGTGTCCCCGAAGCGTCACGCGGTCACCGAGGCGGGCCGCGATGCGCCGTTCCGGTACAATCTCGCCGAGGGTCGGCACCGGCGGGATCAGCGAGGGCTGGACGGCGATGCCTGCATCGCGGCCCGTTTCCGGATTGCGCTCACCACGCGAAAGCACCGGCAGCGGCGTCCGCTTCGGCCGCTGCCGCTCGATCAGCACCACCGAGACGTCATAGGCGGCCGTGATGCGGTATTGGGTCTGGAACGCTGTCCACAGCTTCGACATGTCATCCATCGACAGCGGTTGCGGGCGTATCCTGATCAGTTCCGGCTGGTCGGCGAGGTCGGAATTCATCAGCGCCTGCAGAGCGGCACTGCCCAGGCCGCCGCCCGGCGGATTGGCGAGGATGTTGCGGATGAAGGTGCGCGACAGCACGGCGTTCTCATGCAGCAGCTGCATGCCGTGGCCGAGCAGAATCTCGCCCTGGAGTTCCGTCTCGGTGTAGGCGGTGAGAAGATAGCCGAGATTGAGCGCGAGCATGGGATCGGCGACGCGGTCGAAGCGGCCGTCGCGCGTCGGCAGATCCCGGTTGTTCCAGGCCGAGTTCGGGGTGACCTGGTGCAGGAAGAGGTTGAGCTGCGTGGTTTCCGTCGCCTGTCCGCTCTCACCGAGGATCCGGTTCGGCGGCAGCGCGGTGACGGTGATCGTGCCGCCGACGGCGCCGCTGATGCCCGAGGAAACGAGGCCGGAGTGCAGGAGATCCTGCAGCACCCGGGTCACCGAGGCGATGGCGAGGGCGTTGCTCATCGGCGCCGCCCTCGGGCGAGGTAGGCGTCGAGCGACATCAGGCGACTTTCCCCGCGCGCCACGGGCGCTGGCGGGGGCGGGGTGTGAACCTCGATCGCGCCGATCCGCACCTCGACGACGGTCGCGAGCTCCGCATGGGGTGGCGCGATCCGGTCCAGGCGACCGCGTCCCGGTGCCGATGGGGGCGCCGATGGGGGCGTCGCTAGCGGCGCGCGCGCGGGAAGATCTGAATTCGGGGATGCGGCACCGTCTTCGGACGCGGCGATAGCCGGGCGAAAGGGAGCCGCCGGAGTGGGCGCCGGCGCCATCGGAAGCGGAACCGGTGCGACAGGATCGCGGGAAACCGCCACGACGCCTCTCGGTTCGCCGTCAGCCGCGGGCGCCGTGGCGGCCGGCATGGCCGAGAGGGGATGGACTGCGCGGTCAACGAGCGGCGCGGCGGGCACATCGTGCCGGGACGGTGTCGCGCCCGGGCCGCGCATCGGCGCGGCATCGGGCACGAAGGCGCGCCGTGACGGGGCGACTGGACCGCGCGCCGCGACTGATGCCGGCGCGGTGACCGGCGCGCGACCCTCCGGCCCGGCGGGTTGCGCGGGGACGGGGGCGGCGGCTGAGACCGAGGGGGCAGGGCTCGCGGCGAAGGAAGGGCCTCCGTGGAGAGGCACGGCGGGTGCGAAACGCACTGCCGTGCGGGGCTGCAGCAAGGGGGCCGCACCCGAAACACGCAGGGCAAGACGTGCAAAGAGCGTCATGCGCCACCTCGTCGGGCCATGGCGCAGCCGGCCCATTCTCGCAGTACTCGGGGAGGCGTGGTACCCATCACTCGGCCGCGGCAAGATAGTGGAGACGTCGGTGGGGGCTCATCGCCAGCACGTCCCGCTCGGACCAGCCGTAACGGCGGGCGAGCGTCGCCACGTCATCGAGCAGGCCGCAGGCTGCCTGGTCGATCGCGCGCCAAAGGAATGCGCCGACGTCGAACCCCAGGGGCGTCACGCTGCCGCAGGCAGGGCAGGCAACGTCGACGACCGTCTCCGCCATGGGGTCGAGTGCCATGACAGCTTCTTCGGCCGCGCGGGCGATCGCGGGTGGCAGTCCGTCGGGCGCGACGGCCTTTCCCTCACAAGTTGCCGAGACGATCGCGGCATGGGCCAGGGTCAGCGCCGCGGCGGTCCGATCCTGGCACAGGGCGGCCCGGATAAGGTCGGCCGTGTCGAGCGGCCGGACCAGGATGCTCCAGTCGTCGACCAGGATCTGCGGCGACGCATCGGGTTTCGCCTCGACCACGAGCGTTGCGGCATCGAGGGGAACGTCCATCTGCAACGCGCAGGCGGAACAGGTCGCCACGGCGTCGATGACGGACCCGAAGGTGACGCGGTACATGTCGAGCAGGATGCGGTCGCGAATCCCGAGGGGGACGTTGGCCTCGCCACCCGGCTGGTGAATCGACAAAGCGAGAAGCACGCGTTCGGTCCCGTCGAGACCGGCACCGGCATCGTGTAGCGCGAGGATCCTGTCAGGGGACAGTTGAGCGACCGCCCGGATCGTCGACCCCGGGCCGCTCGCGCCTGAGGGGATGCCCTGCGCCATCACGCCCTCACGCAGGCTCGCTGAAGGTCGGCTCGGAGGGCTCGACAACGGCGGTGTCACGCTCCCAGCCCTCGTTCTCCAGCTTCAGCGTCTGGATCGCGACAGCATTGGCATTGGCGTCGAGATCGGGCAGGGCCTGGTATTCCGATACCCAGCAGCGGAAGACCTTGTAGGCGAGGGCGAGCTGTCCGGCCTCGTTGTAGACCTCGATGATGATGTCCTTGCGGAAATCCTTGAGCGAGGCCTCCGCGCCGAGGCCCGACCCGAAATTCCAGATCTTGTTTGCCCACTTCTCGAATTCGGAATCGTGCGTGACGCCGCGTTCGAGCGTGATGGCCTCGTATTTCGTCCGGCCCGGCGACTTGCGGCCGGTGGAGGGGTCGCCGCCCTCGCGATGCTCGACCACCTCGGTGGAGCGCTTCAGCGCCCCGACCTTCGAGATGCCGGCGACATAGCGCCCGTCCCACTTCACGCGAAACTTGAAGTTCTTGTACGGGTCGAAGCGCTGGGCGTTGATGCTGAACTGCGCCATCGAATTCCCCTCACGCCTGGATCTGGCCTGCAAGTTGCTGGATCTTGATGATGACGAACTCGGCCGGCTTCAGCGGCGCGAAGCCGACGACGACGTTGACGATGCCGAGATTGATGTCGTTCTGCCGCGTGGTTTCCGCGTCGCATTTCACGAGATAGGCGTCGCGCGGCGTTCGGCCCTGGAAGGCGCCCTGGCGGAACAGGTTGTTCATGAAGGCGCCGACGTTCAGCCGGATCTGCGCCCAGAGCGGCTCGTCGTTCGGCTCGAAGACCACCCATTGCGTGCCGCGGTAGAGGCTCTCCTCGAGGAAGAGGGCGAGGCGGCGCACGGGCACGTATTTCCATTCCGAAGCGAGCTGGTCGCTGCCCCGGAGCGTGCGCGCGCCCCAGACGACGGGCCCGAACCCCGGGAAATTGCGCAGGCAATTCATCCCCAGCGGGTTCAGCACGCCATTTTCCGGGTCGGTCAAAACGTAATCGAGCGCCCGGACGCCGCGCAGCACGGCGTCGGTTCCGGCCGGCGCTTTCCACACGCCACGCTCGCCGTCCGTCCGCGCATACAGCCCGGCGATCGCCCCTGAGTTCGGAAAGGTGCGGAAGCGGTTGTTATCGAGCGGGTCGGCAGCGAGGATGCGCGGGAAATAGACCGCCGCGTTCTGGTCGCGCAGCGAGCCGTTCGCCGAAAGCCAGGCTTGCGCTTCCGTCAGCGTGTTGGTTTCAGCAGGCAGGTCGACGAGGAGGAAGGCACGGCGCTCCCGGACATAGGCAAGGGCCGTCGAGAGAAGCGCGGCATCCGACTGCTCGGGCAATGTCAGGATGTTGAACAGATCGACATCCTCGAGCGCATAGAGCCCGGATTTGGCCGCCCGGCTGCCGGCAAGCCCGGCCGCGCTCGGCGGCAGGCCGTCGTCGCCCGGTACCGGATTGAGCTGGGCGGCGACCGTCGCCCCGAGTCCCAGTGCATAGCCCGCGACGTTGGCCGCGCCGGTCGCGAGAGCGAGCGTCGTTGCTGTGGTGTCGGCCGCGGCATTGGAAAAGGTCAGGCGGGCGCTCGGGTTTGCGCCGCCCGACACGATGACCATCTGGCCATCGACGAGCAGGACTCGGGCATCGCGCAGGGCCGCCTTCGGTGAGGCGGCAAGCGCCGCCTGGACGGCGGAGACCACGCCGGCAAGGGTCGACGGGCGGCCGGCCGCGTCCCAGAGCGGCAGGGTGAACGGCCCGTCACTCGCGGCGCCCGGCTCGTCAATGGTGACCGCGATCGCCGCCGGTTGGGCCAGGGCGCCGATGTTCACCGCGGCGAGGCTGCCGCTCACCGTACCCGTCGCCGCCGGGCGGATGAGGGCGGCTGCATCGGCTTCCCGGCCATTGGCAAGCGTTCCGAGCTTCAGGGCGACCGTGGCGCTGCGCACACTGGCGGGGCTGAAGCGCACCGACGAGCGCTCACCGCTGCCATTGGCGGTGCCGGAGGTAGCGACGATGGTCGCGCCGGAGCGCACCGCGGTGAAGCCGGCAAAGGCCGGGGACGGGTCGAGCGCGACGACGCGGCTGGTGATCCGGGTCGCGAGATTGTCGAGCTTGGCGTTGAGGTTGGCGCCGGTGATCGAGCCACCGGCATCGAAGATGTCGAACTCCCGCGGCAGGCCGCCGTCGAGGGCGATCCGCAGGCGGCGTCGGTCGTCGTTCAACGCCACCAGCTCCGGCTCGGTCAGCACGCCGCTGGTACTGGTGCCGTTGCCGTCGACCAGCCCGGCCAGGCTCGCCGCGGTTCCGGTACGTTCCAGCCGCACCAGCTCGGATGCGGCGTTGACGGTCGCCACCGCATAGTTCGGCGCGAAGGAATTCATCGAAAGGTTGCGGTGCGTCTCCGTTCGCGCCGGCTGCAGGGTGCCGCCGCGGTCGACGAACTCGGTGACGGTGAGGTTGAAGAGACTGGCCGGGATCGCCGTGTCGTAGTCGACCGCGAGTCGTAGCCCGTTGCCCCAGGTGCCCTCCGAGCGGGCCGTGACGGTGAGGACGTGGGTGCCGCCGGAAGCGGCGCTGGAAAGCCCGATCGAGGCCGCCGCAGCGCCGCTGGCGACACGAACGATGACGGCTTGCCCGCCGCCGTTGCGGAAAAAGTGCTCGACCGCATAGCTGAGCGGCGAACGCTGATCGAGCCCGCCGAACACGGTCTCGAAGTCGCCGAAGTTGAAGATCGCGGTCCCGGCATTGACCGGCCCCCGCGCCGTGTAGCCGATGAACGCGGCGATGGACGTGGCGACACCGGTGATCGTGCGCACACCGCTCGGCACTTCCTCGATGTAGACGCCCGGATAGGCAGGGGTGACAGGCATCGCATCGTCTCCCGTCAAGGACAGCTTGCACCGCAAGACCAAAGGTCGCGGTGGCAGATCGTGCCTTCCTCGGAACAAAGGCTCCTATGGATCATCGGGGGGCTAGAGAGGCCCGATCGTACGGACCACTTGCGGTCGCGAAAGGGTGCATGGCCGACAGAGCCGTTTGGCCCAGGCATCGCGTCCAAAGGGTCTAGATCCAGCCTGGACCGTTCTGGCTACAGCGTGGCTGCAATCGCGCGATGGCGGGAAGGGAGTTCAGGAGCGGGCGACGGCCGCGGCCTTGGCCCGGCGGTCTACCTTGAGCTTCGCCAGGATATTGTGGATGTGGTTCTTGACCGTGGCCGGGCTGATATCGAGTTTGCGGGCGATCTCCTTGTTGGAGCAACCCGAATGGACAAGGTCGAGGATTTCGTTCTCGCGCGGGGTGAGAATGTTCTCCGTGGCCGGGTCCGGCCGCTGCAGGAGGTGTGACAGATAGTCAAACAGGGCGGCGGTCATGTGAGGGGTGCAGGTCAACAGCCCTGCGCGCGCCTCCCGCACGGCACGAACGAGGTCGTCGACCTCCGCATCGCGGGTCACATATCCCGAAAAACCGGCCGCGGCGCAGGCAAAGACCGCGTCACGCGTGTCCGCAACCGAAAAGGCGACAAGCTTCGTGGCCGGCCCGGCCCCGGCCCGGATGGCCCGCGCCGCCTCGAACCCGTTCTGCTCCGCAGTATCGATCGCGACGACGTCGGGCTCTGCGAGGAGGAGCTGCTGCGAGACGGCCGCGCCGAAGTCACCGGAGCCGACGACGGAGATGCCCTTGCGCCTTCCGATCGAGCGAACCAGCCCCTCGCGAACGAACCGCATGCCGCTGACGATGAACAGACGCACCTCGGTCGATGGCGCGTCGAATGTCGCGGCTGCGATATCGGCGTCGAGTTGGGCGGGTTCCTTGCCGTCCATTCTCATCGTACGCCCCTGTCACCAAAAAGATTCTGAGGATTGCGATCCGGCCTTGCTTCGACGTGCTGGATATAAGAGCCCGAAGTGCGCCCGGCAGACAAGCAGAGGGGTGACGCAGCTGTTGCGGGCAATCGACCGAGTGATCGCTCCGAGGAGGAAATTCGTGAGGTGTTGCAGGCCTCATCCTCGCCAAAACCCGGGCCGCTCGAAAATGTGACGCCTTCACTGTTATGTGTCGCGCCCCATAGGCACAGAGGACATGGGTGGCAGAAGTGCCCGGTATTGGTTCGGAAAACCGCCATGGCAGTGAAGGGCTGGCCGTACGAGCGACGCCATGCCGGAGGTGCCGGCGTGCAGGAGCTGCCGCCGGACCTGGCCGCCCCTCAATCACCGTCAGCCATGAAATGAGCCATCCGTCGCGACGCAGGGTCCATTCGGGTGACGCCGCAGGCCAGTCGGCCAACGGCGAGATTTGCTGGCAGGGGTGGCAATTGACTTTTACGTAAGTCATGCGCCAGACAGGTCGTCCCTGGGGAATCTCGATGCGCGACTACTACACCATCACCGAGCTGACGCGAGAGTTCGACATCTCGACGCGGACCATCCGATTCTACGAGGACGAGGGGCTGATTGCGCCGATCCGGCGGGGGCGGACGCGGCTTTTCCGGCATTCGGACCGGCATCTCCTGAAGATGATCCTGCGTGGCAAGCGGCTCGGCTTCTCGATTTCCGAGATCCGCGAGATCATGCAGATGTACAAGACGCCGCCGGGTGAGGCGGGGCAGCTGCGCGCCATCGTCCGGCGCGTCAGCCAAAAACGGCTGGAGCTCGAGCAGAAGCGGCGCGATATCGAGGAGCTGATGGCCGAACTCGACAATGCCGAGGAGGCTTGCCTCACCCGCATGGCCGAGCTCGGCGTGCCGCAGGAAAGCTGAAGCGGGTCAAGGATCCGGCGCCGAGCAGGCGAGCACCATGCCGCCGATGGTAGCGTTCTCGCTTTCGGTGGTGGTCCCGGCCAGCAACGCCGTCAGGAGGTCCGCGCCCGCCAGGCGATCGTTGATGCAGCTGCAATAGCGCGTGCAGAAGGCGGCATCCTGCCGCTCCACCATGCAACCCCTGCGACAATCCGATTGCAGGATGCGGGAGGGATCGGGCGGGAACAGATGGGCGGCTCCCGCGACGAGGCCGAACAACAGCGGTTGATGCAGGAGGTAGAAGACCAGCGAATGGCGTCCGAGCCAGGCAATGGGCGCGGCGGGGCGGAGAGCCGGGTTCATCCCGCGCAGCTTCTCCCAGAGGCCGAGGCGGCTTGATGCCTGTGCGGCGGCCATGCCGAAGAGCACCGCGCCGAACCAGGGGAACAGCGGGACATAGTCGTTGGAGACCGGCGGTTTCGCCGCCATGCCGATCCAGGCCAGCCATTTCGGGTTGGTGAGTTCCGTCGCGAGGAACTGTGGCAGAGCGACGACCGCGACAGCCGCCAAGGCCGTCGCAGCGAAGGGCAAACGCAGGAAGGCGAGGCCGAGAAGGCTCGCCAGCGCGATCTCGTGCAGGATGCCAAAGAACACGAAACCCTGCGGCGTGACGAAGAAGGTGACGAGGGTGATGGCCACGGCACCGGCGGCAACCCCGATCCACCGCCGCCAGAACGATCGCCAGTGGATGCCTCGGGCATGCGCCAGCACCAGGCTGACGCCGACGAGGAAGAGAAAGCTCGACGCGACGCAGCGGGCAAAGACCTTCCAGCCACCGCTTCCGGTCAGTCCGTGATCGACATAGCCGAAATTCTCGAGGTCCCAGGTGAAGTGGTAGACCACCATCGCCAGCAAAGCGGCGCCACGGGCCAGATCGAGCGCCTCGATCCGTCCGCCCTTCTTTTCCGGCTCGATACCGGTCTCGCCATGCGTCATTGCGGCTATGTCATCTCTTGTCGACTGGAAACCCGGATCATCCGCCTATCTCCTGGGCAACAGGAGCGGCGGTCCGCAGGGGCGACGTGATGGCACAGAAAGGCATCGGCATGAAGATCATCGAAGCGAACGGCGCACGGATTCCGGCGATCGGCTACGGCACCTACACGCTGGAAGGCCAGCGTTGCAGCGAGATGGTCGCCAAGGCGATCGAGACCGGCTACCGCCACATCGACACCGCGCGCATGTACAAGAACGAGGCCGCGGTCGGCGAGGGCATCCGCCAGTCGGGAATCGCGCGTGACGATCTCTTCGTGACGACCAAGGTCTGGTGGGCCGACATCGCCGAGGGCAAGCTGCAGGCCTCGGCGAGGGAGGCGATCGAAACGCTCGGCATCGGCGCTGTCGACCTCCTCCTCATTCACTGGCCCAACGCCGACGTAGCGCTCGAAGAATCGATCGATGCCTTGAACGAGACCATCGATCTCGGCCTCACCCGGCATATCGGCGTCGCCAATTTCACCAGCGCGATGCTCGACGAGGCCGCGGCCCTTTCGGAAGCACCGCTCGCCTGCAATCAGGTCGAGTACCATCCCTTCCTGTCGCAGGACGCGATCTATTCCGCCTGCCGACGGCACGGCATGGCCATGGTCGCCTACTCGCCGGTCGGGCAGGGCGGGGATATCCTGGAAAATGCCGAAATCGTTGGCATTGCCGCGCGCCATGGCAAGACACCGGCGCAGATCGTGTTGCGGTGGGAGATCCAGCGGGACGGGGTCGCCGCCATCCCACGCACCAAGACGCCGGAGCGCCTGGCGGAGAATCTGGCGGTGTTCGACTTCGAGCTGAGCCCCGACGAACAGGCCGCGCTGACGGCGCTGACCCTGAGGCGCAAGCGTCTGGTCGATCCGTCGTTTGCGCCCAACTGGGATCGCGTCTGACGCGCGACTTCCGCCATCGCCGTCGTCTTTTGATGGCGGCGATGGCATGGCCTGACATCTGCGGCTAAGGGAAAAGGCTCCTCCGTCGGAAAGTCGCCTGCTTGTTCTTCATCGTCTCCAAACTGGCCTGGCTGGTCCTCCAACCGCTCGTCGTCATGGCCGGCCTTCTAGCCTTGGGCCTGGTGCTCGGCTTCTTCGGCCTCAGACGGTTGGCCGCGGGAGTGACGCTGCTCGTCCTCGTGCTGCTCCTTGTCGTCTCGGTCAGCCCGCTGGGTCTCCTGATGACCGCCGCCCTCGAGAACCGGTTTCCGCGGCCCGAACTGCCTGCGAGAATCACCGGAATCGTCGTCCTCGGCGGAGCGCTCGATACGCGCGTCGCGCGCACTCGCGGAGAAGTGGAGCTGAACGAGGCCGCCGACCGGATGACGGCGGCAACTGCGCTCGCACTCCGTTTTCCCGACGCGAAACTCCTGTTCAGCGGCGGCGTCGCCGGCCTCATCGAGGAGGACGTGCCGGAAGTCGATTCGGCCGAACAGTTCTTCCTGTCGCAGGGAATCGCGCGTGACAGGCTGGTGCTCGAGGGACGTGCCCGCAACACCTACGAGAATGCCGTCTATGCCAGGGCCTTGGCAGATCCGAAGCCGGGGGAGATCTGGGTGATGATCACGTCGGCGCAGCACATGCCGCGCAGCGTCGGGTGTTTCCGCAAGGCGGGCTTCGACGTCGTTCCCTATCCCGTCGACTACCGCACGCCGGCCGGCAATCTCGTCTGGCGGCCCTCGACCTCATCGATGCGCAATCTCGACAAGGTGAACGATTCGATGCGCGAATATATCGGCCTGGCGGTCTACTGGCTGAGGGGGCGCACAGATGCGCTGTTCCCCGCACCATCAGCGCTTGCGCCCTCCGTCACGGGGTCTCCGGCTGGATCGTCCGCTCTCGCAAGCGTCGCGTCTCCGGCGGTTCCCAGCCTGTAGATCCCCTTGAAGTCGTCGGGATCTACGGTGCGACCCTTTCGCCGGATCGTGACCGTGCCAGCCCTGGCCATCGCGACCGCGACGCGGCGGATCGGTTGCATCAAGAGGCGCCACTGCGTCTCGTCCGACCCGGCGATCGCGCGCGCGACTTCCGAGGGGCAGACCGTCTTGTCCGGACCACGCTCGGCCACCATCGACGTGATCAGGGACTGGATTCCGTCAGCGAGGTTGGCTGGGTCGGCTGTTTCTGCGGCGGCGGACATGGAAGAAAGACCTCGTCGTCGTCGGCCACGGCGAAGCGGGCCGGTGAGAAAAACTGGCGATGGGCGAGGATCGCCATCACGAAAAGCGTCGTGCCGATCAGGAAATAGGGACCGATGAACCAGCCGAGAAAGGCGATGGCGAAGAAAACGCCGCGCAGGCCGGCATTGAAGTTCCTTGCCGCCAGCTGGTTCATCCGCGCGGCGCGGAAGACGGCCCGCTGCGCCGCCTCCGGGTCGATCGTGGCATCCGAGCGCATGGGGACGGCGCCGATCAGAATGGTGCAGTAGTTGAACAGCCGGTAGGCCCAGCCGAACTTGAAGAAGGCATAGGCGAAGATGGTCACCTCGCCCAGGAGCTTGATCTCGATCAGTCCGCGCTCGACCTGGCCGTGGAAGGGAAGGTCGGCGGCGATGGTGGCGATCTGGGCGCCGGAGCCGAGAAGGGCGAAGCATCCGCCGATGGCGAAGATGCAGGTCGATGCGAAGAAGGCGGTGCCCTGCTGCAGACCCGCCATGATCGCCGTGTCGATCATCCTGAGATCGCGACTGAGCATGACCTGCATCCAGCGGCGGCGCTGGACGTTCATCGCCTGACTGAGCCCCCGGCGAGACCAGGGACTTTTGTCCGTCAGCCAGTTGTAGGCGAACCAACCGCCGATGAAGACGGCGAGGGCGATACCGTCCCGAATGTCCAAACTCGTCATGTGTTCCGCCCGGTCCCCGTGCCTTGTCCGGGTACGGTCATCGCAAATTGAAGCCTTGCCGGCAATCACATGCGACCGTGGCGTGGAGGCCTGGCAAAGGGGCAAGACCCGGAAGATCCACACCGTCGCTTGACGGCGAACGGCCTGCCGCGGCAGAAGGCGCCATGTCGCTTCACATGGTCAAGCTCTGCGTCGGCGCGGATTCGGTCGAGGACCTGCAGGCCTGGGTCGCGGATCGACTGCGCGACGCGGCCAGTCGCGGCTTGCCGCAGGAACAGATCCATCAGACCCGTTCGCTGCCGAAGCGCGCGCACGAACTTCTGGATGGCGGATCGCTTTACTGGGTGATCAAGGGGAAGGTGCAGGTTCGGCAGCCGATCCTGGAGTTGCGGCCGGTCGTCGATGCCGAGGGCATCAAGCGCTGCCACATCGTGCTCGAGCCGCGTTTCGTCCTGACCGACTGGCAGCCCCGTCGCGCGTTCCAGGGCTGGCGCTATCTCGATGGAGCCGAAGCGCCGGGCGATGTCGGGGAGGGCGGCTCGGACGCCTTGCCGCCGGAGTTTCGGCGCGAACTCGCCGAACTCGGCCTGATTTAGCAATTCCTGCCCCGCGAGGCATGCAGGCGCATCATTTGCTACGAACTGTCGCTCGCGAGTGAGGCTCCGGCGGACGCCTCAGCGAATGCGCAAGCGAATGGCGCGGTCGCCGACGGGTGAATAGACGACGAGCCGCGGCGAGGCTGCCGGCTGGGATGCGCGCCATGCCCGTGCGCCGTGGCACAGCAGCAGGCCGACGAGATCCTTCGCCTTGAGCAGCGAACGTCCCTCGCGGAACTCGTTGATGCGCCGCGAAGCCTGATGCAGGGGATGCATCCCGACAACGGTCCCGCCAAATCTGTTGGAAGCGTGATCCATGTGGCCGAGGCTTTCCTGATCGATGGTCATTGCGGCAGTCCTCAACGCGGCTGGATAGGCGCCTTAGTGGCTTGGATTGCGGATACGGGTTCCCGATCGATCGACGGTCGATCGCTCTCGGGATCTCAATTCCTACGGCAGACGTCGGCGGAAGGATCCGGCGGCGCTTAGTTGGCGACGGTGTAGCAGTTGTAGGAGTGACGCTTCAGCGCCGCGCAGGCCTGGTTCGCCTCGTTCTTCGACTGGAAGCCGCTGAAGCGTGCCCGGTGGAGCGTCTGCGAGCCAGTCGCGACCACTTCGGTAAACGGCTGCGCGTCGCTGAGAGCCGCGCCGCTGCGCGCCTTGGCCTCTGCCAGCATGTCCATGGCGCGGTCCTTCTCCGGCATGGCCGCGATCTGGATGACCCATGGGGTCGGCTGGGGGGACGCAGCACGAGACAGTATGGTCCCCGTCGTCATCGGATCGTAGTCGCCTCCGCCGGGAATGGCACCGGGCGGCACCGGACGCGACGGCGCGAGGGAATGGACCGGCGCCAGGCGCGCGGGCCGAGGGGCGGCGAGCGCGGCGCGCAGCGCCGCACGGCCGACGATCGGCCTGGCGGGGGCGGCGATGCGCGCGATCGCATGGGCGGCATCCGCATCGGCGCCATAGGCCTCGGCGATGCGCTCGTTGATCGTTTCACGCATGCGTGGCAGCGGCACGGTCGAGGGCGGCTGGTAGCTGAAAGTCGGCGCCGCTGCGGCGACGGTGACGCGTGGCTCCGTGGCACGCGATGCGATCAGCGGTCCGCCGGTGCGGGTCGACGCCTGGGCCAGATATTTGGTCAGAAGATTGGCCATCTTCTTGTCACGGGCAGCGCCCGTACTCCCGCCCATCACGACGCCGACGATCTTCTTGTCGTCGCGCAGGAGGGAGGAGACGAGATTGTAGCCGGAGGCGTTGATATAGCCTGTCTTGATGCCGTCGACGCCCTGGATGCGGCCAACCAGCCGGTTGTGACCGTTGATCGTCCGGCCGCGAAAGTTGAACGACTTCGTCTTGAAGTAGGCGAATTCGCGGGGAAAATGCTCGCGCAGGGCGATGCCGAGCGTCGCCATGTCGCGGGCGGTCGTGACCTGCCCCGGATTGGGCAGCCCGTTGGCATTGCGAAATGTCGTCTGCCGCATGCCGAGCTGGCGCGCCTTTGCCGTCATCTGCTCCGCGAACCGGGCCTCTGACCCTGCGAGATGCTCTGCGATGACGACCGACGCATCGTTGGCCGAGAGCGTCACGAGGCTAAGGATCGCCTCTTCCACCTTCAGCGTCGAGCCGACTTTCAGCCGCAGTTTCGTCGGCGGCCGTGCGGCGGCGTAGGAGGAAACCTTCATCGGCGTGCTCTTGGACACTCTGCCGCTCTCCATGGCCTCGAAAAGCATGTAAAGCGTCATCATCTTCGTCAGCGAGGCGGGATAGCGCTGGGCATCCCCGGACTCCGAGTAGAGGACCTTGCCATTGTTGGCGTCGATCACGAACGCGGCGTCATTGCTGTCGGCCGAAGCCAGCATGGTGGACTGCGAGAGGATCGCAGTGGCGATCGCGCAGACGCCAACGACCTTGCTCAAGCCGATCAGACGAACCTTGCGGCTTGGAATTCCTATACGCACGAGCAACTCTCTCGGTTCGGTCAAAAGGGACACGCCGGACTTTCCGCGAGATCGACACTGCGCCGACCGGGAAGCCGTTGATCGGCGTCTCTTCGATAGAGGGGAGACTAAGCGGTGCGGATTACCAATCCGTTTATGGTTGCCGGAGTGTTGTCGGCCGCCGGACAAGCATCCGGGCGGGCCAGGCTCCACACCGGCGAACTGGGGAAATCGAGTGACCCGAGCACTTATCGGTCGCTTGTAGAGCGGAAGTCGGGCCAAAACCGGACGAGAGGAAATTATCTTGAATCGCAAACCGTTCGGCTATGCGATGGCCGTCAGTCGGGAAACTTTCATGGCGATCGAACATGCCTTAAAATCCGAACGCGGCACATTACATAGCTTGTGGATGACAGAGGTGGCGGCAGTGATCGACGGATCGGGAAAAGGGCTGGAGACGGGCATCTTGCGTTCACAAGCGGGCCGGCAGCGGGGGACGGACCCCGACAGGGGCACCTCGGTCATTACCCGGACCAAGCCGCAGACGAAGAAGCCCAGCCTTTACAGAGTTCTGCTTCTGAATGACGATTACACGCCGATGGAATTCGTGATTCATGTGCTGGAGCGTTTTTTCCAAAAGGATCGCGAGGCTGCCACCCGCGTCATGCTGCATGTGCACAACCATGGCGTTGGTGAATGCGGGGTCTTTACCTACGAGGTCGCGGAGACAAAGGTCACGCAGGTCATGGATTTCGCCCGCCAGCATCAGCATCCGCTTCAATGCGTGATGGAAAAGAATTGAGGTGAAGCTTGCCGACATTTTCGCAAAGCCTTGAGAAGTCTCTGCATCAGGCTCTGACGCTCGCCAACGAGCGGCAGCAGGAGTTTGCCACGCTCGAACACCTGTTGCTGGCGCTGCTCGAGGACAAGGACGCAGCCGCGGTGATGAAGGGATGCAACGTCGATCTCGACGTGCTGCGTGCCAGCCTCGTCGAATACATCGACACCGAACTGGCCAACCTCGTCACCGGGCATGAAGAAGATTCCAAACCGACGGCCGGCTTCCACCGGGTGATTCAGCGTGCCGTGATCCACGTCCAGTCGTCGGGTCGCGAAGAAGTGACAGGGGCGAACGTGCTCGTGGCGATTTTTGCCGAGCGCGAGAGCCATGCTGCCTATTTCCTGCAGGAACAGGAAATGACCCGCTACGATGCCGTGAACTTCATCGCGCACGGCATTGCCAAGCGCGCCGGCGGGTCGGAAAGTCGCCCGCTGCGGGGCGCCGAGGACGACCAGTCGACCATGGGACCCGATGAGGAAGGCAGGCGCAAAACGACCCAGGATGCTCTCACCGCCTACTGCATCAACCTGAACGAGAAGGCGAAATCCGGGCGCATCGATCCCTTGATCGGCCGCACCGAGGAGATCAACCGGACGATCCAGGTTCTGTGCCGCAGGTCCAAGAACAACCCGCTCTATGTCGGTGATCCCGGCGTGGGCAAGACGGCCATCGCCGAGGGCCTGGCCAAGCGGATCGTCGAGAACGACGTGCCGGAGGTTCTCTCCGACGCGACGATCTTTTCGCTCGACATGGGAACGCTGCTCGCCGGCACACGGTATCGCGGCGATTTCGAGGAGCGGCTGAAGCAGGTCGTCAAGGAGCTCGAGGAGTATCCGGGCGCCGTCCTCTTCATCGACGAGATCCACACCGTCATCGGTGCCGGCGCAACGTCCGGCGGCGCCATGGATGCCTCTAATCTCCTGAAGCCGGCGCTCTCGAACGGCGCCATCCGCTGCATCGGTTCGACCACCTACAAGGAATACCGCCAGTTCTTCGAGAAGGACCGGGCGCTCGTCCGGCGCTTCCAGAAGATCGACGTCAAGGAACCGACGATCGACGATGCCATCGCCATCATGAAGGGGCTGAAGCCCTATTTCGAGGACTTCCACAAGGTGAAGTTCTCCAATGATGCGATCAAGGCGGCGGTCGAGCTGTCGGCCCGCTACATCAACGACCGCAAGCTGCCGGACAAGGCGATCGACGTGATCGACGAGACCGGGGCGTCGCAGATGCTGCTCCCCGAGGCGCAGCGAAAGCGCAAGATCGGCGTGAAGGAGATCGAGGCGACCATCGCCACGATGGCCCGCATCCCGCCGAAGTCGGTGTCGAAGGACGACGAGGAAGTCCTCGCCCATCTCGACACGCAGCTGAAGCGGGTGGTGTATGGCCAGGACGCGGCGATCGAGGCGCTGTCGGCGACGATCAAGCTGGCGCGTGCAGGCCTGCGCGAGCCGGACAAGCCGATCGGCAGCTACCTCTTCTCCGGCCCGACCGGCGTCGGCAAGACGGAGGTCGCCAAGCAACTGGCCTCCGCCCTCGGCCTGGAACTCCTGCGCTTCGACATGTCGGAGTATATGGAGCGGCACACCGTCTCGCGGCTGATCGGCGCACCTCCCGGCTATGTCGGTTTCGACCAGGGCGGGCTCCTCACCGACGGCGTCGATCAGCATCCGCATTGCGTGTTGCTGCTCGACGAAATCGAGAAGGCTCATCCGGACCTCTTCAACATCCTGCTGCAGGTCATGGATCACGGCCGGCTCACCGACCACAACGGCAAGAAGATCGACTTCCGCAATGTCATCCTCATCATGACGACGAACGCGGGAGCGGCGGAAGGTGCACGGGCGGCGATCGGCTTCGGCTCGACACGGCGCACCGGCGACGATGTCGAGGCGATCAACAAGCTGTTCACGCCGGAATTCCGCAATCGTCTCGACGCGATCATCCCGTTCGCCGGTCTCGGCCCCGTGGAGATCAACCGCGTCGTCGAGAAGTTCGTCATGCAGCTGGAGGCCCAGCTGTCGGAGCGCGGCGTCACCTTCGAGCTTACGCCCGAGGCGGTCGTCTGGCTCGCGGACAAGGGGTATGACGAGCACATGGGCGCGCGGCCGCTGGCCCGTGTCATCCAGGAGTTCGTCAAGAAGCCGCTCGCCGACGAGGTGCTGTTCGGGAAACTGAAGAAGGGCGGTACCGTCAAGGTCACCGTCGTCGAGGACGAGAAGGGCGGCAAGAAGCTCGCCCTCGAGTCGATCGCCGACGAGAACCCCAAGTCGAAGCGTGCCGGTGCCCGGGCGAAGGTTCTGGCCGATGGCGAAGAGTTCGATGAGGACGACGACGGCGAGGACGACGAGGATGAGGGCGACGTGGCGGTCAAGACCACCAGGCGCGCATCCGTGAAGACGCCCCGCAAGACAGACTGAGCCTCGGCTCGAAAACGGCAAAGGGTCGCCCGCGAGGGCGGCCCTTTTTTGCGCGCCGACACGACGCGGTACCCGGGAATGGGACATTAGACATGAGCGCCAGCGAGGACAGCAAAGCGGAGCCCTCGGCTTATCACTGGGTCGCCAAGGGCATGCTGGGGATCTTCAGCCCGCCGGCCCTCATTCTCACCGTCTCTTTCATCGGCTTTGCGGCGCTGGCGCGCGATGCCGGCATCGACTGGCTGCAGGCGTCGTTCATGACCTTCGTCGTCTGGGCGCTCCCGGCCAAGATCATTCTCGTCGGCGCGATAACGGCCGGCATATCGCTGCCCGCAGCGGCGCTCGCCGTCGGCCTGTCGTCGGTTCGCCTGATGCCGATGGTGGTGGCCCTGCTCGCCGAAATACGGACGCCGAAGACGCGGACGATCACGCTGCTGTTCCTGTCGCATTTCGTCGCGATCACCGGCTGGGTGTTTGCGATGGAGCGGGTGGACCAGGTGCCGCGGGAACGGCGGGCGCTGTTCTTCGGCTCGTTCGCCATCCTCCTAACGGCGGTCAACACGATCGTCGTGGCTCTCGTCTTCAACCTGATGGGGCAATTGCCGGCGCTTGCGACCGGCGCGCTGGCCTTCCTGACGCCGGTCTATTTCCTGACCTCGCTGTTCGGCTCCGCGCGCGATCTGTCCGGGCGCCTGGCACTCTTTCTCGGCATCCTCTGCGTGCCGCCGGCACACTGGCTGTCGCCGGAGTTCGATCTCCTGATCGCGGGAATCGGCGGCGGTGCGCTCGCCTTCGTCATCGGGCGAACGATCGAAGCGAGGCGCTCGGCATGAGCGACCTGTCGTTCCACTCCCTCACGGCGACCTGGTGGCCGTATGTCTTCATCCTCCTCGCCGGCTGGCTGCCGACGGACATGTGGCGCTATCTCGGCGTCCTGTCGGCAAGCCGTCTCGACGACGCGTCGCCCTATGTCGCGCTGACGCGGACGGTCGCCACCGGCATGGTCGCCGCCGTCATCGGCCGGTTGGTGCTCTACCCTTCTGGATCGCTGGCGGAGATTCCGGATGCCGTGCGGATCGGCGCCCTGGCCGCCGGATTTGCCGCCTACCTCGCGGCGGGACGGCGCGTCGTCATCGGCATTCTGGTGGCGGAGGCCATCCTGGTCGGGGTGCCCTTGGCCATGGGCTGACACCTGGCTTTCAGGCCGCCGCGCGACGCGTCTCCGTCAGTCGAGGGCGGCGCGGATGAGGGCCGCCTGTTCCGCCAGCATGCCGGGATCGGCCATACCGCCGGAATGCGGGACAAGGACCACTCCCGCATAGCGGGGAATCACGTGGACATGCAGGTGGAAGACCGTCTGCCCCGCCGGCGCCTCGTTGAACTGGCTGACGAGAATACCATCGGCATCGAAGGCCTTGCGCGCGGCACGGGCGAGGCGGGCAACGCGGGGCATCAGTTGCGCAAGGGTGTCGTCGGACGCGTCGAGCAGGTTGCGTGACGGCGCCTTCGGGATGACCAGGCAATGGCCCTTCGACTGGGGCATGACATCCATGAAGGCGAGGGCGACTTCGTCCTCGAAAATTTCGTGGCGCGGGATCTCCCCCCGCAGGATTCGGGCAAAGATGTTCGTCGGATCGTAGGTTTCCGTCATCGGGCGTCTCCCTCCAGCACGTGTCCGGTCGCCGGTCTCTGACGGAACGGTTTGTCCGTCAATCCTCGCACTTTTTGAAAGGCGTGTGCTCGGCGAGAATCATCTGCCGCTTTTCGACCTCGCGCCGCTCGAATTCCAGATGGTCCTCGATCGCATCGCGAAGCCCGGGATGGCGGATGTAGTGCGCCGAATGTGTCGTCACGGGAGCGTAGCCCCGGGCGAGCTTGTGCTCGCCCTGCGCGCCGGCCTCGACCACGGCGAGCCTGTGCGCGATCGCATAGTCGATCGCCTGATGGTAGCAGACCTCGAAATGCAGGAAGGGATGCTCCTCGATGCAGCCCCAGTAGCGGCCATAAAGCGTATCGCCGCCGATGAGGTTGAGCGCGCCGGCGATGTAGCGTCCGCCGCGCCTCGCCATGACCAGGAGGATTCGCTCCGGCATGCGCTCGCCGATGAGCGAGAAGAACGTCCGGTTCAGGTAGGGGCGGCCCCATTTGCGCGCGCCGGTGTCGTTGTAGAAGTCGAAGAATGCGTCCCAGGCTTCCTCGGTGATGTCTGCGCCGGTCAGCCACTCGATCTCTATGCCGGCCGACAGGGCCTCGCGCCGTTCCTTGCGCAGCGCCTTGCGCTTGCGCGAGGCGAGGGTGTCCAGAAAATCCTCGTAGGACGCAAAGCCCTCATTGCGAAAGTGGAACTGCTGGTCGGTCCGGTGGAGGAAATCGTCCGCATCCATCGCCGCAAGGTCGACGGGCGTCAGGAACGTCGCATGCGCCGAGGAGACGCCGGTCTGGCCGACATAGGCCTTGATGCCTTCGCACAGCGCCAGCCGGCGGACGTCGGCGCCTGCGGCATTTCCCACGAGAAGCCGCGGCCCGGTTGCCGGCGTGAACGGCACGGAAATCTGCAGCTTCGGATAATACCGCCCGCCGGCACGCTCGAAGGCATCGGCCCAGCCATGGTCGAAGACGTATTCGCCCTGGCTGTGGCCCTTCAGATAGGCCGGCACAACACCGATCACCGTGCCGTCCGGATCCTCGAGGACGAGGTGCTGCGGTTGCCATCCGGTTCGACCGCCGACGCAACCGCTGTCTTCGATCAATTTCAGGAAAGCATGTGATGTAAAAGGGTTGTCGGAGAGTGTTCCAGTACTCTCGGAAGCTGCCGCCGGATCCTCCACCCGCGCCAGCCTGTCCCAGACGTCCGCCGGTATCTTGCCGATCTCGCCGGCAACACGGATGGCGAAGCCCGGCTCTGCCGCCGATCCGTCCGATGCTTCGGGCCCTTGATGCTGTGTCATGCCGGAAAGCTATCGCCCCCTTTGTGCATTGCAAGCATCACGCCTGCGGCACAAAGCCCTCGAAGGTCATCTGGTCGGCATAGGCCCGCGTCAGGGCGACCTCCTCGGGCATGCGAACCGTCCAGGTGATCACGGGTGCACGCCGCTCCGTGCGCAACCAGTCGACGAAGGTGTTGGGGAGATGGTGGACGCTGTAGGAGACGAAGCTGCAGCCGCGCTCGACCAGAGCCCTGTGCGCCGCCAGCAGTTCCGGCCGCAGGCCCTCGGCGGTCAGACCGACGGGAAGGTCGCAGCCGGCAAGCGCCTGGTCGATCAGCCAGGCGTCGAAGGACATCAGCGCCAGCGGCCCACTATACCCCGCGATCACCGGCCAGAGACCGGCGAAGAAGGCTGAGTCATCCTCGGGGCTTGTGCCCTTCATCTCCATCACCACGGGAACTTTCCCGTCGACGAAGGCGAGAAACTCGGCGACGGTCGGAATCTTCTGGTCGGTGTCGCCAAGCCTGAGATAGGAGAGTTCCTCGGCCGACCAGTCGGCGACCCGGCCCGATGCCGCGGTCAGTCGTTCCAGGGTCGGATCATGGAAGACGACCGGCACGCCGTCACGGGTCAGGCTGACATCGCACTCGATGGCATAGCCGCCGGCGATGGCGGCGGCTGCCGCCGCGAGGGTGTTCTCGATGACGGCGACATTGCCGTCGTGCAGCCCGCGGTGGGCGATCGGCTGGCGGGTGAGCCAGTCGAGGGACGTTTCGACGGCCATGGACATCACCGGATCTCGAACAGCGCTTCGATCTCGACCGCGGCATCCATCGGCAGGGCCGTGACGCCGACGGCCGAGCGGGAGTGCTTTCCGGCGTCGCCGAGGATGGCGACGAGGAAGTCGGACGCCCCGTTGGCGACCTTGTGCTGCTCGGTGAAGTCGGGGCTAGAGGCGACGAAGACGGTGAGTTTCAGGAGCCGGACGATGCGGGTGAGGTCGCCGCCGAGGGCGGCCTTTGCCTGCGCCAGGATATTGATCGCGCAGTAACGTGCCGCCGCCTGGCCGTCGTCGAGCGTCACGTCGACGCCGAGTTTGCCCGTCACCGCGACCTTGCCGCCATCGATCGGCAGCTGGCCGGAGGTCTGCAGCAACGAGCCGAAGACGACATAAGGCACGTAGTTCGCTGCGGGGGCGGCTGCGACGGGCAACACCACGCCGGCGTTGGAGAGACGGGTATCGATGGCGTCAGTCATGAATTGTCCTTTGTTCGCTGGAATGTGACAATGCGAAAGAACCGGGATCGCAAGGAGTGTTGTCCTGGCCTGCGAACCGTTTCGAGAGAGCTCCCGCATGATGTCCCGCAGTTTGATCGTCATGGCAACGCTTTCGGCATCGGCAGCCCATGCTGCCATGCCGCTGGCGCCGCATCAGGCCGTCTACAATCTCAGCCTGGCTTCCGAATCAAGCGGGATCGTCTCGGCCGAAGGCAGAATTGCCATGGTGCTGAAAACGGACAAGTGCGGCGTCTACGATCTGGACTACCGCTTCGTCGCCCGTTTCCAGCAGGAGGAAGAGATCACCCTGACGGATCAGCAGACGAACTCGACCGAGAACCGTGCCGGCACCGAGTTTGAATTCTCGACCAAGACCTTCGTCGACGGATCGCCGGAAAAGGAGATTCGGGGCGAGGCGCGTCATGACGGGGATGCCACGAGGGTCTCGATGCAGGCGCCGGTTGCGCGAAGCTTCGACCTGCCGCGCTCGGCCTTTCCGATGCAGCATACCGCCGAACTCATCGCGAAGGCCGAGGCCGGCGAGCGGATCGTCGAGACGAAACTGTTCGACGGCGACGACGATTCCGAAAAGCTCCTGACCAGTACGTCGATCATCACACCACATGTGCCGGCAGCACCGGGTGCCGAGGCCGGAACACCCGCAGAGACGGCGCCCAGCACCACGGTTCCGGGCGGTGCCTCGCCTGGATCAGCCGCCGACGCGTCGCCCAAGCGGGCGCCGCAGGGAGCGGGGGAAACTGCTCCCGACAAGGACCCGGCTGCAATGGCCGAGACGCGGGCTCCCGCGTCCGACATCCGTCAACGTCTGTCCGGGCTGAAATCCTGGAAGATCGCCGAATCCTATTACAACAGCGACAGCGATCCGGACGGCATGCCGATCTTCCAGACGAGCTACGTCCTCTACGAGAACGGCGTCTCCGACGATCTGCGCCTCGATTTCGGCACCTATGTCTTCACCGGCTCGTTGAGCCAGCTCGACCTCTTCGACGCGACACGCTGCGAATAGAGGCAAAAGTCGGCAAAGTCCGGCGACGGCCGTCCCTCCAAACGCCTTTTGTGACGCTCCTGCTGCAGGCGCGCTCCGGGTCGCCGAAGCACTTTGACCTTGCCCGAAGGCGCATGAAGGTGTATGGGCGCGGTCATTCCACACACGGAATTCGGGACTGACGGTCGACTTTCCTCGCCTGTCCGGTCCCACCGGTGGCAGCCATCCGGCTGCTTCTTTTCCGTGGAGGCTCAACCGGTAAAAGGGAAAATACCATGGCATTGCCAGATTATTCCATGCGTCAGCTGCTCGAAGCAGGCGTCCATTTCGGCCACCAGACCCATCGCTGGAATCCGAAGATGGCGCCGTTCATCTTCGGCTCGCGCAACAACATCCACATTCTCGATCTCGCCCAGACGGTGCCGCTGCTGCACACCGCGCTGAAGGCGGTCTCGGACACCGTCGCCCGCGGCGGCCGCGTCCTCTTCGTCGGCACCAAGCGCCAGGCCTCGGACATCATCGCCGATGCCGCGCAGCGTTCGGCCCAGTATTACGTCAATGCCCGCTGGCTCGGCGGCATGCTGACCAACTGGAAGACGATCTCGAACTCGATCCAGCGCCTGCGCAAGCTCGACGAGATGCTGTCGGGCGAAGCCCACGGCTTCACCAAGAAGGAGCGTCTGACGCTTCAGCGCGAGCGCGACAAGCTCGATCGGGCGCTGGGTGGCATCAAGGACATGGGCGGCGTGCCGGACATGATCTTCATCATCGACACCAACAAGGAAGCCATCGCGATCGAGGAAGCCAAGCGCCTCCACATCCCGGTGGTCGCCGTGATCGATTCGAACTGCAACCCGAACCCGATCGACTTCCCGATCCCCGGCAATGACGATGCGGCCCGCGCGATCACGCTCTACTGCGACCTGATCGCCAAGGCCTGCCTCGACGGCATCGGCCGCCAGGCGGGCGCCATGGGCGTCGACATCGGCGCGATGGCGGACGCTCCGGCCGAAGAAATCGGCGAAGTCTCCATGCCCGACCAGTCGGCGCCCGAGACCGATGTCGCTGCCGAAGCGACGGCCGCTGCCGAGCCGGAAGTCCAGCCGGCCGCTTGACGGCTGCAGCCGCCTCCGGCGGCTCCCGCTGACCGGACGGCGTAATCGCGCCGTCACAATTACGGCGCACCTCTCGTCTGGCGACAGGGGTGCGCATGTTTCATTTCCAAGAGGCTGACCGATGACCGTTACCGCCGCGATGGTGAAAGAGCTGCGCGAAAAATCCGGCGCAGGCATGATGGACTGCAAGACCGCCCTTTCCGAGAATGCCGGTGACATGGAAGCCGCGATCGACTGGCTGCGTGCCAAGGGCATTTCCAAGGCCGACAAGAAGTCCGGCCGGACCGCCGCGGAAGGCCTGATCGGCGCCGCGTCGAACGGCAACGAGGCAATCGTCGTCGAGGTCAATTCCGAGACCGATTTCGTCGCCCGCAACGACGCCTTCCAGGCGATCGTGCGCAATGTGGCCACTGTCGGCCTGCCGACGGACGGCTCGCTCGAAGCGGTCGCCGGGGCGACCTATCCCGGCTCCTCGAAGACCGTCGCCGAGACGATCACCGAGGCTGTCGGCACGATCGGCGAGAACATGGCCCTGCGCCGCACCGCCAAGCTGACGGTCGGCGAGGGTGTGGTTGCAACCTACATCCACAACCAGATCTCCGAAGGTCTCGGCAAGATGGGCGTGCTCGTCGCGCTTGAATCGACCGGCGACAAGGCCGCGCTTCTCGCCTTCGGCCGCCAGGTCGCCATGCATGTCGCCGCGACCAACCCGCTGGCTCTGACCGCCGCCGAAGTCGACCAGGCGACGGCCGATCGCGAAAAGGCGATCTTCGTCGAGCAGGCCCGCGAGTCGGGCAAGCCCGAAGCCATCATCGAGAAGATGGTCGAGGGCCGGATGCGCAAGTTCTACGAGGAAGTCGTCCTTCTCAGCCAGGCCTTCGTCATCAATCCCGACCTCACGGTCGAGAAGGCGCTGAAGGAAGCCGAGAAGGATTTCGGCGCTCCGGCGACGATCACCGGCTTCGTGCGCTTCGCCCTCGGCGAGGGCGTCGAGCGCGAGACCTCCGATTTCGCTGCCGAAGTTGCGGCCTACGCCGGCAAGAAGTAACACACCGAAAGACAAAGCGGTCCGGGAGGGGCGTCCGCGTGACAAGCGGACGCCCTTATTGTATCGCAGGCCGAAATGCCAGGGAACGACATTTGATGATGCCAGCCATCCGTTTCAAACGCGTGCTCCTGAAAGTCTCGGGCGAGGCCCTCATGGGCAGCCAGGGTTTCGGCATCGACGTCACCGTGGTCGACCGCATTGCGGGAGATATCCTCGAAGCCAGGCAGATGGGCGCCGACATTTCCGTCGTCATCGGCGGCGGCAACATCTTCCGGGGCGTCGCAGTGGCGTCCAAGGGCGGCGACCGCGTGACCGGCGACCACATGGGCATGCTGGCGACCGTCATCAACGCGCTGGCCCTGCGTACGTCGCTCCTGAAGATCGGCGTCGAATCGATCGTTTTGTCGGCCATCGCCATGCCTGAGATCTGTGAGAGCTTTTCTCAGCGCGGCGCGCTCGCGCATGCGGACGCGGGCAGGGTGGTGATCTTCGCCGGCGGCACCGGCAACCCCTTCTTCACCACCGATTCGGCCGCGGCCCTGCGTGCCGCCGAGATGGGTGCCGAAGCGCTGTTCAAGGGCACCCAGGTCGACGGCATCTATACGGCCGATCCCAAGACCGATCCGACCGCCGAGCGCTTCGAGCAGCTGACCCACGGCGAGGTGCTCCAGCGGGGCCTCGCGGTCATGGACGTTGCGGCCGTGGCGCTCGCGCGCGAGAATCACATTCCGATTGTCGTCTTTTCCATTCACGAACAGGGCGAGTTCGCCCGTATTCTTTCGGGTGCCGGCCGCGCCACGATCGTGACGGACTGAGACGCGAAGAGAAACGAAGGAAGCAGCATGGCGGATTTTGACTTCACCGAACTGAAACGTCGCATGGATGGCGCGATCAACGCCCTCCAGCACGATCTGTCGGGTCTTCGGACAGGCCGCGCTTCGGCAAGCCTTCTCGACCCGATCACGGTCGACGCCTACGGCACGCAGACCCCTTTGAACCAGCTGGCGAACGTTTCCGTGCCCGAGCCGCGCATGCTGTCGGTCTCCGTCTGGGACAAGAGCATGGTCGGCAAGGTCGAGCGCGCCATTCGCGACAGCCATCTCGGTCTCAACCCCATCACCGACGGGGCCACACTCCGGATTCCCTTGCCCGAGCTCAACGAGCAGCGTCGCAAGGAACTGGTCAAGGTCGCCCATACCTATGGCGAGAATGCCCGCATTGCGGCGCGCCATGTGCGCCGCGACGGCATGGAGACGCTGAAAAGGATGGAGAAGGACGGCGATATCGGTCAGGATGACAGCCGGCAGATGTCCGACCGCGTCCAGAAGATGACGGACGAGACCATTTCCGAGATCGACCGCTCCCTGTCGGCTAAGGAAGCCGAAATCATGCAGGTCTAGACTGCAGCTACCGATGCCGCCGGATCCGCCGACGGTCTGCCAGAGAACGAGGCACGCCCGTGCGCCTTCCCCAACACGTCGCGATCATCATGGACGGCAACGGCCGCTGGGCGAAGGCGCGCGGTCTGCCGCGCACCGTCGGCCATCGCCGTGGCGTCGAGGCAGTCCGGGAAGCCGTCCGCACTGCAGGCGCGCTGGGCATCCGCTACCTGACGCTGTTTGCCTTTTCATCCGAGAACTGGCGACGGCCGGCGCAGGAGGTGGACGAGCTGATGGGGCTTCTGAAGCTCTTCATCCGACGTGATCTCGCCGATCTCCACAAGGAGGGCGTGCGCGTGCGGGTGATTGGCGGGCGGGACAACCTCAGCCCCGACATCCGCGCGCTTCTCGAAGAGGCGGAGAATCTCACCCGCGACAACGACACCACGACGCTGGTGATCGCCTTCAACTACGGCGCACGCGAGGAAGTGACGCGCGCCGTCAAGCGGATCGCGGTCAAGCTCGCGTCCGGCGAGGTCTCCGCCGACGCGGTGACCGCCGAGTTTCTCGACGGTCACATGGACACGGCCGGAATTCCCGATCCCGACCTCATCATCCGCACCAGCGGAGAACTTCGCCTGTCGAACTTTCTGCTCTGGCAGGCCGCCTATTCCGAATTCGTCTTCATGCCCTGCCTCTGGCCGGACTTCGACCGGAAGGCCTTCGAGGAAGCACTGGAGGATTTCGCCGGACGGGAACGCCGGTTCGGCGATGTCTCGCGCGACATAGCGTCCTGAGGTGACGCCGGATTCTCCCCCGATGAGCATCCAGAGCGTTCCGTCGCCTCGCTCGCAATCCTGGACCGACCTGCGTGTCCGTCTGATGTCGGCCGTGGTGCTGGGTTGCGTCGTGCTCGCGATCGCCATGATCGGCGGCGTTCTTTTCCGTCTCCTGTGCTGCGCGGCGGCCATCGTGGTCTTCGAGGAGTGGTCGAAGATGACGCGCGCGCGCCGCGCCGGCCCGCTCTTCAAGCTGGCGCGCCGGTCGCTGCTCTTCGGCCTGTTCGCCTTCCTTCTCGGCGCCAATGCCGCGGCCCTCGCGATCGTCGTTGTCGCCGGTGCCTTCATCGCTTTCGTCGACCGCCGCGAGCATCGCGCCGACTGGGTCCTCGGTGGCCTTGCCTATGCCAGCCTCGCCGGATTTGCGCCGGGCATGTTGCGGGCCGACGATGCGGCGGGTCTTGCCGTCCTGGGGCTCGTCATCACCGTCGTGTGGTCGAGCGACATCTTTGCATACTTCACGGGGAGGGCGCTGGGCGGCCCGAAGATCATGCCCTCCGTCTCGCCGAAGAAGACCATTTCCGGATGCCTCGGCGGACTGGTCGCCGGCGTCTTCCTCGGAACCCTCTTCGCCGTCGCCGTCACCGGCGAGCTGCACGTCTGGATGCTTTTCCTGACGGCTTGCCTGTCGATCCTCGGACAGGCGGGAGATCTGTTCGAGTCCTGGATCAAGCGGCATTTCGGCGTCAAGGATTCCGGGAGGATCATTCCGGGCCACGGCGGGCTGATGGACCGGATCGATGCCTTGATCGTGGCGCTTTCTGCCGCTTGGATCGTCGGCATGGTGTCGAACGGGCTTGATCACCCGGCCCAGGCGATATTCCGCCTGTAAGGGCCGCCGCCTGTCGACCTGCTGGTATGATCCGGTCGGTTGATGGAGTAGTGCTGCCGGGGGCAGTTCTCCACGTTCTGCATTTTGTGCCCAGGGCGGCACGCTCTCGAGGGTTTTCAGATGGACGTCTCGTCCTTTTTTGCCATGATCTGGGACTCGGCCCTGATCAAGATCGTGCCATTCCTTTTCGTTCTCACGGTCATCGTCTTCTTCCACGAGCTGGGACATTTCCTGGTCGGCCGCCTTTGTGGGATCAGGGTTCTCGCCTTCTCCGTCGGCTTCGGCCCGGAACTCGTCGGCTTCAACGACAGCCACGGCACGCGTTGGAAATTCTGCGCCATTCCGCTGGGCGGCTACGTGAAGTTTCTGGGCGACGAGAACGTCGCCTCTACCCCCGATCGCGCTGCCGTCGAGAAGATGGACGACGCAGAGAGAAGCATGGCTTTCCCCGCCAAGAGCGTCGGTCGGCGCGCCGCCACTGTCGCCGCGGGGCCGATTGCGAACTTCATCCTCGCCATCGCGATCTTCGCGGGCGTCGCCTACTTCAATGGCCGGGTCGTCGGAGATCCGGTCGTCGCCGAGGTTCGAGCCGAGTCGCCGGCGGCCGAGGCGGGGGTTCTGGCCGGCGACCGGATCGTCGCGCTGGACGGAAACCCGGTCGCCTATTTCAGCGACATCCTGGAATATGTGTCGACGCGGGCCGACGTGCCGATCGCGGTAGAGGTCGAGAGGGCCGGGGGGCGCGTCACGCTGCAGGTGACGCCACGGACCGTCACGCAGACCGATGGGTTCGGCAACGAGATCAAGGGCCCGCTGATGGGGCTGGTCGCGACGCGTGAAAGCGCGGCCTTCAGGACCGAGAAACTGTCGGCCCTCCAGTCGATCCGCTACGGAGCCGAACAGACCTGGTTCTTCACCCACCACACCGCGTCCTTCATCGGCGGCATCTTCACGGGCAACCAGGGCGCCGAGCAGATCGGCGGCCCGATCAGAATCGCCGGGATCTCCAGCCAGGTCGCGACGCTTGGTTTCAGCGCGATCCTGATCCTGGCCGCACAGCTGTCGATATCGATCGGCCTTCTCAACCTCGTTCCCATTCCGATGCTCGATGGCGGCCATCTCCTCTTCTACGCCTTCGAGGCCTTGCGCGGCCGCCCGCTCAGCGAGAAGGTGCAGGAAGTGGGTTTTCGCATTGGAATCGTGCTTGTTTTATCTTTGATGCTGTTCGCCGTCTGGAACGACATAACGTGGCTGACGTGATCGCCCCGAGGGCATTTGCCCCGGTAAGAAAGCGTTGACCATATCGGACCGATCAGTGGCTGGTGCGCAACGGTTTTCCGATTCCTAAACTGAATCGGTCCAGTTTGCTTGAACGCGCTTACAAAGCCGGTAAAAGGCATGGATGCATGGTGCCAAGCTGGTGTCCGTGCGGCATAATGACAAAAAGGTGGTGAGGCCTATGACGGCTGGATCAAAGCTTCTTCGAGCCGCATCGGCGTTGGCGCTTTCCTCGACTTTGCTGACGACGACGCTTGGCGTGCAGCTGGCCATGGTTGCGCCGGCGCATGCCGCCGTGGTCAATCGCATCGAGGTCAGAGGCAATCAGCGGGTCGAGGCAGATACGATCCGGGGCCTCCTCGCCATTCGCACGGGACAGAACATCGGCGATGCCGAAATCGACGAGGGCGTTCGCAAGCTCTATTCGACCGGCCTCTTTTCCGATGTGCGGATCAGCCAGGCGGGTGGTGTCGTGACCGTCAGCGTCGACGAGAACCAGATCGTCAACCAGGTTCTTTTCCAGGGCAATTCCAAGCTCAAGGACGAGCAGCTCGGGGCTTCCGTGCAGACCCAGTCGCGCGGCGCCTATTCCACGGCGACCGCGGAAGCGGATGTCACCGCGATCCGCGACGCCTACGTCAAGATCGGCCGCAGCGACGCCACGGTCTCGGTCCGCACGCTTCCGGTCGAGAACAACCGCGTCAACGTGGTGTTCGATATCAACGAGGGCGACCGTACCAAGATCGGCCAGATCAACTTCGTCGGCAACAACGCCTTTGGCGACGGCCGGCTGAAGGAAGTCATCGCATTGCGCGAGTCGGGCCTTCTCAGCTTCATCCAGCGCAACGACGTCTACAGCGAGGATCGCCTCCGGGCCGACGAAGAGACGTTGCGTCGTTTCTATTACAACCGCGGCTATGCCGATTTCCGCATCGTCTCCTCGTCGGCGGAACTCGACGCGAGCCAGAACACCTACGCCGTGACCTTCACCGTCGAGGAGGGCGAGCGCTACACCTACGGCAACATCAACGTGGAATCGAGCATTCCCGGCGTCGATGCCGAAGCGCTGAAGCGTGAAGTGAAGACCGAGGCGGGCGATGTCTACAACGCCGAGCAGGTCGAGAAGTCGCTGGTGGCGGTGACGAACAAGGTGGCCGAGAACGGCTACGCCTTCGCCCAGGTCACGCCCCGCGGCAACCGCGACTTCAACAATCGCACGATCTCGATCGACTACGTCATCGACCAGGGCCAGCGCGCCTACATCGAGCGGCTCGACATCCGCGGCAACACCAAGACGCGTGACTACGTCATCCGGCGCGAATTCGACGTGTCCGAGGGCGATGCCTTCAATCAGGTTCTGGTGCAGCGCGCCAAGCAGCGGCTTGATGCCCTCGGCTTCTTCACCTCCGTCGGCATCTCCACCGCTCCGGGTTCCGAGCCGGACCGCGTCGTGGTCATCGTCGACGTCGTCGAGAAGTCGACGGGCGAGTTCTCGATCGGCGGCGGCTACACGACAGGTGGATCGAACGAGGGCCCGGTTGCCGAAATCGGCATCACCGAGCGCAACTTCCTCGGCCGTGGTCAGTTCGTGAAGGTTTCCGCGGGCTTCGGCGCTGATACGCGCAACTACCAGCTCTCGTTCACAGAGCCTTATTTCCTCGGCCGTCGCCTGGCTGCTGGTTTCGACATCTACACCTCGACCAACACCTCGGAATCCTACGACGTCGAGCGGACCGGTGGATCGCTGCGTCTCGCGGCTCCCATCACCGACGATTTGACGGCCCAGGTCGCCTACAACTTCAAGCAGGAGAAGTTCGGCGACGACGACGGTGGACGCAGAATTCAGGACGGTGCCGGCAACTACTACATCGAGACCGATAGCGGAACGCCGACGGTCATCGGTTCTGTTTCTAACGATTACGACCTTCAGAGCGGCGAGCAGTTCGTGAACGCGACCTGTGGCAGGCCAGATCCCTATGGTCTGGTGTCGGCGAACGCGACCGGTCTGGCGTCCGACTTCAGCAATGCGCCGAAGTACACCCGCTCGACGATCATCAACCAGGCGATCTGCGACAGCCCCTACACGACGTCGTCGGTTTCCTATGCGCTGACCTTCAACACGCTCGACTCCAACAAGGACCCGCGCAACGGCATCATCGCTTCCTTCGGCCAGGAAGTCGCCGGCCTCGGCGGTGATGCGAGCTTCATCAAGACGACGGCGAAGGCGTCCTACTTCCAGCAGTTGCAGGAAGAATACGACGTCGTCGGCCAGCTCAGCGTCGGTGGCGGCAATGTCACTGGCCTTGGCGACGACCTGCGGGTGTTCGACAACTTCTTCAAGGGTCAGGACATCGTTCGCGGCTTCGAGACCAAGGGCATCGGCCCGCGTCAGTTCGAGCTGGATGCCAACGGCAACACTGTCGGCGACGGCGTCGCCATCGGTGGCGAGAACTTCCTGAACGCGTCGGCCGAGGCGACGTTCCCGTTGCCGCTGGTCTCGCGCGACTTTGGCTTCCGCGGCGCGGTATTCGCCGATGCCGGAACGCTCTGGGGGACGGAATTCGCGGGGACTTCGGGCGTTGTCGGCGACGACCTCGAGATCCGTGCTTCCGCCGGTGTCGGCCTGATCTGGGCTTCGCCCTTCGGGCCGCTGCGCGTGAACTACGCCCATCCTTTCATGAAGGAAGAATACGACGAGACGCAGGAGCTTTCCTTCGGCTTCTCGACGCGGTTCTAAGGAACGGGGAGGGCGGCTTCGTCCTCCCGGCACATCATGACAGACACGCGATTCTATCCCAGGGGCGAGGGCTTGACCCTCGCCGAGCTCGCGGTCTTGTGCGAGGGCGAGCTTCGAGACGGCGCGGATGCGTCCCACCGCGTCGATGCTCTGGCACCGCTCGACGATGCCGGACCGAGCGACATCGGTTTCTTCGACAACAACAGATACGCAGGCCAGCTGGCGTCGACGCGGGCGGGCTGCGTTATTGTCGCGCGGCGCAGCGTCAGTCTGGTGCCACCCGGTATCGCCGCCCTGATCGTCAGGGATGCGGGCAGGGGTTTTGCCCTAGCAGGACGCGCCCTCTTTCCCGCCGCCTTGCTTCCTGAAGGGCTCGAAAGCGGTGCTGGAAGCGTTTCGGATCGGGCCTTCGTCGATCCCTCCGCTGTGCTGGAGGAGGGTGTCACCGTCGAGCCGCAGGCCGTCATCGGACCCCATGCGGTTATCGGCCGGGGAACGCTCATCGGCGCTGGCGCGGTGATCGGGGCAGGCTGCCATATCGGACGCGATTGCCGGATCGGCTGGCATGTGAGCGTTCAGCATTCGCTGATCGGCGACCGGGTCATCCTCCACCCCGGGGTGCGTCTCGGGCAGGATGGTTTCGGCTATTCGGCTGGCCGTGACGGCATCCTGAAGGTCGTGCAGGTCGGACGGGTCATTATCCAGGACGGCGTCGAGATCGGCGCCAACACGACGGTCGATCGGGGCGCTATCCGCGACACGGTCATCGGCGAGAACACCAAGATCGACAACCAGGTTCAGATCGGCCACAACGTTCGCGTGGGCCGCAACTGCATGATCGTTTCACAGGTCGCCTTGGCCGGCAGCGTGACGCTCGGCGACGGTGTCGTCATCGGCGGCAAGTCGGGGGTCAACAACCACGTCAGGGTGGGAGACGGGGCCCAGATCGCCGCCATCAGCAGCGTCGCCGGCGACGTGCCGCCCGGCGCACGGTGGGGCGGCGCTCCGGCGAAGCCTGTGCGCGATTGGTTCCGCGAGGTAACCTGGGTCAGTGAGATGGCGAAACTGCGCCGAGTACCGGAGGTCAGGGATGGACGAGACGACGACAACGCTTGAGAGCGTCGATATCCTCCAGATTCTCGAACTGCTGCCGCACCGCTATCCCTTCCTGATGGTCGATCGGATCGTCGGCATCGATGCGGATCTCAAGGCCATCGGCATCAAGAACGTCACCATGAACGAGCCGCATTTCCTCGGGCATTTCCCGGGTGCGCCTGTGATGCCGGGCGTTCTCATCATCGAGGGGATGGCCCAGACGGCCGGGGCGATCTGCACCATGGCCATGGGCAAGGGGACGCCGCAGCTCGTCTATTTCATGACCATCGACAATGCGAAATTCCGCCGTCCCGTCGTTCCAGGCGACCGGCTGGAGTATCATGTCGTGCAGACCAAGAAGCGCGGCAATATCTGGAAATTCGACTGCATCGCCAAGGTCGATGGGGTCAAGGTCGCCGAAGCCAGCGTCAGCGCCATGCTGGTCCCCCGCGACGCGAGCTGAACGAGGCGCAATGATGCAGATTCATCCCTCTTCGATCATCGAGGACGGCGCGGTCATTGGCGAGGGCGCCGAGATCGGTCCCTTCTGCCATCTCGGTTCGCGGGTGACCCTTGGACCCGGGGCGAAGCTCGTCTCGCATGTCGTCATCGCCGGCAACACGACGATCGGGGCGAACGTCCACATCTATCCCTTCGCCTCGCTCGGCCACGCGCCTCAGCACCTGAAATATCGCGGCGAGGATACGCGTCTTGTCATCGGCGACAATTGCCTGGTGCGCGAGAGCGTGACGATGAATCCGGGGACGGTGCAGGGGCGGTCGGAGACGACGATCGGCAACGACTGTTCGTTCTTCACCGGGGCCCACGTCGCCCATGACTGCCAGCTCGGCGCGAATGTGACGCTCATCAACAACGTCATGCTCGCCGGCCATTGCGTTATCGGCGATCACGCGACGATCGCCGGCGGCTCGGGGATCCACCAGTTCACGCGGATCGGCCACCACGCCTATATCGGCGGGCTGGCCGCGGTGGAGGGCGACGTGATTCCCTTCGGCATGGTGCTCGGCAATCGTGCCTATCTCTCGGGCCTGAACGTCATCGGCATGAAACGCGCCGGCTTCAACCGGGAGGCTGTCCGGAACGTCCGCAAGGCCTATCGCATGCTGTTCTCGGACGACCTCACCTTCCGCGAAAACATGGACGAGGTGCAGAGCGAATATCCCGATGATCCGCTCGTCCAGGATCTTCTCGGCTTCATCCGCTCCGGCGGCGACCGCGCGATCTGTTTTCCACGGCACAGCCGACCGGCGTGACGGTGACGCTGGCGATCAAGGATGCGATCGTTGCGCCACGCCATGCCGGTGAGCCGCTCGGCATCATCGCCGGCGGGGGAGACCTGCCGCGGCTGGTGGCGGAGCAGGCCCGCCTTCATGGCTGGACCCCGAAAATTCTGGCCGTCGGCGACGGGATCGGTGAGAGCTGGCTTCCCGAGGACGCCTGGCCGATGGCCTGGGGGCGTCTCGGTGACGCGTTCGCTTATCTGAAGGGGCGGAGCGTGCGCCGCCTCGTCCTGTGCGGAACGGTCTCGGTGCGTCCGGATTTCCGCTCCATCCTGCCCAGCCTGCGAACGCTTGCCATGCTGCCGCAGATCTTCCGGGTCATCCGCGGCGGCGATGACAATCTCCTGCGCGCGGCGGCCCGTGCCTTCGAGCAGCGCGGATTCGAGCTGGTGGCGGTCCAGGAGATCCTGCCGGAGCTTCTGATGCCGCCCGGCGGCGTTAGCTGCGGTGCACCCGGCCAAGATGACCGTGCGGCGCTGCGGCGAGGCTTTCAGGCGGCGGGGGTGCTCGGGGCCCTCGACGTCGGCCAGGCCGTCGTCGCCTCCAAGGACAGGGTGATCGCCCTCGAGGGAATCGAAGGCACGCGGGAGATGCTGCAGCGCGTGGCGGACCTCCGGCGTCGCGGCCGCATCGGCTCGGCCGAACACTGCGTGCTCGTGAAGGGTGTGAAGCCGGGGCAGGATTTGCGCTTCGATCTTCCGAGCATCGGCGTCTCGACGATCGAGGAGGCGGCCGAGGCTGGTCTCGTCGGCATCGGCCTCAGTGCCGGCCATGCCCTCGTCATCGGTCTCGACGACGTCACTGCCGCGGCGCGGGCGCGACGGATATTTCTGTGGGGATGGACGGACGCCGACAGCGCGAGGACGGGCCCATGAAAATCGCCTTCGTCGTCGGCGAGAATTCGAGCGACCGACTGGGTGCCGCGCTGATCCGCGGTCTGAGGAACCGCTCCGCGGAGCCCGTGGAGGTGACGGGGCTCGGGGGCGACGCCATGGCGGCGGAGGGGCTGACCAGCCTATTCGATATCGACGAGCTCTCCATCGTCGGCGTCGGCGCGGTCCTCGCGCGGCTGCCGCAGCTGGTCGGCCGCATTGGCCAGACGGTTCGGCACATCCTGGCGGAAAAACCGGACGCGCTGGTCGTGATCGATTCCTACGCGTTTTCCCATCGCGTCGCGCGGCGGGTGCGCAAGGCGCTGCCGGACCTTGCGATCGTCAACTACGTGCCACCGGCGGTCTGGGCCTATCACCCCGAGCGCTCGACGGCGATGGCGGGCTATATCGATCGCGCCATCTGCGTCTTCCCGTTTGAGCCGGCTTTCCATGCGCGCCATGGTGGGCCGCCCTCGACCTATGTCGGCCATCCCCTGATGCACGAGCCGCACCTGGCCGCGATCATGGCGCGGCTCGATTCGCTCCCGGCTCAGCCTTCGCCAGGCTCGCCGCCGACGCTGCTGATCCTTCCGGGATCGCGCAGGGGCGAGATCAACCGGCTGCTTGGGGATTTCGGCAGGACGCTCGAACTCCTCGACGCACGGCTGCCGGGCGTGCGTGCGATTCTGCCGGCCGTGCCGCGGCTGCGGGCGCTGATCGAGGAGAAGGTCGCGGACTGGCCGGTCAAGCCAGAGATCGTCACGGGCGAGGCCGAGAAATGGGCAGCCTTTGCCGCTGCCGATGCCGCGCTTGCGGCCTCCGGCACCGTTGCGCTGGAGCTTGCGCTTGCCGGCGTGCCGATGGCGCTCTGCTATCGTCTCGACCCTGTCGGCTACATCCTGCGCCATCTCATCACCGGCTGGACGGCGGCACTGCCGAACTACATCACCGACCATCCGCTGGTGCCGGAGCATTTTCACGAGTTCATCCGCCCAGAGGCGCTGGCGCGGCGGCTGCAGCGGCTCCTGACCGATACGCCGGAGCGGCGGGCGCAGGTCGAGGGTTTTCGCGATATCCGCCGGAAGATGGCGATCGACGTCGACCCGGGCGATGCGGCGGCGGCGATCGTCCTTGCGGAGATCCGCGCGCGCTCGATGGTCCTTCCGCCGCAGCCCAGTCCCTATTCGTCCTGACACGGTGCCACGGGCGGCCGGATGGGCGGCCGCGACGCGCAAGTCCGCCGCGGGCGGGCGTAAAAAAAGCCCCCGCCGAAGCGGAGGCTCTCTTGTCGCGCGGGCCGGAGCCTACAGCGAGTAGTACATGTCGAACTCGACCGGGTGCGGCGTCATTTCGAAGCGCAGCACTTCGGCCATCTTCAGTTCGATGAACGAGTCGATCTGGTCGTCGTCGAAGACGCCGCCGGCCTTCAGATAGTCGCGGTCGGCATCGAGGCTTTCCATGGCTTCGCGCAAGGAACGGCAGACGGTCGGGATCTGCTTCAGCTCTTCCGGCGGCAGGTCGTAGAGATCCTTGTCCATGGCTTCGCCTGGATGGATCTTGTTCTTGATGCCGTCGAGGCCGGCCATCAGCATGGCGGCGAAGGCGAGGTAGGGGTTCGCCATCGGGTCGGGGAAGCGGACCTCGACGCGCTTGGCCTTCGGCGACTGGCCGAAGGGGATGCGGCAGGAAGCCGAGCGGTTGCGTGCGGAATAGGCCAGCAGCACCGGCGCCTCGTAACCCGGAACCAGCCGCTTGAACGAGTTCGTCGACGGATTGGTGAAGGCGTTCAGCGACTTGGCGTGCTTGATGATGCCGCCGATGTAGAACAGCGCCGATTCCGACAGGCCGGCATATTCATTGCCGGCGAAGGCGGGCTTGCCGCCCTTCCAGATCGACTGGTGGACGTGCATGCCCGAGCCGTTGTCGCCGAAGATCGGCTTCGGCATGAAGGTCGCGGTCTTGCCATAGGCATTGGCGACCTGATGCGTGACGTATTTGAAGATCTGCATGTTGTCGGCGTTCTTCACGAGCGTGTCGAACTTGATGCCGAGCTCGTGCTGAGCTGCCGCCACCTCGTGGTGGTGCTTCTCGACGCGCACGCCCATCTCGGCCATGACGGTCAGCATTTCCGAACGGATGTCCTGGCAGGAATCGATCGGCGGCACGGGGAAATAGCCGCCCTTGACGCGCGGACGGTGGCCGAGATTGCCGGTCTCGTATTCGGCGTCGTCGTTCGACGGCAGTTCCGTCGAGTCGAGCTTGAAGCCGGTGTTGTAGGGATCGGCCTTGTAGCGCACGTCGTCGAAGATGAAGAACTCGGCCTCGGGGCCGAAATAGGCCGCGTCACCGACGCCCGACTGCTTCAGATAGGCCTCGGCCTTCTTGGCGGTGCCGCGCGGGTCGCGGTTGTAGGACTCACCCGAAATCGGGTCGAGGATGTCGCAGAGGAGGACCATCGTCGACTGCGCGAAGAAGGGGTCCATGTGCGCCGTCTCGGGATCGGGCATCAGCACCATGTCGGACTCGTTGATCGCCTTCCAGCCGGCGATCGAGGAGCCGTCGAACATCGAGCCTTCCGAGAACATGTCCTCGTCGACGATGGTCTGGTCCATCGTCACGTGCTGCATCTTGCCCTTGGGGTCGGTAAAGCGCAGGTCGACGAACTTGACGTCGTTGTCCTTGATCTGCTTCAGAATGTCATTAGCCGTCGTCATGAAGCGGTCCTTCCTGTCTGTTGATCGGGTAATCTTGAAACTTGGGTGCCGTCAGATCGCGTCGTTGCCGGCTTCACCGGTGCGAATGCGGATGGCTTCCTCGATGTTCGACACGAAGATCTTGCCGTCACCGATCCGGCCAGTCTGGGCGGCCTTGCGGATCGCTTCGACGGCTGCCGGCACTGCCTCGTCGGTGAGGACGATTTCGACCTTCACCTTGGGCAGGAAATCGACGACGTATTCGGCGCCGCGATAGAGCTCGGTATGGCCCTTCTGTCGGCCGAAACCCTTGGCCTCGGTGACGGTGATGCCCTGCAGGCCGACTTCTTGCAGCGCCTCCTTCACCTCGTCGAGCTTGAAAGGCTTGATGATCGCCTCAACCTTCTTCATCGAATGTCCTTCTCGACGTTGTCCCGCCGCGGGCAAAGCCCAGCGAGCCCTCGGATGCAGGTGCCATGCCAAGACAATACAGCGATCCGCGACGGGCGTTCGATATCCGTGTGGCACGAAACAAGCGATATGCTTTTACAGGGGTTCGAGCAACCAATGAGCAGCGGCAAGCGGGTGTGGCGAGTGAGTTGACAGGAAAAACCGCCATTTTGGCAGGAAAGATGGCGGCGGGATCCTCGGAGCGTGGGTCCACGACGGAAGTTCAAGCGCCGGGGATCACGAAATGAGCGACCAGTACCGAGATTCTTCCGGGTCGCTGTTGCTGGATCCGGCCGAGATGGGGGAGGCGGACCGACTGACCTTCCAGGCGGGAACACCGGGCATCGTCCTGATGGAACGCGCCGGTCAGGCGGTGGCCGACGCGCTGCGCGACGCTTTTCCCGATGCCCGGCGCGTGGCGATCCTTGCCGGGCTCGGCAATAACGGCGGCGACGGCTATGTCGCCGCGCGCCTGCTGCGAGAGGCGGGACTGGCGGTGGCGGTCTTCTCCTCCGTGGCGAGCACGACCCTCAAGGGTGACGCAGCCTGGGCGGCCCAGAGCTTCGGCGGCCCCGTCGAACCGCTGGAGGCCTTCAGCGCGGACGGCGCCGACATTGTGGTCGACGCGATCTTCGGCGCCGGGCTCGACCGCCCCATATCCGAGCCGATCGCCGCCATCATCCGGGCGACGAACGCCTCCGGTGTGCCGGTGGTGGCGGTCGACCTGCCGAGCGGCATCTCCGGCCTCTCCGGTGCCGTCCTCGGCGAAGCGTTCGTCGCCGCGCTGACGGTCACCTTCTTCCGCCGCAAGCCCGGCCACTTGCTGCAGCCCGGCCGCAGCCGCTGCGGGCGCTTGGCGGTGGCCGATATCGGCATCGCCGCCGACGTGCTCGCCACCATCCGGCCGAAGACATCCGCGAACGACCCGGCACTCTGGGCCGAGGCGCGCCCAAATCCCTCTGCCTGCGGCCACAAATACGACCGCGGACATGCCGTGGTGTTTTCCGGCGGCGCGACGACCTCGGGAGCCGCGCGCCTGGCGGCGATGGCGGCACTGCGCGCGGGGGCAGGGCTCGTCACGGTCTTCGCTCCGCCCTCGGCGCTGATGGTCAATGCCGCGCATCTGACGGCGATCATGCTGCGACGCTGCGCGGACGTGGCGGCATTGCAGGGCGCCCTCGAAGACACCCGGCTTTCCATCTTCGTGCTCGGGCCCGGCTTCGGAATCTGCGAGACGGCCCGGGACTACGCCCGCGCCATCATCACCGCCGGGCGCGCGCTGGTCTTGGATGCCGATGGAATCACGGCCTTCGCCGACAACCCGGTGGCGCTGTTTTCTGTCATCGGAGAATCTGCCTCTCCGGTGGTGCTGACGCCCCACCAGGGGGAATTCGCGCGGCTGTTTCCCGATATTGCATCCGCCGTCAGTCTGTCGAAGCTGGAGAAGGTCCGTCTGGCGGCAGAGCGTTCGGGTGCCGTCGTCGTCCTCAAGGGCGCCGACACGGTCATCGCGGCGCCGGACGGGCGCGCTGCCATCAACGCAACCGGCACACCCTATCTCGCCACCGCCGGCAGCGGCGACGTATTGTGCGGCATCATCGCCGGGCTTCTGGCGCAAAAGATGCCGGCCTTCGAGGCCGCCGCGTGCGGCGTCTGGATGCACGGACGAGCCGCCGAATTGTTCGGGCCCGGCCTCATCGCCGAGGACCTGCCGGGTCTGCTGCCGGCAGTGCTGAGGGAAATGCCGGGAGCGAGCTGACGACCGCTGAGCCGCCAGATCTTTGGTGGTCGAGAACGCCGGTCTGGCGAAAGCCGCCGGCAGCGTCGGTGTTCAAACAGCCACGGTCGGCCGCGCCTTCGCCGGCACCCGTTCCATCAGCGCCATGGCGCCCTGTGGCGCGCGAACCTTGCCCTCGTGGATGACATAGAGGAACACATCGCGCGGCTTCCTCTCCGGCTTGTCGTCCGGCGCGACGAGCGGCAGATCGTCCGGCACGCCGCCCTCGGCCCAGACTTCCGCCCGCGCCGCCCAGGCGTCGATCTGCTTCGGTGGATAGGCCGTCGGAATGTCGTCCTCGCCGCGCTGGAGCCGGGCGTAGACGAAGTCGGCGGTGACGTCGGCGATCTCCGGATAGGTCGCGTGGTGTGCGTAGGCGACGGCGACGCCGTGCTTGCGCGCGAGGGTGACGAAGGCGGGGTCCTCGAAGGAGGCGTGCCGAACTTCCACCGCATGCCGCAGCGGGATGCCTTCGGCCCTCTCCGGCAGCAGCGCCAGGAAGGCGGCGAAATCCTCGGGCTCGAACTTCTTGGTGTTGGCGAACTGCCAGAGGATCGGACCGAGACTGTCGCCAAGCTCGGCGATCCCCGAAGCCATGAAGCGCGCGACCGACTCGCCGGCTTCGCTGAGAATCTTGCGGTTGGTGGCAAAGCGCGGGGCCTTCAACGAGAAGACGAAGCCATCCGGCACCTCGCTCTTCCACTTGGCGAAGGTCGCGGGCGTCTGCGAGCGATAGTAGGTGCCGTTGACCTCGATCGTCGGGAGCTTCCGGGCGGCGAAGCCGAGCTCGTCGGCATGCTTCAGCTTTTCGGGAAAAAAGGTCCCGCGCCAGGGCTCGAAGGTCCAGCCGCCGATGCCGGCGCGGACGATGCCGGTGGATGTCATGAGGTGCTCTCGTCCCGATTGCCGTTCGTACGTCGTACGGCTAAATTGGCGTCATGGCCGTGTTCACTGTCCAGACCGCGAAGGCCGACCTCGACCAGCTCATCGCCCGCGCCGAGGCCGGTGAAGAGATCGTCATCTCGCGCGCCGACAAGCCCGCAGTACGCCTGACGCCTGTCGCCAACACGGACGAAGCGGCGCCGCTGCGTCAGCCTGGCGCCCTGAAGGGCCAGTTTGTTCTACCGGACGATTTCTTCGATCCGCTCTCGGAAGAAGAGCTCCGGCTTTGGGAAGATGGCCCGGTTTTTCCGCCGGAACGACCCGATTGAGCCTGCTGCTCGACACCCACACACTTGCATGGTGGCTGCTTGATGATCCGCAGCTGTCGCAGCCAGCACGAATGGCAATCTCTCGTTCAAGGCGCACGGCCGTCAGCCCCGTAACTGCTTTTGAAATGGCGACCAAAAACCGGATCGGAAAGTGGCCTGGAATCGAAAGTCTGCTGAGGTCCTTCCAGCCGACCATGCTGCGCCTTGGTCTGCAGATCCTTCCACTGACAGTCGAGCATGCAACGCTCGCAGGTTTGATACCCGGTTCCCATCGCGACCCCTTCGATCGCCTCCTCGCCGCTCAGGCGATCGCAGAAAACTTGACCCTCGTCACCCGCGATCCTGCCTTCGTCGCATTTGGCGTGGCGACCCTCTGGTAGCCACTACTCCGCCGCCTGCCGCTTCGCCGGCGGCCGCCGCTCCAGCAGCTCCTTCAGAAACTTCCCCGTCCAGGACCGCTCGACCTTGACCACCTGTTCCGGCGTGCCCACGGCCACGATCTCACCGCCGCCGTCACCGCCCTCGGGGCCGATGTCGACGACCCAGTCGGCGGTCTTGATGACTTCGAGATTGTGCTCGATGACGACGACGCTGTTGCCTTGGTCGACGAGCTCGTGCAGCACTTCGAGGAGTTTGGCGACGTCGTGGAAGTGGAGGCCCGTCGTCGGCTCGTCGAGGATGTAGAGTGTCTTGCCGGTCGCCTTGCGCGACAGTTCCTTGGCGAGCTTCACCCGCTGCGCCTCGCCGCCCGACAGCGTCGTCGCCTGCTGGCCGACCTTGATGTAGCCGAGCCCGACCTCGAGCAGTGCGCGCAGCTTGTCGCGCACCACCGGCACGGCGGCGAAGAACTCGACGCCTTCCTCGACCGTCATGTCGAGGACGTCGGCGATCGACTTCTCCTTGAAGGTGACGTCGAGCGTCTCGCGGTTGTAGCGCTTGCCGTGGCAGACGTCGCAGGTGACGTAGACGTCGGGCAGGAAGTGCATCTCAATCTTGATGACGCCATCGCCCTGACAGGCCTCACAACGCCCGCCCTTGACGTTGAACGAGAAGCGCCCGGGCATGTAGCCGCGGGCTTTCGACTCCGGCAGGCCGGCGAACCAGTCGCGGATCGGCGTGAAGGCGCCGGTGTAGGTCGCGGGATTGGAGCGCGGCGTGCGGCCGATCGGCGACTGGTCGATGTCGATGACCTTGTCGAGAAGTTCCAGCCCCTCGATACGGTCGTGCGGCGCGGGCACGTCGCGGGCATTGGCGATGCGCCGGGCGGCGGCCTTGAACAGCGTCTCGATGAGGAAGGTCGACTTGCCGCCGCCGGAGACGCCGGTGACGGCGGTGAACAGCCCGAGCGGGATTTCAGCGGTGACGTTCTTCAGATTGTTGCCGGTGGCGCCGACGACCTTCAGCCGCTTGCCCTTCTGCGGCTTGCGGCGCTTTTCCGGCACGGCGACGCCGAGGGCACCGGAGAGATACTGGCCGGTGATCGAGCGCGGATTGGCCTTCACCTCGTCGGGCGTGCCTTCGGCGATGATCTCACCGCCGTGAATGCCGGCGGCCGGTCCCATGTCGACGACGTAGTCGGCCTGCAGGATCGCGTCCTCGTCATGCTCGACGACGATCACCGTGTTGCCGATGTCGCGCAGGTGCTTCAGCGTGACGAGGAGGCGCGCATTGTCGCGCTGGTGGAGGCCGATCGAGGGCTCATCGAGGACGTAGAGCACGCCGGTGAGACCGGAGCCGATCTGCGACGCCAAGCGGATGCGCTGGCTTTCGCCGCCCGACAGCGTGCCGGAGGAGCGCGACAGCGTGAGGTAGTCGAGGCCGACATCGTTGAGGAAGCGCAGCCGGTCGCGGATCTCCTTCAGGATCCGGACGGCGATCTCGTTCTGCTTGTCGTTGAGTTTTTCCGGCAGCGCTTCGAACCATTCGAGCGCGTGGCGGATCGACAGCTCGGTCACCTGGCCGACATGGCATCCCGCGATCTTCACCGCCAGCGCCTCGGGCTTCAGCCGGTAACCCTTGCAGGCAGGGCAGGGCGTCGCCGACATGAAGCGCTCGATCTCCTCGCGCATCCAGGCGGAATCGGTCTCCTTCCAGCGCCGCTCGAGATTGGGGATGACACCCTCGAAGGTCTTGGTCGTCTTGTAGGCGCGCATCCCGTCATTGTAGCGGAATTCGATCTTGTTCGTGCCGGTGCCGTGCAGGACGGCGTACTGGGCCTCGAAGGAGAGGCTGTCCCAGCGATCGGTCTGCTTGAAGCCGAACTCGCGGCCGAGCGCCTCGAGCGTCTGGCCGTAATAGGGTGACGTCGATTTCGCCCAGGGCGCGACGGCACCCTGCTTCAGGGTCATCGCCTCGTCCGGAACGATCAGTTTCGGATCGATCGACTGCTGCGCGCCAAGCCCGTCGCACTTCGGGCAGGCGCCGAAGGGGTTGTTGAAGGAGAACAGCCGCGGCTCGATCTCGGGAATGGTGAAGCCGGAGACGGGACAGGCGAACTTTTCCGAGAACATCAGCTGCTTCGGCTTGCCGTTCTCGTCGAGCCCCTCGGCAAATTTCGCGACCGCGATGCCGTCGGCAAGCCGCAGCGCCGTCTCCAGCGAATCCGCCAGGCGCGCGCCGATGTCCCCGCGCACGACGATGCGGTCGACCACGACGTCGATGTCGTGCTTGAACTTCTTGTCGAGTTCGGGTGCGTCGGCGATGTCGTGGAATTCGCCATTGATGCGAACCCTTTGAAACCCTTTCTTCTGAAGCTCGATGAGGTCTTTCTTGAACTCGCCCTTGCGGCCGCGGACGATCGGCGCCAACAGGTAGAGGCGGGTCCCTTCCTCCTGCGCCAGGACGCGGTCGATCATCTGGCTGACCGTCTGGCTCTCGATCGGAAGGCCCGTCGCCGGGGAATAGGGCACGCCGACGCGGGCGTAGAGAAGGCGGAGATAGTCGTAGATCTCGGTGACGGTGCCGACCGTCGAACGGGGGTTCTTCGAGGTCGTCTTCTGCTCGATCGAGATGGCCGGCGACAGGCCGTCGATCTGGTCGACATCGGGCTTCTGCATCATCTCGAGGAACTGGCGCGCATAGGCCGACAGGCTCTCGACGTAGCGCCTCTGCCCCTCGGCATAGATCGTGTCGAAGGCCAGCGACGACTTGCCGGAGCCGGACAGCCCCGTCATCACGATGAGCTTGTCGCGGGGAATGTCGATGTCGACATTCTTGAGATTATGCTCGCGCGCGCCGCGAATGGAGATCGTCTTCAGTTCGGGCATCGACTGTCGCTTGATTTTGAGGAGGGTGCGATCCGGCGAAATTGCGGAACGCCCAGCGTTAGATAAAAATTCGCGCGGGGATGTCGAGATGCGCACCCGTGGGAATCATTCGGCGGACACACGCCCCGTTGACTAATCCGGAACATAATACGAACATTGCGCAAGGGAAAGCCTCGCCGCGACGTCGCCTGTGGAAACCGGGTCATGGCTGCGCCTGTGGAAACAGCGCCGTCAGGCAGGCGGGACGGCAACGGGTGCTTTAAGGTGCGCCCGGAATGCCGGCGATGCGGCGAGCAATGGAAGGAACAAACGACATGGCAGGCAGCGTCAACAAGGTGATCCTCGTCGGCAATCTCGGCGCCGACCCGGAAGTGCGGCGCCTCAACTCGGGCGATGCCGTCGTCAACATGCGCATCGCGACGTCGGAATCCTGGCGCGACAAGTCCTCGGGCGAGCGCAAGGAGAAGACCGAGTGGCACAACGTCGTGATCTTCAACGAGAACCTCGTGAAGGTCGCGGAGCAGTATCTGAAAAAGGGCTCGACCGTCTACATCGAGGGCCAGCTCCAGACGCGCTCCTGGGAAGACCAGTCGGGCCAGAAGAAATACGCGACCGAGGTCGTGCTGCAGCGTTTTCGCGGCGAATTGCAGATGCTCGGCGGACGTGGCGACAGCTCCGGCGGCGGCGACAACGAGCGCGGTGGCTCCAGCAGTCGGGGCGGTGGCGGCGGCTATGATCGCGGCCCGAGCGACGATCGTGGCGGCGGCGGGGGTGGTTACGACCGTGGCGGTGGCGGTGGCGGATCGTCCCGCGACCTCGATGACGAGATTCCGTTCTAAATTGACATCACGCCTGCATGGCGACGTTCAGTCCTGCCGGGGCGGCCAACTGGTCGCTCCGGCATTTTCATAGGCGGTAGCGGCACCGAAGCGCCCTTGTCATTCAAACGAAGACGGGCGCCGAAGCGCCCGTCTGGCAGAAACGTGCGCGGCAGGCCTAGGCGCGGTCGCCGACGGCCACGTAGTCGCGAAGCGCCGCGCCGGTATAGAGCTGGCGGGGGCGGCCGATGCGCTGGTGCGGGTCCTCGATCATTTCCTTCCACTGCGCGATCCAGCCGACGGTGCGGGCGACGGCGAACAGGACGGTGAACATCGTCGTCGGGAATCCCAGCGCCTTCAGCGTGATGCCGGAATAGAAGTCGACGTTCGGGTAGAGCTTCTTTTCGATGAAGTAGGGGTCGGTCAGCGCGATGCGCTCCAGCTCCATCGCCACTTCCAGCGTCGGATCATCCTTGATGCCGAGCTCGTCCAGCACCTCGTGGCAGGTCTTCTGCATGATCGTGGCGCGCGGGTCGTAGTTCTTGTAGACGCGATGGCCGAAACCCATCAGGCGGAAGGGGTCGTTCTTGTCCTTGGCGCGGGCGATGTATTCGGGGATGCGGTCGACCGTGCCGATTTCCATCAGCATGTTCAGCGCCGCCTCGTTGGCGCCCCCATGCGCCGGTCCCCAGAGACAGGCGATGCCGGCGGCGACGCAGGCAAACGGGTTGGCGCCGGACGAACCGGCAAGGCGCACCGTCGAGGTCGACGCGTTCTGCTCGTGGTCGGCGTGGAGGATGAAGATCCGGTCCATGGCGCGGGCGAGGACGGGATTGATTTTGTAGGGCTCGCAGGGGACCGCGAAGCACATGTGCAGGAAGTTCTCGGCGTAGGACAGGTCGTTGCGCGGGTAAACGAAGGGCTGGCCGATATGGTACTTGTAGGCCATGGCCGCGAGCGTCGGGGTTTTCGCGACCATGCGGATCGAGGCGACCATGCGCTGGTGCGGATCGGCGATGTCGGTCGAGTCGTGGTAGAAGGCCGAGAGCGCGCCGACCGAGCCGACCATGACGGCCATCGGATGGGCGTCGCGGCGGAAGCCGGAGTAGAAGCGCGACATCTGCTCGTGCACCATGGTGTGCCGTGTGACGCGGTAGACGAAGTCGGACATCTCGCGCTCGGTCGGCAATTCGCCGTAGAGCAGGAGATAGCAGGTCTCGAGGAAATCGCCCCTCTCGGCCAGCTGATCGATGGGATAACCGCGGTGCAGCAGAACGCCTTCGTCACCGTCGATATAGGTGATCTTCGACTCGCAGGACGCGGTCGAGGAGAAACCGGGGTCGTAGGTGAAAGTGCCGGTCTGTTTGTAGAGGGTCGCAATGTCGACGACATCCGGGCCCATCGTGCCGCTTCGGATTTCGCAGGTTGCCGTCTTGTCTCCCAGTGCGATCGTCGCCGAGTGGTCCGTCATGCGTATCCCCTTCCTTGAAAGACGCGAGCGCCGAGGCTTTCGCAGCGCACACCTCGATGGAACCTGCCTACTCCAATCCCGGAAAGGGGACAAGTTGCGTAGCAGGTGAACATATTGCGCCGCACTGCGATCCAATCTGCTGAATTGCCAGTCAGATCGATTGATCCTTCAGCCGCGCCAGCGCTTCGTCGCGGCCGAGCACGGCGAGCACGTCGAAGACGCCCGGTGACGTGGTGCGCCCTGTCAGCGCGGCACGCAGCGGCTGCGCGGCCTTGCCGAGCTTCAGGCCTTTCTCCTCGGCATAGGCGCGTACGGCGTCCTCGAGCGGAATCGCGCTCCAGTCGCTGACCGCCGCAAGCATCGGCGCGAGATCCCTGACGATGGCGCGGCCGCCTTCGGCGAGGATCGCCTCGGCCTTGTCCTCCATCGCCAGCGGGCGCGCGGCGAAGAGATAGGATGTCGAATCAGTCAGTTCGACGAGGGTTTTCGCGCGCTCCTTCAATCCCGCCATGGCGGCCGACAGGAGAGCAATTGTCTCTGCGTCGGGCTTCTGCTTCAGGATATCGCCATTCGGCAGATGGTCGCGCTCGGTCATCAGGAGGTCGACGAGATCGGCGTCGGGCGCGGCGCGGAGATAGTGCCCGTTCAGCGCGTTCAGCTTGGCGAAGTCGAAGCGCGCGGCGCCCTTGTTGACGTCCGTGATGTCGAACCAGGCGATCATGTTCCCGATCGACATGATTTCCTCGTCGCCATGGCTCCAGCCGAGACGGGCGAGATAGTTGAGGAGCGCCTCGGGCAGGTAGCCGAGCCCGCGATAGGCATCGACACCGAGCGCGCCGTGGCGCTTGGATAGCTTTGCGCCGTCCTCGCCGTGGATCAGCGGGATGTGCGCCATGACAGGCACTTCCCAGCCCATCGCCTGATAGATCAGCGTCTGGCGGCCGGCATTGGTCAGGTGGTCGTCGCCGCGGATGATGTGGGTGACGCCCATGTCGTGGTCGTCGACGACGACGGCGTGCATGTAGGTCGGCGAGCCGTCGGAGCGCAGAAGCACCATGTCGTCGAGATCGCGGTTGGGGAAGCGGACCTCGCCCTGAACCTGGTCGTGGACGACGGTCTCGCCCTCCTGGGGCGCGCGGAGCCGGATCACCGGCTTGACGCCTTCCGGTGCCTCGGACGGATCGCGGTCGCGCCAGCGCCCGTCATAGCGGGGCGGGCGCTTTTCCGCGCGGGCCTTCTCGCGCATTTCGTCGAGCTCCGCCTGCGAGGCATAGCAGTAATAGGCCTTGCCGGCCGCCACCATTTCCTCGGCGACCTCTCGGTGACGCGCGGCGCGCTCGAACTGCGAAATCGGTGGCTCGTCGGCGTCGAGGCCAAGCCAGGCAAGGCCCTCGATGATCGCCACCACAGCTGCCTCGCTCGACCGCTCGCGGTCGGTGTCCTCGATTCGGAGCAGCATCTTGCCGCCCATGCGCCGCGCATACAGCCAGTTGAACAGGGCCGTGCGGGCGCCGCCGATGTGCAGGAAGCCGGTCGGCGAGGGCGCGAAACGGGTCACGACGGGTTTCGTCATCAGGTCTCCACTCGCCCGGAGGCGATCGTTTTCGGATCGTCATTTTCCTGCGGCTGTGTAGCATAGGGTGGGGGAGAGACAAGGCGGCGAGGGCGCGCATGAGTGCGGCCGAGGGCGGGCGCGAGGGTGGGATCGGCGATCGGTCGGCGACCGCGCGTGGCGCAGTGCGGCCGAGGCTCACGCTCGGACAGCACCTTGCCAGGGCGAGGGACGGCATTTCCGAATGGCTGTCGCGCCAGGTCGATATAGAGGCGGGAGAGCGCACCGGCTTCTTTATGATCCCGGCCGCCTTGATGCTGGGGATCGGAGCCTATTTCTCGGGTCCGACGCCTTCCTCCCTCTGCCTGCTGGCGCTCTTCACGGTCATGCTGCTGCTAGGGAGTCGCCTGGCAGGACGGTCTGCCGCAAAAACCTTTATCGTAGCGCTTGCCGCGGCTGCTGCCGGTTTAGGCTTTGCGGCGTGGGAAATGCAGCGCACGGGCACGACGATCTTTGCCGGCGAAGCGACGGTACGGATCGAGGGTACCGTCGCCTGGCGCGACCAGGACGCCAAGGGGCGCTATCGCTATCGCGTCGATATCACCGGGACCGAGCGGCCACATCTGTCGCGCGCGCCCGAGCGCGTCCAGATCCTCGTCTCCAGCCGCCACGAGCCGATCGGCATCGGCGGCCGCTATCGCGGGCTCGTTCGGCTGCGCGCACCGTCGGGGCCGGCCTATCCCGGCGGCTACGATTTTGCCTTCGGCAATTTCTTCGCCGGGCTCGGCGCCACCGGCTTTGCCCTCGGACCGCCCGAGAGGGCTGATGAGGCGGCCCCGCCGACGGAATTGTCGCCGGGCCAGCGTATCCTGCGCCTGCGCCTCGACGTCAGCGCGCGTATTCGCAGCAGCATCGGCGGCGCGGAAGGGGCCGTCGCGTCGGCGCTGATCACCGGCGACCGGGCCGGTATTCCCGACGACGTCGAAAGCTGGCTGCGCACCACCGGCCTGTCGCATGTCCTGTCGATCTCGGGCCTCCACATGGCGCTCGTGGCAGGCTTTGCCATGGCCGTGGTCCGGGTGATCCTGGCCGCGATCCCCTGGTGCGCCCTGATGCTCCCGGTAAAGAAGATCGCCGCCGTCGTGGCGCTCTGCATCGCCGGCTTCTACCTCCTCCTCTCCGGCAGCAACATCGCTTCCGATCGCTCCTTCGTCATGCTGTCGATCGTGCTTCTCGCCGTGCTGTTCGACCGGCCCGCGCTGACGCTGCGCAATGTCGCCATCGCGGCGATCATCGTCCTCGCGCTCGAACCGCATGCGCTGATGACGGCTAGCTTTCAGATGTCCTTCAGCGCGACGGCCGCGCTGGTCGGCGTCTACGGCGGATTTTCGCGGTGGCGGGCGACGCGGGAGGAAGACCGGAGGTCGCGTGCCTGGCCGACGCGTACCCTGCTCTTCCTCGTTGGCCTCGGCGCAGCGTCGCTGATCGCCGGGGCCGCGACGGCGCCCTATGCCGCCTATCATTTTCAGCGTGTCGCGCCCTATGGCCTGGTCGCCAACCTTCTCGCCGTGCCGCTTTTCTCGTTCTGGATCATGCCCCTGGCGCTGATCGCCATGGTGGCGATGCCGCTGGGTCTCGATTCGCCGCTGCTGGTACTGATGGGATACGGGCTGACGCTGGTGTTCGAGATCGCGCATTTCCTGCACGATCGTCTGTCGGACGAGCCGACCGGCATCATGACGGCGAGCGGTCTCCTCGCGCTGACCCTCGCGCTCGCCTTCCTCTGCTTCCTCTCCAGCCGCCTGCGCTGGGTCGCCGTTCCACTTGCCGCCATTGGCCTCCTCCTTGCGCCCGACCGCTCGACGCGGCCGGACCTCCTCGTCTTCGAGGACGGCCGGCAGGTGGCGATGATCGATGAGGCGCATCGTCTCATCCCCCGGCTGCCGCGGCCGAATGCCTTCGTGCAGGAGCAGTGGGTGAGGGCCTTTCCGGAACAGCCGGGTGCTGGCTTCGAGGCGCCGGCTGGCCGGCCGGCGCTCTCGTTTCAATGCGAAGCGCTTTCACCGGCCCCGGACAAAGGGTCAAATTTCCCCGCCAGGGTCACGGCCGCCGCCGACTCTGCTCCGACCGCCGACAATGCCACGGCGCCAGGCCTTCCGCCCGCCGGGGCAAAGACCTTTCAGTCCGCTGGCGTAAAACCCACGACAATCGCCAGTTCGCGACGACAAAGGCCGATGGCCTTCTGCCGTGCGACGACGAGAGGCGGTATCCGGGTGACCTGGACCGACGACTATCGGCAAACCGGCCGGGCCTGCGACGAGGGAGATGTCGCCATCGTGGCGCGCGCCATCCGGCTCGATGCCTGCCGCTCCGGCGCGATGTTGCTGACGCTCAAGACCCTGCGCCGAAGCGGCTCGATCGCCGTCTACGGCGATGGCCCCGGGCCGCGCCAGGTGGCATCGATCGATTCCGCGCCTGAGCCCTGGAATCGCCACCGCGACGCACCCTGGCCGGAGACCTGGCGGAACCCCTCGACCGCGGTGTCATCGCAACCAGACGTGTCGGCACAACCGGACTCGTCGGCACAGCCGGACTCGTCGGCGCAATCGGACCCGGCGGATTCGCTCCTCGGCGTCAGCCCCGCAGGCGAGCGGATCACGCCTGACGGCCGGCAGACTACACCGACGTTGGCCCAGCCCGCATCGGCTGCATCCTCGTCTCCATGACGCAACCGGGGAGGGATGCACCGGCGGGCAGGCGCGATGTCCTGCGAGAGGCCCCGGCGTTTGTCAGTACCGTCGAATCAGCCCGACGAGGCGGCCCTGGACCTTGACCCGGTCCGATCCGAAGATGCGGGTCTCATAGGCCGGGTTTGCCGCTTCCAAGGCGATGGTGTTGCCGCGACGGCGAAAGCGCTTCAGCGTCGCCTCCTCCTCGTCGACGAGGGCGACGACGATGTCTCCAGGCGTCGCCGTGTCGGCACGCCGGATGACGACGGTGTCGCCGTCGAGGATGCCCGCCTCGATCATCGAGTCGCCCTTGACCTCCAGGGCGAAGTGTTCGCCCGCACCCAGCATGTCGGGCGGCACGAAGATCTGCTGCGTGTTGTTCTGGATCGCGGCGATCGGAACGCCCGCGGCGATGCGACCCATCATCGGAATGCCGACCGCGCTGTTCTCGTTGGAGACGGCGCGCGGGCGCTTCTGCAGGGAGGCGACTTCGGCCACCGGCTCGGTGCGGGCCCGGGAGTTCTCGACGATGCTCGGCGTGAACGCCGTCCGCTTCGGCATCTGCGTCACCGAATCGGGCAGTCGCAACACTTCCAGCGCGCGAGCGCGATTCGGCAGGCGGCGAATGAAGCCGCGTTCTTCGAGTGCGGTGATCAGCCGGTGGATGCCGGATTTCGACCGGAGGTCCAGCGCATCCTTCATCTCGTCGAAGGACGGCGGCACGCCGACTTCCTGCAACCGTCCATGAATGAACATCAGCAGATCGTGCTGCTTGCGCGTCAGCATCGGTGAGAATCCCTATAAAACAAAACCTGAACAAACCTATCTGTTCTAGTTGTGTTCCGCAAGGGGCGGTGGCGCGACTGCCTCAGTCGAGCAGGATGTAGCGGCAGGGGTCGCCGGCTCTTGCGGCGGACGCGAACGGCTCGCGCCGGAGCAGTACGTCGGCCCGGGCATAGACCGAGAGGAGGGAGGAGTCCTGGCGTGTGATGGGCATGACGACCGGTGTCAGGGCCTCTCTCTCGCCAAGCGTCGCGCGGATGAAATCGGCACGCAGATCATTGGCCGGCATATCGGTGCCGAGAACGGCGTTGCGGTACATCGGAGCGCTCGGGCATCCGGCCAGCGTCGATACGAGGGGTCTCAGGAAGAGCGTCGCCGCCACGAGGCTGGACGCGGGATTTCCGGGAAGTCCGACAAGTCGCATCGAGCCGATGCGACCTGCCATCAGCGGCTTGCCCGGACGCATGGCGACCTTCCAGAAATCCGGCGTGACGCCCTTCTGCGCGAACACGTCGGCGACGAGGTCGTGGTCCCCGACGGAGGCGCCGCCGATGGTGACGAAGATGTCGACGTGCTCGGCGAGGGCGCGGTCGAGAAAGCCGCCGATCTCGGCGGCATCGTCGCGCGCGATGCCGTAGTCGAGGGCCACGCCGCCGGCCGACGTCACCATCGCCGCGACGCCATAGGAATTCGACGCGACGATCTGCGACGGACCGATGCTCTCGCCGGGCAGGACGAGCTCGTCGCCGGTGGCCAGCACCGCGATGCGCGGACGCCGTCGGACCGACACCTCGGGGTATCCGCCGCTGGCAGCCAGCGCGATCGCCCCGGCGGACAGGCGCGTCCCCGCCGGCTGCAGCACGGCGCCGGCGGAAAAATCGGCACCGGCGCTGCGGATATGGCGTCCGGGGACGGCGGCCTCCAGAAGCAGGACCTCGCCGTCCGAAACCCGGTCGGCGTTTTCCTGGATGACGATGGCGTCGCATCCCTCCGGCACAGGCGCGCCGGTGAAGATGCGGACGGCCTCGCCAGGGCCGGGGCGCCCCCCGAAGGCGCGCCCGGCGGCTGATTCACCGACGACCCGCAGGCGCGACCCGGAGGCGGTCGCGTCGGACGCACGCAGCGCGTATCCGTCCATCGCCGATGCGGCGAAGGAGGGTTGGGTGCGGAGGGCAGCCAGATCGCTGGCGAGAATGCGGCCGTATGCGGTGTTGAGGCCGATCGTCTCCGTGCCCTCGACGGGGACGGCGCCATCCATCAGGAGGGCGAAGGCAGCCTCGACGGAGATCAGGGTCACGCCGGCTCCGCGGTGGCCGACCAGTCGCCGGAACGGCCGCCCGACTTCTGGAGCAGGCGGATGCCGGAAATCTCCATGCCGCGGTCGACGGCCTTGGCCATGTCGTAGATGGTGAGGCAGGCGACGCTGACCGCCGTCAGCGCTTCCATCTCGATGCCGGTCTTGCCGCTGACGCGCGCCGTCGCGGTCACGCGCAGGCCCGGCAGCGCGGGTTCGGCGGTGATTTCGACCGAGACCTTTTCCAGCATCAGGGGGTGGCAGAGCGGGATGAGATCGGCGGTCTTCTTCGCCGCCATGATGCCGGCAATGCGCGCGACGGCGATGACGTCGCCCTTCTTGGCGCCTCCCGCCTCGATCAGCGCCAGCGTCTCCGGCGCCATCAGCACCAGCCCTTCGGCGCGCGCCACGCGAACGGTTTCGGCCTTGTCGCCGACATCCACCATGGCGGCCGCGCCCGTGGCGTCGAGATGGGTGAGCCCGCTCACGCGGCGGTCCCGACCGGCTGCCGCGCGAGGAGGTGGCGCGTGGCGGCCTCGACGTCGTCCTGCCGCATCAGGCTCTCGCCGACGAGGAAGGTCGAGATGCCGGCGCGCTGCAGCCGGGCGCAGTCGCTCGGGGTGAAGATGCCGCTTTCGCCGACGAGCAGCCGATCGGGCGGCACGAGCGGCGCCAGTCGCTCGGCGACGGCAAGATCGGTGTCGAAGGTCCTGAGATCGCGGTTGTTGATGCCGATGAGGCGAGAGCGCAGCGTCAGCGCCCGTTCCATCTCGGCCGCGTCGTGCACCTCGACGAGGACGTCCATGCCGAGATCGATGGCGGCCGCTTCGAGATCCGCCGCACAGGCGTCGTCCACGGCCGCCATGATGATCAGGATGGCATCGGCGTTCCACGCCCGGGCCTGCAGCACCTGGTACGGGTCGAAGAGAAAATCCTTGCACAGGGCGGGCAGGGATGTCGCCGCGCGTCCTGCCATGAGAAAGGCCGGGCTACCCTGGAAGGACGGCCCGTCGGTGAGGATGCTGAGGCAGGCGGCGCCGCCGCGCTCGTAGGCGCGGGCGAGAACCGGCGGGTCGAAATCGGCGCGGATGAGGCCCTTCGACGGGCTGGCCTTCTTGACCTCGGCGATCAGCGCGAAGTCGCCGGCGGCATGCTTGCGGCCGAGGGCGTCGGCAAATCCGCGCACCGGATCGGCGGCGCGCGCCAGTGCCAGCATCTCGCCTTCCGGCCGGGCCGCCTTCGCGGCGGCGATCTCCTGTCGCTTGTAGGTCTCGATGGCTTTCAGGATGTCGGTCATGCCGCGCCGCCCCGGTTGGTTGCCGCGATGAGGCGGGTGAGGGCGGCAAGTGCCCGCCCGGAATCGATCGAGTCCCGCGCCAGCACCAGGCCAGCCTTGAGGCTCTCGACCCGCCCGGCCATGGCCAGCGCGCCGGCGGTGTTCAGAAGAGCGATGTCGCGATAGGCGTTGATATCGCCTTCCAGCACCGCGCGCAGCGCCACCGCATTGTGCTCCGCGTCGCCGCCCTTGATCTCGGCAAGGTCGGCGCGTCGAAGGCCGAGTTCCTCGGGCTCGATATGGAAGCGGTCGATGACGCCATCGCGGAGCGTGACGATATCGGTGCGTCCGCAGACGGTCATTTCGTCCAGGCCGTCGCCGTAGACGATCCAGGCGTTTCTCGCTCCCAAGGTACGCAGCGTCTCTGCCAGCGGCATCAGCCAGTCCGGCGAGAAGACGCCGACGAGGAGATGCTCGACGCCGGCCGGATTGGCGAGGGGCCCGAGAAGATTGAAGACGGTGCGGGTACCGAGCTCGACGCGGCTCGGGCCGACGAAGCGCATGGCGGCGTGGTGGGTCGGCGCGAACATGAAGCCGAGCCCTGCCTCGGCGATCACGCGCGAGATCTCGGACGGGCTGAGATCGACCTTGACGCCGAGGGCCATCAGGACGTCGGCAGAGCCGGAGCGCGAGGAGAGGGCGCGGTTGCCATGCTTGGCGACGGTGATGCCGCAGCCGGCGAGAATGAAGGCGGCGCAGGTCGAGACGTTCAGCGTTCCGGCGTGGTCGCCGCCGGTCCCGACGATGTCCACCGCGTCGGCGGGCGCCACGACCCTCAGCATGTTTGCCCGCATGACGGCGACGGCCCCCGCGATCTCGTCCACCGTCTCGCCGCGGACCCGCAAGGCCATCAGGAAGCCGCCGATCTGCGACGGGGTCGCTTCGCCGGCCATCATGACGCCAAAGGCCTCCTCCGCTTCGGCGCGCGACAGGGCGGCACCGCCGGCGACCTTGGCAAGAAAGGGCTTCAGCGTGTTCGTCATTGCGGCGAAGCCTGTACCGCGCGGATCGTCGCCGGGTAGGTCACGACCGACGTCTCGCTCTGCAGGCGGTTCACGTAGGACTGGAGAAAGTCGTTCGCCAGCATCGAGTCGAGCTGCGCCGTCTGGCCCTGCGGGAAGTTCGACATCGGATCGGCGGGCGGCGCGACCTGCGTCACCTTGATCAGGAGCTTCGACTGACCGTCCGCGGCATCGGCCGTAGCGACGAGGCCGGAGACCCCGGAGAAGAGGGCGCGGACGCCATCGGCGCCGATCTCGGAGACGCCGCTGCGCCGTGTTACGGCATTGACCGTCTGCTTCGGCAGGGCCTCGCTGGCCGCCAGCGCGTCGAGCGTTTCGCCGGCGTCCAGACGCTTCTTCAGATCTTCGACCTTCACGCCGAGAAGCCGCCGGGTCTCTTCGGCCTTCCAGTCGCCAACGACCTGATCCTTCACCTCGGCCAGCGGCCGGTCATGCGCCTCGTCGATCCTGGTCACGTCGAAGAAGACGAACCCGGTCGAGCCGACGGTGACCGGCGTGTTCTCGACGCCGACATCGCTCTCGAAGGCGACCTTCAGAATCTCTTGCTGTTCCGGCAGATCGGGGACGGTGCTGCCTTCCGGCGTCTGGCCGGCCAGCGAGATGGCGGGAATCGTCTTCACCTCGAGCCCGGCCTCCTTGGCGGACTCGGCGAGGTCGGCGCCGCCGCCGCGGGCATTGTCGTAGGCATCATAGGCCGCACGGACCTTTTCGCTCGCGGCCTGCAGCGATATGTCTCTCCGGATGTCCTCCTGGACCTCCGCGAGCGGCTTCTTGATTTCGGGCTGGATCTCGGTGACGCGCAGGAGGACGGGACCAAAGGTACCATCGACGACGTCCGATACCGCGTTGGCACCGAGCGCGAAGGCGGCGTCGGCGATGGCCGGCACCGGGATCGCGGCCTTCGTCAGAAGGCCGAGCTCCGTGTCGGCGACACTGCGGCCGCTCGCCGTGGCGAGGTCGTCGAACGTCTTGCCGGCGGCCAGCGATACCTTGGCAGCTTCTGCTGCAGGTCGGTCGGGATAGACGATCTGCTGGATCCGCCGCTGTTCGGGTGTCGTGAATTTCTGGCTGTCGGCGTCGTAGGCCGCCTTGATCTCGGCCTCTGTCACGGCAGCCGGGTCGGCGATCGCCTCGGGCGTCAGGGTGGCATAGGCGATGCTGCGGTACTCGGGCGCCGCATAGCGCTGCTTGTTGGTGTCGAAATAGGTCTGCAGGACGTCGTCGGCGGGCTCGGCGATCGGCTGCACCGCGGCGGGCGCGATCGTCAGATAGTCCGCTGTGCGCCGCTCGCCGTTGTAAAGGCCAAAGGCCTGCTTCACGAGTTCGGGGGCCGTCGCGCCCTCGGAGATCGCATCGACGATCTGGCTGCGCACGGCCGCTTGCTCGCGGTTGCGGATGAAGTCGTTTTCCCGCATCCCGACATTGGCCAGGAGATCGCGGAAGTTCGTGCGCGAGAACCGGCCGGCCTGGTCGTGGAAGGACGGGTCGTCGGCGATCAGCCGGGCCAGACGCTCTTCCGAGAGGCCGAGACCGATCTCGCGGCCCTGCTCTTCGAGGACGGCCTCGGCGACGAGCTGGCTGAGGACACGCTGGTCGATGCCGTTCGCGATGGCTTCCTCGCGCGTCGGCCGTCGTTGCAGTTCCTGCGACAGCTGCACTTCGGCCTGACGGTAGGCCAGGCGGTAGTCCTCCGTCGTCACTTCGCTCTCGCCGGCCGTGATGACCGTATTGGACGAGCTGCCGGTGAAGAACTCGGAGAAGCCGGTGACGACGAAAGCGATGATGATAAGACCGAGCAGCAGTTTTGCCACCCCGCCGGAAACGCTCTTGCGAAGGCTGTTCATCATCGATCGGATTCTCCCGCAGACGTCCGCGCGGCGCGAGCGTCTTCATGTCCGCGATTTCAGCTCCATGGTCGCCACGAACGACCGAGGGAGGCCCCGCCGGTGGACGCGTCGGCAGGCTTCACGCTCTATTAGGAAAATGCTGTGCCGGCGCGCAAGTCGGCACCATGATTGATTTCGCGTTTCTCCGCCGCTAGGCAGGCGCAGCGGGGGCGCCGATACGCTTGTTGGAGGATAGAATGGGCAATCGTGCGCTGATCGCAGGCAATTGGAAAATGAACGGCGACAGAGCCGCTCTGGCCGAACTCGGCCGGATCGTCGAAGCACAGGCGGCGCTTGCGGCCCGCTGCGACATGCTGATCTGTCCGCCCGCGACGCTGATCTCGCAAGCCATCGAGGTCGCCGGCAAGGCGGTGGCGATCGGTGGGCAGGACTGCCATTCCGGCGTCTCCGGCGCCCATACCGGCGATATCGCCGCCGAGATGCTCGCCGATCTCGGGGCCAGTCATGTTCTTGTCGGGCATTCGGAACGGCGCGCGGACCATGGCGAGAGCGACGAGATCGTCCGCGGGAAGGCTCTTGCCGCCTGGCGCGCCGGCCTCGTCGCGGTGATCTGCATCGGCGAGACGGAAGACGAGCGCGGCGCCGGCAGGACGCTCGACGTCATCGCCCGCCAGCTCGCGCTCTCGCTCCCGGATGACGTGACGGCGCGGTCGACGGTCGTCGCCTACGAGCCGGTCTGGGCGATCGGGACGGGGAAGACAGCGACAGTCGCCGATGTGGAGGAGGTCCACGGCTTCATCCGCAACACCTTGAACGATCGCTTCGGGCCGGAGATTGGCGTTGCCGTGCGCATCCTCTATGGTGGCTCGGTCAAGCCGTCGAATGCGGCCGAACTTCTCGGCGCCCGCAATGTCGACGGGGCGCTGGTTGGCGGGGCGAGCTTGAAGGCTGCCGATTTCATCGCGATATGCCAGAGCGTGCCGTCGCCCTGAACGCCGTTTGATGCGAAAGCGTTTGGAATAAGTCGAACCCTCCTATAGAAGGCGCGCGTCTCCTCAAAAGTCGTGTGCGAAGCTGATCATGGATACAGTCCTTATTATCATTCATCTGATGATCGTCGTTGCGCTCATCGTCGTCGTGCTGTTGCAGCGCTCGGAGGGCGGGGCGCTCGGCATCGGCGGCGGCGGCGGCGGCCTGATGACGGCGCGTGGCGCCGCGAACGCGTTGACGCGAACGACCGCCATTCTCGCCGGCCTGTTCTTCATCACGTCGCTCGCTCTCGGACTGACGGCCCGTTATGGATCGCAGCCGACCGACATCCTCGACCGCCTGCCGGCGTCGGAGGCTGGCACGGCAGGTGCGGCTGGAGCGGCAGGCGCCGCCAGCGGCAACCTGCTCGACCAGCTCGGCGGCGTACCGACGGACGATGGGGCCGCACCGACGACGCCGGCTGCACCGGACGCCGTCACGCCGACGACCGAAGCGCCTGCATCCGGGGCAGCCGATGCGCCGTCCGCGACACCGGGTGCTGAGACGCCTGCGGTTGGAGCCGACGCGCCCGCTGCGGCGCCGGCGGCACCGAGCGACTTGCCAGCGACGGCGCCGGCCGGCACGGCACCGGTCACCGGCGCCTCGCCGGTGGTGCAGCCGGAAGCGACGGCGCCGGACGCCGCGGTTCCGGATGCGGCCACGTCGCCCGCGGAAACGCCGTCGCCGGATGCCGCTCCTGCCGAACTGGCGCCGTCCGCACCGGCGACAGGCAATGGCGGCTCGGGTGACGCGACGTCCCCCGCAACGTCGCCGGCCGGGCAGGCGAGGCCGGTCCAGTAGGGCCGGACCCGAGCGACAGGTAACCAGCAGGGCGCTCCAAGCGCCCTGTTTCATTTTGCGGCCGGATACGGACTGGCCGAATCGACCCACAGCAGTTAACTGGAAGCCCCATGGCGCGATATATCTTCATCACCGGCGGCGTGGTCTCATCCCTTGGAAAAGGCATCGCTTCGGCGGCCCTCGGGGCTCTCCTGCAGGCACGCGGCTACCGCGTGCGCCTGCGCAAGCTCGATCCCTATCTGAACGTCGATCCGGGCACGATGAGCCCGACGCAGCATGGCGAGGTCTTCGTCACCGATGACGGCGCGGAGACCGACCTCGACCTCGGCCATTACGAGCGCTTTACCGGCCGTCCGGCCAACCGGCAGGACAACATCACCACCGGGCGGATCTACAAGGACATCATCGCCCGCGAGCGGCGCGGCGACTATCTCGGCGCGACGGTCCAGGTCATTCCTCACGTCACCGACGCGATCAAGGATTTCGTCCTCGACGGCAACGAGGAGTTCGACTTCGTCCTCTGCGAGATCGGTGGCACGGTCGGCGACATCGAGGCCATGCCGTTCATGGAGGCGATCCGCCAGCTCGGCAACGATCTGCCCCGCAACGGTGCGATCTACATCCACCTGACGCTGATGCCCTATATCGCCACCGCCGGCGAGCTGAAGACCAAGCCGACGCAGCATTCGGTGAAGGAGCTGCGCTCGATCGGCATCCAGCCCGACATCCTTCTCGTGCGCGCCGACCGGCCGATCCCGGTCGAGGAGCGTCGCAAGATGAGCCTCTTCTGCAATGTCCGCGAGAGCGCGGTGATCCAGGCGCTGGACGTGGCGACGATCTACGACGTGCCGATCGCCTACCATCACGAGGGCCTCGATACCGAGGTTCTCGCCGCCTTCGGGATCGATCCGGCGCCCAAGCCCAAGCTCGATCGCTGGAAGCAGATCTCGCTCGGCATCCACAATCCCGAGGGCGAGGTCACCATCGCCATCGTCGGAAAGTACACCGGCCTCAAGGATGCGTACAAATCGCTGACCGAGGCCCTGCAGCACGGTGGCATTGCCAACAAGGTGCGCGTGAAGCTCGACTGGATCTCCTCCGAGGTCTTCGAGGCCGAGGACCCGACGCCCTATCTCGACCGCGTGAACGGAATCCTTGTTCCCGGCGGCTTCGGCGAGCGCGGTGCCGAGGGCAAGATACTGGCGGCGAAATTCGCCCGCGAACATGCCGTGCCGTATTTCGGCATCTGTTTCGGCATGCAGATGGCCGTCATCGAGGCCGCGCGGTCGCTGGCCGGCATCGCGGACGCCGATTCGACCGAGTTCGGCCCGACGAACGAACCGCTGGTCGGCCTGATGACCGAATGGATGCGCGGCAACGAGCTGGAGCAGCGGGCGCGCGAAGGCGATCTCGGCGGCACGATGCGGCTCGGCTCATATCACGCCGATCTCGCACCGGGATCCCGCATCGCCGAGATCTACGGCGCGACCGACATCACCGAACGCCATCGCCACCGCTACGAGGTGAACCGCGCCTACCGCGAGCGCCTGGAAGCGGCCGGCATGATCTTCGCCGGCATGTCGCCGGACGGCCTGCTGCCGGAGACGGTCGAGTTTCCCGACCATCCCTGGTTCATCGGCGTGCAGTATCACCCGGAGCTGAAGTCGCGCCCCTTCGAGCCGCACCCGCTGTTCCGAAGCTTCATCGCCGCGGCACTGGAGCAGTCGCGGCTGGTCTGACGGATCGTCGCGAAGTGCCGTGTCGCGGGCCAACGGCAACGCTTTTTCTTCTCCCCTCCAGCGAGACGGGAGCGGGGAGCGGGCCGCAAGACCCGCCATTGCACACTGAAGAGCTGTCGCGTCGTCGCCTCCGGCCCCCCTCATCGACCTGCCGGTCATTTCTCTCCGGTGGGGAGAAGAAGCAGCCGACACGTGCGCATCTGCGTGAGTCGCTGGGCCGCGGGGCCAGCGGCCGGGTGCGAGGCTGGAAAAAGAGGTTGCGCAGATGAACGGCGAGAGAGCTCAGACGCAGGGGGCCGGTCCTCCGGCTCGTCGCATCGACCACATCGTCATGCCCGTCACTTCGCTGGATGCTTCGCGCACCTTCTTCGACACCCTCGGCTTTACCGTCGCCCCAAACGCCGCGCATCCCTTCGGGACCGAAAACGCCTGCGTCTTCTTCGCCGACGGCACCTATCTGGAGCCGCTCGCTATCGGCGATCCCGCGGCCTATGCCGAAGCCGGGCAGGGCGGCGCCGTCTTCGTCTCTCGCGATGGCGCCTTCCGGTTCCGGCGCGGCGCGCCGGGCTTTTCCGGCATCGCCTTCGCATCGGACGATGCCGAGGCGGACTGGCGCGCCTTTCGGGCCTCCGGACTTGCCGACGGCGACGTCTTCCAGTTCGCGCGAATATTCGAGGCGCCAGATGGCGCAAGGCGCGAGCTCGGGTTTCGTCTCGCCTTCGCGAACGACCGGCGGGTGCCCGACCTCTTCTTTTTCTGCTGCCAGGCTTTGGCGAGGCCGGGCGATCGATCGGCGCTGACGGTCCATGCCAATGGCGTGACCGGCATGGCGCGGCTCGTCCTCTCGGAGCCACACCCTGCCGATTTCGTCGCGCTGCTGCAGGCGGCCAGTGGCCATACCCCTGTGGCGAGAGAGGATGACCAGACCGGTCTCGGCGCGGCGAACGTCCAGTTCGAGGTGCTGATGCGGTCGACGCTCGCCGAACGCTACGGTGCCATTCGGGGCGCCGAGCGTGGCCTGCGCCTCGAGGGCGTGGTTCTGACGGTTCCCGCGACCGGTCCGGTCGAGGAGCGGGCGCGGCAGGCGGGTATGAGCTTTCGGCACAAGGACGAGCGTCTCGTCATCCCGCTCGCGGACGCAGGCGGCCCCTTCCTTGCCTTCGAGGCCGCGGCCTGACCGCTAGCCCGCGGAATTTCGCGAAACGAGTTCAATCCGTCGCAGGTCTGGTCTAAGAGGCTTCCAACGCGTCAGCAGAGGAGTGGGCCATGACCGCGATCATCGACATCATCGGACGGGAAATTCTGGACAGCCGGGGCAATCCGACGGTCGAGGTCGACGTCATCCTCGAAGACGGCTCCATGGGCCGCGCCGCCGTTCCTTCAGGCGCCTCGACCGGCGCGCACGAGGCGATGGAACTGCGTGACGGAGACGAGCGCTACATGGGCAAGGGCGTGCTCGCCGCGGTCGATGCCGTCAACGGCGAGATCTTCGAGGCGCTGGGCGGTCTCGAGGCCGAGAGCCAGATGCGCATCGACCAGATCCTGATCGAGCTCGACGGCACCGCCAACAAGAGCCGGCTCGGCGCCAACGCCATCCTCGGCGTCTCGCTCGCGGTCGCCAAGGCCGCGGCCGATTCCTCGGGCCTGCCGCTCTACCGCTACGTCGGCGGCGCGTCGGCGCATCTCCTGCCGGTGCCGATGATGAACATCATCAACGGCGGCGCCCACGCCGACAACCCGATCGACTTCCAGGAATTCATGATCATGCCCGTCGGCGCCGAGACCTTCTCGGAAGGGCTGCGGATGGGCGCGGAAGTCTTCCACACGCTGAAGAAGATGCTGAAGAATGCCGGCCACAACACCAATGTCGGCGACGAGGGCGGTTTCGCGCCCAATCTCGGCTCCGCCAAGGAAGCCCTCGACTTCGTGATGCAGGCGATCGACACGGCCGGCTACAAGGCGGGCGAGGACATCTTCCTCGCGCTCGATCCGGCCTCGACCGAGTTCTTCAAGGACGGCGTCTATGATCTGGCCGGCGAAGGCCGCAAGCTGTCGCCCACCGAGATGGCCGCCTATTACGGCGAGCTGGCCGCCGCCTACCCGATCATCTCGATCGAGGACGGCATGGCCGAGGACGACTGGGATGGCTGGAAGGCCCTGACCGAGCAGATCGGCGCTTCCTGCCAGCTGGTCGGCGACGATCTGTTCGTCACCAATTCCGACCGGCTTCGCCGCGGGATCGAGCTCGGCGTCGCAAATTCGATCCTGGTCAAGGTCAACCAGATCGGCACCCTGACCGAGACGCTCGATGCCGTCAGCGTCGCCCACCGTGCCGGCTACACCGCGGTGATGTCGCACCGCTCCGGCGAGACCGAGGATTCGACCATCGCCGACCTCGCCGTCGCCACGAACTGCGGACAGATCAAGACCGGCTCGCTCGCCCGCTCGGACCGGCTGGCGAAATACAACCAGCTCCTGCGCATCGAGGAAGAACTCGGCGACCAGGCGGCCTATGCCGGTCGCTCGATCCTGCGCCGTCGCTGAACGGCGGGAGACGCTGGCATCAGCCTCTCGATTGTGAGGGCCGGGGGAGCATCATCGGCCTGACTTGATCTCCCTCGCACGAAGCGGGGGAGATCCAGAGTAAGCGGCACGGAGGTCGGCCACACCATCACACTCGGCAGTCAGGATTCTCCCGGATGCTTTCTTCCTCGACCAGATTCACTCCACACGCGCTCTTTCGTCGCCAAACACCCGTGACCGCCCGAAAATCCATTCCCGCCAGGTCAGCCGGTCGCCATAACGCTGCAACGAGCTGCTGCTCTCGAGTTCGCCGAACTGGACGTAATTGACGATCGCGACAAAGCCTATGCCGCCGAGCGTGTTACCCAGGAAGACCGGCAGGATGAACTGCGGCCACAGGGCCCAGAACGAGGTTTCGCCCCGGAAGGCGAGGAAGAAGACCTCGACGGACGACGTGACGACGTGGAAGAAGCCGCCGACGCCGATAAAATACATCAGCATCCAGACGATGGTGATGCGGGCCATGGTGTCGCGCGCGGCATGGATCAACCAGACCATCGAGGCGACGACTCCGCCGGCGATCAGGGCCTTCGAGAAGAGCCCCAGCCACGATGTCCCGAGCGCATGGTGTCCCATCTCCACGGCGACATTCAGGGCATCCGTCTCAAGCACCTCGGCGTAGGCGACGATGGCCGCGTCGATCATCGCGCCGATCATGTTGGCGGCAAACACCACCAGCCATAGGCGAAGCAGATTGGCCAGGCTGGCCAGCTTGGTGAGAACCAGAGCCACGGGCGTCAGCGTGTTTTCGGTGAAGAGCTGGTAGCGGCCGATGACGATGACGATGAAACCGATGGGATAGAGAAGATTGCCGAGAATGCCGGGGCTCGCCTCTCCGGCATGATGGGTGAAGATGACTTTTGCCAGGAAGGTCAGGCCGAGCGCCAGCCCGGCCGCAAGCCCACTCCAGAACAGGAACTTGCTCGACGCCGCGAGCTCGTGATCGGCAGTGCCAAGGACACGCGCGAAGATCTCCTCGAAGGCGAAATAATCCGACAGCGTCTCGCCGGTATCGGGCGGTCTTCGCAACGGCAAAGCGGGTGCCTCGATCGCAGCTGTCGCTTCGGACCGGAAGGCGTCATCGTGAGGATTGGGCATCGGCAGGCGCCTTGAATGATGTCGCCGCTCGGGATTCGGCGCCGTCGTCAAAAGAGCGGTTCAACGCATGCGAAGTTCCCCGGGCGCTTCCCGTCGCGACGACGCGACAGGCTTAACCCGGCCTTAAAGCTCCGCTGGCAACATGGCGGGATGGAGAGACCGATGCGCACCAGACAGCACAGAAACTCGAAGATGGGCCGCCTGATCGTGCCCGCGATCACGCTGAGCTTCCTTGCCTATTTCGCCTTCCACGCGCAGAGCGGAAAATATGGCATCGGTTCGAAGGATATCCTGACGGCCGACCTCGCGGCGGGGACAGCGCGCTACGAGAAGCTCCTCGAGCGGCGCGAGAAGCTCGAACGCCGCGTCCAGCTACTCCACGACGGCACGCTCGAGCGCGACATGATCGACGAGAGTGCCCGTCGGCTCTTGGGCTATACTGCCCCGGACGAAGTCACCATCATGCGGTCCTTCGCTAAGTAACCAGTAATAGGTTAAAATTGCTGCGAAGCAGCATTTTAACTGAAATCTGGTGTATTTCTGTGCGTCGCTTGCTCTGCTCTCGTGCCCGCATATACTCCGGCAAAATTTGCATCCAGCCGGGTGCATTGCTGATCGGAGGGCGCGATGGCGACCATCAAGCAGAAGAAGTTCGTCGAGGCCGCAGACGCTGCCGCTCCTGACGGCGCGGCAGAAGTCGTGCGCACCCTCGAACAATTCGATGCGCCGGCGCCGAGCGAGTTCTCGCGCGAGGAGGAGCTGACCGCCTATCGCGACATGCTGCTCATCCGGCGATTCGAGGAAAAGGCCGGCCAGCTCTACGGCATGGGCTTCATCGGCGGCTTCTGCCATCTCTACATCGGCCAGGAAGCGGTCGTCGTCGGCATGCAGATGGCGCTGAAGGAAGGCGACCAGGTCATCACCGGCTATCGTGACCATGGTCACATGCTGGCGACCGGCATGGAATCGCGCGGCGTCATGGCCGAGCTCACCGGACGCCGCGGCGGCTATTCGCGCGGCAAGGGCGGCTCGATGCACATGTTCTCCAAGGAGAAGAAGTTCTACGGCGGCCACGGCATCGTCGGGGCGCAGGTGTCGATCGGCACCGGCCTGGCCTTCGCCAACCGCTACAACGGCAACGACTCGATCTCGCTCACCTATTTCGGCGACGGCGCTTCCAACCAGGGCCAGGTCTACGAGAGCTTCAACATGGCCTCGCTGTGGAAGCTGCCGGTCGTCTACATCATCGAGAACAACCGCTACGCCATGGGCACATCGGTCAGCCGCGCCTCGGCCGAGACGAATTTCGCCCATCGCGGCCTGTCCTTCAAGATTCCGGGCATCCAGGTCGACGGCATGGACGTGCGCGCCGTCAAGGCCGCCGGCGACCTGGCCGCGGCGCACTGTCGCTCGGGCGCAGGTCCCATTATCCTCGAAATGATGACCTACCGCTACCGCGGCCATTCCATGTCCGATCCGGCGAAATACCGGTCGCGCGACGAGGTGCAGAAGATGCGCTCGGACCACGACCCGATCGAACAGGTGAAGCAGCGGCTGATCGAGGCGCACGGTCTGTCCGACGACGAGCTGAAGGCGATGGACAAGAACGTCCGCGACATCGTCGCCGATGCCGCCGATTACGCCCAGAACGACCGCGAGCCCGATCCGTCCGAGCTGTGGACCGATATTTACGCCGACATCGCGCCCCAGGCGACGAAGTAGAGGAACCGGGCACATGCCGACCAATATTCTGATGCCCGCTTTGTCTCCGACGATGGAGGAGGGCACGCTCTCGAAATGGCTGAAGCAGGAAGGCGACAGCGTTGCCGCCGGCGATGTCATCGCCGAGATCGAGACCGACAAGGCGACCATGGAAGTCGAGGCCGTCGACGAGGGCACGATCGGCAAGATCGTCGTTCCCGCCGGCACCGAAGGCGTGAAGGTGAATGCCGTCATCGCCATCCTGCTCGCCGAAGGCGAGGACGCCGCGGCGATGGATGGCGCCTCTGCTACACCTGCAGCTGGCCCTAGGGAGGAGCCAACCCAGGACGCACCGACCAAGCCTGCACCGTCCGAAGCTTCCGGCGAAAAGGCCCAGTCGGAATCGGAGGGCACGAAGGTGCCTGCCGCCGCCAGGGCCAATCCCGAGCCCGACGACAGCGCGCCGGACTATCCGGCCGGCACGGAAATGGTGACGACCACCGTGCGCGAGGCACTGCGCGACGCCATGGCCGAGGAGATGCGCCGCGAGGACGCGGTGTTCCTGATGGGCGAGGAAGTCGCGGAATACCAGGGCGCCTACAAGATCAGCCAGGGCCTCCTGGAAGAGTTCGGCCCGCGCCGCGTCGTCGACACGCCGATCACCGAGCACGGCTTTGCCGGCCTCGGCGTCGGTGCGGCCTTCGCCGGCCTTCGGCCGATCGTCGAGTTCATGACCTTCAACTTCGCCATGCAGGCGATCGACCAGATCATCAACTCCGCCGCCAAGACGCTCTACATGGCCGGCGGCCAGATGGGCTGCCCGATCGTGTTCCGCGGCCCGAACGGCGCCGCCGCGCGCGTCGGCGCCCAGCACAGCCAGGACTTCACCGCCTGGTACGGCCAGATCCCCGGCCTCAAGGTCGTCACGCCCTATTCGGCGGCCGATGCCAAGGGCCTCCTGAAATCGGCGATCCGCGACCCGAACCCGGTCGTCTTCCTCGAGAACGAGATTCTCTACGGCCAGAGCTTCGAGGTGCCGAAGGGCGACGACTGGACCGTGCCGATCGGCAAGGCGCGCATCCACCGCAAGGGTCGCGACGTCACCATCGTCTCCTTCTCGATCGGCATGACCTACGCGATCGCCGCCGCCGAGGAACTGGCGAAGGACGGCATCGACTGCGAGATCATCGATCTCCGGACGATCCGGCCGATGGACATCGAGACGGTGGTGCGGTCCGTCCAGAAGACCAACCGCTGCGTCACCGTCGAGCAGGGCTGGCCGCAGTCCTCGATCGGCTCGCATATCGCTTCCGAGCTGATGGAACGCGCCTTCGACCATCTCGACGCGCCGGTTCTCAAGGTCACCGGCAAGGACGTGCCGATGCCCTATGCCGCCAACTTGGAAAAGCTGGCGCTGCCGACCGTCCAGGACGTCATCGATGCGGTGAAAGCCGTCTGCTACCGCGATTAAGGGAAGAGCCCGATGCCGATCAATGTGACGATGCCGGCCCTTTCCCCGACGATGGAGGAGGGCACCCTCGCGAAATGGCTGGTCAAGGAGGGCGACAAGGTCTCCTCGGGTGACGTCATCGCCGAGATCGAGACCGACAAGGCGACGATGGAGGTCGAGGCCGTCGACGAGGGCACGGTCACGAAGATCCTCGTCGCCGCCGGCACCGAGGGCGTGAAGGTCAATGCCGTGATCGCCATCCTCACGGCCGAAGGCGAGGATGCGTCGGCTGCCGAGGGCGCCATCGCGGCCGATCCGAAGGCCGACGACGCCGCGACCGCTCCGGAGGCGGAAGCGGCCCCTGCCGCCAAGCCGGCCGAGCCTGCCGCTGCACCGCGGGAAAAGCCGGTGGCCGCGGATGCCGGCAAGGGCGGACGCGTAATCGCCTCGCCGCTCGCCAAGCGCATCGCCAGGGACGCCGGTGTCGACCTCGGCTCGATGACAGGCTCCGGCCCGCATGGGCGGATCATCAAGGCCGATGTCGAGGCCGCCGCCAAGGCTGGCCCCGCTCCGAAGGCGGAGGGAGCCCCGAAGACTGACGCCCCGAAGGCGGAAGTTGCCGCCCCGGCCGCGGCAGGCGCCGCCGCGCCGAAGGGGCAGAGCGACGAGCAGATCAAAAAGCTCTTCGCCGAAGGCTCGTACGAGTCGATCCCGCATGACGGCATGCGCAAGACCATCGCCAAGCGCCTTGTCGAGGCGAAGACCACGATCCCGCATTTCTACCTGACGATCGATTGCGAGCTCGACGCGCTGCTGGCGCTCCGGGCCCAGCTGAATGCCGCCGCCCCGGTGACGAAGACCGACAAGGGCGACAAGCCGGCCTACAAGCTCTCCGTCAACGACATGATCATCAAGGCGCATGCGCTGGCGCTGAAGGCCGTGCCGGCGGCCAACGTCTCGTGGACGGAGACCGCCATGCTGAAGCATGGGAACGTCGACGTCGGCGTCGCCGTGTCGATCGAGGGCGGGCTGATCACGCCGATCATCCGCAGAGCCGACGAGAAGACGCTGTCGGCGATCTCGAACGAGGTCAAGGACATGGCCGGCCGGGCCCGCGCCCGCAAGCTGAAGCCCGAGGAGTATCAGGGCGGCACGACGGCGGTGTCCAATCTCGGCATGTTTGGGGTCAAGGATTTTGCCGCGGTGATCAACCCGCCGCATGCGACGATCCTCGCCGTCGGTGCCGGCGAGCCGCGGGCCGTGGTGAAGAACGGCGCCGTCGTCGTCGCCACCGTGATGTCGGTGACGCTTTCCACCGATCACCGGGCGGTCGACGGCGCGCTCGGTGCCGAGCTGATGGCGGCGTTCAAGCAGTACATCGAGAGCCCGATGGGCATGCTGGTTTAGGAACGCGGCGATGAAGACCGTCCTTTGCTTTGGCGACTCGCTGACCTGGGGCTACGATCCGGCGACGGCGGGCCGGCATTCCTACGCCGACCGCTGGCCTTCCGTGCTGGCCCAGGGGCTCGGGCCCGACGTCGCCGTGATCGCCGAGGGACTGAACGGGCGCACGACCTGCTTCGACGACCACTCCTCGCTGGCCGAGCGCAATGGCGTGAAGACGCTGGCGACGCTTCTCGCCACGCACGAGCCGCTCGATCTCGTGATCCTCTTCCTCGGCACGAACGACTTGAAGCGCCACACCGGCGGCGGACGGGTGTTCGAGGCGCGCATCGGCATGGAGCGGCTCGTCGAGATCGTGCGGCTTTACCCCTATCATCTCGGCCATCCCGTGCCGCGGATCCTCATCGTCGCGCCGCCGCATTTCGTCGCGACGGAAGAGCCGGATTTTGCCCTGCTGTTCGGTCACGCCATTGAGAATTCGCAGGAATTCGGTACGGCCTATGCGCTCGTCGCCGACGAGTATGGCTGTGACGTCTTCGACGCCTCCGAGATTGCCGAGTGTTCGCCGCTCGACGGCATCCATCTCGACCCCACGAACACACGCCGCATCGGCGAGGCGCTCGTCGGGAGCGTGCAGGCGATCCTCGCCCGGCCCTGAGCCCTGACCGACGGGCCGCTTGCATGAGCGCCTGAAAGACCCCGGAAATAGAGACGGCAAGGACGAACCCGATGGCCGACATCTACGACATCCTCATCATCGGCGGTGGACCCGGCGGCTATGTCGCGGCCATCCGCGCCGCGCAGCTCGGTTTCAAGACGGCGGTCGTCGAACGCGAGCATCTCGGCGGCATCTGCCTGAACTGGGGCTGCATCCCGACCAAGGCGCTCCTGCGCTCGGCCGAAGTCTTCCATTATGCCGAGCACGCCACGAACTATGGCCTGAAGATCGCCAAGCCCGATTTCGACATCGCCGACGTGGTGAAGCGCTCGCGCGGCATCTCGGCCCAGCTGAATGGCGGCGTCGGTTTCCTGTTGAAGAAGAACAAGGTCGACGTCATCTGGGGCGAGGCAAAGATCACCAAGGCGGGGAAGGGCGGTCCGGTCGAGGTCTCCGTCGGCAAGATGCAAAAGCCGGTGGTCGAGCCGCAGAACCCGGTGCCGAAGGGCACGCTCGGCGAGGGCAGCTACAGGGCCAAGCATGTGATCGTCGCCACGGGCGCCCGGCCAAGGGTGCTGCCGGGAATCGAGCCGGACGGCGAGCGGATCTGGACCTATTTCGAGGCGATGAAGCCGAAAGTGATGCCGAAATCGCTGATCGTCATGGGATCGGGCGCCATCGGCATCGAATTCGCCTCCTTCTACCGCACCATGGGCGCCGAGGTGACGGTGGTCGAACTGCTGCCGCAGATCATGCCGGTCGAGGATGCCGAGATCGCGGCTGTCGCCCGCAAGCAGTTGGAGAAGCAGGGACTGAAAATCCTGACCGACACGAAGGTCACGAAGGTCACGAAATCAGGCGAGGGCGTGACCGTCGAAGCCGAAGCCAAGGACGGCGCCAAGCTGACGCTGACGGCCGAACGGCTGATCTCGGCCATCGGCGTCCAGGGCAATTGCGAGGGGCTGGGGCTCGAGGACGTCGGCGTCGTGATCGAACGCGGCCTCGTCAAGATCGACGCCTATGGCAAGACGAATGTCGAGGGCATCTACGCCATCGGCGACGTCGCCGGCGCGCCGATGCTGGCACACAAGGCCGAACACGAAGGCACGATCTGCGTTGAGAAGATCAAGGGCCTCGACGCCCATCCGATGAAGAAGGAACAGATCCCCGGCTGCACCTATTGCCAGCCGCAGGTCGCCTCGGTCGGACTGACGGAAGCCAAGGCAAGAGAAGCCGGGCGCGAGATCAAGGTCGGGCGCTTCAAATTCCAGGCCAACGGCAAGGCCATCGCGCTCGGCGAGCCGGAAGGCCTCGTCAAGACGATCTTCGATGCCAAGTCCGGAGAACTCCTCGGCGCCCACATGGTCGGCGCGGAAGTCACCGAGCTTATCCAGGGTTTCGTCATCGCGATGGGCCTCGAAACGACCGAGGAGGAGTTGATGCACACTGTCTTCCCGCATCCGACGCTGTCGGAAATGATGCATGAGAGCGTGCTCGATGCTTACGGGCGTGTCATCCACATGTAGTCCGGCAACGCCGACCCTTCGTGGAGACGGCCTACTGACCCCAGAGCCTGATTTGTTCCATCTCGACGCTCAAATATAAAAACCCTAAGCCGTCTTGCTGTATCGCGGTTCCGCCCAATTTCGTCACGGACACTATTGTCCTGAATGGAGACTGAGCATGGATACGAATGGCGTGGGTTGGATTGGTGCGATCATCGTCGGCGCAGTGGCCGGTTGGCTCGCCGAGCAGGTGATGAAGAGCAACATGGGGCTCTTGATGAACATCATCCTCGGCATCGTCGGCGCGATCGTCCTGAACGCGATCCTGGCGGCCATCGGCTTCAGCTTTGGCACGGGCCTCATCGCCTACCTGATCACGGGCTTCATCGGCGCGTGCCTTCTCATCGCGATCGCCCGGCTGTTCCGCGGTCGCCGCGTCTGAACCGATTGCATCGGTGACCGACGCCTCCTAGATTGGTTGTCATGGTCACCATCATCGATACGCTGCGCGGAGCCGGGGATCTTCCCCGTCTCCGCCACCCCGAAAAGGCCCATCGTCCGGACTCCGACAATACGTTGCCGAAGCCGGACTGGATCAGGGTGAAGGCGCCTGTCTCGAAGGGCTATTTCGAGACCCGCGACATCGTCAAATCCAACAACCTGATCACCGTGTGCGAGGAAGCCGGCTGCCCGAACATCGGGGGCTGCTGGGACAAGAAGCACGCGACCTTCATGATCATGGGCGGCATCTGCACGCGCGCATGCGCCTTCTGCAATGTCGCCACCGGCAAGCCCAATCCGTTGGATGCCGGCGAGCCGGCAAGCGTTGGCCGGGCCGTGGCGTCGATGGGGCTCCATCATGTCGTGATCACCTCGGTCGACCGCGACGACCTCGACGATGGCGGTGCCGAGCATTTCGCCGAGACGATCCGGGCCATCCGCGCCGCGGCGCCGGGGACGACGATCGAAATCCTCACGCCAGACTTCCTGCGCAAGCCCGGCGCGCTCGAGACCGTCGTCGCCGCCAAGCCGGACGTCTTCAACCATAATCTCGAAACCGTCCCGTCGAACTATCTGACGGTGCGTCCCGGTGCCCGCTATTTCCACTCGATCCGCCTTCTGCAGCGAGTGAAGGAACTCGACCCGGAGATCTTCACCAAATCCGGCATCATGGTCGGTCTGGGGGAAGAGCGGAACGAGGTGCTGCAGCTGATGGACGACCTGCGCTCGGCCGACGTCGACTTCCTGACCATCGGCCAGTACCTGCAGCCGACGAAGAAGCACCATGCGGTGATTCGCTACGTGACCCCGGCCGAGTTCGACTCCTTTGCGACGGTCGCGACATCGAAGGGCTTCCTCGTCGTCGCGTCGAGCCCGCTAACCCGGTCGTCCCACCATGCCGGCGAGGATTTCGAGCGGCTGAAGGCGGCGCGGCTTGCGAGGGCGGTCGCCGCCTAATATCTGTGGCCGATGCCCAAGTTTGAAACCGTCCGCCCCGTCAGCCACAATCCCGATCAGATGTTCGCGCTCGTCGCCGACGTCGAGCGCTATCCGGAATTTCTGCCCCTGTGCAGAAGTCTTCGGATCCGCGACCGCCGTCAATCGGACGGCAAGACGCTCCTGGTCGCCGACATGACCGTCGCCTACAAGATGGTGAAGGAAACCTTCACCTCGCAGGTTCTGCTGAAGCCCGAGGAGCACCGGATCGACGTCAAATATGTCGACGGTCCGTTCCGCTATCTCGACAACCAGTGGAATTTCACGCCGCGCGAGGGCGGCGGCTGCGACGTCAGTTTCTTCATCGACTACGAGTTCAAGAGCCGCACGCTCGGCCTGCTCATGGGGTCGATGTTCGATTTCGCCTTTCGGCGCTTTGCGGCGGCCTTCGAAACGCGGGCCGACGAGATCTACGGGTCGGTTGCTGCCGTATCGTGAGCCGCCAGCCACTCGGCGAGCATGGCATAGGCAAGAGCGACCGTCTCGCGCCTGACACCGAGCCGTTCGACGTTTCCGAACCGGGCCTCGCGGTGAAATGAGCCGCGCCGGCTGGCGACAGCAAGATGGACGAGGCCGACGGGCTTTTCGACCGAGCCGCCTCCCGGCCCGGCAATGCCGGTGACGGCGATGGCGACGTCGGCGCGGGAGGCCGCCAGCGCGCCTTCCGCCATGGCCCGTGCCACTTGCTCCGAGACGGCGCCATGGGCCTCGATCAGCGCGGTCGGCACGCCCAGCATTTCCGTCTTGGCGGCATTGGAATAGGTGACGAAGCCGCGGTCGAGCACCGAGGAGGCTCCGGCAATGTCCGTCAGCCCCGCCGCGATCATCCCGCCGGTACAGGATTCCGCCGTCGCGATCACCTTGCCCCTGTCGGCAAAGCCCTCGACCAGGTCGGCGGCCGCCTCCATCAGGTTTTCGAACGACATGCTCATCTGCCTTCTCCATAGATGACGCTGGCGGTCGCAAGGGCCGCAATGCCCTCGCGCCGGCCGACGAAGCCGATCGTCTCGTTCGTCGTCGCCTTGACCGAAACGCGGAAGAGGTCGAGCCCGGTCATCTCCGCCACCGCCCGCCGCATCGCCTCCCGGTGCGGCGCGACCTTCGGCGCCTCGCAGATGAGCGTGATGTCGGCATTGGCGATCCGGCCGCCGTGCTCGCGCACGATCTCGACGGCTCGGCGGACGAAGATGTGCGAGGCGGCGCCGCGCCATTCCTCCTCGCTCGGCGGAAAATGCGTGCCGATGTCACCGGCGCCGCATGTCGCCAGCAGCGCGTCCGTCAACGCGTGCAGGCAGACATCGGCATCGGAATGGCCGAGCAGCGTCTGGTCATGGGTGATCCTGACGCCGCAGAGCGTCACGTGGTCGCCGTCGACCAGCTGGTGCACATCGTATCCATTCCCCGTCCGGACATCGATCAATTCAGCTTCTCCTCGCAAAATCCGGTCGGCCCGGATGATATCCTCATTGCGCGTCAGTTTCAGGTTTTCCGGCGATCCCTCGACAAGCCTGACGGCCATCCCCGCCCATTCGGCGATGGCCGCGTCGTCGGTAAAGGCGTCAAGGCCTGCTTCTGCAGCAGCGCGGTGAGCGGCGAGAACGGCGGCATAGGGAAATCCCTGTGGCGTCTGAGCCGCATACAGGCCGGCGCGGTCGACCGTTTCGGTGATATCGCCGGCATCGCCCGCCCGTTTCAGCGTATCGGAAACCGCCATGGCGGGGATGGCGCCCCAGGCATTGCCGACGCCGGCGACGACGCGGGCGATCGTCCCGGCATCGACGAAGGGCCGGGCGGCATCGTGAATGAGGACGATATCGGGCTCGAGATCGGTCAAGGCCTCGAGGCCGCGGCGGACCGAGTCCTGCCGCGTGGCGCCGCCGTCGACGCTTCGGACAGGCTGTCTCGAGGAAGCCGTGGCCAGTTCGAAGCGATCGCGATCGTCGGGGTGGATGACGACGACGAGCCGGTCGCCGAGGTCCGCGGTCGTGGCAAAAGCGTCGATGCTGCGCGCCAGCACCGTTCGACCGCCGATCTCACGGTACTGTTTCGGGCCAGCCGCCTGGCCGGCGCGGGCGCCTCTTCCGGCGGCGACGATGATGACGGCGACTTTTGAGTTCGGCATGGTTCGTCCCGTGATATTGCATCGCACAGATCCCTTGGGGGACTGATCATAGGCACCTGTGCACTGCAAGCGAGATGTGCTTGTCTTTTGAGCATGTGCGGTTAGATTGCAGAAGACATGACGCCAGAATCGACATCTCCCGCAGCTGCCCAAGCAATAGGCGACGCCCTTCCGGGCGGGGCGACGCCATTTGTGCCCGCCGGCTTCGACATCGGTGGCCTCAGGCCGGGAAATACAGTGTTCCTGGCCCCTCTCTCCGGGATCACCGACGTGCCCTTCCGCCGCCGTGCCCGCCGCTTCGGCGCGGGGCTGGTCGTGTCGGAAATGGTGGCGAGCGGCGAACTCGTGCGTGGTTTTCGCGAAAGCATGCTGCGCGCGATGCGCGATGGCGATGGCGTCCATGTGGTGCAGCTCGCCGGTCGCGATCCCGCCTGGATGCGGGAGGCGGCCGAGCGGGCCGCCGATCTTGGCGCAGACATCATCGACATCAACATGGGCTGCCCGGCCAAGAAAGTGGTCGGCGGCCAGTCCGGATCGGCGCTGATGCGCGAGCCGGATCTGGCACTGCGGCTGGTCGACGCGACGGTGGCCGGCGCGGGTGCCGTCCCCGTGACGCTGAAGATGCGGCTCGGCTGGGACCACCAGACGATCAACTCGCCGGAAATCGCCGCGCGCGCCGAGGCCGCCGGTGTCCGGATGATCACGGTACATGGGCGAACCCGCCAGCAGCTCTACACGGGCTCGGCCGACTGGCGGGCCATCGCCGCCGTCAAGGCGGCCGTGACGGTGCCGGTGGTGGCCAATGGCGATCTCGTCGCGAGCGGCCAGCGGTCGGCCATGCTGGCGGCGAGCGGCGCCGACGCGGTGATGATCGGGCGCGGCACCTATGGCAGGCCGTGGTTTCCCGGGCTTCTTGCCGGCGCCATCACCCTCGATGATCTCGACGCCCTGTCCTTTGCCGACTTCGTGATCGACCACTACGAGGACATGCTCCTCCACTATGGCAGCGATACGGGGCTGCGCCATTCGCGCAAGCATCTCGGTTGGTATCTCGATGGCTTTGCGGCGGCGAGCGGCGCGGAGATCACCGCGGACCGCGCCGCCATCCTCGTCGCGCGCTCGTCGGCGGTCGCGATCGAGCGGCTGCGCCATGTGTTCGGCGATACCAGCATCGCCGAGATCGAGCGCGGGACCGATGCGACAAGGAGGCGAGAGGCTGCCTGACATGAAAACTCCTGCCCTGCCGGAGCTGCAGCTCCGGATCCTCAACGCGCTGCCGCATCCGGTGATCGTCATCGACGCCGAGGGTTTTTTCGTGTTTGCCAATTCGGACGCGGAGCAGTTCTTCTCCGCCGGCGCCTCGCATCTCGTGAAGCGCCAGCTCTCCGACTTCATCCCCGCCGACAGTCCGCTCTTCGGCCTGATCGAGCAGGTGCGCGCCGATCGCTCACGCATCAGCGAATACCGCGTCGACGTGTCCTCGCCGCGGATCGGCGGGGAAAGGCTCGTCGATCTCTACGTCTCGGGCCTAGTCGATGCGCCTGATCATGTCGTGATCATGATTCAGCTCCGTTCCATCGCCGACAAGATGGACCGGCAGCTGACGCACCGGTCGGCCGCCCGTACGGTCACCGGCCTTGCCGCGATGCTGGCGCACGAGATCCGTAATCCGCTCTCCGGCATCAAGGGGGCAGCGCAGCTCCTCGAGACCGCCGTTAGCGACGAGGACAGGGTGCTCACGCGCCTCATCCAGGAAGAGAGCGATCGGATCGTCAAGCTGGTCGACCGCATGGAAGTCTTCTCCGACCAGCGGCCGATCGAGCGCTCCGCGGTGAACATCCATTCGGTCCTCGACCATGTGAAGACGCTGGCCCGCAGCGGCTTCGCCCGGGGAACGAAGTTCGTGGAAAACTACGACCCGTCACTGCCCTCCGTCTTCGCCAATCGCGACCAGCTCGTCCAGGTGTTCCTCAACCTCGTGAAGAACGCCAACGAGGCGATTGCCGGACATGAGGGAGGCGAAATCCGCCTGTCCACGGCCTTCCGTCCGGGCGTCCGTCTGTCGGTGCCCGGGACCAAGCGCCGCGTCACCCTGCCGCTCGAGTTTCTCGTCGAGGACAATGGCCCGGGTGTTCCCGAGGATATCCGGGAAAACATCTTCGATCCCTTCGTTACCACCAAGCCCAGCGGCTCGGGCCTCGGGCTGGCCCTCGTCGCGAAAATCATCGGCGACCACGGCGGCGTCATCGAATGCGAGTCGCAGCCGGGGCATACGACCTTCCGGGTTCTCATGCCCATGTGGCGGGAGGCCATGGACCCGGCCGGCCCCGTCGAAGCAGACGTCGCAGCCGGCGACCATTGAAGGACATGATCTGATGGCTCCCGCTCAGATACTCGTTGCCGACGACGACGCCGCGATCCGCACGGTCATTTCCCAGGCCTTGATGCGCGCCGGCTACGAAGTGCGCGTCACCGCCAACATCGCGACGCTCTGGCGCTGGATCTCGGCCGGCGAGGGCGACCTCGTCATCACCGACGTGTTGATGCCGGACGGCAATGCCTTCGACGTGCTGCCGAAGATCAAGAACAGCCGGCCCGACCTGCCGGTGGTGGTGATGTCGGCGCAGAATACCTTCATGACGGCCATCAAGGCGTCGGAAAAAGGGGCCTACGACTATATTCCCAAGCCCTTCGATCTGACCGAGCTGGTCTCGATCGTCCGCCGCGCGCTGGCCGAGCCGAAGCCCCAGCCGAGTGCCGGTCCCGGCGAGGATCCAGCCGACAACATGCCGCTGGTTGGCCGGTCGCCGGCGATGCAGGACATCTACCGCGCTTTGGCGCGGATGATGCAGACCGATCTTACGGTGACCATCACCGGCGAATCCGGCACGGGCAAGGAACTCGTCGCGCGCGCGCTCCACGATTACGGGCGCCGTCGCAAGGGCCCGTTCGTCGCGATCAACATGGCGGCCATCCCGCGCGACCTCATCGAGTCCGAGCTGTTCGGCCACGAAAAGGGTGCCTTCACCGGCGCCCAGAGCCGGTCGAGCGGCCGCTTCGAGCAGGCCGAAGGCGGCACGCTCTTTCTCGACGAGATCGGCGACATGCCGATGGAGGCGCAGACCCGGCTGCTGCGGGTGTTGCAGCAGGGCGAATACACGGTCGTCGGCGGACGCACCCCGATCGCCACCGACGTGCGCATCGTTTCGGCGACGAACAAGGATCTGCGCCAGCTGATCAGCCGCGGCCTGTTTCGCGAGGATCTTTTCTATCGGCTGAACGTGGTGCCGCTTCGGCTGCCGCCGCTGCGCGAACGAATCGAGGATCTGCCCGATCTTGCCCGCCACTTCTTCACCGAAGTGCAGAAGGAGGGGCTGCCGCGCAAGACGCTGAGCCAGGGCGCACTCGACGTCATGCGGCGCTACACTTGGCCAGGCAATGTGCGCGAACTGGAAAACCTGATCCGGCGCCTGTCGGCCCTTTATCCGCAGGACGAGATTTCCGGCGAGCTCATCGAGCACGAGCTGTCGAACGAATATGCCCGTGCCCTCGACAGCGAGACCGACGGCAGCCGGCCGGTTGATCTCAGTGCTTCGGTGGAGCGGTACCTGTCCGACTATTTCGCGTCCTTCGGTGACCAGCTCCCACCCCCGGGACTGCATGGCCGGATCCTGCGGGAAGTCGAGTACCCGCTGATCGCGGCCGCGCTGGCGGCGACCCGCGGCAATCAGGTCAAGGCTGCCGATCTCCTCGGCGTGAACCGGAACACGCTGCGCAAGAAGATTCGGGATCTCGACGTCTCCGTGGTCCGGTCGCTTCGATAGCTCAACTTTTCTTGCGTCCGTTGCATTTCGAACACATTACGTTGCAATCTCGCAACTGACGCAAATGTTCGAAGCGACTCGATGACAGCAGAGCCCGCAGAATCCGACCACGACGCCGCCGTTCTTCCGGAACGGCGGCGGTTCATGCTGGTGCCCGGAGTGATCGCCGTCGCCAGCGCGCTGGTGACGGGGGCGATCTCCTTCGTTGTCCTCATGGGGCTGACGCCGATCGAGCCGACGGAAACGGTCGTGCGCATCGCCTCGGTGGTCAACGGCGCTTTCGTTCTGGGTCTTTGCGCGCTGATCTGGCGCGAGGTCCTGCGGATGGCGCGGGCCCGCCACCAGGGCAAGGCGGCTTCGCGCCTGCATGTGCGGATCGTCGTCCTGTTTGCCATCGTCGCGGCACTGCCGGCGCTGCTCGTGGCGGTCGTCGCAGGCATCACGCTCGACCTTGGCCTGGACCGATGGTTCGAGATCCGGACGCGGGCGATCGTGGAATCGTCCGTCAGCGTCGCCCGGGCCTATGTCAACGAGAACGCCCGCAATCTGCAGGGCACCACGTTGTCGATGGCCTACGATCTCGATGCCCAGCGCCGTCTCTACGACCTCGACCGAACCGGCTTCCAGGCACTGTTGACCGAGCAGGCGAGGGGGCGGTCGTTGATCGGGGCGCAGCTGCTGCGGGAGACCGGCGATCCGGTGATGCGGGCCGACGTGCCGGTGGAACGGCCCCTGCCGGCGCCGCCGGCGGACGCCATGGAGCAGGCCAAGCAGGGCAATCTCGTCTTCATCCCGCCGGGCGTCACCAATCTGGTCGGCGCCATCCTCAAGCTCCGGGCCCTCGGCGACAATATCTTTCTCTACACCGTGCGGGCCGTCGATCCCGAGGTCATCTCGGCGCTGCGGCTGATGGAGGATCGCTCGGCGGAATATTCGAGCCTCCAGAGCAACCGGATCGGGACCCAGATCGCGTTCGCGCTGCTCTATCTCGGCATTACGCTGATCGTTCTCCTGTCTGCGATCTGGACCGGCATCGGCGTCGCCGACCGTCTGGTGCGGCCGATCCGGCTCCTCATCTCTGCCGCCGACGAGGTCAGTGAAGGAAATCTCGCCATTTCCGTGCCGGTGCGCGCCTCGGACGGTGACGTCGGCTCGCTGTCCAACACCTTCAACAACATGATCCGCCAGCTGCGGACGCAGCGGGGCGAACTCGTGCACGCGAAGGACGTGATCGACGAGCGGCGGCGCTTCACAGAAGCCGTGCTCTCGGGCGTGACCGTCGGCGTCATGGGCGTCGGCAGCGATGGCACGATCTCGATGCTGAACCCTTCGGCCGAGCGCATTCTGGCGGTTTCCTCGGGCGAGGCGGTCGGGCGCAACCTGCGCGAGATCTTTCCGCTGATCGCCCAGATCCACCGCGCCGCCGCGGCCTCGCGCAAGGCGGAGTACCAGGAAGAGATCAAGCTGCGCACCCAGGAGCGCGAACGGGTTCTGGCCATTCGCGTGACCTCGGAGGAGACCCGCGAAGGCGCGCAGTCGAGCGTCGTCACCATCGACGACATCACCGACCTCGTCGACGCGCAGCGCTCGTCTGCCTGGGCCGATGTCGCCCGCCGCATCGCCCATGAGATCAAGAACCCGCTGACCCCGATCCAGCTCTCGGCTGAACGCATCAGGCGGCGCTATGGCAAGATGGTCGAGGGCGATCGCGAAGTGTTCGATCGCTGCGTCGACACGATCATCCGGCAGGTCTCCGACATCGGCCGCATGGTTGACGAATTCTCCAGCTTCGCGCGCATGCCAAAGCCGCGCATGGAAAACCGGGATCTTCGGGAAGCGCTGAAGGAAGCGGTTTTCATGCGCGAGATGGGCGATCACGGCATCGTTTTCTCGACCGACTTCGGTGCGGCGCCGCTCTTTGGGACATTCGACATCCGCCTTCTAAGCCAGGCCTTCGGCAACATCGTGAAAAACGCCGTCGAGTCCGTTGAGGCTTCCGAACTCGCGGAAGGCAGGATCGGCATTGCCGTCACGACGTCCGGTGGTTTTCACCGGATCGATTTCACCGACAACGGCCGCGGCTTTCCCCGCGAGGATCGCGAACGCCTTCTGGAGCCCTATATGACGACGCGCGAGAAGGGGACCGGCCTCGGCCTCGCCATCGTGCGCAAGATCATCGAGGAGCATGGCGGCACGATCCAACTCGGTGACGCCCCGGAACAAGAACAGGGCGCTCTGGTTCGTGTCGTTCTGCCGGCAACGCAGACGCCTGCGGACGACGCGAGCCCCTCACATTCCCCTGCAGTAGAAAGGACTGGTGACTGATGGCGTCAGACATCCTCATCGTCGATGACGAAGCCGACATCCGTGATCTCGTCGCCGGCATTCTGGAGGACGAAGGCCACGAGACGCGCATCGCCGGCAATTCCGACGCTGCGCTGCAGGCGATCGCCGACCGTGTGCCGCGTCTGGTCTTCCTCGACATCTGGCTCCAGGGCAGCCGGCTCGACGGGCTCGACCTTCTCGAGGCGATCAAGGCGCAGCATCCTGAGGTTCCCGTGGTCATGATCTCGGGCCACGGCAACATCGAGACGGCCGTCTCGGCGATCCGTCGCGGTGCCTACGACTATATCGAGAAGCCCTTCAAGGCCGACCGCCTGGTGCTGGTCGCGGAAAGGGCGCTCGAGACCTCCAAGTTGCGGCGCGAGGTCTCGGACCTCCGGCGCCGCTCGGTCGACTTCTCCGAGCTCCTCGGCAAGTCGCATCCGATGAACCAGCTGCGCACGACGATCGAGCGCGTGGCGCCGACCAACAGCCGCGTGATGATTCTCGGGCCCTCGGGCTCGGGCAAGGAAATGGTGGCCCGCGCCATCCATGCCGCCTCTGCCCGCGCCAACGGCCCCTTCGTCGCGTTGAACGCCGCAGCGATCACGCCGGATCGCATGGAGGTCGAGCTGTTCGGCACCGACGCGCCTGCTGGCGTCGAGCGCAAGGTCGGTGCCTTCGAGGAAGCGCACGGCGGCATCCTCTACCTCGACGAAGTCGGCGACATGCCGCGCGAGACGCAGAACAAGATCCTGCGCGTCCTGACCGAACAGACTTTCGAGCGTGTCGGCGGAACCAAGCGCGTCAAGGTCGACGTGCGCATCGTGTCCTCGACGGCGCAGAACCTGGAATCGATGATCAGCGAAGGAACGTTCCGGGAGGACCTCTATCACCGGCTCGCGGTCGTGCCGATCGCCGTGCCGCCCTTGTCAGAACGCCGCGCCGACATCCCGCTGCTGATCGAGGCTTTCATGAAGCAGATCGGCGAGCAGACCGGTATCAAGACGAAGGCGATCAGCCCTGAAGCCATGGCAGTGCTGCAGTCGAGCGATTGGCCGGGCAACATCCGCCAGCTGCGCAACAATGTCGAACGGCTGATGATCCTCTCGCGGGAGGGCGACGACGATGCGCCGATCTCGGCCGACATGCTGCCGCACGAGGTCGGCGACATGCTGCCGCGCACGCCGAGCCAGTCTGACGGCCGCATTCTGGCGCTTCCCCTGCGTGACGCCCGGGAGGTCTTCGAGAAGGAATATCTGATGGCGCAGATCAACCGCTTCGGCGGCAACATCTCGCGTACGGCCGAATTCGTCGGCATGGAACGCTCGGCGCTTCACCGCAAGCTGAAGTCCCTCGGCATCTGACGTTTTGGCGCGCCAGGGCCGCTGCAGCATGGGTTTGGATGGGGACGCGCAACGGGGTGCCGAGGTTGCGCCGCAGCAGCCAAAAGTGCTATCCGGGTGGCGATCGGCATGCGTCCTTAGACTGCCCATATCAGACCGAACCGCGCCCGCCCGGGCAACGTCCTGGGTTACGCCAACAAGAAAATAGGAATGTCTCATGGCCGATCGCTTGCAGAACCTGCAGGACGTCTTTCTGAACACCGTCAGAAAGCAGAAGATCTCCCTCACCATCTTTCTCGTGAACGGCGTCAAGCTCACAGGCGTGGTGACATCGTTCGACAATTTCTGCGTGCTGCTGCGCCGCGATGGCCACTCGCAGCTCGTCTACAAGCATGCCATCTCGACCATCATGCCATCACAGCCGGTGAACATGTTCGAGACCGAAGAGCCAGGACAAGTCTGATTGACCGAATTCGACGAGACGCGGCCGAAAGGTCCCATTGAGCACAAGGCCGTCGTGACGCGGGCAGGGGTGTTCGTGCCGCTCCTGAAGAAGGTGCAGTTGGCCGAGGACCGCGCCAGTGCGGGTACCGATGTCATCAGGCGCGCCGACGAGCAGCGGCTTGAGGAGATCTGCGGTCTGGCCGCGGCGATCGATCTCGAGATCGTGGCCCGCGGGATCATCTCCGTGGCAAAGGCCCGGCCGGCGACGCTGATCGGTGCAGGCAAGGTCGAGGAACTGAAGGGCGTCGTCGCCGCGGAGGAGATCGGGCTCGTCATCATCGACCATCCGCTGACGCCCGTGCAGCAGCGCAATCTGGAAAAGGAACTGGGCACCAAGGTGCTCGACCGGACCGGCCTGATCCTCGAGATCTTCGGGCGCCGCGCGCGCACGAAGGAGGGAAGGCTGCAGGTCGAGCTGGCGCACCTGAACTATCAGAAGGGCCGGCTTGTCCGGTCCTGGACGCATCTGGAACGCCAGCGCGGCGGCGCCGGCTTCCTGGGCGGCCCCGGCGAGACGCAGATCGAATCCGACCGGCGTCAGTTGCAGGAGCGCATCAAGCGCCTGGAGAAGGATCTCGAAGCCGTCCGCCGCACGCGCACGCTCCACCGTGCCAAACGCAAGAAGGCGCCGCATCCCGTCATCGCCCTTGTCGGCTATACCAATGCCGGAAAGTCGACGCTGTTCAACACCATCACCGGCGCGTCCGTCCTCGCGCAGGATCTGCTCTTTGCCACGCTCGACCCGACGCTTCGCCGCATCGCGCTGCCGCACGGCACCGAGGTGATCGTCTCCGATACCGTCGGCTTCATTTCCGACCTGCCGACGCATCTCGTCGCGGCCTTCCGGGCGACGCTGGAAGAAGTGGTCGAGGCCGAGCTGATCCTGCATGTGCGCGACATGAGCGATCCCGACGCCTCGGCGCAGGCGAGCGACGTCAACAAGATCCTGGCCGATCTCGACATCGACACCGCCGATGCCGGGCACCTCGTCGAGGTCTGGAACAAGGTCGACCTTCTCGACGAGGCGGCCATCGCTCAGTTGCACACGGCCGCCGCCAACCGCGCCGAAGGCCACGGCGTCCATCTGGTGTCCGCTCTTACGGGAGATGGCCTGCCGGCACTCCTGGCAGACATCGAGACGCGCATCGGTGGCGTGCTGGGTGAAGTGACGCTGACCATCCAGCCGGAAGCCCTGTCGGTGCTCCCCTGGCTGTACGAGAACGCGTCGGTCCACCATCGCGTCGACCAGGAGGACGGGGCCGTCGAACTGACCGCCGAGATCACCACGCAGGCTCATGCCGAGCTTCGCCGCATGGCCGAAAAGAACCCCGGCCTGCAGATCGACTGAGGGCAGGGCTATCCCTGCCGAACTCTCGCCGGGCCAGGCGCCCGGGTGCCAGGCCCGCACGGAAAGGGCGAAACCCTGCAGCTAGGCTGGGATCTGATCCGCCTCAGCCAGGCGCTTGGCTTCGATCCAGAGCGCTTCCATCTCGTCCAGCGACGCGGCCTGCAGGGAACTGCCGCGGGCGCCGAGGCTGGACTCGATATGGTTGAACCGTCCGCGGAATTTTGAGACGCAGCGGCGCAGCGCCTTCTCCGGGTCAAGCCCGTGGTAGCGGGCGAGATTCACCAGCGTGAACAGAAGGTCCCCGAACTCGTCCTCCATGGCGTCCGTGTCGCCGGCGGCCAGAGCCACGTCGAACTCGGCAAACTCCTCGTCGATCTTGGCATGGATCGGCGCCGCCGCGTCCCAGTCAAAGCCGACCTTGGCCGCTCGCTCCTGCACCTTCAGCGCCAGGGTGAGGGCCGGAAAGTTGCCGGGAACGCTGTCGAGGAGCAGGGCGGTCGCGCTCCTTTCGGGGGATGCCTCCCAACCGCTTCCGCCCGGCCGGGCCCGCGCCATCCGCGCCAGGGCCTTTTCGGCGCGTTCCTCTGCCTTGATCCGCTCCCACTGGCCTTTGGCGGATTTCGCATTGCGCGCGGTCTCGTCTCCGAAGACATGAGGGTGCCGGCGGATCATCTTCTGGGTGATGCCCTCGACAACGTCCTCGAACCGGAACAGCCCCTGCTCCTCGGCCAGACGCGCGTGATAGACGACCTGCAGCAGCAGGTCTCCGAGCTCCTCGCGAAGATCCTCGGCATCGCGTCGCTCGATCGCGTCGGCAACCTCATAGGCCTCCTCGATGGTGTAGGGCGCGATGGTCTCGAACGACTGTTCGATGTCCCAGGGGCATCCAGTCTCGGGATTGCGCAGCGCCGCCATGATCTCGATGAGTCGGCTGATGTCGCGCGATGGCTGCATGGGGTGCGTCCTGTATGCGGGTGGTTTGCGGCGGCGGATGTCGCGCCCGGCGCGCCACCATGCTGGCAGAAGAGACGCCCATCAAGCTCTCGTCGTCGTCCGATGGCGCGCATTTGGGCGCCGAGGCTTGGGTTCAAGGTGGTGGCTTCGGTTTTCCTGCTGCGGCGGGCCCAGACGACGCGGTCCTCGGCCGGCGGCCACTGCATCCGTCAAGGGGAACGTCTCCCGGCAAAAGCCGCATGGCATCGACTGCTCGCAAACGACATCACGCCGATGTGTTGCCTAGTTTACTTTCATTCTGGTTCAGCTGCAGGCAGCAACCTTGTCTCCCGGAATTAATAAACTTATATGAATTATAGCAGTTCTAAATGATGGACCCGCGGGGTGCAGCTGCTGACGGACGACAAGGACAGCGATAATGACGCAGCTCATGCCCTCGGATTCGCTCGGCTTCCTGCTGACGGACGTCTCGAGGCTTTTTCGCCAGGTCTTTGATCGAGCTGTCCAAAATGCCGGTCTTCAATTGACGTCCGGCGAGATCCGCGCGCTGGCCCATGTCGCCCGCCTCGACGGCGCCCGGCAGGCGAAACTGGCGCATGTCATGGGTGTCGAGCCGATGACTCTCTCGGCCTACCTCGATCGTCTCGAGGCACGCGGGCTGATCAAGCGTACCTGCGACCGCACCGACCGGCGAGCCAAGACCGTTTCCGTGACGGCGGCTGCCACGGAGGTATTCGACCAGGTGAGACCGCTCGCCATCGTCGTCTACGACCAGATGGTGCAGGGGCTCACCGACGAGGAGGCGTCCGTCATGACCCGGGCCTTGGCTCATCTTCGCAGCAACCTGATCGAGCTCGGGACAGATGGCACCGACTTTCCGGTATCTGCCAAAAAGGCTGCCTGAAGGAGGCGTGACCGGGGCAGATGAGATCTCGGCCGTTCTTCGTGCCGCGAATGCCCTCGAAATGATGGCCTGCAGCCTCGGGCATACCGTCCTGTTTTGCCGCAATCGCCCGGTTCATCCAGCTGGGCGACACAGGTCGGTGCGTGACCTCCGGCCTTTCGACTGCCGCCGCAGTTGACGTCCGAGGACCGTCCGACGGTCCGCGTCGCGGCCGGCCGCAGCCGAAGATGCACCATCCAGCTCCTCCGCCCCAAACGAGTGCAGCCCCCGGTGCAAGAGCCGGGGGCTGCGGTGCCACGAACGATGCCGCGACGGGGAGACGCTGATCGCGTCGTGGCGGAAGGGGATCTTACTGGAAGAGGCGCAGGATGTTCTGGCTCGACGAATTGCCGATCGAGAGGGCCTGGTAGGCGAGCTGCTGCTTGACCTGGAGGGCGGTGGACTTGGCGGCTTCTTCCTCGAGATTGGCGTCGACGATCGAGCTGAGCGCGCCCTCGTTGATGCCCTTCAGCGTCGACTGGAAGTCGAGCTGCGAGCCGAGCATGTCGGAGAAGGATGCGACGCCGGCCTGCACGCCGACGACTTCGGCCAAGGTGTTATCGATCAGCGTCGAGAGGGCGGCAATGTCTGTACCGGTCGCGCTGTCGGCAGCGGCCAGGAGCGAGTAGGCCGTACCAGTCTCGATATCGGCGCCGGAAAATTGGATCTGAGCCAGGCTCTCGTTAGACAGGGCAACGTTCTCGGTGGCGCTGCCCTTGAGGAGATTGCTGCCCTGGAAACCAGACGAGGCGACGATTGCCGTGACCTGGGTGAAGTAAGACGCGATCTTGGCCGATGCTACAGCAACCTCGGAGGCGGTTGAGGTCGCCGTCGTGGTGGAGGCCACATCCGACATCTTGGTCAGGATGTCGGCGATCTTGTCGAGGCCCGCATTGGCAGCGTCCGCGCGGGCCTTGGAAAGGCCGATGTTCGAGGAGAGCGCGTCCTGCGCCTTGATGTCGGAGCGGATGTTCTGGGCGGTCGAGTAGAGGGCCGGATTGTCGGAGTAGCTGTTGATCTTGAGGCCGGTGCCGATGCGCGTCTGGTTTGTCGCGATGTCCCTGTTGATCTGGCGGAGGCTGGAGAGGACTGCGGAATTGGCGGCGGTTGCGTTGATGCTGACCATGGTATTTTTCCCCGTTTGCAATGAACTGTTGTTCGTTGCTTGCAGGGATGTTTGTACGCGGCGGGACTAAAGCTTCGGGTCGGAAACTAGGTGGCATTTTATCGATCCGGCGATGGAGGATCGATTGATTTGATCTTGGTTGTTGTTGTCTTTTGAACTTGAGGAAAATGCGATCGGTCGGCGCAATATGTCGTCAACCATGGGAGCGGCCCGGCCGTGCGCGGGACGCATGCCGGCGGCCTGGACGCGGTCGCGCGTCCTGCGGCAGGTCGCGAATGCGCCTTGGGCGCGTGCAGCCTGTACGCCGTGGCGCTGCGGCGAGGTGACCGCCGGCGGCGCCTGCCGGGGAGGGAGGCGGAGCGGGTGGCACCGCCGACTTCGCCTCCGGATCCAAGGGGTCTGCCGGTGCGCGATATCGTCGCCCGCAGGCTTTCGTCCAAACGAGTGCAGCCCCCGGTGCAAGAGCCGGGGGCTGCGGTGCCACGAACGATGCCGCGACGGGGAGACGCTGATCGCGTCGTGGCGGAAGGGGATCTTACTGGAAGAGGCGCAGGATGTTCTGGCTCGACGAATTGCCGATCGAGAGGGCCTGGTAGGCGAGCTGCTGCTTGACCTGGAGGGCGGTGGACTTGGCGGCTTCTTCCTCGAGATTGGCGTCGACGATCGAGCTGAGCGCGCCCTCGTTGATGCCCTTCAGCGTCGACTGGAAGTCGAGCTGCGAGCCGAGCATGTCGGAGAAGGATGCGACGCCGGCCTGCACGCCGACGACTTCGGCCAAGGTGTTATCGATCAGCGTCGAGAGGGCGGCAATGTCTGTACCGGTCGCGCTGTCGGCAGCGGCCAGGAGCGAGTAGGCCGTACCAGTCTCGATATCGGCGCCGGAAAATTGGATCTGAGCCAGGCTCTCGTTAGACAGGGCAACGTTCTCGGTGGCGCTGCCCTTGAGGAGATTGCTGCCCTGGAAACCAGACGAGGCGACGATTGCCGTGACCTGGGTGAAGTAAGACGCGATCTTGGCCGATGCTACAGCAACCTCGGAGGCGGTTGAGGTCGCCGTCGTGGTGGAGGCCACATCCGACATCTTGGTCAGGATGTCGGCGATCTTGTCGAGGCCCGCATTGGCAGCGTCCGCGCGGGCCTTGGAAAGGCCGATGTTCGAGGAGAGCGCGTCCTGCGCCTTGATGTCGGAGCGGATGTTCTGGGCGGTCGAGTAGAGGGCCGGATTGTCGGAGTAGCTGTTGATCTTGAGGCCGGTGCCGATGCGCGTCTGGTTTGTCGCGATGTCCCTGTTGATCTGGCGGAGGCTGGAGAGGACTGCGGAATTGGCGGCGGTTGCGTTGATGCTGACCATGGTATTTTTCCCCGTTTGCAATGAACTGTTGTTCGTTGCTTGCAGGGATGTTTGTACGCGGCGGGACTAAAGCTTCCGGACGGAAATTAGGTGGCATTTTATCGATCCGGCGATGGAGGATCGATCGATCTTATCTTGGTTGCCGGGAACTGTTGTTGTTTCTGAAAATGCGACTGGTGCGAGAAACAGTTCCTTAGGCATGGGGGCAACCGCATGCCGGCGCCTTTGGCGGAGCGGCGCTCTCTGCGGGCGGGCTCGTGGAGGAAAGCCAAACCGCTGGATTTATGCGCGATAACGGGTTCCGCGCTCCCTTTGGCGTGGATGTTCCCGTCTCACATCGAGCTTCTCGCAGAGGTTAGGAGCCGGCGAGCCGGCGATCCACGCGACGTCCCGCGTGACAGGCACGCAAGTCGGCGTTCCGCCAGTCCATTGGTCCGCGACGACTACCCGTGAGTTCTCTCTCCCAGGCTCTTCTGCCAAATACGCTTGTCCGGCCACGGGTTCGTGCCGTCCCTCAACCATCCGACGGTGTCGCGCCAGAAATCAGGCGCATGCCGGTTGTGAAACAGTCCGAAGTGACCGACGTCTTCATGACCCAGATCGGAAGGTTCCAGAACCACGTGAATGGGATCGGTGCCGCGGTAGTAGCGAAGCGTCCGTGCCACCGCCGGCACCGTCCCGAACTCGTCATCGGACATCGCGACGGCCAGGATCGGTGCCGTCACCCTCTCGAAACGCCGAAGGATCTCCTCTCGCGCCTGTCGCGCGTGACTGGATTCCATCCGTGAACGCCGGAAACTCCACTCGTTCGCGACTCCCGCCGGGAGATCTTCCAGCCAGCCCAAACGCTGCCCGGGAAAGTAACCGTAGAGAGCCGTGATCGCCGGCATGATCACATGCCACTTGAAGAACAGATGGGCCCGGCGGTTCCGGGCATAGTCGCGCCAGTAGGCATATTGAGCACCGACCGTCAGCATGCGGTGGATCATCGGCGCATTTTCCGAAAGCCCCGGCAGGAACCCGCCGATGCTGTGGCCGACCACGAACAGCGGGTGATCGGCTTTGCGGTTCCTGGCGAACCGCAAAGCGGCGTCGAAATCGAGCTCGCCCCAATCCCGCCAGCGATAGCCGCAGCCCCGCAAATTCGCCGGGCGCGACTGGCCAATGCCGCGATAGTCGTAGGTCAGGACATCGAAGCCGTGCTCCGCCAGAAAGGCCGCGTAGTAATGATAGTACCGGGCCAGCACGCCGGTCGCGGGATTGATGACCACCGTGCCGATCAGGGTTCTGCCGGCTCCGGTCCAGAGATGACCGCCGAGCGTCACGCCGTCCCGGCAGGGAATGGCGACGGGATGCACCACCGGCACCGAGGAAGTCTCTGACATTGGAACGCCATCCCGCTCGTCGACACCGGCTGCAGGGCCGGCGCATCGCATCCTTCTCATACTCACGGGTCGGCTGACATCAACCTTGGCATCGACAAAGCCGCCGCTACAGGCCCCTATCGCAAGCGCTGCTTCCGAAGGGCCACATGCCAATTTTTGCCGCAAGCCATTGAAATAACGTCTTTATCGAGAGATAATTCTTGGCTGCTGTCACTGCGTCGTGACCGCAGCGGCCGATTTTCAAACAGTTTGACGCCCATGGAGCTCCTCTGGGGAGGCGGCTGTTGCGTCGCGTGGCGGGGCCTTGATCCGGAACCAGGCCACGTAGAGTGCGGGGAGGAACAGGAGCGTGAGCACCGTGCCGACGATGATGCCGCCCATCATCGCGTAGGCCATGGGTCCCCAGAAGATCTCGCGGGAGATCGGAATCAGCGCGAGCGAGGCGGCAGCGGCCGTCAGGAGGATCGGCCGCATCCGGTGTTCTGTCGCATCGACGACCGCGTCCCACTTGTCGAACCCCTCGCGGATATGATCCTCGATCTGCACCACCAGGATGACCGAGTTGCGGATGAGGATGCCGATCAGGGCGAGGATGCCGAGGATCGCAACGAAGCCCATGGGCGCGCCGCTCGGCAAAAGCGCCGCCACGACGCCGATGAGGGCGAGGGGGGCCACGGCGAAGACCAGGACGAGGCGGCTGAAGCTCTGGAGCTGGATCATCAGGATCGTCGCCATCGCGAAGATCATCAGCGGGGCCACGGCAAGGATCGGTCCCTGACCCTTGGCGCTGTCTTCGACGGAGCCGCCGATCTCGATGTTGTAGCCGGCCGGAAGCTTCTGCGTGAAGGCGTCGACCGCCGGGGTGATCTGTTGAACGACCGTGGCCGGCTGCAGCGAGCCGGCGATGCCGGCCCGCACGGTGATGGTCGGGATCCGCGAGCGGGTCCACACCAGCGGCTGCTCGACCTCGTAGCGGAAGGTGGCAACCGCCGCGAGGGGAACGGATCGTCCGTCGCCCGAGGGAAGCTGAAGATCGCGCAGCGTCTCGATGGAACCGCGTTCGGCCGCCAAGGCACGCCCGATGATGTCGACGAGGTAGATGTCCTCGCGCACCTCCGTCACCGTCGTTCCGCCGACAATGCCGTTGATCGTCGAGGCGATGGTTTCCGAGGACACGCCGAGCTGGCGGGCACGGTCCTGCATGACGTCGATCCGCACCACCCGCGACGGCTCGCTCCAGTCGTAGACGACCTCGCCGAGATTGGGATTCTGGGCGATGATGCTGCCGAGCTCCAACGAGAGTTTGCGCACCGTCTGGATGTCGGGTCCCGACAGGCGGTAGGCGACCGGGCGACCGACCGGTGGGCCGATGTCGAGGAGCTTCACGTAGGCGTCGGTGTTCGGAAAGGTGCGCAGGAGATAGTCGCTGAAGACTGTCCGCAGACGATTGCGGGCCTCGATGTCCTTGGTCACGATCACCGTCTGGCCGAAGGCCGGAGTGGCCGGCTGGACGTCGAGCGACAGGACGAAGCGGGGGGCGCCTTCCCCGACATAGCTCGACCAGCGCTCTACGCTCTCATTGCCCGTAAGCTGTTCCTTCTCGAACCGCGAGATTTCCGACAGCGTCTGCTTGATCGAGGCGCTCTGCGGCAGGTTCCAGTCGACGATCAGCTCGGTGCGGTCGGAGGAGGGGAAGAACTGCTGCTGGACGAACTGCATGCCGTACATCGACACGCCGAAGACGGCGACTGTCGTGGCGATGGTCACCCAGCGCCAGCGCATACAGAGCAGAAGCAGCCAGCCGAAGACACGCGCGAACCGGCCCTTCTTCCCGTGGTGGCTCTTCATGGTCTTCGGCAGCATCACCACGCCGATCAGCGGCGTGAACAGCACCGCGACGACCCAGGACAGGATCAGCGAGACCGCCATCACCACGAAAAGCGTGAAGGTGAACTCGCCGGCGGCGCTTGAATTGAGACCAACCGGGATGAAGCCTGCCACGGTCACGAGCGTCCCCGTCAGCATGGGAAAGGCGGTGGAGGTCCAGACCGACGTCGCCGCCTTCTGGAGGGTATCCCCCGCCTCGAGTCGGGACGCCATCATCTCGACCGCGATCATGGCGTCGTCGACGAGGAGCCCCAGGGCGATGATCAGGGCGCCCAGCGAGATGCGCTGGAGGGAGATGCCGAGGTACTCCATCACCACGAAGGTCATGGCAAGGGTCAGCGGGATCGCGACGGCGACGACGAGGCCGGCGCGCAGGCCGAGGCTGACGAAGCTCACCGCCAGGACGATGGCGATGGCCTCGAACAGGGCCGTGGTGAAGCCCGACACCGCTTCTTCGACGACGAGGGGTTGGTCGGAAACCAGATGGATGCCGATGCCGACCGGCAGTTCGCCCTCGATGCGAGCCATTTCTTTGTCGAGATCCTCGCCGAAGGCGAGCAGATTGGCGCCTGTCTTCACGCCGACGGCAAGCCCGATCGCCGGCTGGCCATTGTATCGGAACAGGCTCGAGGGTGGGTCGACATAGCCGCGCTTGATCTCGGCGACATCGGACAGGCGGAAGAAGCGATCGTTGACGCGAAGGTTGAGAGTCCGAAGGCTCTCCTCGGAGGCGAACTGTCCGTTGACGCGAATGCTGATCCGCTCGGCGTCGGTCTGGATGACGCCCGACGGAGTAACAGCATTCTGTGCCTGGAGGGTCTCGACGACGTTCTGCTGTGTGATCCCGTAGGCGGCCAGGCGCCGCGGGGAGAACTCGAGGTAGATGATCTCGTCTTCGGCCCCGAGAATGTCGACCTTGCCGGTATTGGACACGGTGAGGACCTTGGAGCGCGCATCCTCGACGAAGTCACGCAGTTCGCGCTGCGAGAAGCCGTCCGAGGTGAAGGCATAGATGTTGCCGTAGACGTCGCCGAAATTGTCGTTGAACTGCGGACCGACCACGCCCTGCGGCAAGGTGCCGACGATGTCGCCGACGAGGTTGCGCGCCCGAACCCAGGTTGCCGGAATGTTCTTGGCCTGGGTTGTGTCGAGGAGGTTGACGAAGATCGTGGTCGCACCCGCCGTCGTCATCGAGCGCGTATAGTCGAGCTCCGGCAATTCCTCGAGCTTCTTCTCGATCCGCTCGGCAACCTGCTTGATCGTGTCGTCGACCGTGGCGCCCGGCCATTGCGCCGAAATGATCATGGTCTTGATGGTGAAGGCCGGATCCTCCTCCCGCCCCAGATTGAGGTAGGAGAAGAAGCCCGCGACCGAGAAGACGATCATGAAGTACCAGAGCATGGAGCGATGGCGCAGCGCCCATTCGGACAGGTTGAAGGACGTCATCGGGCTGTCTCCTCGATCTTCACGCGCTGGCCGTCGGTGAGCGTGTTGGCCCCGGCGGCGGCGACCCGCTCGCCCGCCTTCAGGCCGTCCAGGACCGCCAGGCGACCATCGGCCTCTTCGCGCACCGCGACGGGGCGCAGCGTTACCGTGTCGCTTCCCTCGAGGATCACCCAGACGAAGCTCTCGCCGTCACGCCGGAGGATGGCCGAGGCCGGCAGCGCCAGCGCCTTCGCCTCGCCGCCGGTCAGGGCGACCTTGACGATGGAGCCGAGGCGGAAACCTTCCGGCGGATCGATCAGCGCGATCTTCACCCGTCGGGCGCGGGTGACCGCATCGGCCAGCGGTGCGATCTCGCGGACGGTGCCCTCGGCGGTGACGTCGGGATCGAGTTCCAGCTGGACGCGCAGCGGCGCGCCGCGTTTCAGCGTGGCCGCCAGGCGGTCAGGCAGGTCGACGACGGCGTCACGAAGGTCCGGGCGCGCGATCGTCACGACGGTCTGGCCGGGCGAGACGACCTGCCCGGCCTCGGCGGAGACAGCGGTAACGATGCCGGGGGCGCCGGCGGTCAGCCGGGCGTAACCGAGCTGTTCGCGGGCCTTGTCCAGCGCGGACCGGGCCTGCAGGACCGCTGACCTCGTCGACTGCAGCGACTGTTCAGCCTCGTCGACGGTGGCCTGCGTCGCCACCCTGGAAGCCTGGAGGGCACGCTGTCGCGACGCGACGCCCGTGGCATTCGACAGGGAAGCTTCGGCGCTCGCCAGGGCGGCTTCCGCCGCCTGCACGTTCTGTTCCTGGACCGAGGCGTCGAGCGTGGCAAGAACGGCGCCGGCGGCGACAATGTCGCCGACATTGACCCGGCGGTCGACCATCCGACCGAGAATCTGGAAGCTGACATCGGTGCTCACCTGCGGCTCCACCGATCCGGAAAAGGTCAGGGGCTGCTGTCCGAAAGGCTCGACGAGAACCGACTTCACGGGGCGAACCACCGGCGCCGGGGCTGGCTCCTCGCTTTGGCATCCCGCCAGCAGAACGAGGACGAGCGGAAGAGGATACAGCAATCTCATCGGGATGCGGCCTCTTCCTTGGGTATCACGACCGCCTCGCCGGGACGCAGCAGCTTGGTGCCCTCGACCACCACCCGGTCGCCCGCCTTCAAGCCGTCGCGGACCGTCACGGTCGACGCCTGGTAGGAGGAGATCGCGATCGGGCGGGGGACGACCTCGCCACTGACGGGGTCGAGCACCCAGGCCGCGGCGCGGCCGTCGAGCGAGGTCAGCGCGGATGCGGGAATCACCACGACTTCAATCGAGGGCAGAACCGCTGTTCCGACGACAGCCGCGCCCAGCGTCATCGCGTCCGGAGTGCTTTCCAGCCCGATCTTGACGCGGACGGTCCCGCTCGTCTGGTCGACCGTCGGCGATATCTGCCGGATGCGGCCCTTTACCTTGACGGATGGATCGGCAACGAGCGCGACGGTGATCTCGGGCGGTTCCCTGCCGCCGAGAAGGAGGCTTTCGTAGATGTCGAAAACGGCATCGCGTTGCCCGTCGAGTGCGATGGTGAACACCGTGGCGGCAGCCTGTGCGACTTCGCCGACGTCGAGTTCCCGGGCGGTCACGACGCCGTCGGCCTCGGCCGTGAGGGCCGCATAGGATAGCGAGTCCTCCGCGCTCTCGAGACTGGCCTGGGCGGAAGCGGCATTGGCCCGCGCCACCTTCAGGGCCTGGTCTGCCGCGTCGAAGTCCCGCCGTGTCGTGAACCCGCGTTGCAATAGGCTCTGCGAGCGGGCGAAGGCTGCCGAAGCCTGCTCAACATCGGCGGCGGCAGACGACGCGACAGCCTGGGCGGCCTCGACATCGGCCTGCTGCACCTTGGGATCGATGCGGGCGAGCACCTGTCCCTTGCGGACCCGATCGCCGATGTCGACCGTCCGCTCGATGATCTGTCCGCTCGTGCGGAAGGACAGGTTTCCCTCGATCTGCGCGGCGATGAAGCCTGTCAGGGTCACGCTTTCGGCGGATGCCACCGGTTCGACCACGATGGCCTTGACGGGCCGTTTCGTCGGGGCGGGGGGCGGTTCCTCGGCCTGGCAGCCGGCGACGATCAGCGCGAGGAGGCTGAGGGCGATGGTCTTCGACCTGCGTGGCATGACGCTGGCACTCCATTCCGGCGGAGCGCGCCGACTTGAAAACTGAACAGTTTCTGATTTATATATCAAACTCATGCGTTTCTTATTGTCAAGCGAGCCGATCAGCATGGAAATGACAGAGCCGAAACGGCGCGGGCGCCCGCCTTTGATGAGTGCGGACGAGCGTCGCGGTCGAATTGTCGTTGCAGCGGAAGAAGTTTTCACGTCCAAGGGCTACTCGACGGCCAGCATGGACGACGTCGTTCGAGCCTGTGGAATGTCGAAGAAAACCGTCTACGAGACCTTCCACAGCAAGGAGCAGATCTTCCATCAGATCGTCACGTCTTCCCTGGATCAAGCACCCCGCCTCGACGAGGCGCGCATAGGGCAGGCGTGCGGAGAAGTCCTGCTTCGCGACGTCCTGCGATCGATGGCCGCCTTCATCCTCAGTCCGCGGCAGGTCGCGCTGACGCGACTGGTTTTTACCGAAAGCCAATCCGCGCCCGAAATTGCCAAGATATTTTTCGAGGTGGCGGTGGTCCGGGGACAGGCCAGGCTGGCGGAGACGATCCGTCGCATCGGTGGAGCGACTCCGGCCGGAGGTCGGCAGTCGGAAGAGCTTGCCGACTTGATGGTCGGCACCCTCCTGGGACCTGGATTTTTTTCCGCCATCCTCGGACTGACAGTCATTCCGACCCAGGACGAGATTCATGAAAGGATCGACTGGCTCCTCGCCATCCTCCGCCCCACCCTCGCATTGAAGAAGCAGCCATGATCGTTTCGCAGCCCGTCTCACCGATCCCCGATGGCCGAAGGCCTCCGCGGCGGCCACGAGTTCTGTCGATCCTGCTGCTGCTCGGCGTCGTGATCGGAGGCTGCGCCTCGAGGCCCGGTTCGCTCGAGCTTGCCCCGACGGCCGGGGCGGTCCCGGGCGCGACACCGGTCATCGTCCTCGTCGCGACGGATCGGGCCCCGGACGGTGTGCAGCAGGTCGGCTACGGCAGCGGGCGCGCATCGCTGCGCTACGAGGAGCTGACGATCTCCATCCCGCCGGGGCACGAACCTGGAAACATCGAGTGGAGCGGGGAAACCGCGCGCGATGCTTCGAAGAGCTTCGTCGTGACGGGGCGACGGACCCTCGACGAGGCAGCGTTCAAGCAGACGATCGCCATGCGTATCGGCACGAAAGGCACGGCGGGCCTCTTTGCCCATGGGTACAACTACACGCTGACCGAGGCGGTCTTTCGCGTCGCGCAGCTTTCCATGGATGCCCCGAGCGTTACAGTTCCGATCCTGTTCTCCTGGCCTTCCGAAGCGGCCGTGACGGGCTATGTCGCCGATCGCGACGCGGCTGCCTACGCCCGGGACGACCTTGCGCATGTCCTGGAAATTCTGGGCGGCATCCGCACGGAGGGCACGATCGCCTTGGCCGGGCACAGCATGGGTGCCTGGCTCGTCATGGAAACCGTGCGCCAGCTTCGTCTCGAAGGGCGTGACGAACTGATCGCCCGCTTCGAGGTCGCTTTGGCCGCACCGGATATCGACGTCGACGTTTTTCGGAGCCAGCTTGCCGTGGTGGGACCGCTCGATCCGCCGTTGACGATCCTCGTGTCGAAGGACGACAGGGCCCTCGATGCGTCTCGCCGCCTGACCGGCGGTCGACTTCGGGTCGGTGCCGCCGACATTGGCGATCCCTCCCTTGAGGTAATCGCGCGACGACAAGGCGTGCGCGTGGTCGACATCTCGTCGGTTGCGGCCAGCGATGCCGCGCGGCACGACCGCTTCGTTCGCTTTGCGATGTTGCAGGCCAGCGAGACGACGCAGGAGGGAAGCCCCCTCGGTCGCGTCGGAAAGGTCGGGGCTTTCGTGTTCAACGCCGCGGGCGCTGCGGTGGCGAGCCCGTTCACGCTTGCGGGGAGGGCGCTGGAAGGGGAATAGCGCCGCCCGGAGCGACCTCACAGCAGCCCGAGCGATTCCCGGATGCATTCCTGCTGTCGGCACCGGCACTCTGGAGGGCGTCGACGGCGCTTCGGGGAGGGGGCGTCACGATCCCCTGGCAACCGGCGCGATCCGAAGGGCACGCATGAAGGCCTGCCGTCAGCGCCGAGGCCAGTCCCGGCCCTTCATCTCCATGCGCCCTGTCAAAACAAGCTACACCGCGATGTCCGGCTACGGTCCTGGCAATTTGGGAAGAGATCATGGGACCAGGCACTTCCTGAAGGCAGCAAAGGTCCGTTTCAATGAGGACTGGACGTTATACCGCTGCAGCGGAGGCCGCGCGAACACCTGTCTGCCGCATCGCCAAGGGCTAACTGGCGTGCGCGTTGTCGCTGACGACTTTCAGCCGCGGTTTCAGCCCCCGAATCCTCGCCTCGTCTGATATTCGCGCGGCAAGTTTTCGAAGCTGTTCGTCATCGAGCGCGGGCACCAGCGCCACAATTCTGTAAAATCCCTCTCGCCGATCGTCATCTGCTTACCTTGTCAGCTCATAGATTTTTCCGTCCACGTCCTGAAGCGTCAAATCCATCGTCGGTCGTCAGCGTCCGACCGTCCCTCATTCGCCAGTAGGACGTCTCGTCGTCGGCTTCGCCCTGCCGCTTCAACCTAGACAGGTTAAGATTCTGAAGCTTATTGGCGAATTGCAACCTTCCCGCATTGTCAGCAAGTTCGACAGTCGCAATGAGCTTCGTCGCCATTTCCCGCTCCTTCGTAGCAAGCAATGAGCATACACCTGCGAAGGAGGAGATGTGAGGCACTCTTAAGGGGCCCCGGCAGGCTCATTCGGTGTAGAAGTTGGGAGCGGCCGATGCGCAGTCCTGAATATCACGGCGGCGTCGAATGTCCGGCCGTGATTTCCGGTGGACAGTCTCCGAGAGCATCATTCGCGCTGCTTCGTGGCGGGCTTCTTCGATCGCGGCGAATTCATGCTCCTCTAATCCTTCGATCAGAACCGAGCCCTCGCGGACGTCATAGATGACGATAGCCATTGCTGTTCCCTGATTGCGTGTGAGGCGCCGAACGGGAACCGCTGCGGACAAGGACAACCCGATTGAGGCGAAAATCGTACAGCCGAGACTAAAGACTTGAAATGTAATTGGATTTGGAAGTCTCTATTATCAGTTTCCGCGCATGTCTGTATTTCGGCCGGCCCTGCTGGATCCGGCGCACCCGTTACTGGGGTTCTGCCGCTGCTCCAATGCGGCGTGGCGGCAGGATCGTCCACTTGCTCCCGGCGGCGGTGGACCAGACCACGATCACGTCTTTCCGGAACCTGTCGGCGCAAGCATTGCAGTCGTTGGCAAAGACGATGACCGACAGGTTCTCGAGCGTGATGCCAGCGAAACGCTTCGGTTCGGGATACCGAGACACCACCATCCGGATCGGCCCAGACTTCGCCATCTCGGCGGCAGGTGCGGACCCTATCGCCGCCATCGCAAGAAAAGTCGAAACAAGAGCCCGGCGCATGACAGCGGCGGAATAACGATGACGATAGCCCATTCGGCTCACCTTGGCCGTTGACGCCTACCCGATCTCCATCTGAATGCTACGCAACCCAATCATTTCCGTAACGCGTTGACTAGCCCACGACCGGCGCCCGCCTCGCGGAAGAGTGGAGGGAGGCGGCTTGCCGAGGCAGATCGCAGAAGGCGATGCCGTTGCCGCAACGGTAAAGGCGAGGCCATCTGGACCGTCCCCCCGCTCTCCATCAGCTATCCCTGCTCTCGCATCACACCGCTGATTGGCGGGCAGAGCTACCGGGCCTCACCGCTGCTCCCATCGATCGTCGCGGTGACCGAGCGGCCCCACCCCCTGACCTCACAAGGCGCACTGGACACGCCCGTCCTATCTGCTGTCTGGCGGAGCAGGAAGGCGTTTTCGACTGCTCGCCCGGCTGGAGGATGCGAAAGCAGGATTGATCGCGACGATCACGGCCCGGTCAGATGAGGAACTCTATGGCAGCGCCTGGTACGCGAAATGGACCAAGGGCCGTATGATCCAGTTCAATACCTCGTCCGCTTATGCCAATGCTCGAGCTCGCCTTCGCGTGTGGCTGAAGACGCATGACTGAAACGGGGATCCTCCCGGAATACTATCAATCGGCGCTTGGCCAACCGTGCGTCTGTCGGCGGCGTTCGCGTCGCCATTGCGCGGAATATCGCGCCACAGTGCAGAACGGCGGTCTGGCGGGCCACGACCGATGAAGATGAGCACTACGAATACGCTGTAGCACTATGATCGTCGCCCGGTGCAATATGGTCGGCTGCCACGCCTAGGTCACCGTAAGGCGATAACCAACTCCCGGCTCGTTTCTGAGGAGCACCGGCGATGCGGCATCTTCCTCCAGCTTGAGCCGCAGTCCTCGCATCGTGACACGCAGATATTCGACATCTTGGGTGTGGGCTTCGCCCCATACCGCTCGAAGCAAGTGGGAGTGCGTCAGGACGCGATCGGGATGCCGAGCGAGTTCGGCGAGGACGGCATATTCCTTGCGCGTCAATTTCAGTTCCGCCCCGTCGCGCGACACACGCCGGGCGGTCAAATCTATGATTATGGAACCGACAGCGAGGACGCCGCTGCCGTTATTCGAGGCCAAACGGTGCCTGAGTGCCGTCCTAACTCGTGCAAGCAATTCGTCGGTGTCGAACGGCTTGACGACATAATCGTCCGCGCCGAGATCGAGCGCTGAGACCTTTTCTGCGGTCGCGTCGCGGGCAGTCAGGACGATGACCGCCCGGTGCATTGCCTTGATGAGCGGCACGAGCTCAATGCCGTCACGATCGGGAAGGCCAAGATCGAGAAGAACGAGTTCACAGCCTTCGCGACGCGCCAACGTTAGCGCTTCTGCGGCGGTCGCTGCTTCGCTGACAGTGTAACCGGCGCGTTCGACAGCACCCCTCACCAATCGGCAAATGGCTGGTTCATCGTCAACGATCAGTATCTGTCCGGTCACATCTGCCCCTCTTCGGGCAGCGATTGGCGAATGCTCGATTCGGGCCAAATAACTTCGAACACCGCCCCTCCTTCATCACGATTGCGTGCTGTGACGCCTAAGCCCATCGCATCAGCAAAGCCCTTGACGATTGCTAGGCCGAGGCCGGTGCCACCGCTCATGTCGTCTCCGTCCACGCGAGTGAAACGGTCGAACAGCGTTGTTTCACGACCTTGCGGCAAGCCCGGTCCATCGTCGAGCACCGCTAGCGTTAGCCCATCATGGGCGCGTCGTGCATGGATTCGGATCGACGTTCCGGGAGCGGCAAACTTGGCAGCGTTCCCGAGCAGGTTGATAAGAACATGATGCAACATGCGCGGATCGGCCTCTACGAGCGGCAGCGTGGGCGCCACATCCAGTACCAGCAGATGATGGGTAAGTTCGGCGCGCAAATCTTGGGCGGCGGCGGCAACGGCATCAGTCAGGTCGGTCGCCTCGCGCCGGACGACCAACGCCCCGGCCTCAATCCGGGTCATTTCCACGAGATCGTCAAACACCCGCCGCAACCGGCGGGCTTCACCCTTGAGCGTGGCGGTCGTCGTCGATGCGCCATGTTGAGCTGCCAGTTCGTCCGCCGCCGCGACAACGGCTGTCAAAGGCGTCTTCAGGTCATGCCCGATAGAAGATAGGAGCGTCACGCGCAGATCGTCGCGTTGCTTCAACGCGCTCACTTCGCGCGCATTCGCTTCGAGTGTCAGGCGTTCATGGGCGAGCGCCGCCTGACCCATGAGCGTCGTGAACAAGACGCGCTTGTCGGCTGGTACCGGGTCGCCACGTCCGTTGGGGGCGAGACCAAGAACACCCAATACGCCTAGTGCCGTTTCGAGCGGGTGGAATTGCCAGTCGCTCGCGGTCAGCGTGCCGCTGTCGCGCCCGGTCACTTCGCCTCGGTCAAAGGCCCATTCGCCCGCTGCCATATCGATCGCGCCCAGCGATGGATTTTCGGGACTTGCGCCGATCACGACGAGCCGGTTCCCATCTCGTGCAAACAGAACGGTTGAGACGTCGAGAAGATGAGCTACTTCCTCGCAGACCGCCGTCGCAGTCCCCGCTTGATCGGAAACCGCCGCCAAGCGTTGTCCAAACGCCGCGAGGGCTGCATTTTCGGTCGCCGTACGCGCGCCGATGGTGGCTTCACGTTGCAGGCGGCCCGCAAGCTGGCTTGCGACAATCGCCACGATCACCAGTACGAGCAACGTCACGACATTCTGCGGATCAGCGATCGTGAAGGTATAGAGCGGCGGCAGGAAGAAGAAGTTGTAGGCGAGGGCGGCGGCTACGCTGGCCACAAGCGAGGGCCGCAGACCGAACAGCGTCGCAGTCGTGATTACCGGCAGCAAGTAGACTAAATCGATCGAGTTCAGTCCAAGCAGCGGCTGGACTCCGATTGCCGCTATCGTCGTCAACGTCACAAGCCCGAAGCCAATAAACATCCCGCGAGTCGCTGGCGGTCGGATAGTTGGCAGCTCCGCCTTGGACGAGGCCGCTTCGGCGACGGGAACAACGTGGACAGCCACACCGTCCAGTCCGCGCACCAGCCGATCGACGACCGAGCCGTGGCGAAGTTCGAACCACCAGCTCCGGCGAGACTTGCCGATGACGACGGCCGTTGCGCGCGTCTCGAGGATATGCGCGCACAGCCCGTCGAACACCGACCGCGCGGGGACGGTAACGATGGTAGCGCCAAGGCCGGTCGCGAGCTTTAGCGCATCGGCCATGCGCTCGCGCGCGTCGGCGCTCAGGGTCGCGTTGCGCGGCGTCTCGACACTCACCGCTGTCCAGGTCGCGTGCAGCGCGTCGGCAAGTCGCTTGGCGGCGCGGATAAGCGCTTCACCGCCGGGCTGATCGCCGATGGCGACAACCACGCGCTCGCCCGCCGCCCAGGTGCCGCGCTCGCCAATGCTTTCGACGTGATCGAGCAGGTGGCGATCGACCGTCTGCGCGGCGCGCCGCAAAGCCAGTTCACGCAATGCCGACAGGTTTGACTTGGAAAAGAAATGCCCAAGCGCACGCGTCGCCTCTTGCGGGACATACACCTTGCCAGCCTTCAGCCGCTCGATAAGTTCGTCGGATGGCAGATCGACGACTTCGATGTCGGCATCGTCGAGGATCGCATCGGGAACGGTCTCACGGACACGAACGCGCGTGAACCCGGCGACGACATCATTCAGGCTTTCGACGTGCTGGATGTTCAAGGTCGTCAGAACATCAATGCCCGCGTCGCGCAGTTCTTCGATGTCCTGCCAGCGTTTGGGATGACGGCTGCCGGGGGCGTTGGTGTGAGCGTATTCGTCAATCAACGCGACGCGCGGCTTGCGAACGAGCATCGCATCGATATCGAACTCAGCCAGGGTATGCGCACCATGCTCGATCGAGCTGCGTGGCAACACTTCAAAAGGCGCAACCAGACTCTCCGTTTCGGCGCGGCCGTGCGTTTCCACCACACCCGCGACGACATCAAGGCCACTTCGCAGCAGCTCCGCGCCTTCACGAAGCATCTCGAACGTCTTGCCCACACCGGGGGCCGCACCCAGGAAAATCTTGAGCCGCCCGCGCGCCTCACGCCGCGCTGCCTTCAGCAGCGCTTCGGGAGAGGGACGGGCGGCATCGTTCATGGTGTAGCGGTAGGCGCAATCCGGTCGAGCTGTCGATTAAGGAGCAGCACGTTCACCCGCCGTTCTCCAATGATGCCGAACAGGGGATAGGCGATGCTGCTTTCGACGAGCGCGCGCACCTGCTCATCCGGCAACCCCCGTGCGGTGGCGACCCGCGCGGTCTGCGAAAAAGCCGCCTCGGGGCTGAGATCGGGATCCAGCCCCGAGGCGCTAGTGGTGACCAGGTCAGGCGGAACAGAAACCCCGGTCATTCCTTTCGCGCGCGCGTCGGCCACTCGGGTGGCGATAGCATCGCGCAAATCTTTCGAGCCGGGGGCAAGGTTGGTCGCGGCGGAGGCCGCAGCGTCATAGCCCTTGCCCGCGGCCGAGGGACGCGGCTGAAAGTAGCGCGGACTGGCGAAATTCTGCGCGATCAACTCCGAACCGATAACGCGATCACCATCCCGGATGAGGCTGCCATTTGCCTGTCGTGGCATGGCGATTTGAGACAGACCGGTCACGGCTGCTGGATAAGCGAGCCCCAGCACCAGCGAAAACAGGATCAGGAGTACCGCCGCTGGGCGGAGCGAGGCAGTAAGTTCGGAACGCATAGTCGCTACTCCTAGAAGCGGGTCGAAATGCCGAAGTAGATTTGCGCGTCAGGCGTGGCGCGGTTCAGGCCAAAGTTTCCGCCGACATCAAACTGGAGCGTCGGGCTCGCAAGATAGGCGAGCGCAACGTCGGCAGAATATTGGCGGACCGTTCCGGCGGGATCATAATTCTGAGCGGTCCAGAGTTCCGCGTAGGCGGTGATCTTGGACGACAAGGGCTTTGCCAGATTCACGACGCCGATCAGCTGGACGTGTTTGCCCGAGCCGTCGCCATCGGCAAGCACGTCCATCTCGGGCGCAAAGGTTAAGGTAAAGCTCTGCGGTAGCGAAAACTGAACCGGAACGACGACGCCGCCTTCCCATTCGCGGTTGCCGATACCGCGCTTGGCGAGAGGTGCCTTGATGTAAGGCACGACCCCGACCTGGACCTTCGCAGCCGGATTGGTCAGCCGCTGCTTCACGCGAACGAAGAGGTCGCCCACACCGCGAACATGGCTGACTACACCGCCCGCCCGCGTGCGAACATCGACATATGGCGCGATGTTGGCCTGGATATCCGTATTCGGGCCAAGCCCCAGCTTGAGGGTCGGATTAGCGTATAGGACCGTGTCGGTTTGCGTTCCCGCATCATCCAGCCTGGTCCAATTGGGCAGGTCGGCTTCGAGTTGGAACGTGCCAGCGGGCCCGGTGCAGACTGACGTGGCCTTTGTCGGCCGGTCGGTGCAGATCGGGCTTGGTTCGCTGGTCGGCTGTCCCAGCGCAACCGTGGGAACGACCGCAAGGGCGATGGCGAACAGTTGAAAACGGATGATCATTATGGTGTTTCTTACTAGGCAAGATGGAGGCCAGTGACGGCGAGGTCGATCAGCTTGATGCCGAGAAACGGCGCGGCGAGACCGCCGACGCCGTAGACGGCTAGGTTACGTGCAAGCAGCGTGCCCGCTGGTGCAGGCCGGTACTTCACGCCTTTCAAAGCGAGCGGCACCAGCGCCGGGATAATCAGCGCGTTGAAGATGATCGCTGACAGAATGGCGCTTTCGGGACTACCGAGCGCCATGACGTTGAGAACGCCTAGCCCCGGATAAAGCACGACGAAGATCGCGGGTAGGATCGCGAAATACTTCGCCACATCGTTCGAGATCGAAAATGTCGTCAACGCGCCGCGTGTCATCAGCAGCTGTTTGCCGAGGCCGACAATCTCGATCAGCTTGGTCGGATCGCTGTCGAGGTCCACCATGTTGCCAGCTTCACGCGCGGCCTGCGTGCCAGTATTCATCGCAACGCCGACATCAGATTGTGCGAGCGCGGGCGCATCGTTGGTGCCGTCGCCACACATCGCGACCAGCTTGCCGCCCTCCTGCTCTTTGCGGATCAGGGCGAGCTTGTCCTCAGGCGTCGCTTCGGCGAGAAAGTCGTCGACCCCGCTCTCTGCGGCGATGCTGGCGGCGGTGAGCGGATTGTCGCCGGTGATCATCACGGTGCGGATGCCCATGCGGCGGAGTTCACCAAAGCGTTCGCGGATGCCCGCCTTGACGATGTCCTTGAGCTGGACGACGCCGAGCAGGCGCTGTCCATCGGCCACCGCGAGCGGCGTAGCGCCTTGGCGAGCAACGTCGTCGGCAATGGTGCGCAGTGCATCGGCATTGGCTACCGGACCCAGCCGCTTGAGCACGGCATCGACCGCGCCCTTGACCAGCTCCCGCTCCCCGATTTTAAGCCCTGAGACTCGCGTTTGCGAGGTAAAGGCGATCGGCTCGGCACCGGCTGGCATGGCCTCGCCAGCGCCCGCGAGCACAACGATCGAGCGACCCTCTGGCGTCTCGTCGGCGAGGCTCGATAAGCGCGCGGCGGCGGTGAGTTCCGAGACGCTGACCCCTGCTACGGGCAGGAAAGCCGTCGCCTGCCGGTCACCAATCGTGATCGTACCCGTCTTGTCGAGCAACAGCGTGTCTATATCCCCCGCCGCCTCGACAGCGCGACCCGATTTGGCGAGCACATTGAACCTCACCAGACGGTCCATCCCGGCGATGCCGATCGCCGACAACAGCGCCGAGATCGTAGTCGGGATGAGCGTGACGAACAGTGCGACTAGTACCGGCACCGCAAGCGAACCACCTGCGTAGGAGGCAAGCGCGGGGAGCGTGCCGACCGCGATCAGGAAAATGAGCGTTAGCCCGGCGAGCAGGATCGTCAGCGCGACTTCATTGGGCGTTTTCTGCCGTGACGCGCCCTCGACGAGCGCAATCATCCGATCGAGGAAGCCCTGTCCGGCCGCTGCCGTGACGCGAACGCGGATGCTGTCCGAGATGACCCGCGTCCCCGCCGTCACCGCCGAACGGTCGCCGCCAGCTTCGCGGATCACAGGCGCGCTTTCGCCAGTAATCGCGGCTTCATTCACCGAAGCCACACCGGCGATGACTTCCCCATCAGCGGGAATGAGGTCGCCGGTCTCGACAAGCACCTCATCACCGACGCCGAGCAAGCTCGCGCCGACCATTTCCCATACGTTACCGACCCCCGCCAAGCGCTTGGCCTGAAGATCGGCCTTGGTTGCGCGCAGCGAAGCGGCCTGAGCCTTTCCACGCCCCTCGGCGAGCGCCTCGGCAAAATTGCCAAAGAGCACCGTCAGCCATAGCCAGAACACCAGTTGCGCCTCGAACGCGGGGTTGCCCGTCCCAGTCGCGAGCCCCTTCACAAGCAGCACTGTCGAAAGCGCGGCGACGATCGCGGTAACGAACATCACCGGATTACGGATCAGGGCGCGCGGATCGAGCTTGATGAAGGCGTCGCGGGCAGCAGCGGCCATTAGCGGGCCGGTGAAAAGCGAGGTTTGTTCGGACATTGCAGCGTCTCTCAAAGAAGGTTGCCGGCGGCGACTTGCGCCTGGTCGGCGATCGGGCCGAGCGCGAGGCTGGGCAGGAACGTCAGTCCGCCCACGATCAGGATGATAGCGACGAGCAGTCCAACCCAAAGCAGACCGGTTGTCGGGAACGAACCCGCGCCGGGTGGTATGTGGCGCTTCGCCGCCAGACCTCCAGCAATCGCGAGGACGGGCAGGATTACACCGAAACGGCCGACGAACATGCCCAGCGCGAGCAGCAGATTGTAAAAGGGCGTATTCCCTGTCAGGCCGCCGAAAGCCGATCCATTGTTCCCTACCGCGCTCGAGAATGCATAGAGAATTTCGCTGAAGCCGTGCGGCCCCTTGGCGAGAGGACCCGCCAGTCCGGCAGAGGTGACGCTGGCAATTGCAGTCAGTCCAAGGATCATCAATGGCAGGATGGCGATGGCGATCACCGCCAGCTTCATCTCGCGCGCCTCGATCTTCTTGCCGATATATTCAGGGGTGCGCCCGACCATCAAGCCAGCGATGAACACCGCGAGGATGGCGTAAATCAGCATTCCGTTGAAGCCCGCGCCGACGCCGCCGACCACGATCTCACCGAGCTGTATGTTGAACATCGTCACCAGCCCGCCGAGCGGCATGAAGCTGTCGTGCATGCCGATGACCGCGCCGCAGGACGCAGCGGTTGTGACGACCGCGAACAGCACGGTCGCGGCGATCCCGAACCGAACCTCCTTGCCTTCCATGTTGCCGCCAGCAAGCCCGAGCGCTTGGTGAATCGGATTGCCTGCGGCCTCTGCCCAATAGGCGACAGTTACGCCAATCAGGAACAGCACGACCATCGCCGCGAGCAGCGCCCAGCCCTGGCGAACGCTGCCGACCGCCTTGCCAAACGTGAGTGTCAGCCCCGCGCCGAGCACGAATATCGTCAGCATTTGGATCATGTTGACGAGCGCCGACGGATTTTCGAATGGGTGCGCGGAATTGACGTTGAAGAAGCCGCCCCCGTTGGTGCCGAGCATCTTGATCGCTAGCTGCGACGCGACCGGTCCGAGCGCGATAACCTGTTGAGCGCCCTCGACCGTCGTCGCGGTGACCGACGCCGCGAATGTCTGTGGCACGCCGAGCGCGACATAGACCAGCGCGAGCACAATACAGGCGGGCAGCAGGAGATAGATCGTGACGCGCGTCACATCGACCCAGAAGTTGCCGATGCCCGTTGCCTGCCGACGCGCGAAACCCCGAATGAACGCGAATGCCACCGCGATCCCGGTCGCAGCGGAAAGGAAGTTCTGCACCGTCAAGCCAAGCATTTGGGATAGGTGCGAGAGCGTCGTTTCCCCGCCGTAGTTCTGCCAGTTTGTGTTCGTGACGAAGCTGACAGCTGTGTTGAATGCGAGCAGAGTTTCGACACCGCCGAAGCCTTGCGGGTTGAGCGGCAGCAAACCCTGCAGCTTCAAAATTGCGAACAGAAAAACGATCCCCGCGACGTTGAAGACCATCAGCGAAACAGCATAGCCGACCCAGCTTTGCTCCGCCTTCGGGTCAACACCCGCGACGCGATAAAACCCCCGCTCGATGCTTCCGAGCGGCAAAGTCTCGCGTGCATAAAGGGCGTGCAGCCACGCTCCGGCGGGCTTGGCCAGCGCCACGAAAAGAGCGGTGAAGAGGAGAATCATGCTCCAACCGGTGAGCGTCATGCCCGGCACTCCTTCAATACCGCTCAGGGCGCGCGAGCACGGCGAGCAGATAGACAAGCACAATCGCGGCAACGATTGCGCCGAGCAGTAAGTCGAAGGGCATGGGGTCGCCTTTGTTAGATCGAGCCCAGCGTTTGCCTTAGAACTGCATTAAGCGGCGCGGTGGAATGCGGCGGCGATGCGTTAAGCGAGCATAAGTTTTATAACTGCTCGTGCATGGCGAGCCGTACGGCGACCTGCCAGCCGTTCCCGATATACGCTTGGTAGACCCCCGAATTTGGTCCCGGCAGCAACGATCAAGCACATGCCTTGTTCACGGCGGGGTGTGTCGCCGAAGGTCGTCGCGCGTGCCTTTCATCGTCACGCCCTGCTGACTTTTGTAAAATCGGGCGCGTGTGTAAAGCTGGTTCCCGGATCATTCAGCGGCATTACGATGGAGGAGCCGACGTCCAAACCGTTGCAGATCGACAACGCTGAATTAAGTATCGCGGCGGCATTCCCGGAAGGCGACTATCCCGGCTTGGCTGCACAGTTACTGCGCTGCGCTCGCGCAATCGTTTTGTCACAATCCGGCGAATCAACGGCTCGGGTTGGGGCGTTATCGTGGTATAGCGTAGTAGTAAGATCGGCGGAATCAATGGATGTGGATGGCAGGATGAGGGGAAGGAAGATGACGGCAAGATAAAGCGAGATTCCTCACTGCCGGAACTTCGTTCCTAAGTGTTTGTCTGCACATTGTTTTTTGGCGTCGCGCGGCACTGTTAACGCGGTGCATGGGTGGCACTCAAGCCATTTTCTCGTTTGTTATCAATGCTTCGACATGCACAATCGACGATGTGCGCGAAATCCAGTCCCGCCGTTTCCCGCCGTTTGCAAGTCTTTCTACGCCACGGCCCTACGCCTCGATTTGCTGTCTTGCGCGGGTAAATCCAGCCCTCAATCGTCACGTCATGGCGAACGATGACGACCGATTCCGTATCCGTCCCGGCAAGGTCCGCGACCGGGGGCAAGCCGGTTGCCAAGGGTGGTGCGGCAGCGTCCCAAGACCTTCATCGGCGAGGTGCATCAGGCCATCCGCCGGGCGGGCGGCAATCCGAACAGGTTGGCCGGAACGGGGAAGGGAAGCGGGCGGTTCAACGCGCGCGGACGGGGCGCTCAGGTCGCAGCGGGTTTGAAAGGCCAGAACGGGTGGAGTCGGGACGGGCGTGGCGTCCGCACCCGCTCGCGCCGGGTGGCGGTGAAGGCCCGTGTGGTGAAGCTCAATCCGCAGCGCGGTGCCACGCGCGGACGGCAGTTCGTCAGCCGCAAGGCGGTGGACGCGCATTTGCGTTACCTGGAGCGCGATGGCGTGACTCGCGACGGTGAGAAAGGCCAGGTCTATTCCGCCGACAAGGATATTGCCGATGGTCCGGCGTTCCTTGATCGGGGCCGCGAGGACCGCCATCAGTTCCGCTTCATTGTGTCGGCAGAGGAAGGCGTCGAGCTGTCCGACCTTCGCCAGACCACGCGCGACCTGATGACGCAGATGGAGGCGGACCTTGGCACCAAGCTCGACTGGATCGCGGTCGATCACCACAACACCGGCCACCCGCACACACACGTCCTGATGCGTGGCGTCACCGACGACGGCAAGATGCTCAACATCGCCGGGGATTACATCGCCCACGGCGTGCGCGAGCGCGCGAGCGAGATCGTCACGCTGGAGCTGGGCCGTCAGACCGAGCAGGAGGTTAGTCGCCAGCTTGAGCGAGAGGTGCACGCCGAGCGGTTCACCCGGCTCGACCGGATGCTGATCGGGAGCCAAGAGCGCGACGAGTTCTCAGACCTGCGCCCCGACAAGGATATGCTCGAAACCGCCCGGCAGAACCGGGCGCTGCTGATCGACCGCGCCCGCAAGCTGGAGCGCATGGGTCTGGCGACCGAGCATACGCCGGGCGTCTGGACGATATCGGCCCGCGCCGAGCCGATCCTCCGCGAGCTGGGCACGCGCGGCGACATCATCAAGACGATGCATCAGGCGCTCGAACGCGAAGGCGTCGCGCAATATCGAGCGGCCTCCAGCTACAACGTCCATCACGCCATCCCGACCGAACGCATTGTCGGTCGCGTTGTCGCCAAGGGGTTAGGCGGCGACGAGTTGGGCGACCGGATCGGGCTGACCATCGACGGCGTGGACGGGCGCGTCCATCATTTGGAGGTTCCGGCGACAAGTGCCGAGGATATCCGGCGCGGCAGCATCATCGCCTTAGAACCTCCGCCGAGCAGGCCGCGCGTCGCCGATGATAACATCGTGCAACACACCGACGCCCAAGGCATCTACCGGCCTTCGGCGCACTTAGAATCCGTGCGCGAGACCATGCCCCGGGTCGACCATGCGCGTCATGTCCAGTCGCACGTCCGCAGACTCGAAGCCTTGCGCCGCGCGGGGATCGTCGAGCGCGTCCATGCCGAACACTGGACGATCCCCGCTGACCTTCCCGAACGCGGCCTTGCCCATGACCGCCAGCGGTTCGGCAACGACCCGCGCATCGACGAGCTATCCCACCTGCCACTCGACCGGCAGGTGCGCCATGACGGGGCGACCTGGCTCGACCGAACCATGCTCGGTGGCGGACGCGAGACCATGCCCCACACCGGCTTCGGCGGCGACGTGCGCGCTGCCTGGGACGCTCGCAAGCAGGCGCTCGCCGACATGGGATATGTCCGCGATCTTGGCGGTGGCCAGTTCCGCGCGCCAACCGACCTGATCGCGCAACTTGAGCAAGCCGAGGTCAACCGGGCGGGCAAGAAGTTCGCAGCCGAACGCGGCCTCGACTGGCATCCCACTGGAGCTGGCGACCGTGTGTCGGGCAAGCTCGTCGGGCAGGCCCAGCTCAGCAGCGGGCGGTTCGCCATGATCGACAACGGCTTGGGATTCCAGCTCGTCCCGTGGAACGACACGCTTGCCAAACGCCTCGGCCAGCAGGTGGACGGAATTCCAATGCCCGGCGGTGGCGTTGACTGGACGCTAGGCCGAAGCCGGGGACTGGGGCTGTGATTGCTTCGGCCGATCGTCCGCCAATGTTGAATTCGGACCGGCAACAATCGCCACTAAGGTGCGTGAGCGCCAGCGATTTAGTACAGGTTAAGATCGCATTTGCTACTGAAGCGGGCCGCTTTTGCGTCGTCAAGGTGCGGTGGTGTTCTGTCAGTCGTTAGTTTGGCAGGCGCGGCGATCAATTGCCACGCCAGCGCCGCCACCCTGCGGCGACGGCTCGCCCGTTCTCCTATTTTGAGCGGTCGCGCGCTTGTGCCCTTGCAGGACCGAGCGTGGCGTGGCCGCGTAGTCACTGCTTTACGCAGTCAAGCGGTCGGGATTTACCTTTAGGGTTACAATCACGCCTTCCTCGGCCCAGTCATATCTGATTGAACCACGAAGCTGACCGGTGACACTGCGTTCGATGAGCTTGCGACCATAGCCGCCCGGGCCCGTGGGAGGCTTAACCGTCGGTCCGCCGCTTTCCGACCATATGACCGTGACCGCCTCATCATGTGCCGAGCACGACACGTCCAGAATACCGGCATCGACCGAGAGAGCGCCGTATTTGAGCGAGTTCGTCGCCAATTCGTGCACGACGAGCGCAAGGATTGTCGTAGCGGATTCACCGACACGCATCCGTGGCACGGATACCCGGATCCGACCGCTGAAAGCGCCGAGATCGTCATACGGGGCAAGCAGGACCGTCAGCAGGTCGCCAAGAAGCACCGAGGCCGTCTCGGTCTGTCCAGGTACTGGCCGAACCAAATCGTGCGCTCGGCCCAAGGCAGTCAGCCTGAGCGTGAGTTCGCGCGCCATGTCGTCCGTTGTGTTGGTGGAGCGCGACGTGATCGCCGTGAGCCCGGATGCAATGGCGAGCAGATTCTTGACGCGGTGGCTCATTTCACCCGCCAGTAGCTCTCGACCCTCCTCGGCCTGCTTACGCCCCGTCACATCGATGAAGATGCCGAACATGATCCGGTGGACCATCCCCACATCGTGGCCCTGGCCGCGGGCAGAAATCCATTTCAGCTCTTCGCCAACCATGATTCGGAAGTCGATCTCATACGGGCCGATTATGGCGCGCGTAGCCGTGAAGGCTGCACGAACCCGATCGCGATCGGCGGGATGAATGTGAGCCGAAAGATCCTCGAACTGAACGTCGATCCCACGTGGAATGCCCCAAAGATCATATGCATGGTCGTCCATCGCCAACGCGTCGGTATCGACGTTCCACGACCAGAGTGTTACCCCCGCCGCTTCAATCGCCCGCACTAGGTTTTGCGGCTCCCAGAGAAGAGGCTTTAAAGATTCTGCTGTTGTGGTCATTCGGGCTCCTTAGTCCGCAGTTGCCGAAGCGGCAAAATGCGCAGTTCTTTGAACGGGCAACGTTCATTGCACTCGCGCGCGAGCCTTGAGGCCAGACAGCAGGCAGTCATGGCCTCGGCGATCAACCCTCTCACGTGAGATCTGATTACAAGGCAAAATCCGACGTTGCCCGGCAAAAAGCCGTAAAAAAGATCGCGTTAAGCATATGATCTGGCAACTAGCGTCGATCGGGACGTTACGATAGAACGTTTACCATCATATTGGAGCAAGAGGCTGGCTAAGTCGATCGAAGATCCCGGTAAGCCCACCTCCCGTCGGCGACGACCGGCGGCGGACGGTGGCTCTGGGCCCGATCGTCAAACCGCGCCACAATCGATGGGCAGCGACGCGGCGGAAGGAGTAGGCGGTGCCTTTCCGATCGTCGGTATCGGCATGTCGGCGGGCGGGCTGGAGGTGGCGACGGCCTTCCTGAACGCGATGGCGTCCGACAGCGGCATGGGTTTCATTATCGTCCAGCACCTCGATCCCACCCGCCAGAGCTTGCTCGCCGAACTGCTTGGTCGGGCAACGACGATGCCAGTCGTGCAGATCGAGGACGGCATGCGCGTCGAGCCGAACCGCGTGCACATCATCGTTCCGGCCAAGACTTTGCTCATCCACGACGGCCTGTTGCAGCTGGTCGAGCCCGAGGAGCCGCGCGGCCAGCGTCATCCGATCGATAAGTTCTTCAGCGCGCTGGCCGAGGACCAGAAGGCAAAGGCGATCGCGATCGTGCTTTCCGGCGCGGGCAGCAACGGCACCGCCGGGCTGGCCGACATCAAACAGGCCGGCGGCCTGTGCATCGCGCAGGATCCTCAGACAGCCAAGTTCGACAGCATGCCGCGCCACGCGATCGCGTCGGGGTTGGTCGATCTCGTGCTCGCGCCCGAGCTGATGCCCGAGGCGCTGCTGCGTTACGCGCGCCATTCTTATGTCGAGGCGCCGCGGCCCGAAATGGCTGAGGGTCCGGGCACGGACGGGTCGGGGCCGGGACTGGAGGATGTGCTTACCCTGTTGCACGCTCGCGCCGGTCATGATTTCAGCCAGTACAAGCACAATACCCTGTCCCGGCGCATCCACCGCCGAATGGGTATCGCGCACGTCGAAAAGCTCGACGATTATCTGGCCTTGTTGGCGAGCAATCCCGACGAGGCCGGCGCGCTCGTCAAGGATCTGCTGATTCACGTTACCGCGTTTTTCCGCGATGCCGAGGCTTGGGAGGCGCTCGACCGGGAAGTGATCGCGCCGATGGTCGAGCAAGCGGAGCGCGGCCAGTCAATCCGGGCCTGGGTGCCGGCCTGCTCGACCGGCGAAGAAGCCTATACCATTGCCATGATCCTTGCCGAACGCAGCGAGGCCGCCAAAAAAGACCTTGCGGTAAAAGTCTTCGCGACCGATGCGGCCGAACATCATCTGAGCGCAGGGCGCAGGGCGACCTTTCCGGGGAGCATGGTCGAAAGCCTGACGGCCCCGCGCATTGCGCGCTTTTTCGACAAGATCGACGACAATTATTACCGGATCAAACCGGACATCCGCGAGACAGTCCTGTTCGCGCCGCAGAATGTGCTCAAGGATCCGCCCTATTCGCGCATGGATCTCGTCAGCTGCCGCAACCTGCTGATCTATCTGGAGCCGGCGGCGCAGGACAAGATTCTCTCGCTGGCGCACTTCGCGCTGCGCGAAAACGGCGTCTTGTTTCTCGGCAACGCCGAGACCGTCGGCCAGCGCGACCATCTGTTTACCAGCATATCGAAGCGCTGGCGGATCTACCGACGCGTCGGCCCGGCCAGACCGCCGGCGATCGACTTTGCCCATTGGCCGATCCGCGATGGTCTGTCGAAAGGCGTTGCCGCGCCGCCCAAGCTTGCCGACATCGCGCTCAAGTCGCTCGCCGATCGCTTCGCGCCAGCTTCGGTGCTGATCGATCGGAACTATCGGGTGCTCCATTTTCACGGATCGACCGAAGATTATCTGACGCAGCCGGCGGGCGCACCGACGATGGACCTGTTGGCGCTGGCGCGCGAGGGATTGCGCGTTACGGTCCGCAGCGCGGTGCGCAAGGCGATCGAGAATGATGAGACCATCTCGCTGCGCGCCGCATTCAGGCGCGGATCGAGCGACGCTGTGGTGGTGACCGCCGGCCCGGTCCGCAACGGACCTAATCCCAGCATGATACTGGTAAGCTTCGGCACGGATCAGGGTGACATCGCCAGTCCGCCTGCACGGGAAACGTCCGCCCCTGTTGGGTCGGACCAGGGCATGGAAGAGGAGCTGCGGATCGCGCGCGAGGAGATGCGCGTGACAATCGAGCGGTATGAAACCACCAACGAGGAACTGACCGCCGCCAACGAGGAAGTGACCAGCGTCAACGAGGAGCTGCAAGCCACCAACGAGGAACTCGAATCGTCCAAGGAAGAGCTGCAGTCACTCAATGAAGAGCTGAGCACCATCAACTCGCAGCTCGACCGCAAGATCGTCGAGCTGGCCGAAGCGAGCGATGATCTTCGTAACCTCCTCACCGGCAACGAAGTCGCAACGATCTTCCTCGACACCGAGCTGAGGATCAAATGGTTCAGTCCGGCGATCCAGACGCTGTTCGAGCTGATCGAAAAGGACGTCGGTCGACCTATCGCCAATTTCACCCAGAAATTTGCGCGCGGCGATTTGATAGAAAAAGCGAAAGCCGCGATCGAACGGCTGGCGATATCCGAGCAGGAAGTGAACGCCGGCGACGGTCGCTCCCTGCTCTTGCGCGTGGCGCCATACCGCACTCGCGACAACCGCATCGCCGGAGCGGTCGCCACGTTCATCGACATCACCGACCTCAATTCTAAGCAGGTCGAGATTGCGGCGGCCCGCGACTATGCCGAGGCGATCGTTGAAACCATCCGCGATCCGCTGCTGGCGTTGTCGAAAGATCTCCGTGTGATATCCGCCAACTCGGCGTTCTACGAGACCTTCAGCATCAGCCCCGCCGATACGACCGGCTCTCTCGTTTACGACCTGGTCGACGGTCAGTGGAATATTCCGTCGCTTCGAACCCTCCTAGAAGAATTGATTCCAAACCGGCAACAGATTGCCGATTATGAAATCGAAATTGAAGTTCCACGGCTTGGGAAGCGTTGCATGATGCTTAATGCCCGCCGTATCGATAGCGATGACTCGCGTGGTGAACTCGTCATACTGGCCTTGGAGGATGTTACCGAGCGCAGGGACACGGCGCGGCATCAGGAACTGCTGGTTGGAGAGTTGAGCCACCGTGTGAAAAACACGCTGGCCGTCGTGCAGTCGATCGTCGTGCAGACGCTGAGGTCCAGTGACACGCTCGAATATTTTGGCGAGGCTTTTAAGGGTCGGCTTCAGGCGCTGGCGGGTGCCAACGATGCGATCGTCGACGGCAGCTGGAAAGGTGTGACGCTCAGGCACATCGTTCATCGGTCGCTCAGGCCGTTCGCGGTCGATCGCCAGGTCGCGCTGGGGGACGGTCCGGACATCGACCTGCGCCCACAGGCCTCGCTCGCGTTGGCAATGATCCTGCATGAACTCGCGACCAATGCGGTAAAATACGGGGCGCTGTCGGTGGCCAAGGGGCGGGTGCTGATCGCATGGCGGATCAATTCAGCCGACCCAGAACCAAGGATCGAAGTCGACTGGACCGAAAGCCAAGGCCCGCCCGTTCAGGAGCCGACGCGGCGTGGACAGGGGACGCGATTCATCGAGCGCAGCATCGCCTATGAGCTTAAGGGCAAATCGAGCGTGACCTTCGAGCAGGAAGGTCTGCGCGCGACGCTGACCTTCCCGATGGAGTCGGCTGTCATGCCGACCGGTGCGGCACGTCCTCCCACTGTAAACACCGTTTGATGGCGGCGCTCGCGCTCTCGGAGCTGGCTGGCCTGCGGGTTCTCGTCGTGGAAGACGAATACATGGTCGCTGATTATATCAGCATGGTATTGGAGGATTTCGGATGCGACGTCGTTGGCCCGGTGGGAACGATCGAGGAGGCGCTTGCGGTTGTCAATGACGGTGGCCTGGACGGCGCACTGCTCGATGCCAATCTGAGCGGCGACAGCAGCGCTCCAATCGCTGTCGCTCTAAGGGCGGCGTCGGTGCCATTCGTTGTCGCCACTGGATATGGTGCGCTCGAACTCGCGGAGAGTCTCAATCGTGCGCCCCGAATAGGCAAGCCATTCAGTGAGACCGAGCTCAAAGCGACGATGGTTGCCGCGTTCACATGCTCGGCTTCTAACCAGACTGTTTAAAAAAGTTGAGCCGCTCGGTCGGCTTGAGCCGTGAGCCACACTTGGACGAGTCCTGCGAAATGATGATCAATGCGTCAGCTAATCGCCATCACCTGCCCTATACCCTCGTCCCGAGGAGCGGCTACCGACGGGCGAAAATTGTCTTAACGGCCGATGTAGTGCAAATAACGCCCTCGCATTGTCAGTCCAATTCGTCGTAATCATAGTCGTCTAAGCCAGCGGACTGCTGGCCAGTTGCAACTCGCCAACAGAAGCCGGGATCGTGTGCCTGCGTCGCATGAAGGCTTGGGACCTCAACGACACGCCCTGCGTTTGCCTTCGATGGACCTTAATTTCACTCCGGAAGACCTTGATGAAGCGCGGCGCTTAAACAGGAGGCTGGCGATACTCCCGCGACTGCGTATGGAAACCGCGCTCGGACGCGTTGCCCTGAACGCCATGTTGCGGGTTGCGGAACTCTATCCCTTAATTCGAGGCAGCCAGACGAACGCTACCCGCACTCTGAAAAAGATCGTTGCGCTTAATCGACCTGTGAAATTGCGAATACATCGGCCAGCGGGCGAGTGCTGCGGGATCATTCTTGACTATCACGGTGGCGGATGGACGATCGGTAACGCTCGAATGGGCGATGATCAGAATGCCGAGCTGGCCGTCCGGATCGGTGTCGCGGTGGTTAGCGTCGACTATCGATTGGCGCTCTCAAATCCGATCAGTGCGCTGGTGGACGATTGCGAAGCGGCGGCAGTATGGACGATTGAGCACGCCATGCGCGAGTTCGGCACGGACCGGATCGTCGTCAAGGGGTCCTCTGCCGGCGCGCATCTCGCCGCGGCTACGCTGCTCCGGCTTCGTGATCGCAGCACACTTGCGCCGCAGATTGCGGGCACGGTGCTGTTCTTCGGCCTATACGACTTCGCGGGCACTGCCATGGTACGCGCCGCCGGGCCTGAAACGCTGGTACTGCACGGACCGACAGTGCGCGCAACCCTGTACGAGCTGACCCCCGGAATGACCGAGGAAGAACGGCGAGATCCAGCGATTTCGCCTTTCTATGCCGACCTTTCGTGTATGCCCCCGGCACTCTTCTTAGTGGGCACGAAGGATATGCTGCTCGAGGACAATGAGCGCATGGCGGCAAAATGGGAGGAGGCAAGCGGCAATTCTGAACTCCTGATCGCCCCGGAGAGCCCACACGCCTTCAACCGCATGGGCACGTCGGTCGCAAAAAAGGTCGAAAGTTTCGTTGCCGATTGGATGCTCGAAAAACTCGCTCCGGCTGGTGCTCATAGTCGGTCAGCCAGCGACGAGGATTAGGCTGCGGCGCCGAATTCTACAGAAAGCGCAGCATCTTAGTAACCATGGTTGCGGAAGAGCCGCTTGCTTTGAATACATGCCGGGTGGAAAGGGCCCCAAGCCTGATTTGAAAACAGCGACCCGTTTCGGTATCGCAAAACGTGAACATCAATTTTGACAACTGAAGGAACAGAGCCTGGTTCCCGGATTACGGCTCGGTCATTAGAGCTGATAATCGAATATCAGCATTTGAAAAAATCGAGCAAATACTGCCTTTTCGTCAGCTTGTGGGGGTCGCAAGCCGTCAACACCTCCCAGACGATACAAGGGGCGCGCGGCAATGGCAGAACGCTCCCGACAGCCAGAATGATATGGCACCCGTCCTGCACACTACGCTGCTTCCGCCTCAAGCTTCCGACCGCCGCCGTCTGCCTGTATTAACGCGCTGGATTACGGTAAGCGTCATCCCGGCTCCACCTTTCGCGCTGTGGCCTGACAGGCGAGTCTGACGATCTTGAAGAGGATCGTTCTGTGTCTGGATTTGACATTACGCTTAAGCCGATGCGCCGGGTCGAGGTGATCAACGGGGCTGGGGGACGGCGTCGCTGGTCGGCGGACGACAAGGCACGGATCCTGGAGGAGACCTTGGTGTCAGGCGCGGCGGTTTCGGAAGTGGCCCGTCGGCACGGGCTATTGCCGCAGCAGATTTTTGGGTGGCGGCGTGAGGCACGCCGTGTGTTCGATGCGGGCTCGGCGGCCTCGCCGGCTTTCGTGCCCGTCATCGTCGAACCGCCCTCGAGTGTCGTGCCGCACAATTCGCCGAAGCCGCCGCGCCGCAAGCGGGCTGCGGCTCGAAGCGGCGGCGGGATCGAACTGGAGCTCTGTGGCGTCGTTGTTCGCATTGGCCCCGACGCGAGCCCAACGACGATAGCGGCGGTGATCTCGGCGCTGAAGTGTGGTTCGTGATCGGGCCGACGGGCGCGGTCCGGGTGATGGTGGCAACCAAGCCCGTCGACTTCCGCAAGGGCGCGGAAGGACTGGCGGCGCTGGTGCGCGAGACGATGGGCGCCGATCCATTCTCGGGCACGGTCTACGTCTTCCGGGCCAAGCGGGCCGACCGGATCAAGCTGGTATTCTGGGACGGCACCGGCGTGGTGCTGGTCGCCAAGCGGCTGGAGGACGGCCAGTTCCGCTGGCCGAAGGCCCAGGACAGCGTCATGCACCTGACCGCGGCGCAGCTATCGGCGCTGCTCGAAGGCCTCGACTGGCGCCGAGTCCACGAGGTCCAGACCAGCCGCGTCCCGTCGTCATCAGGCTGACCTCTGGGGACACAAAAGCCTGTTGCCGCAGGCGTTGGGAGGTGATTCACTTCTGGCATGACACCCGCTGCCGACACGCTTCCCGACGATCCCGGCACGCTCAAGGCGATGCTGATCACCGAGCGTCTGCGGGCTGAACGTCTCGAGCAAATCATCAAGGAATTGCAGCGCCACCGCTTCGGACGCCGGGCCGAGACGCTGCCGGAAGATCAGCTTCTGCTGGGCCTCGAAGAGGTCGAGCAGGCCGCAGCCGATGACGAGGCGGCCGCAGAGGCCGCGGCTCCGGACGTTCGGACAGAGCGCGCCGCCAAGCGCCGGGCAAATCGAGGCTCGCTGCCTGCCCACCTGCCTCGGATCGAGATGGTCGTCGACATCGAGGACAAGGCCTGCCCGTGCTGCCGCCATGCCCTGCATGTCATCGGCGAGGACGTCGCCGAGCGGCTCGACATCGTGCCGGCCCAGTTCCGGGTGCTCGTCACCCGTCGGCCCCGCTATGGCTGCCGGGCCTGCGAGGGCGTTGTCGTCCAGGCGCCGGCGCCGGCACGGCTGATCGAGGGCGGCATGCCCACCGAGGCTACCGTCGCCCACGTCCTCGTCTCCAAATTTGCCGACCATCTGCCGCTCTATCGCCAGGCGCAGATTTACGCCCGCCAGGGCGTCCATCTCGACCGCTCGACGCTCGCCGACTGGGTCGGTCGAGCTGCCTTCCTGCTGCGTCCCATCCACGAGCGGCTGTTGGGCCACCTCAAGGCATCATCGAAATTATTTGCTGACGAGACCACGGCGCCGGTGCTCGATCCCGGTCGCGGCCGGACAAAGACCGGGCAGCTCTTCGCCTATGCCCGGGACGATCGGCCATGGCAGGGCGGCGACCCGCCCGCCGTTGCCTATGTCTATGCGCCCGACCGCAAGGCCGAGCGGCCCATCGCCCATCTCAAGGGGTTTGCCGGCATCCTCCAGGTCGACGGCTATGGCGGCTACAAGGTGCTGGCCGAGAAAGGGGATGTCCGGCTCGCCTTCTGTTGGGCGCATGTCCGCCGACGGTTCTACGAACTCGCCGCCGCCGGCCCCGCACCGATCGCGGCCGAGATGCTGGAGCGCATCGCTGCGCTCTACCGGATCGAGACCGAGATCCGGGGACGACCGGCCGAGGTCCGCCGTCACGCACGCCAGGAAAGAACGAGGCCCGTCCTCGACGCGATCGAGCTATTCCTGCGCGAGAAGCTCGCGCTCATCAGCCAGAAGACCAAGCTCGCCGAGGCGATCCGCTACACGCTCTCACGTTGGGAAGGCCTTTGCCTCTTTACAGGCGACGGCCGTGTGGAAATCGACAACAACACCGTCGAGCGCTCGATCCGCCCGCTGGCCCTGACCCGTAAGAACGCCCTGTTCGCAGGCTCCGACGGCGGGGCCGGCCACTGGGCCGTCATCGCTTCGCTGATCGAAACCTGCAAGCTCAACGGCGTCGATCCACAGGCCTACATGACCGCCGTCATCACGCTGATCGTAAAGGGCCATCCCAACAGCGGCATCGATGATCTCATGCCATGGCAGTTTAGGCCCACGGACGCGCTCGCCGACGTGGCTTGAGGACGACGCTTACGGATTACGCAGCGTAGCGGGGCGTAAAGATGCGTTGTTCCGTCCCCGCGCGGTATCGTTGACTCTGGCGCGATGCCCCTCGCCTCCCCCCAGCATGAACTCACTGCTTCCGAGCAGCTCGAAGCGCTGCTCGGCGAGCCGTGGCCGTTCCCAGGCCGTCCGCCCCGGCATAACGTATCCAACTGGCGCGTCAGCGATAATTGGCCCGACGAGGTGCCGGTGACTGACGCCGAGATCGCCGTCTTCGAGGCGTGGTTCGGGGACTTCTTCGACGAGCGATTCGGACCTGTTTAACCGTCCGGCGCGGGCACAGTGCGGTTGACCGACGCCGTCGATATGCCATATCTAGCATAGGAAGGAATGATGTGGCGGATGAGGCGAGCGTCAAGCCTGTCAGGTGGATCGGAAGCAGTCGCGATGATCCGCGGGGATTCCCGGAGCCGGTGCGGCGGGGCGCTGTGGGAGGCGCAGACCGGCGGCAAGGCAGGATGGGCCAAGCCGCTCAAAGGGTTCAGCGGAGCGGGCGTGCTGGTGGTGGTCGATGACCATGACGGCGACACCTATCGCACTGTCTATACCGTTCGGTTTGCTGGCGTCGTCTACGTCCTCCGCGTCTTCCAGAAGAAGTCGAAGCACGGGATCGCGACGCCGAAGCACGATATCGCGCTGATCGAACAGAGATTGAAGCGAGCCAGAGAGGACCACGAACAATGGCAAGCAGGCAGGACGACATGAAGTTGACGGAAGGTTCGGGCAACGTGTTCGCCGACCTTGGCGTCGCAGAACCAGATGAAGAGCTGGCGAAGGCGCAGCTCGCCAGCCACATCCGCGAAGCGATCAAGCGCCGGAGGTTGACCCAGGCGGCAGCCGCCGCGCTGGTCGGGCTTGACCAGCCCAAGGTGTCGGCGCTGATCAACGGTCGGCTGACAGGGTTCTCCAGCGATCGGCTGCTGCGCTGCCTCAACGCGCTCGGGCAGGACGTGGATATCGTCATCAAATCTCCGCCCAGAAGCGGACAGCGCGGGCGGCTCCGCGTGGTGGAGAAGGCGGCATGACCGCCGTGGTTCCTTTGCGCGCCGCGCTCTACCTGCGCGTCTCGACCGCCCGGCAGGCCGAGCATGACGTGTCGATCCCCGACCAGCGCAAGCAAGGCGAAGCCTATTGTGTCGCGCGCGGCTACCAGCTAGTCGAGACGTTCGTCGATGCGGGCGCATCCGCCACCAACGACCGCCGCCCCGAGTTTCAGCAGATGATCGAGGCCGGGACGGCGAAGCCCGCTCCGTTCGAGGTCGTGGTCGTCCATTCGTTCAGTCGGTTCTTCCGCGATCACTTCGAGCTGGAGTTCTATGTCAGGAAGCTGGCGAAGAACGGCATCCGCTTGTTGTCGATCACCCAGGAAATGGGCGACGACCCGATGCACGTCATGATGCGCCAGATCATGGCGCTGTTCGACGAGTATCAGTCCAAGGAGAACGCCAAGCACGTTTTGCGCGCCTTGAAGGAGAATGCACGGCAGGGCTTCTGGAACGGCTCGCTGCCGCCGATCGGCTACCGGGTCGTCGCCGCCGAGCAGCGCGGGGCCAAGATCAAGAAGAAGCTGGAGATCGACCCGCTGCACGCCGACACCGTGCGGCTGGCGTTCCGGCTTGCGCTGGAGGGCGACGGCACATCCGGCCCGATGGGCGTCAAGTCGATCACCAAGCATTTGAACGAAAACCGCATCTTCACCCGCGACGGCGGGCGATGGGGCATCGGCACGGTCCATCGGATGCTGACGCGGAAAACCTATATCGGGCGGCACGAGTTTAACCGGCGAACGAAGAACGGGGACAACAAGCCCGATGAGGAGGTCATCCCGGTCGCGGTGCCGCCGATCATCGACCAGGCCGTCTTCGATGCCGTGCAGGCGCGCATGAAGGCCCGCAACCCCAAGGTGACGCCGCCGCAGGTTGTGGGCGGTCCCACGCTCCTTACCGGATTGATCCATTGCGCCAAGTGCGGCGGGGCCATGACGATCCGCACTGGCAAGAGCGGGCGCTACCGCTACTACACCTGCTCGACCAAGGCCCGGCAGGGTCCGACCGCTTGCACCGGCATGACCGTTCCGATGGAGAAGCTGGACGCGCTGGTTGCCGGTCATCTGGAGGACAGGCTACTGGACCCGGCGCGGCTGGAGGAGGTTCTAGCGACCGTTCTCGACAGACGGCAGGAGCGCACCGAGCGCCGCCGCAATCACATTGCTGAGCTGAACAAGCGCGCGACCGAGACCGACCTTCGCCTCAAGCGCCTTTACGACGCCATCGAGAGCGGCGTCGCCGATCTGGACGACCCTGACCTCAAGGACCGCATCGCCAGCCTCAAGGCCATCCGCGACCAGTCGCGCGTCGATGCCGACCGTGCATCCGCCATGCTCGAAAGCGCGGGTCAGAAGGCGATCACCGCGCCGATGCTCGCCAAGTTCGCACAGACCGCACGGCAACGCATCCGCCTTTCAGGCGGCGGTTACCGCCGAGACCATCTCCGCGCGCTCGCGCAGCGCGTCGAAGTCAACGACGGCGAGGTCCGCATCATGGGATCGAAGTCCGACCTGCTGCGCACGCTCGCCGCCGCAGGCGGGGCAGGAACGCTGCCGGGCGCAGTGCCCAGCTTTGTTCCGAAGTGGCGGATGGGGTGGGATTCGAACCCACGAGACGGTCTCCCGCCCGCCGGTTTTCAAGACCGGTGCCTTCAACCGCTCGGCCACCCATCCAGCGAAGAAGAAATAGCCGCTGAGATCGTTGGGAAGCAAGGCCTGTTGGCCGTCCATCCACATTTGCCGCCAAAGCGACTGTTCTCGCCGGACCGATTGCGAGGCGGGGGCAATGGCGATCCCCCGCGGCAGCTCTCAGAAATGCCGCCACCCCGGAATTGTAACAATTCGTGATCAAAAATTAACTTCTGGCGCAAAAGTGGATGAAACATGTCGAAAACAAGGCCCGCGCATGCGCGCATAGCGGGTCTGCCGCGTCTGGTGAGACGGGCACGCGCAGTCCGCGCCGGCCGAAAACCCATAGAGTTCCAATGGATACCGTCTTTTTTGCAGTGCCGCTGGACGTTCGTCGCCGGGCGGAGGGACGCCTCAGAGTGAGCGTTTCCACCATGTCATCGGAAAACAACAGTCAATACATTAATACAACAGCGGTGCGGCGGTGGGCGCGGACGGGGCTGTTGCCCCTCCGGCTTAATGCGCTGATAACTCTTTCACGACAGGAGTGGGACCGAGGCGGGGGCTTTCGGACCCTTTGCACAATGACCTCGTCGACGAAAGCCAGGGGACTTATGATCATGGCCAAACCCGCTCTGCGACGCGCCGTGGCCGTTTCGGTTCTTTTCTCCGCCGTCGCCATTTCGGGTTGCCAGTCCGGGTCTTCGACCCACGGCGGCACGACGCATGAGCGGATCAAGAGCGATCCGAACGAGTCCTTCTCTTCGAAGGAATACGGCGTGGCCGCCAGTCCCCGCGTCACCGACCTGAAGGTCGTACCCAAGGGCGGCGGCCGGGCGCAGATCGGCAAGCCCTACAAAGTGCGCGGCAAATGGTACTATCCCAAGGACCAGCCCGGCTACGTCAAGAGCGGCAAGGCCTCCTGGTACGGCGCCAGCTTCCACGGCCGGCTGACCGCCAATGGCGAAATCTACGACATGTTCGGGCTTTCTGCCGCCCATCCCACCTTTCCGCTTCCGTCCTATGCCCGCGTCACGAACCGGAAGACGGGGAGCAGCATCATGGTGCGTGTCAACGACCGCGGCCCCTATGTCGCCGACCGGGTCCTGGATGTCTCCTCCCGCGCCGCCGAGCTTCTCGGCTACAAGTCCGACGGCGTCGGCGACGTGAAGGTCGAGTATGTCGGCAAGGCGCCCGTTGACGGCGACGATACCGCCATCCTGATGGCGAGCTATCGTCCGGGCAGCGCTTCCCCTCTGAACGATGGCATGGCGAGCGGCGTGATGGTCGCCTCGAACGAGGCTCCCTCGCGTCTCTCCTATGCTTCCGCCCCCCGTTCGGCAGCCGCCCGCGTCCAGGCGATCGGCCTGCCCGGCGTGCGGCCCGCGGCGATCCCGGCAGCGACAGCTGCGGCCCGCACTCCGGGCTCGCTGTTTCCGGGCGGCGCCGTCAGCGTCGATTCCATCATCTCGCAGGCCGAAGCGCCCGATATCGGCGCTGCGCCCCTTCCGACGCCGCCCGCTGCCTCGTATCAGCTCGTTGCCTCCTCCTATGCCGCCGCCCCCGGCCGCACCGGTGCTGCCGGCGCACTCGCGGCCATCGCGGCAGGCGGCGCGCCGGAGCGTATCGAGATCGGCCTCGTCGAGGATCAGGCACTCGTTGCCGCCGTCCGCAAGATCGCCGAGGGCCGCGGCCGCCTGGTGGTCGACGCGGGCATTCCGGACCAGCCGCTGTCGGTGTCGCTCGCGATCGATGCAGCGCCCGGCGCAGATGTCGACGGCCTTCTGCAGGCCCTCTGGCAGGCTGGTGCCGACGGCGCTTTCGTCCTGCGCGACTGAAGCCGCCGCGACCCTGCCGAAGGGATGGTCGCGCCTGCGGCTTCAGACACATGACCTCTTCGCCAGAGTCTGATAGGGAAGGCTGGACCCCAGCGGTCGACTTGCACTCCCTTTTCAAGAAGCCGATGTCAGCCTTCGTCGTCTCCCGCCATGCCCGGACCCGCCGCATCGGGGCCACTCTCGGTTCTCTCGTTCTTGCCTGCCTGATCTCGGCATCCGCGGCGCTCGGCGCCGAACCGGCTGGTCTCGAGACCAAGGCCAGGCAAGCGCTGATCGTGGACGGCGAGACCGGCGCGGTGCTCTTCGAAAAGGACGCCGATACCCGCTTTCCCCCGGCATCCCTCGCCAAGCTCATGTCGATGGAAGTGGTGTTCGAGGCGATCGAGGCCGGCAGGTTGTCGCCGACCCAGGAGTTCACCGTCAGCGAACACGCCTGGCGGACGGGCGGCGCGCCCTCCGGCACCTCAACCATGTTCGCCAAGCTCAATTCCAGCGTCGCCGTCGAAGCACTCATCCGCGGGACCATCGTTCAGGCGGCGAACGATGCCGCGATCATCCTCGCCGAGGGCATGGCGGGCTCCGAGGAGGCCTTTGCCGGACTGATGAACGAGACCGCGGCAAGGCTCGGGCTTTCTCGCTCCACTTTCGTCAATCCGACCGGCCTGCCGGCCGAAGGGCAGGCGGTCACCGCTCGCGACCTCGTGCGGCTCGCCCGGCACATCCGGTCGACCCACACGCAGTTCTACGGCATCTACGCGGAGCCGAGCTTCGAGTGGAACAAGATCTTTCAGCGCAACCGCAATCCGCTCCTGCCGATGAACATCGGCGCGACCGGCATGGGCACGGGTTATACCGAGGCATCAGGCTATTCGATTGTCGGCGTGACCGAGCGCGAGGGGCGCACGACCATCATCGTCCTCGGCGGCCTGGAGAGCATCAAGGACCGGACCGAGGAAGCGAGGCGCCTGCTCGACTGGTCGAACACCTCGTTTCGTCGTCGGGAACTGTTCGCAGCGGGTGTGCGTGTCGGCTCGGCGACCGTCTTCGGTGGTGGTCAGGCCGAGGTGTCGTTGCTGACCCGCACTCCGCTCGTCGCCTATGTGCCGCAGGACCATCCGGAGCGGGTTTCCGCGCGTGTCCGCTATGCCGGGCCGCTCCTGGCACCGGTTGTCGCCGGTGCCGAGGTCGGGCAGATCGAGGTGCTGATCGACGGCAGGGTGAGCATCGCCCAGCCGCTTTTTGCCGCCGAGAGCGTCGAGCAGGGCACCTTTGCCGCACGCGCGCTCGATGCGGCCCAGGAATTGGCTTTTGGATGGATCAGATCGCTTTGACCTTGCCCAGCATCGGGCGCGGGCTTTGACCGGTTTCTTCATCACCTTCGAGGGCGGGGAGGGGAGCGGCAAGACAACCCAGATCGATCGTCTCGCGGAAACGCTGCGCCGACGCCGCATTCCCGTCGTCGTGACGCGCGAGCCCGGTGGTTCGCCCGGGGCCGACGCCGTGCGGCAGATCATCCTTTCCGGTGCCGCCGAGGCGCTGGGAGCGGAGATCGAGACGATCCTGTTTGCGGCGGCCCGCATCGATCATATCGCCGCCGTCATCGCTCCGGCGCTGGCTGCCGACAAGGTTGTCCTCTGCGACCGATTCCACGATTCGACCCGCGTCTACCAGGGCCTTGCCGGGGTCGACAGGGTAGTCCTCGATGGGCTCGAGAGAGCGGTTCTCGACGGGCTGGTGCCGGACCTCACGCTGATCCTCGACATTCCCGCCCGCGAGGGGCTCGGCCGCGCCGCCGGGCGCCGCGGCGAGAGCGTGCCCGATCGCTTCGAGCGGGAAAGCCTTGGGCTGCACGAGGCGCGCCGCAACGCTTTTCTTGGTATAGCCCGGGCCGAGCCCGACCGCTGCGTCGTCATCGATGCGGCAAGGCCGGCTGACGAAATCTCTGCCGAGATCGGCTTTCTCGTCGCCGAACGGCTGGAGATCAGCGCTCTCCAGAAGAGCGGCCGCCGGCTCGGCGAGACGGGCCAGATCCTCGGCGCGGACGGTCGTCATGAGTGAGAGCACGGTCGAAGCCCGCGAGGATCACGACTCGCTTCCCGACGTCCCGTCGCCGGCTGCCCGGTCACGCCTTTTCGGCCATGCGACGCAATGGGCAGCGCTCGTCGGTGCCCACCAAAGCGGCAAGCTCCACCACGCCTGGCTTCTGCAGGGGCCGCGCGGCATCGGCAAGGCGACCGCCGCCTTTGCCTTCGCGCGGTATCTCCTCTCGCCGAAACTGTCACCGGGTTCGGCCGAGCCCGTCGCCGATCCGGAAAGCCCGGTGGCACGTCAGATCGCCGGCGGGGGGCATCCCGGCCTCGTTCACATCACCCGACCCGCGGCCGAGCGCGGCGGCGGCTTCAAGACGCAGATCACGGTCGAGGAGATCCGCAAGCTCAACCGCTTCTTCCGCACGACGACCGGCGGCGGCCAGTGGCGGATCGCCCTCATCGATCCCGCCGACGACATGAACCGCAATGCCGCAAATGCTCTCCTGAAGATCCTCGAGGAGCCGCCGGAGCGCTCGATCTTCCTCATCACCAACCATCTGCCGGGGAGGCTCCTCCCGACGATCCGCTCGCGATGCCGCGTCCTGCGCTTCGACGGCCTTGGCGAGGCCGACATGGCGGCGGCGCTGCATTCCATGCCGACGACCTTCGGCGAGGCCGAGATCACCGGCGCCATCGGGCTTGCCGGCGGCAGCGTGCGCACCGCCGTCTCGCTCATCGCCAATGGCGGGCTCGAGATCGAGGCGAAGATCCGCGAGCTCTACACCGCCGATGAGCCGGACTGGCAGGCGATCCAGGGACTTGCGGACGTCCTGACGCAAAAGGGGCGGGAATCGGCCTTCGAGCTGATGCTGGACGCCGTCTTCAAATGGATCGCGCACGAGGCCGAGGCCCGGCTTGCCGGTGCAGACGGGGCCCATGCCGGGCGCTTCGCCGCGCTGTGGATGGCGGAGAGCCAGCGGCTGCGGGAGGGCCTTGCCTACAATCTCGACCGCAAGCAGATGCTGGTCAGCCTGTTCCACGCCGTCTTCAGCCTTCGAGCCGCCGTCGCCTGATCGACGGCGCGCAGCGCATTGAGGCGAGGGCTCTAATGCCCTATGTCCGACTGGATTGAACGCTCTCAACGCGACTCGCAAGAAAGCCCTATGGCCGAACGCTATTATCTGACCACGGCGATTTCCTATCCGAACGGCAAGCCGCATATCGGCCATGCCTACGAACTGATCGCGACCGACGTAGTGGCGCGCTTCAAGCGGCTCGACGGCTATGACGTCCTCTTCCTCACCGGTACCGACGAGCACGGCATGAAGATGCTGCAGACGGCGCGGGCCGAAGGCATCGAGGTCGAGGACCTCGCCGATCGCAATGCGGCGGAGTTCAAGCGCATGGCCGCCGTCCTGGGCGGCTCGAACGACGATTTCATCCGCACCAGCGAAGCCCGCCACAAGATCGCCAGCCAGGCGATCTGGAAGCGCATGCAGGATGCCGGCGACATCTACAAGGACGCCTATTCCGGCTGGTATTCCGTGCGCGACGAGGCCTACTACGCCGAGGACGAGACGGTGCTGCGCGAGGACGGCAAGCGCTTCGGGCCGCAGGGTACGCCGGTCACCTGGGTCGAGGAGGAGAGCTATTTCTTCCGTCTGTCCGCCTTCCAGGAAAGGCTGCTCGCCCATTACGACACCCATCCCGACTTCATCGGGCCGTCGGAGCGGCGCAACGAGGTCGTCTCCTTCGTCAAGTCGGGCCTGCGCGACCTCTCGGTGTCGCGCACGACGTTCGACTGGGGCATCCCGGTGCCGGGCGACGAGAAGCATGTCATGTATGTCTGGGTCGACGCCCTGACGAACTACCTGACGGCGACGGGATTTCCGGAGGAGGGGGCCCGGAGCGACTTCTGGCCGGCGGACCTCCACGTCATCGGCAAGGACATCGTGCGCTTCCACACGGTTTACTGGCCGGCCTTCCTGATGTCGGCCGGACTGCCGCTGCCCAAGCGTGTCTTCGCGCACGGCTTCGTCTTCAACCGCGGTGAGAAGATGTCGAAGTCGGTCGGCAATGTCGTCGATCCCTTCGATCTCATCGAGGCCTACGGGCTCGACCCGTTCCGCTACTTCTTCCTGCGCGAGGTGCCGTTCGGCCAGGACGGCAACTATTCGCACGAGGCGATCGTCAACCGCACGAACTCGGAACTTGCCAACGACCTCGGCAATCTCGCCCAGCGCTCGCTGTCGATGATCTCGAAGCATTGCGAGTCGCGCGTGCCGACCCCCGGCGCCTTCACCGAGGCGGATGAGGCCATCCTCCTGGCGAGTGCGTCGTTGCTGCAGACGGCGCGCGAGGCGATCGACCGGCAGGAGATGCACCATATGCTGGCGCCGATCATCGGCGTCGTAGCCGATGCCAACCGGTATTTCGCCGGCCAGGAGCCCTGGGCGCTGCGCAAGAGCGATCCGGCGCGGATGGCGACGGTCCTCTACGTGACGGCCGAGATCCTCCGGCGCGTGTCGATCCTGCTGCAGCCGGTGATGCCGGGCTCGATGGCGAAGATGCTGGACCTTCTGGGCGTCGGCGAGGACGAACGAACCTTCGGCGAGCTGGTGCCGGAGGCGACGCTCGTATCGGGGCGGCCGCTTCCGGTGCCCGAGGGCGTTTTTCCGCGCTTCGTGGAACCGGACGTCGCCTGATGGCGGGCGTCTTCATCGTCGACAGCCACTGTCATCTGGATTTTCCCGATTTCGACGGCGAGCGCGACGAACTTGTGGACCGTGCGGCTGCGGCCGGCGTCAAGCTGATGGTGACGATCTCGACCCTTGTGTCGAAGATCGACCGCCTGACGGCAATCGCCGAGGCGCATCCTGCTGTCTATGCTTCCGTCGGCACGCATCCCATCAACGCGGCCGAGGAACCGGACGTGCCGACCGCCGAACTCGTGCGACTGTCCGCGCATCCCAAGATCGTCGCCATCGGCGAGGCCGGGCTCGACTATTTTCACGATCGCGCGCCGCACGACCTGCAGCGACAGGTGTTTCGCCGGCACATCGCCGCTGCGCGCGAGACAGGACTGCCGCTGGTGGTCCATTCGCGCCAGGCCGACGACGACATGGCGGCGATCCTCGAGGACGAGACCGGGAAGGGGGCCTTCCCCTTCATCCTGCACTGCTTCTCCTCCGGCCCGGCACTCGCCGCCACCGGCGTCGCCCTCGGCGGCCATGTCTCCTTTTCCGGCATTCTCGCCTTCAAGGGCTCGGCAGAGCTGCGCGCCATTGCGGCAAAGGTGCCGATGGAGCGGCTTCTCGTCGAGACGGATGCACCTTATCTCGCGCCGCCGCCGCACCGCGGCCGGCGCAACGAACCAGCCTTCACCCGCGAGACGGCTGCCGTGCTGGCCGAGGTCAAAGGCGTCGATCTCGAAACGATCGCGACGACGACGTCCGACAACTTCTTCCGCCTATTTGGCAAGGTACCCGATCCCCGGCGGAACGACCTGCCGTGAGCGCGACGCTGCGTTTGACGATCCTCGGCTGCGGCTCGTCGCCCGGAACGCCGCGCATCACCGGAGACTGGGGGGCCTGCGATCCGGCAAATCCCCGCAATCGGCGCAGCCGTGCCTCGGCGCTGCTCGAGCGGATCACGCCCGAGGGAAAGACGGTGGTGGCGATCGACTGCGGTCCGGACTTTCGTCTGCAGATGCTCTCGGCCAAGGTATCCCGGCTCGACGCGGTCCTCATCACGCATTCCCACGCCGACCATATCCACGGGCTCGATGACGTGCGCGGCTACAATCTCGATTCCAGGTCGCTCATTCCCGTCCACGCCGACGCCGAGACGCATGAACGCCTCGTCGCGGGGTTCGGCTATTGCTACGAGACACCCGTCGGCAGTGCCTACAGGCCGATCGTTCGCCACGTGCCGATCGAGCCGGGCGCAGGCTTTACAATCGACGGGCCGGGAGGGCCGCTCGCCATCACCGCCTTCCGGCAGAGTCATGGTTCGCTTCATTCGCTCGGCTTCCGCGTCGGGCCGCTGGCCTACTGCACCGATGTCAGTGATTTTCCGCCGGCGGCTGTCGATGCCCTTGCGGGCGCCGAGCATATCGTCATCGACGCGCTGCAGTACCGCCCGCATCCCAGCCATCTCTCGCTCGACCAGGCACTGGACTGGATCGGCCGGCTGGGCGTCGGCAGCGCGACGCTGACGCACATGCATACGCCGCTCGACTACGCCACGCTCTGCGCCAGCCTGCCAGAGCATGTGCGCCCGGGATATGACGGTCTCACGCACGAGTTCGCGATCGACTGACGGGCGCTCGCGCTTTCAGTCGCTGCGCGAGAGATTTGCTTCCGGTTCCACAGCAGCCCGGTAGAGATGCCATGTCGCGTGGCCGAGGACAGGAACGGCGACGGCGAGACCGGCAAACAGCGGGATGGAACCGGCAAAGAGCGCCGTACCGACGATCAGCCCCCAGAGAAGGACCGCCTTCGGGTTCCGGGCCGTGACTCGCAGCGAGGTTTCCACGGCCTGCAGGAGGCTGACCGGGCGGTCGAGAAGCAGCGGAAACGACACGACGCTGATGCAGAGTGTCACGAGCGCGAAGCCCAAACCGACGAGATTTCCGACGACGATCAGAGTCCAGCCACGCGCCGTTCCGAAGAGATCGGCGACGAAACCCGGCACGGATTGAGTTTCCTGGCCGGCGAAGGCCCAATCGAAGAGCGCCTGGGCGCTCATGATCCAACAGAAGAAGATCGCCATCAGGACGACACCCAGCGCCGCGATCGGGACGATCGAGGGAGAACGCAGGACATCGAAGGCATGGCGCCACGCGGTATCGAGGCCCGCTTCGCGCCGCCGGCTGATCTCGTAGAGCCCGAGCGCGGCGATCGGGCCGAGCAGCGCGAAGCCGCCGACCAGTGGAAAGAGCGACGGCAGCGCTTCGTTGCCCGAGGTCCACAACCCGATGACCAGCCCCATCAGCGGATAGACGAGACACAGAAACACGTAGTGCGACGGCTTCTGACGGAAATCGTCGAGGCCCTTGCGAAACGCTGCCCCGACCTGTTCGGGGCCAAGCTCGCGGATGACGAGACGGTGCGCGCCGGAACGCGTCTTGGAGGCATGCAGCACATGGGTCATTGCGGCACTCCCGAAAAATCGCACCAGCCACAGCGGCCGACGCCGTCGCATTGCAACTGGGCCAGCCCAGAGGAACGTACAGAGAGAGTGACATCGCAATGGCGTGAGCTGCGTCTCAACCGTTGGACACCGCGGGTCGCGAGAGCCTGTGGGGCCGGGCGTCTCACGATCGCGTCCGCCATCGAGCGTCAGTGGGGCGTGCGAAAGAGGGACATTCCCGTCCGCTCTCCATTGCGAGCATTGGTCAGCAACCAGCGTCCGGCGCCAGGGCATCATCCGCTAGGTTCCATAATCTATCTTATGCAACTTATATATCGACGGTGATGGGCGCATGTCGGGCGGCCTATGGATCCTCAGCACACCTACCCTCTTCCACGCGTCATCACGTTGGATGCGTCGCACGAAGATTGCGCGGTGATCGTCCATGTGTCCGCCGATAAGCCAGGTCGCGATCCGGAGATCGTCGGCATCGCCTGCCCGAAGCCGCACCAGCGTCGCGTGGAGGTCCGCCATGCATTGACGTTCTTGAGCTGGTAGCGCCCACATTTCGGGCGGTGAACGGCCCGATCCGATCCGAAAGTGAAGCGCTTCCTCGGCCTCGATCCCGGCAATGGCTCCGCGCTCGGGCTGGACGAGCGTTTCGCCTGCAGATCGTCCAGTCGGTCGGGAACTACGGCCGCGCCCGAAGGAAGAGGCAATACGGGCCAGCGCGCAGAGCCTCATTGACTTGGATTTGATCGCAGCGATGCCCTAAACCGCCGCTGTGCCCGAATTGTTCTCACCTGTTCCGAGATTGGGCGATCCCGCGCTTTTCAATGGAAGCCGGACGGCGGGCATCGCCGAGAAGGTCACGCGAAGGCGTCCAATGCGAAGGCGACGAACAGCCAGAGCACGGAGATGGGAGCGACGACGAAGCCCAAGCGCTGGAGAGCCGATCCCCGAAGCGCCGATCGCCGAAGCTGTTGTGACATCACAAATGTTCCTGTTCGAACCGCAAGCAAGCCCGGTTTTCTGGAAGTTTCAGGCTTGTATTTGTAATAGGATAACATTACGGGGTGCACTGACACTGTCCAACCTCCGAGGGTCCCGTGCGAACGCTGTCCGGCATGTCGCGCCTTTCTGTTATCGGATTGAAACCCATGCGCTTGCCGACAGAAGCAGGTCGAATCTCTGTCGCATCGATCCACCTGATCACGCGCGATGGCCGCCCCATTCTTCAGGAGGTTGATCTCGAGGTCGCTCCCGGGGAGCGGCTGGCGATCGTCGGACCCAATGGAGCCGGCAAGACCTCATTGCTGCGCCTCCTGTTCGGCAAGGTCCGACCCAGCAAGGGATCGATCTCGATTGACGGGCGTGACCTCGCCCAGATCCCGCTTGTCGATCGTGGCCGCTTGATCGCCGTCGTCGGCCAGAGCGACCTGCCGGATGGAAGGCTGACGGTTGTCGACTATGTCGGCCTCGGGCGCATCCCCCATCACGGCCGATGCCCGAACCAACGCCATGCCGTCGTGGTGGAACGGGCGTGCGAGCGTGTCGGCCTCGACGGCCTCGGCGATCGTCGCCTCGCGACCCTGTCCGGCGGCGAGCGCCAGCGCGCTGCGATCGCCCGCGCGATGGCGCAGGAGCCGTCGATCCTGATCCTCGACGAGCCCACCAATCATCTCGACCCGCTGGCACGCGCTGACATGTTGGATCTGGCCCGCGGCCTCGGGATCACAGTCGTCGCGGTCTTGCACGACCTCGCGCTCGTCACGCCCTTCGCCGATCGCGTCGCCGTCATGCAGTCCGGGCGCCTCGTCGCGCACGGCGATCCGGCCGCCGCCCTGTCGGCAGCGACCGTCCGCAGCGTTTTCGCGATGGACTGCTTCCCCTTCACCAATCCGTCGACCGGCCGCCCGCTGTTGGTTTTCGACACCCCCGCAGCCTGAACTTACCCCCGGAGATCGCCATGCGCGCCCTGCCCCACATCGCCCTCGTGGCGTCGCTCGTTCTCGCCGCGCCCGCGCTGGCCTTCCCCGTGGCGGTCGAGAACTGCGGGCGCATGCTGACCTTCGACAAGGCGCCCGAGCGCGCCGTCGTCCACGATCTCAACATGAGCGAGATGGCTTTTGCGCTCGGTCTCCAGCCTCATATGGCCGGGGTCACGGGCGTCTCCGGTTGGTACAAGACGACACCCGCCTTCGATGCGGCGAAGGGAGCGCTCCCCGAGCTCGCACCGAAGTACCCGACGATGGAAACCCTGATCGCCGCCGACGCCGACTTCTTCATGGCCGGCTGGCACTACGGCATGAAGCCCGGCGGCGAGGTGACGCCGGACACGTTGGCGCCCAAGGGCATCGCCACCTACGTCCTCACCGAAAGCTGCGCCCAAGTCGACAAGGCCCGGCCCCGTGCCTCGATGGATCTCCTGTACGGCGACGAGATCGCGCTCGGCACGATCTTCGGCAAGGAGAGCGAGGCCAGGGCGCTGGTCGCGGGTTGGAAGGACCGGGTCGCCAAGGTGTCGGACGCGGTGAAGGGCAAGACGCCCGTCTCCGTATTCCTTTACGATTCCGGCGAGGACAAGCCGTTCACGGCGGGCAAGTTCGCGATGCCGACGGCCCTGATCGAAGCCGCGGGCGGCACCAACGTGCTCGGCGACATAAACATGAGCTGGGGCACGACGTCGTGGGAGGACGTGGCGGTCCGGAACCCCGAGTTCCTCGTCCTCCTCGACTACCAGGACGGCGCCGGATACGCCAAGCTCCTCGACTTCCTGAAGCGACATCCAGCGATGAGCGAGACGACCGCAGTCAGGAACGAGCGCTTCCTGCCGCTGCGCTACGAGCAGATCACGCCCGGCCCCGCCAACATCGACGCCGTCGAGGCCCTGGCCAGAGCCCTGCATCCCGCTGACTTTGCGGCGCAGTGAAGACCTTCGCATCGAAGCCGGGCCTTCTCGCGCTTGTTCTGGTCGCCGGGGCGAGCCTCCTTCTCATCCTGGCGATCGCGGGCATCGCCTTCGGCTCCACGCCGCTGGACGCAAGCGACGTCTTGCGGGTTCTCGCCGGAGCGCTCGGGATCGGCGACGGTATCTCCGGGCCGATCGCCCGGATCGTCCTCGACCTCCGGCTGCCGCGCGTCCTCCTCGCCATCTGTGTCGGAGCCGGTCTCGCCGTCGTCGGCGTACTTCTCCAGACGACGACGCGCAACGACCTCGCCGATCCCTTCCTGTTCGGCCTCTCCTCGGGAGCTGCGGCCGGGGCGGTGTCGGTCATCACCGTCTTTGGCGACCGGCTCGGCGTCTGGACCCTCCCCGCAGCCGCCTTCGCGGGTGCGCTCGTGTCGGCGGCCGCGGTCCTGACGCTGATGACGCGCCAGGACGGCCGGGGACCGGAGCGGCTGGTGATTGCCGGACTGGCGGTGTCCTTCCTGTTCGGCGCGCTGACGACCTGGATGGTCTTCTCCGGCGACCAGAGGGCGGCCTACTCAGTCCTGTTCTGGACAGCGGGAGGGCTCGGCCTGGCGAGCTGGAGCAACCTGCGGAATTTTCGGGACCGTGCTTGCGGTCGGCACAGGACTGGCACTTCGCAGCCGGTTGGACGCCCTCCTCGGCGGCGAGGAAACCGCGACCTCCCTCGGCGTCGATGTCGGAAAGCTGCGCCTTCTTGTCTTCGCCCTTGCGGCGCTGGCCACGGCTTCGTTGGTTGCCCTGTCAGGCGTGATCGGCTTCGTCGGCCTCATGGTGCCGCACCTCGCCCGCGCCCTCGTCGGCGTGCGCCACGGAGCGCTCGTCGCGACCTCCGCACTTCTCGGCGCCATCCTGCTTCTGGTCAGCGATCTCGCCAGCCGCGTCGTCCTTGCACCGCAGGAACTCCCCGTCGGGATCGTCACCTCCGCCGCAGGCGCCCTGTTCGTGTTGGCCGTCGTCCTGCGGCGGTGAGCGCCGAAGCGCGGTTCGCACCGTCGGCCAGAATCCCCGGGTTCGAAGCCTTCTATCCAATGACGACGATTTGCGACGGATTCGGTGTTGTAAAGATATTACATTACATGTAGGAGGATGAAGACGGTCGCGGTGGACGCGGGCGAACAGCAGATTGCCGGAGCCGCGCCTTGAAGGGCCACGCGGACTTCTGACGGCGGGCGCGGACCGCGACCGTCCTGGGGCCGTGTGGCCCCGACGCACTGCCGGAACGCCGCCCGGCGAACCGCCTGAATCGATGAGGCAACCTGTGAAGTCACTGCGCCTGACGTTCGGACCGGCAACTTGCCTTGCTGCAACTTCCTTGCCGACGGTCGCTGCGGCCGAGCCCCTGAGCGTCGTCGCCAGCTTTTCCATCATTGGGGATTTCGCCCGGCAGGTCGGCGGCGAACACATCGAACTGACCACGCTCGTCGGGCCGAACGCGGACGCGCATGTCTACGAGCCGCGTCCGGCCGACGCGAGGGCCCTCGCCCGTGCCGACGTCGTGCTCGTCAACGGCCTTTCCTTCGAAGGCTTTCTGCCGCGCCTCGTCGAGTCGAGCGGCACCAAGGCGCCCATGGTCGAACTTGCGGAAGGCGCCGATGTCCTGAAAGACCCCAACGGCGGCCACTACCACTTCATCAATGGCCAGGCGAGTTTTCACGCCACGCCCAACGACCCACATGCGTGGCAGTCGATCGCGAATGCGAAAGTGTACGTCCGGAACATCACCCGGGCGTTCTGCACCGCGGACAGCACCAACTGCGCGGATTACGAGGCCAATGCCGCGACCTGCCACGGGACGCTTTCGGCTCTCGATGCACAGATCAAGCAGACCATCGCCGACATTCCTGCCGACCGACGCGTCGGCGTGATCGGCCACAATGCCTTTCGGTACTTCGAGCGCGACTACGGCGTGACGTTCCTGTCGCCACAGGGCGTGTCGACGGGCTCGGAGGCGCCGGCGGCGGATGTCGCATCCCTGATCCGGGAGATCCGCGCGCGGCGTGCGGTGGCGGTCTTCGCCGAGAACATCTCGAACACGCGTCTGGTCGAGCAGATCGCCTCCGAGGCGGGATTCACCCTCAGCGGAACACTCTACTCGGACGCCCTTTCGACCGAGGACGAACCTGCGCCGACCTACGCGGACATGATGCGCCACAATGCGCAGACCATCGCCACGGCCTTTGCTGCCGACTGAGCGCGCCCGAGCTCCACCCCCACCCCCCACCATCGCAACTTCATGGAGAAGACAATGCTGCGAACACTTGCCTGCGCTACGGGCATCTCACTGATCCTGGCAGCCAACGCCATGGCACAGGAAGCCGAGCGAGACCGTGACGACGTCACGCTCTATCGCGTCTTCGTCGGCGATCACGCGGATCCGAAGATTACGGCGTTCGACCTCACCGAGCCGAACAAGCGGTGGACGTTCAAGACGACCGGGCAAAGCAAGATCTACGGCGTCGACAACGGCGCAGCGGTCGCAGCCGTCCAGTCCGACAATGATGCCGTGCACTTCTTCAAGAGCGGCATCGTCCTTCACTCCCATGGCGAGCATTCAGACATCGCCATCGCCGATCCGGTGGCTCTGGAAGGGTCGCTCACGGGGCCACGCCCCTTTCACCTGATCGACCACGGCGGCAAGGTGGTGATCAATTTCGACCGGGGCGGATATGCCGAGATCGTCGACGCGCATGACCTCGCAGAGGGCAAAGTCGAAGCGTCCCGCCTTCCCCAGGCGCGGGCACATCATGGCTATGCAGCCCCGATCGGCAAATTCTGGGTGACGAGCGTCGCCTCGGATGTCCCTGTCGAAGGCGATGCGGCGCCCACGCGCCTCGGCCTGCAACAGGTGAAGGTGGACGGCACACCCGTCGGCGAGATCGCGACCTGCACCGGCATCCACGGCGAGGCGTTCTCCGGCGCTTATCTCGCGACGGGTTGCGAGGAGGGCATCCTCACCGTCACCGCGGGCACCGACGGACCGTCGTTCAAGATGCTGCCATATCCGGCGGACCTGCCCGCGGGCGAGGCCACGGGAACCCTCCTCGGCTCCAAGAGCATGCAGGTGTTCCTCGGCAACTACGGCGCCAAGGGTTTGGTCGTCGTCGATCCCGCCGACGAACCCCACTTCCGCCACATCGAGCTCCCCTTCCGGCGCATCGACTTCGCCCTCGATCCTGCCAATGCCCGCTTTGGATACGTGCTGACCGAGGATGGCACGCTCCACCAGATCGACGTCCTGAAGGGCAAGGTCGAAAGGAGCGCCCGGGCGACCGAGCCCTACTCCATGGACGGGCACTGGAACGACCCCCGTCCGCGGCTCGCCATGGCGGGGAACGAGGTGGTCATGAGCGACCCCAAGGCCGGAATGGTCCGCCGCATCGCCAAGGACACGCTGAAGGAAGCCGGGACGATTGCCGTCGAGGGCATGCCCTACAACATCGCCGTCGCCGGAGGCAGCGGCGTCGTCCATGAGGGCGACGGCCATGTAGGCCACGCCCATAGTCATGGCGATCCGAAGATCTACGCGGGCTATTTCGAGGACAGCCAGATCCAGGACCGCCCGTTGTCCGATTACGCCGGCGACTGGCAGTCGCTGTATCCCTATCTCCAGGACGGCACGCTGGATCCAGTCTGGGCGCACAAGGCCGAGAGCGGCACGATGGGTGCCGAGGAGGTCAAGGCGGAGTACGAGACCGGCTATCGCACGGATGTGGAGCGCATCACGATCCATGGCGACGTCGTGACCTTCTACCGGGACGGAAAGCCGTTGAAGGGGACCTATGCCTACGACGGCCACGAGACCCTCACCTACAAGAAGGGCAACCGCGGCGTCCGCTTCATCTTCAAGAAGAACGACGGCGACGCCGAGGCACCGCAGTTCATCCAGTTCAGCGACCACGGGATCGCGCAGGCCAAGGCCGATCACTACCACCTCTACTGGGGCAACGATCGTGCCGCCCTCCTGGAGGAGGTCACGAACTGGCCGACCTACTACCCGTCCTCGCTCGACGCGAAACAGATCGTCACCGAGATGATGGCGCACTAACGCGGGATGGCTTTTCTTCGAATCGCCGACCCGCTTTAGGTCCTTGTCCTCGCATGGTCTTTTCCGAAAGCCGGAACCCACCTTTCGGGATCATGCTCTAATTCGGCATCGGCTGTATTGATGAGCGCCCGGCCTCTGAGGTCGGGCGTTGGAAGCGCCTGGTGGAAGAGGCGGTGCACGCCGCGATGGACGAGGCCTTCGCCGAATCCCTGCTTCTCCGGCGACTGGGCGGCGTGACACTCGCCGTCCTCAGCGCCGACGTCCATGCGCGTCTGTGCCGGCGCGCCAGCCATTGCAACTTCGAGGACGCGCCCAATGCGGCAAGAAGCGATCATCATCGGCGGCAGCTTCGCCGGGCTGTCCGCCGCCACCTATATCGCACGAGGCAAGTCCACCCCGCCCAGATTCAGGTCGTGTATTTCCCTTTCAGCCGACATTGTGGCCTCCCGTGAGTTCACCTCAGCTTCATCAGCCGGGCGGACAGCCTGTCGCTGAGACTCCCCAGCTGAAGCACCATGGCACTTGGATCTCCCTGCATTCCGGCAGTCACCTGGCGACAGACTGTCGCCCAAAGCTGCCTAATTTCCGCCTGAGCATGCTCTCCTTCCACAGTAAGGCACACAAGCGTTAGCAGTCTATCCTGGTCGACCTGTCGTCGCTTGACCAATCCCCTGTCGGTCAGGCGATCCAGCATCTGGTCGTGTCCGTCAACGTGGTGGAAATTGAGTGTAGCTGAAGCGGCTCCGTTTCAGGCGACTTCGGTGGAAATCTGTTCGGGTTTTGCAGTGTTGCCCATGGCCATGAGGTCGGCCATGGGTTCGGTCTGCATGTAGCGGTTCTGGATCTGCCATTCGTCGTTGGCCTCGAGAAGGACGGCGCCGATGAGCCGGATGATGGATCCCTCGTTCGGGAAGATTCCGACGACGTCGGCACGCCGCTTCACCTCCTTGTTCAGGCGCTCCAGGGAATTCGTCGAATGGATCCGGGTCCGGTGCTGACTGGGAAAATCCATGTGCGCCAGCACGTCGGTCTCGCTGTTGTCGATGAAGGCCCCGAGCTTTGGACACTTTCCCCGAAGCTGGTCGGCGACGTGGCGCAGCGCCTGGCTGGCGCTAGCACGATCGGGCTGGGCGAAGGCTTGGCGCAGCGCGGCCGCCGCCATGCTCTGCTGCGCCTTCGGGACATACGACAGGGCGTTGCGCATCCAATGCACCCGGCAGCGCTGCCAGGAGGCGCTGAACACCCGGCGAATGGCGGCTTTCAGCCCTTCGTGAGCATCCGAGATCACGAGCTTCACGCCGGACAGGCCGCGGCGCACGAGGCTCTTGAGGAAGCTCGACCAAAACGTCTCCGCTTCCGAGGGGCCGATGTGAAGGCCGACGATCTCGCGCTTGCCGTCCGTGTTCACGGCCACGGCGATTATGGCGGCGACCGAAACGATGCGTCCACCCTCGCGCTGCTTCAGGTAGGTCGCATCCAGCCAGAGGTAGGGCCAGTCGCCAGTGAGAGGACGGTCGAGGAAGCCGCCGACGCGTTCGTCGATGTCTTTGCACAGCTTCGATACGGTGCTCTTGCCGATCCCCGACAGCCCCATGGCCTGTACCAGATCGTCGACCCGCCGGGTGGAAACGCCGCTGATCCAAGCTTCCTGAATGACGGCAACCAAGGCCTTCTCCGAGAGCTTTCTCGGCTCCAGGAACGGCGGGAAGTAGCTGCCCTGCCGAAGCTTGGGTATCCGAAGCTGCAACGAGCCGAGCCGCGTGTCGAGCGAGCGGTCGCGGTAGCCATTGCGATAAGTCGCCCGTTCCTGCGTCCGTTCGTGGCGCCCGGCGCCGATCATGCCTTCAACGTCGACCTCCATAAGGAGCTGCATCACGCTCTCGGCTATCGTTCTCAGGAAATCGCCGTCCCCGGCTTTCGCAAAAAGCTCGGCAAGCGGTAGTCTGTCCTCGGTCATCGGGTTCTCCGGTCAGGTTGAAGTCTCGCAACTCCACCTTAGCCGCCCTATCCGGTGACCGCCTCAGCCACACCTTTCAATGTCGGAATTTCCACCACGAGCGCGGACACTACCCAGCATCTTGGAAATCGTGGATGGCCGGACGTCGAGAGACACGGCTAGGACGGACACCGCAACGGGTTTCCCGTAAACGAGGCATGCCAGCAGTTGATCTTGGCCGTTGTAGAACCCCGCCTCAGCAAGAGCCAATCCGAACAGAGCCCGGATGCGCTTGGCCAGCATGAGAAGCGTGACCGCCATCTCCTCGAATTCAGCGTCGCTAGCGGACTCCGGAGGTGCGACGTCCCGACGGACATTAACGTGGTCGAGCATCAATACCCCCAGGTCCAACGGCAACATTTCGAAAAAGATCCGGATCGATAGATAGCCTTCGCGCACTGGGCGCGGAGAAACAGCACCATCACCCGCGGAAGACCCCGTGCGGCAGCTCCAATGCCTTGGCGATCGCCTCGATCTCGTCCTCGGACGCGCTGCTTCCGCTTTCGATAACAAGCAGGCGCGCAACCTCGATGCCGGTGCGGGACGCCAGACACTGTATTGGCAGACCCAAGTGCCAGCGGAACGCCCTCGTCGTCGTGAATCCTTGCGAAATCATCGTGACGACGGGTTCGGGAAAGAGGACCTCGCTCACGACGCGTCACCTTTGTCGGCGACGTGCTTCACGGCGACGATCTTCACGGTCCGCCCCTCGTCGTCGCAGATCTCGATCTGACGGGCGCCGATGTTCTTCCCCAGCTTTTCGGCATAGCGCATGTTCAGCGCCATCTCCCTGGCCTGCGATATCGCCTCGTCCAGGTGTGCAAGCGTGTGACCGGCGTAATCCCTCACCAGCACACCGCCCGACCGCGTATTGAAGAAGAATTGCTGCATCTCGGCCTTCCTCTGTGGGCGTCCCATCGACGCCTGAGCATGAGAAAGAGCGAAGTCCGTCCGGCGTTGCCGTGCGGTTTCTGACCGTGCGATGCCGCAGCCCCTCTTACGGGGCCTGGACCTGGGGACCGGGGACGTTGAGCCGCCCGTCGTCGAGCAGCGGGAACAGCTTCCCGTATTCTTCCTCCGGAATGCCGTACGATCCCGACGCGAGTTTGATCAGCCCTTCCCGATCGAGCACGCGAACGTTGCCGCGGGTCGATTTGATAAGGTGCATGCCCTCGAGGACGTGCAGCTCGTTGGTGACTCCCGAGCGACGGACGGTCAGCATCAAAGCAAGAAATTCGTGCGTGATGCCCAGGTCGTCCCCATCGACGCGGTCGTGACACATGAGGAGCCAGCGAGCTAGGCGCTGCTGAATCTTGAATCGAGCTGCTGCAAGGAGCGTGTGACTGACCTGGATGCCCAGCGATTGGCCGTAGCGTAGTACCGACTTGCGAAGCGTTTCGCACTCGGCGAGACATTTCTTGAAATCTTTGACCGACATCGTCCAGCCGTCCCCGGCGATCTGCATCACCGCCTGGTTGGGCGACGTATCTACATCCGACGCTATGGCTGAACCGACCATCCCGTCCCGACCGATATGCCCGGCCTCCGTGCTTTCGCCGTGTTTGCCTACCACCACGACTGAACACATGCCGGATTCAAGGAAAAAGACGTCGTCGACCTTCGCTCCAGGATCGTCGAGCTTCATGCTTCTCGGCATGTCGACATGATGCAGAAGCGGGCGGACGATTTCCATGTCCTTATTGCTGAGCCCCCGAAGGAGCTGGTTCCGAACGCTGGCGTCCGGCCCCGCGTTCACGCCGCTCCCCGATTTCCGATGCTTCGTCATGGAACATTCTCTCGAATTCATTAACAACCCGAGAATTTGCCCCGTGTGGACTAATATCGGTCCACGATCTCTAGAACATCATCGGTAGATTTTCGCGCATTCCCGAAAACAACAGCCGACACTGTACGATTTCTGACGGTCCGCGCGGCGGAAGGACTAATGAAGGCGTCGGCAGTATCTTATCGCTCTTTTAAATTCCTCCCGAAGTCCCTCGGTGAATTTCTTTGTCGTCAGTATGACGCCGGGCTCGTCCGTGATTTCGAAGCTGTTCAGCAGTACTGAAGGGTCGTTTGACTTGATGTGCTCGCCGATCAGATCCCTCGCCGAAGCCCTGGCCTCCTCGACGGCAGCATCGAGATCAGCGCATTCGGTTCCGTCGTAATCGACGACAAGGAAGCCATCGATGCGCATATTGAAGAACATTCTCTGTATCTGGGATTTCACCTGATGCGGGAACAACGGCCCGCCGGTGTTCCGAACGAGTAACAGAGTTGGTCGAACAAGAAACTACGTACAAGCCCCAGTCTGGTCAGTCTCCGGGTGCGTGCTCGTCGTCGAAGGCGTCCGTCTTCTCGCCGTCCAGTCCTCTGGACTCTTCGCCGGGGGCATGGACGGCGTCCCCCGCCCCGCCCTTCCTCCGGTCGTCAATCTCCTCCACGACGCGCAAAATGGCGCTGTCGACGGTCTCGATCTCTTCGGCGATCAGCACCTTCCACAATACGAGAGCCGACGGCGTAATCAGCGATCCTTGAAAATCTTCGGCATTCGCGGTCCAGACCGCGCACTCGTCGAGCATTTCCCGAAGTTCGGTATCGCGCACGTCTTTCAGAGAGTTGCGATCGAGGTACTCTGTCGCCAGAGGCAGATGCGGGCGAGATGAGATGTCGGCCTCCGGAAAAGATTCCGGTTGCACATTATCAACGCCGTCCGAATGGACATAGCCGCGGCGGGGCTCATCAAGCCTCTGAATCGGCAGGAAGACAACTGCCTCGGGGGATCGCGGCAAAGCGTCAGCGAGCGCGAGCATGTACGCAACTTCCTGCGCTGTGAAGCCGGCAGCCAGCGCACGCCGGACGTCGTCGCGTTTCGACCAAACAACGTGGGTATGCAGGAGCTTCGTGGTCGAGGATTGCGACGACATCGATTTCTTTCCCGTGTCTAGGCGAAACTAGCCACGCGGTGACGCAAAGCAACGAATTGCGGGCCCTTCTCGGCTTCCGTCAGAAACCGTTCAAACTCCGGCTTCCTCACGCCGCCACCGACCGTCCGGCTGCGTGAACAGCCGCCGCCCCTATCCGCCCCCGCATCGCGGACACCAGATCGGTTCGGGCAGCATCGCCAGCAGCACGTCCCACCCCCCGCGACCCGATCAACGTCTGCAGGACCAGATCATGGCGTTGGCGGCATTCCCGCGTCGACCGCAGGCTAAAGCTGAGCTTCGCGCGACAGCTTTCGCCATGAAAATTCCTCAGGTTTCTGGCTCGTTGCGCGGCAGGCTGATCAACATTGCTGAGCGATGACCGCGTGGAGAGTGATTTCGACACCTGTGTGGCCGGACCTGTCGAGCAATGACGTCATCGTCCTCCTGATGGCGGACCAGGTTCCTCGAGATCCGGGTTAACCAATGTGATCAAGGCGCATGCGGACTTTCGGATGTGGCTTGTGGTGCAGCTAGCCCGGACGAAGGGCCCGCAGGGCATTGAGGATGACGGCAACGTCGATCGCTTCCTGAAGGAGAGCGCCTTGGACGGGTGGGAGATAGCCGAGCGCGGCAGCCACCATGCCGATTCCGGAGAGGCCTATCCCGGCAAGGACGCTCTGGAGCGCGATCGCCCGGGAACGCTGGCCGATCGCCATCGCCTCGCCCAGCCCGTCGAGGCTGTCGCGCAGGAGGATGACGTCCGCCGCCTCCGCCGATGCGGCTGCCCCCTTGGCACCCATGGCGATGCCGAGGTCGGCTTCCACCAGCGCCGGCGCATCGTTGACGCCGTCCCCGACCATCATGACGGGGGCCCGCGCCTTCTCGCGCCGGACGAGCGCGATCTTGTCCTCGGGCCCGAGATCGGCGGCGATGTCGTCGATCCCGAGGTTTTCAGTGATTGCGACCGCCACATCCTTTCGGTCGCCGGTGGCGAGCACGATCCGCGTCACACCGAGCGTACGCATGCGGGCCAGTGTCCCGGAGACGTCCGCCCTGAGCGCATCACGCATCAAGACCAGCCCGGCGAACGCGCCGTCGACGGACAGTGCGACGGTCAAGGCGCCCGCGGGCACGGCCGCCATCAGCGTCGCACGGTCGTCGTCAGACATTGCGTTCGAGACGAAGCCCTTGCCGCCGACGCGCAAGAGCCGCCCGGCGATCCGTCCCTCGACGCCCTCACCCGGCACCTCCCGTGTTTCGGTCGGCAGATCGAGCACGAGCCCGCGCTCAGCCGCAGCGGTGACGACAGCCCTGGCGACGGCGTGCTGCGAGGCCTGGTCGAGACTGGCCGCCAGCCGCAGGATTTCCGCCTCGGTCCATCCGGGGGTGGCGACGATCTGCGATACCGCCGCGGACCCATGGGTCAGGGTCCCGGTCTTGTCGACGACGAGGGTCCGGATGCGGCCGAGCGTCTCGAGCGCCGCACCGCCCTTGACGAGGACGCCGACCCTGGCCGCGCGCGAGATGCCGGCGACGATGGCCACCGGCACGGCGAGGATCAGCGGACAGGGCGTCGCGACGACGAGCACGGCGACGGCACGGACGGCGTCGCCGGAGATCCACCAGGCAAACGCGGCAAGGCCGAGTGTCGCCGCCATGAAACCGAGGGCGTAGCGGTCGGCGAGGCGCGTCATCGGCGCCTGCGCTTTCGTCGCCTCCTCGACGAGCCGGACAATGCCGGCATAGGTGCTGCGGGCCGCCGGTTCGCTCGCCAAGAGATCGAAGGCCGCGCCGACATTGGTCGAGCCGCTCATGGCGGCCTCGCCGTCGCGCCGGGTGACGGGAAGGGATTCGCCCGTCAGCGGTGCCTCATCGAGAAGCGCCGAGCCGACAACCGTGCCGTCGACGGGAAGCACATCGCCGAGATGCACCAGCAGGCGATCGCCGACGGCAACGTCCGAGATCGGGATGGTCTGGAGGGTATCGCCAGAGTAGCGGGTGGCGGTCCGGGGAACGCGGTCGAGGAGCGCGTTCATCTCACGGCTGGCACGACCGGCAGCATAGGCTTCGAGTGCCTGTCCGCTGGCATACATCAGGGCCACCACGGCCGCAGCCAATGTCTCGCCGACAAGAAGCGCCGCCGTCATCGACAGAGCCGCCACAAGGTCGAGCCCGACATCACCGCGGCGTAGGCTGACGACGATTTCCCACAGGAGAATGGCGAGCACGGGAACGACACCGACCGACCAGATCAGCGACGCCGTGTCCGGCGCGCCGAGAAAATAGGCCGCGGTGCCGCCGGCAAGGCCCGTCACCGCGCAGGCGATCGGAAGCATCATGATCAGGCCTTTGCGGCCATCGGGCTTCCGGTCTGCTTTGAGTGAGGGGACAGTCGACACCACGGTCATGGATTGCTCCGGCAACAGGTCAGGCATGATCGGAAAGCGACCCTGCGGCCGACCGCATTCGGGGTCAGGAGGCCGTCCTGCGGAGGCTTGGCCGCACGGCGAGAAATTATGCAGCCTCGTCTACGCGGCAGCGACACGACGTCGGCTGTTCCTCACGCAGGAACTGCCGGAGCCGACGCAAACCGACCGCAGCCGATCTCCCGGATGCCGGCACCCTCTCTCAGCATGAAAAGCGCATCGATGCGTTGATCCCGCGCAACGGACGCGCCGGTGTCCGCGCCCACCACCATCAGCGCCGTCGCCAGCGCATCCGCCTCCATGGTGGTTGCGGCGACGACGGTCACCGAGGCGACGCGGCTGCGAAGCGGCATGCGACGAGCGCGTCATCCACGGCGGCGGCCTGATCGAGCAGGAGTGGACGCCGGCAAAGTCAGGAACAGCAGTTGATGTTTCACGCGCTTTCCCGTCCCGCGACTGCCTATCCTTAGGATGCTGATCGTCCGGATCATTGATCTTCATCAATCACTCCCGCCGATTTCAGCGCGAGTATCGATCGAGGCTTCCCAGAAAGCCTGAGACGCCTTTATCGATGCTTTTGTCCGCTCGACCCGGTGGGTGGCCGCATGCAACTGCGTTCAGCCGCCGTTCGGTGCCCTTCTCGCCGAGCGCCCATACCAAGTTCGGGGTCGGGCAGCGATTTCCGCGGAAGGAGGCGCGCATCCTCCTTCTGGATCCGGAGGCCAGACGGGCCCGGGCGTCTTACGCGGTCGGGCAATCTCTTGGATCGACTGCTCGGCCGATCAGAGCACGGGCTATTCGAAAGTCCTACGACGGACCCTTTTATTTAAGAGAACGCTACATTAGATCTTGCTAAATATTTGAGGGGAAGGCCGTGGGTGGGGTGGTGGAGTTTCAAGCCAAGGCGACGGAAGTCGCCACGCTGCTCGAGGCCGTTGCCAACGAACGCAGGCTGATGCTGCTTTGCAAGCTGCTCGAACCGGGCGAGGCCACGGCCGGCTCACTTGCAGATGCTGCCGGCCTGTCCCGGTCAGCCCTCTCCCAGCACCTGACCGTCCTGCGTGAACAGGAAATTGTTACCCACCGCCGCGAGCGCCAGACCCTCTGGTCCCGGGTCGCCGATCCGCGCATCGATGACCTGTTCTCGGCGCCGCACGCAATGTTCTGCCCCCGGCGAGACGCATTCGCATCGACGACACGGCCCTGATTCCGCCTTTCAAAGGAGCGACGCATGGACAACTTCACCCCTCTCCCCGCCCTCGGTGGCGGCCTGCTGATCGGCCTGTCCGCCGCCCTCTTGCTTCTGGCGAACGGGCGCATCGCGGGTATCAGCGGCATTCTCGACGGTGCCCTGCGCCCGAAGGCGGGCGAGTTCGGGTGGCGCATGGCCTTCCTCGCGGGGCTTTTGGCCGCCGCTCCCCTGATGGCGCTCGCGGGCTACGACCTGCCCGCGATCGCCATCGACGCCGCGCTGCCCGTCGTTGTCGCTGCGGGCGTCCTTGTCGGCTTCGGCACGCGGCTGGGTTCGGGCTGCACCAGCGGCCATGGCGTCTGCGGCATCGGGCGCGGATCGGGGCGCTCGGTCGCGGCGACGCTGACCTTCATGGCGACGGCCGCGGCCACCGTCTTCGTCACCCGTCACGTCCTGGGAGCCTGACCGATGGCCCGCATCCTCGTCGCCCTCCTCGCCGGCCTCGTCCTCGGCATCGGCCTCGTCGTCTCGCAGATGGTCGTGCCCGCCAAGGTCCTCGGCTTTCTTGATGTCTTCGGCAACTGGGATCCGAGCCTCGCTTTCGTCATGTCAGGAGCGATCCTCGTCTCCGCGCCGGCCTTCGCGGTCGCCCGGCGGATGAACAGTCCGGCGCTGGCGCGCTCCTTCGAGATCCCGACGCGGCGTGACCTCAATCCCCGCCTTCTGTCGGGTGCCGCGATCTTCGGCATCGGCTGGGGCCTCGTCGGTCTCTGTCCCGGCCCGGCCCTCGTCGCCCTCGGCTTTGGCCTCGGCCCGGCCCTTCTGTTCGTTGCGGCCATGGTCGCCGGTATGGTCGTCTTCCACCTGACGCTTGCGCCGTCACCGCCGACGGGAGCCGCCGCCACGACAGAGGGCGCGGACGCATGACCGCCCTCGCCTACACTGTGGCGGCGGCGACCGGATCGGGCGGGATCGTCGGCCTCGTACTCGGCCTCTTCGGCGGCGGTGGCTCGATCCTGGCGGTGCCGCTCCTCGTCTATGTCGTCGGCATCGCCTCGCCGCATGTGGCGATCGGCACCAGCGCCGTCGCGGTCGCGGCCAGTGCGCTCGGCAACCTCGTGCCCCACGCCCGGGGCGGCCGGGTGAAGTGGCGCTGCGCCGGCGTCTTCGCCTTCGCCGGCGTCCTCGGTTCGCTCCTCGGAGCGACCGCCGCCAAGGCGATGGACGGCGAGCGTCTTCTGGCGCTTTTCGGCCTCGTCATGATCGGGGTCGGTCTGGCCATGTCGCGCCGGCGCGGGGCAGTCGGCGATTCAGCGGTGCGCCTCACCTGGGAATCGGCAGGCCGCCTCCTTCCGATGCTGATCGGCATCGGCTTCGCCGTCGGGCTCTTCTCCGGCTTCTTCGGAATCGGCGGCGGCTTCCTCATCGTGCCCGGCCTCGTCCTCGCGACGGGCATACCGCTCGCCTACGCCATCGGCACTTCGCTCGTCGGCGTGGTCTCCTTCGGGGCGGCCACGGCGGCAAGCTACGCCCTCTCCGGGCTGGTCGACTGGACCCTCGCGTTCTTCTTCGTCGCGGGTGGACTGGCCGGCGGCTGGGCGGGGGCAGCGCTTGGCGCACGGCTCGCCGCCCGCAAGCAGGCGCTCGGTCTCGCCTTTGCCGGCCTCGTCGTGGTCGTCGGCATCTTCATCGTCGCCAAGGGGTTCGGCGCCTTCTTCGCCTGATCCCGCAGTCAACATTCACATCAACCCGCCTCAAGGAGACTTCGCATGCCATCTCCGACACCCTCCCGCCTCGCCGGCTCGCCGGTCGTCACCGGCTTTTTCGACAAGCGCACCTTCAGCGTCCAATACGTCGTTGCCGATCCCGAGACGAAGGCCTGCGCCATCATCGATCCCGTGCTCGACTTCGACCCGAAGTCCGGCGCCACCGCCACAAGCTCGGCCGACGCGCTGCTCGGCTTCATCGAACGCGAAGGTCTGCGGCTCGAATGGATCCTCGACACCCACCCCCATGCCGACCACTTCTCCGCGGCCGGCTACCTGCACGACAAGACGGGCGCCCCGACCGCGATCGGCGAGAAGGTTCGCGAGGTCCAGGCGCTCTGGCACGGGATCTATCACATCGAGGGATGCTGCCCGGCGGACGGCTCACAATGGAGCCGCCTCTTCGCCGACGGGGACCGTTTCAAGATCGGCACGCTGGATGTCGAGGTGATGTTCACGCCGGGCCACACGCTCGCCTCCATCGCCTACCGCATCGGCGACGCCGTCTTCGTCCACGACACGCTCTTCATGCCGGACGGCGGCACAGCGCGCGCGGATTTCCCGGGCGGCAGCGCCGAAGTGCTGTGGGCCAGCATCCAGCGCATCCTCGCCCTCCCCGGAGAGGCACGGGTCTTCACCGGGCACGACTACCAGCCGGGCGGACGCGAGCCGCGCTGGGAATCGACGGTGGACGAGCAGCGGGGCACCAACGTGCATCTCGTGAAGGCGCCGACGAAGGAAGCCTTCGTGACGCTTCGAGAGGCACGCGACCGCGAACTCGCGATGCCGAACCTCATCCTGCACTCGCTTCAGGTCAATATCCGCGGGGGCCGCCTGCCGGAACCCGAGGACGACGGCCGCCGCTATCTCAAAATTCCGCTCGACGCCCTCGAAGGCGCGGCGTGGTGAACGCCGTCACAGCAAAACCGAAGGACGCCATGACCATTCACAGCGCCAAGGATCTCATCGCCAAGGCCTCCGCCGACGTGACGACGATCGAGGCCCGGGACGCGGCAAAACTCGTAGGATCGCCCATTACAGTCTTCGTCGACGTGCGCGAGGCGAACGAAATCGAGAAGACCGGAACCGTTGCGGGTGCGCTTCACGTCCCGCGCGGCCTGCTGGAATTCCACGCCGATCCATCCAGCCCCAGCCACAAATCCGAGCTCGATCCGGCAAAGCGCCTCGTGCTCTTCTGCGCCTCCGGTGGCCGGTCGACCTTGGCGGCGCGGGCGCTTCAGGCGATGGGATTTCCCGATGTCGCCTCGGTCGCCGGCGGTTTTGCGGCCCTGGAGACAGCCGGAGTACCGACGACCCGTCGATAGCTTCGGCAACGCTCGCTGGCCGCCCTGACAAGAAGCCGCCACACCGCCATCTTCAGACGCATCCCGCATGGCCGGCGATCTTCGGCCGCACGGCAATCGGGCCACACAGCAACGCCTTTTAACTGCGTCCCGAATGAATGCGCGGACCTTCATCGCCTGACCCGGGGCAAGATGCCCTGCGGCAGCACCAACAAAGGAGAGATCGTCATGATCAAGACCGCCAATATCGGCACGGCTGACCGCGTCATTCGCATCCTCATCGGCATCGCACTGGCGGCCTATGCTTATGCGAACCTCGCCGGCCCATGGTCCTCCGTGGCCTATGCGGTCGCAGGCGTTCTGGTCGTCACAGCGCTAATGCGTTTTTGCCCGGCCTATCGGCTGGTCGGGGCCAGCACGTGCAAGGTCTCCCGCTAAGCTCGCGCCGAGGGCTCGTCGAGACCAGTCGCTGAGAGTGCCGCGCCGGGTCTTCGCCGACCCCGCTCCGTGACGCTTGTCCGTATCGCCTGCCACCATCGGAAGTCGGACCAAGGTCCTCGCGGGCCTGCGTGGATCCCGCGCAGCGATCCAGAGCGCAGCGACGCCGCGCTTCAGAGCTTTCGCCCAGAGCTTCGCAGCCCTGATCACCCCTACGCCGCCGGCGTCGGGGCGTCGATCTCCACCGTCAGGTGGGACAGGTCGTGGATGTGGGCGAGCTTGGCGCGGTAGGTATCGAGCGGGCGCGGACGTGCCGTCGCGATCGAGACGATTGCCGCGTGATGACCGGGCCCCACCTGCCAGACGTGCAGGTCGGTGATGCGGTCCCCGTCCACCTCGATCGCCTCGCGGATCTCGTCCGGCAGGTCCTCGCCTTCCGGAACGTAGTCGAGCAGCACGCCGCCGGAGTCGCGGATGAGGCCCCACGACCAGCGGGCGATGACGAGGGCGCCGACCATCCCGATCACCGGATCGAGCCAGATCCAGCCATACAGGCTGCCCAGCGTCAGGGCGACGATCGCCAGCACGGAGGTCAGCGCGTCCGCGAGCACATGGACATAGGCGGCGCGCAGGTTGTTGTCGTGCCCGCCCTTGCCGTGGGCGTCGTGTTCATGGGCGTGGCCGTGCCCATGATGATGATGGGCGTGGTCGTCCTTCAGGAGCCACGCCGAGACGAGGTTGACGGCCAGTCCCACCACCGCGACCGAGATCGCCGAGCCGAAAGAGATCGAAATGGGATCGGACAGCCGAAGGAAGCTCTCATAGGCGATCAGGAGGGCGATCAGCGCCAGGATCACGGCACTCGCGAACCCCGCGAGGTCGCCGAACTTGCCGGTCCCAAAGGTGAAGCGGCTGTTGGCGACATGCTTGCGGGCGTAGAAATAGGCGCCCGCCGCAATCAGCATGGCCGCGGCATGCGTCGACATGTGCAGGCCGTCGGCCACGAGCGCCATCGAGCCGAAGGCGACGCCCGCCGCGATCTCCACGACCATCATGGTCACGGTCAGAAGGATGACGGCCCAGACGCGACGTTCATTGCGACCGTGGTTCTCGCCGAGGAAATCGTGATGGTGGGCGGTATCGCCAATGGGGGTATCGGCCATGGCGTGCGCCCTCACTTCAGATAGGTCCGCAGGACCGCCAGGAGCTCGGCGGCGCCCTTGGCCCTGTCGGGGTCGGCCTCGGCATCGGGGTCGACCACGTGGTGGCGTACGTGGTCCTCGATCAGCTCTACCGTCAGCCCGTTCACCGCGCCGCGGATCGAGGCGACGAGCTGGAGGACCTCGCCGCAGGGGGCGTCGGTTTCGAGTGCCCGGGCGACGGCATCGAGTTGCCCCTGAACGCGGCGGATGCGGGCGACGAGCTTCGTGGGGTCTTTCGAGAGATGTGCCATAGGGTACCCCCTACCCTATCTTGTGAATTCCGTCTATGAGTTCCCGGCACCGTCGCGCGGTCGATGGCAACGAGGTCAATCACCCCTATGCCGAAGGCTACCTCTCCCTGCACGGACGTCTGCCTCTTCGACCCCCGGCACCATTGGTGCCACGGCTGTGGTCGCAGCCGGGACGAGATCAAGGCGTGGCAGAAGTTGACCCCGTTCCGCCGCCAGGCGCTGGAGCGAGAGCTGGCGCGGCGGCTGGCGAGAGTGGACCGCGCGGCATCGCCCGCGGCGTCGCGCGGCTCCTAGAGTATGATCCCGGAAGGTGGGTTCCGGCTTTCGGAAAAGATCATGCGAGGACAAGGACCTAAAGCGGGGCGGCGATTCGAAGAAAAGCAATCCCGCTTTAGACGGCACCTCGGCGCGGGCCGGTGCCGACGTGACGGCGATATCGTGGTCGCGGGCGCGCGCCTTGTTCGTCTTGACGGCGCCATGATCCGCGGCGACAAGGTTTTCGCCGGGACCGGGACGCATCGTCCCGGTCACCCTGACCATCTCGTGCGCTCCGATCTCGGCGGCACCAACGACGACGTCGCGTTCCTGTTCGCCGCCTATGGCCTCGGGTCCATGACGGTCGCGATCCTTCTCTCGCGCGTCCTCGAGCGAGTGCCGGCACGCACCGTGATGGTTGCAGGTGCCGCGGCAATGGCCGGTCTCCTCGGCACCGCGAGCGTCGGCCCGGGGTGGACAGGGGCCCTCGTGCTCTGGGCGCTGCTCGGCGCCGCCTCGTCGGCTATAGGCACGCCCGGTGGGCTGCTCCTGCGACGCTCCTCGCACCGTGACAGTCGGCCAGCCGTCTTCGCCGCGCAATTCGCCCTCTCGCACGCATGTTGGCTCGTGACCTACCCGGCGGCCGGGTGGCTCGGTACCACGATCGGCATTGGGCCCACGTTCATCGTGATGGCCGTGGGCGCGGCGGCAGGCGTCGTCGTGGCGCTGGCCCTCTGGCCCGCGGAAGATCTGGTTGAGGTCGAGCACGTGCACCGGGCCTTCGAGCACGACGCTCCGCACGTCCACGACGATCACCACCGACATAAACACGAGGGATGGGAGGGGCCGGAGCCCCATCGTCATCCGCATCGCCACCAGCCGATCCGCCACCGTCATGCGCTGGTGATCGACGACCATCACGCGACCTGGCCGACGGGCACCGCGGGTGGGTGACATCGCTGCCTATGCCGGGATGTTCTGGACGGCCTTCCTCGCCGCCACGATCCTGCCCGGCGCCTCCGAGATGCTGCTCGTCGCCCTCCTCGTCGGCGGGACGGGCGAGGCATGGATCGTCATCGCGGCGGCGACCGTCGGAAACACGCTCGGCTCCCTCGCCAACTGGGCCTGCGGGCGGTTCCTGGCCCACCACCGAGACCGCCGATGGTTCCCGGTCTCCGCCGCAACGGTCGACCGCTTTTCTGGCCTGTTCCGGCGCTACGGGATGGTGTCACTCCTGTTCGCTTGGGCACCGATAGTCGGAGACGCGCTGACTGTCATCGCGGGAACCCTGCGAGTTCCGCTCCTGCCATTCACCATCGTCGTCGCGATTGGAAAACTCGGGCGCTACCTCATCGTCGCGGGCGGCGCTTTGGCTTGGGGGAAATTCTGAGACGTCACGCTCAACGCTTCAACACGGATAGCCAGAAGATTCGGGCCAGTTTCTGGGCGTCGTGATTCTGTAGGATACGCATCGTTCGGTAGACTGGCGCCGTCGCCCTCGATCATCACGGCTGCAACTCCGCGTTGGCAAGAAGCAAAATCGGATGAGGCGACAGCCTGCGATCAGGGAGCGTCCAGGCAGGGCGATGCCCGTCGGCTTCCCTCCTACTGCCGCGCTCTCGCACGCAGATTGCCATCGTCCTGTATGGGCATCACCGTTAGATCGCGGAATGGTGCGACACAAGGAAGGCCAGGGATATCAGGGGCATGAGCGTCATGCCCCGCATCCCCCGCATCCCCGGCATCAGCCGCGTCACGCCAATGCCGATCGCCCCGGACAACAAGATGCAGAGCAAGGCCTCCCCATGGTCGTAGTTCTGGAAAGCCATGGCCGTTCCCCCGATCGCGGCGCTGGCTCCTGCCGTCGTCGCGGCAAAGGCGATGGTCGTTCCCGGTACATAGCCCTCCACCAACGACAAGAAACTGGGCAGGCCGAGCCCGATCGCCAGAATCAGCATGATACAGCTCATCAAGGGACCCCAACTCATCCGTCCTCTCCTGTATCGAAAATAAATGGAAATAATAATAGGGATAATGTTGCAGTTATTTGCAAAGTAAAAGACAAATTTATTTTCTTATATCAAATCTCGTCGAAAATATTGATATATTATAAAAAAATATTGCTTATCCCCTTTGCTCAGGTGACCACCAGATATAGCTGAAGCCTAGGCTAGCCGATGGCGGGGCCGGAGGCCTCCGCGGAAGGGAATCGATCGAGCTGCTGGAGTAGGAGAGACCATCGGCGACGGCGCGTCGCGCACAGATCCGCTTCCCGGCCTGCGGTCCACAGAAACTGCTCGGATTCATGTCGCTGGATGTCGGAACCCGAGCCCGTGCCTCGGTCAGTGGGCCGCGACTTTCGGCTCAGGCACCACTTTTGGATAGCGCGCCTCGATCGCGGCCACTGTTGGCCGGGCGACATATCGATAACGGCCGGACAGGCGCGCATCACCCTCCCGGCGCAGGGCAAGGGCTGGCCGTTTCGGTTGGCGACGCTCGTATCGCTTATCGGTCTCGGTGCGGATCTGCGCGAGTGCCTCGATGATGGGGATGCGCATTTCGCGTGCCAGTTCCCTCGCCATCTTCATCCGAAGGGGAGAGGTCATCTTGAAGATCTGGGCTTGATGCTGCCTTCGCCATTCCGAGGTATCGCCCACGATGTCCCGGTAGGTGGTGCGTGGCAGCGCCTGGCCGATACCGAGGATGCGCTCCATCGTGGTCTGGAACGAGCGACGTCGGTTCCAGCGGAATACGAACTCGTTGAGGTAAGCGTCGACGTGCTTCTCCCGGAAGCCGTGGAACGTGCCCAGCGACCAGCGTTTCAAATTGGAGAAGGCGCGGTGGATGCGCTCCATGGCGATATGGCCAGGCGGTGCATTGTCCTTGCTCAGGTTTTTCAAGATATGCCCGCGATCCGGAATGCCGACGTAGGAACTGCTTCCGTCGGTGACCATCGTGCATCCCTTCGCCGTGTTCGCCAGCACGAAGGGAACCATGAACTCGCGCCGGTCCTCGGCGATCTTGGCGAGCCGCAGCCGTCCGGACTTCCTGCCATCGCGATGCTCGACCGCACCGATGACGAAGACCTTGCCGACCGTGCTTTTTCCCTGCCCGCCGTCCGGGCTCTCCGTCCTCTTGCGATGGGGAAAGCTCGTTTCGTCGATCTCGACCTTGCCCTCGAGCGGCGACCGACCGGGGTCGACCATTGCGCGTCGGAGCTTATGGAGCAGTAGCCAGGCGGTCTTGTACGACCCGACCCCGATCTTGGGCTGGAGCTGGAGGGCGGAGATCGAGTTGGAGTGGGTTGCCACGAGGTAGGCCGCGATGAACCATGTGCGCAGCGGCAGGTGCGTGCCGTGCATCACCGTCTTGGCGATTACCGAAGTCTGCTTGCGACAGCCGGGGTTCTCGCCCTTTCCTGAGCATTGGAAGACCCAGGGGCGGGATTCCAACTTCCATCCCTTCTGCGAGGCACAATGCGGGCACCGGAACCCGTTCGGCCAACGCTTTCGGGCAAGGTGGTCGGCGCAAGCGTAGTCGTCTGGGAACGTGGCCATAAACCGCTCGAGCGACGGCGGCTTGTCTTTCTTCCAGCGCGTGGGGAACAGGGCCTCGGACATCCAGACGAGATAGGGGACAGGGCCCCCGCCGTCACGCGGCTTCGCTAGGTATGGTTACCGCCTGAGCGAAGGGGATAAGCAATAAAAAAATAAAAGTAACGCACATAGGGAACTTAGTCATTTTAACTCCGAATCAAGCCTATATTCGTATTGTCGTTTAAATCTGTTGGTCTAACTAGCTATCTGGAGCAGCGAAGCCGATGATCCGAGGTCATATTCCGGCATTTCGCTCGCCTGGCATTCGAGGAAGACGCGGCCGACGCCGATAAGGACCGGGCGTTCGACGCCGATGCGCGCGACAATGGCGGCGAGTTCGGCGAGGGTGCCCGCCCCGCGCATCTCGTCGTGCCGCGATATGTTCGCGGCGACGGCGACGGGCGTCGAGCCCGGCAGTCCGTGGGCGATCAGGTGTGCGGCGATGGCCGGCGCCATCCGTCCGCCCATGTAGAAGATCGTGGTGGCGTGGTCATCGGCCAGCGCCGTCCAGTTCAGCGTCGCGGGCAGGACGCCTTCCTTGGAATGGCCGGTGACGAAGCGAACCTGGCTTGCCCGATCCCGGTGCGTCAGCGACACGCCGAAACTGGCGGCCAGCGCAGAGGCCGCGGTGATGCCCGGCACGATGGCAACGGCGATCCCCTCGGCCTTCAGCGCCGCTATTTCCTCTCCCGCCCGACCGAACACCGAGACATCGCCGGATTTGAGCCGCACCACATGCTTGCCGGCCTTGGCGAACCGGATCATCAACGCGTTGATCTCCTCCTGCCGGCAGCTCTCGCGCGCGGCGCGCTTGCCGACCAGCATGCGCTTGGCCTCGCGGCGGGCGAGTTCGAGAATCTCGTCCGAAACGAGATCGTCGAACAGGATGACGTCCGCGGCCTGGAGCGCCCTCACCGCCTTCATCGTCAGGAGTTCGGCGGCGCCCGGCCCAGCCCCGACCAGCGTCACCCGGCCGCCGACGTTCTTGGCATCGGCGATATCCGCGACAAGGCGCTGCATGTTGGCCGCCGCGTCGTCATCGGGCGCGGACGCCGTCAGAGCCTTTTCGGCGAAACGCTCCCAGAAAGCCCTGCGCAGCGGGCCTGCTTCCAGCCTTGCCATCACCTCGCCGCGAATCGTCGCGGCAAGCCGAGCCCAACCCGCCAGCGCGGGTGGCAGGAGCGTCTCGATGCGGCGGCGGATCGCCTGACCGAGGATCGGCGCGGCGCCGTCGGTGGAGATTCCCAGCACCACCGGCGATCGGTTGACGATCGTCCCGAAGCGGAAGGAGCAGAAGTCCGGCCTGTCGATGACGTTGCCGGGCACCCCGGCGGCACGCGCTGCGCAGGCGAAGGCTTTCGCCTCGGCATCGCTGGCGCAGTCTGCGACCGCCAGCGCGGCATGGGCGAAGGAGTCGAGACCCCAGGGCCGGTCGAGACGCGTCAGCGAGCCGGCGGCAGGGCGAGCGGCCAGGACCGCCGCCATCTCTTCGCCGATCTCGCCACTGGGCGCGTACAGCACCACGTCGGCCCCCGCGGCAGCGAGCAGTTCCGCCTTCCAGGCGGCGGCGGCGCTGCCGCCGGCCATGACCACCCGCTTGCCCGTCAGGTCGAAGAACACCGGCAGCGTCGCCAATGCCTCGATGCGCTGGCTGCGCCCGCGTCGCTCCGCCGGGTCAGGCGTCGTCAAGGACAAGGCAGCCATCGATGATCTCCTGGATTTCGGTTCGGCAGGAACCACAATTGGTTCCGGCCTGAAGCAGGCCGCCGATCTCGGCGACGCTGCGGCATCGGCCACTGCGCACCGCGCCGGAGATCTGGCCGGCGCCGACCGAGAAGCAGGCGCAGACGATCGCCCCGACATCGACCGTGTCGGCGCCGCCGCGTCCGGCGAGGATGCGCTGCCGCGACAAAGCATGCGGCGCGAGGAGCTGGCCGGCCGCCCAGGCTCGCGATACCGCGACCGGCCCGGGCGCGGTCCACAGCGCCCCCTGCAGCGTCTCTCCGTCGAAGGCTGCAAAGCGCGCCGTCGTGGCATCGTGGTAGGACAGAAGGTCGGCCGCGTCGGCGCCGAAGAGATCGGCAGCGAAGGCGGGCCAGTTCTGAGGCGTCGCCAGTCCCGCCAGCTCGATGCGCCAGCCGGCCTCCGTGCGGGCGACGGCCCAGTAATCGGCGGGAATGGTCGAAGGCCGCAGCCGCGTCACGGCAAAGCCGTGCCAGGCAACGGGAAAGCGCGCGAGCGAGACCGGGGTCGATTTCAGCGCCGGCTGGCCCGAATGCGGATCGGTCTGCTTCTGTGTCAGGGCGCCGGCCCGCGAAGCGGATGCGAACTGCTCGGTCCAGTGCATCGGCGCAAACAGCGAGCCCCGCCGCTGTCGCGGCGTCAGACAGGCGCGGAACAGTCCGCTCCCGAACCCTGTCTCCAGGCGTACGATGTCGGCGTCGCCGACGCCAAGATCGCGGGCGTCGTCGGGGTGGATCTCGGCGAAGGGCTCGGCGATGTGGGCGGACAGGCGCGGGGCACGGCCGGTCCGCGTCATGGTGTGCCACTGGTCGCGGATGCGGCCGGTATTCAGCGTGAAGGGACGGCATGCATCTTCTGGCAGCGGACTGGCCGCGAGCACAGGGACGAACCGCGCCCGTCGATCGGGGGTGAAGAACCCTCCCGCGGCAAAGAATCGGCTGTCGGGCTGAGGCGCGTCGGCGGGCGCTGCATCTTCGGTGAGACGGGGCACCGGCCACTGCACCGGCGGAAAAACCTGGTATTCCTCGGCCGACATGCCGACGAGGCCGGCCAGGTCGAAGTCGCGATCGCCTTCGTTCTCGGTCGCCGACAGCCGGGCATGCTCGTCGAAGACGTCATCGGGGCTCTCCCAGTCGAAGGCAGCGCCGAAGCCCATGCGCCGGGCGACCTCGGCGAGGATCCGCCAATCCGGCCATGCCTCGCCCGGCGCCTGAAGAAAGGCGCGCTGGCGCGAGATACGCCTTTCCGAATTGGTGACCGTGCCGTCCTTCTCGCCCCAGCCAGCGGCGGGGAGCACGACGTGGGCATAGGGCAGCGTATCGGTATCGGAGACGATGTCGGAGACGACGACGAAGGGACAGGTGGCGAGGCCGGCGCGGACCCTGTCCGCATCCGGCAGGGAATCGACCGGGTTGGTGCCGATGATCCAGAGCGCCTTGATCCGCCCGTCGGCCACCGCGTCGAACATCGCCACGGCCTGCAGCCCGGGCGTCGCGGCGATCCGGGGCGCCTTCCAGAACCGCTGGACGCGGTCGCGGTGCGCAGGCTTGTCGAGATCCATGTGGGCGGCGAGCTGGTTGGCGAGACCGCCGACCTCGCGTCCGCCCATCGCGTTCGGCTGTCCGGTGACGGAGAACGGCCCCATGCCCGGACGGCCGATCCGACCTGTGGCCAGATGGCAGTTGATGATCGCGTTGACCTTGTCGGTGCCCGAGGCCGACTGGTTGACGCCCTGGCTGTAGACGGTGACGACCTTTTCGGTGTGGGCGAACAGGTCGAACAGCATGGCGATGTCGGCGGCGGCAAGCCCCGTCGCCGCGGCGACGTCGCCCGTCTGCCGGGCGGCGTCGAGGGCTTCGGCAAGGCCGGTGGTGTGGTCGTCGACATAGGAGCGGTCGATCGCCCCTGCCTCGAAAAGATGCGCCAGCAGTGCTGTGAACAGCGCCGTGTCGCCGTCCGGCCGGATGGCGAGGTGCAGGTCGGCAGCGTCGGCCGTCGTCGTGCGCCGGGGATCGACAACGACGATGCGCATGCCGGGCCGGGCCGCTTTTGCCGCCATCACGCGCTGGAACAGCACGGGATGGCACCAGGCGAGGTTCGAACCGACGAGGACGAGGAGTTCCGCCTGCTCGAGATCGGCATAGCAGCCGGGAACCGTATCGGCGCCGAAGGCGCGGCGGTGGCCGGCGACGGACGATGACATGCAGAGACGCGAATTGGTGTCGATATTGGCCGAACCGATGAACCCCTTCATCAGCTTGTTGGCGACGTAGTAGTCCTCGGTCAGCAACTGGCCCGACACGTAGAGGGCGACACTGTCCGGCCCATGCGCCTCAATGGTGGCGGCGAAGGTCGAGGCGATGGTGCCCAGGGCGAGATCCCACGAGGCCGCCTGCCCGGCGATGCTGGGGTGGAGCAACCGCCTGTCCGGCCCGAGCGTCTCGCCGAGGGCCGAGCCCTTGGAGCACAACCGGCCGAAATTGGCGGGATGGGCGGGATCGCCCGAAATGGCGACCGTGCCGTTCGCCCGCGGCGTCGCGAGGACGCCACAGCCGACGCCGCAATAGGGGCATGTGGTGCGGACCGTCGGATCGGCGGGGGCGGAGTCCAAGAGCCTATTCCGCCGCTTCGGCGAGGGCCGGGCTGAGCTCGATCAGCATCTCCAACTCGCCCGCGTCGCCGAGGCGGATCGGAAAGGTCCGTACCGCCCCGGTGTCCGGTCCCTGAACGAGGCCGCTATCGAGAGCAATGATCTGGTTGTGCAGCGGACAGGAGACCAAGGCACCATGGACGATGCCCTGGCTCAAAGGCCCGCCGCGATGCGGGCAGCGATCTTCCGTGGCGAAGACCTGGTCGTCTTCGGTGCGGAAGACGGCGATGCGGCCGAGCGGCGAGACGACGCAGCGGGCGCCCCGGCGCGGGATATCGTCGAGATGGCCGATCGCCATCCACTGCCCGCCGCTCATTCCGCTGCCTCCCGGTAGGCGGTGAGATCGGCCATCGGCCGGAACTCGTGCGCGGCCACCCGGCCGCTGGCGCGCTCGGCCCAGGGATCCTTCTGGACGAATTTCTGGCTGTGGACGAAACGCTCGAACAGCTCGGCGCGCTTTGCCAGATCATCGACCACTGCGGCGCGGATGCTGTCGATGCCGACCCGTTTGTTCCATTTGTAGATCCGCTCGAGATAATGACCCTGCTCGCGGTAGAGCTGGGTCAGTGCGACGATCACCTGCAGGGCCTCGTCCTCGCTGTTGACGTGGCCGAGGACCTCGGTCGGCTTGATGTCGAGCCCGGCGGCCCCGGCGAAGTGGATGTCGTAGCCGCTGTCGACGCAGATCACGCCGATGTCCTTGCACGTCGCCTCGGCGCAGTTGCGCGGACAGCCGGAAACGGCGAGCTTCAGCTTGGCCGGCGTCCAGGACCCCCACATGAAGCGTTCGAGGCGGATACCGAGGCCCGTCGAATCCTGCGTGCCGAAGCGGCACCAGTCGGTCCCGACGCAGGTCTTCACCGTGCGCAGCGCCTTGCCGTAGGCAGCGCCCGAAACCATGCCGGCGGCGTTGAGATCGGCCCAGACGGCCGGAAGGTCCTCCTTCTTCACGCCGAGCATGTCGATGCGCTGCCCGCCGGTGCACTTCACCGCCGGGATCTGGAACTTGTCGACGACATCGGCGATGGCGCGAAGCTCGTGCGAGGTCGTCATCCCGCCCCACATCCGCGGCACGACGGAATAGGTGCCGTCCTTCTGGATGTTGGCGTGGACCCGCTCGTTGATGAAGCGCGACTGCTTGTCGTCCTGATAGATGCCGGGCCATTCGGCGAGGAGGTAGTAGTTCAGCGCCGGGCGGCATTTCGAACAGCCGCAGGAGGTCTTCCACTGCAGCTCCTGCATCACCTCGGGGATCGATCCGAGGTGCTTGGCGACGATCAGCCGGCGCACGTCGGCATGGCCGAGATCGGTGCAGGCGCACATCGGTTTGACCGCCGAGGGATTGAAGGAAGCACCGAGCGTCAGGCTCATCAGTTGCTCGACGAGGCCCGTGCACGAGCCGCAGGACGAGGAAGCCTTTGTGTGGGCGCGGACATCGTCGAGCGTCGTCAGTTCCTTGGCCGTGATGGCCGTCGTGATCTTGCCCTTGCACACGCCGTTGCAGCCGCAGATTTCCGCATCATCCGGCAAGGCTGCAACGGCCGCCATAGGGTCCAGTGGGGACCCTCCCTGGTAGGACTGGCCGAAGATCAGGGTGTCGCGCATCGCCGACACGTCGCTCTTCTTCTTCACCAGATCGAAGAACCAGGCGCCGTCGGACGTTTCGCCGTAGAGAACCGCGCCGAGAATGCGCCCTCCTTCGAGCACCAGCCGCTTGTAGACGCCGGCAGAGGCGTCGCGCAGGACAATCTCCTCGCGCCCCTCGCCCTCGGCGAAGTCGCCGGCGGAAAAGAGGTCGATCCCCGTCACCTTCAGCTTGGTCGCGGTGACCGAGCCGAGATACTGGCCGCTGGCGTTTTCAGCGAGCTGCGAGGCGACCACCTCGGCCATCTCGTAAAGCGGCGCGACGAGGCCGTAGACCATGCCGCGGTGCTCGGCGCATTCGCCGAGTGCGAAGATGGCGGGGTCGGAGGTGCGCATGTCGTCGCCGACCACGATGCCGCGATTGACCTCGAGGCCGGCAGCCTTCGCCAGGGCCGTCGAGGGCCTGATGCCGACGGCCATGATCACCGCGGTGCAGGGGATGGTCGTGCCGTCGTCGAGCAGCACCGCCTCGACCTTGCCGTCGCCGAGGATCGCCTTGGTGTTGGCCTTGCACGTGATGTCGATGCCGCGCTCCTTGAGCGAGCGCTCCAGCAGCCAGCCGGCGGCCGGGTCGAGCTGGCGCTCCATCAGCGTCGGCATGATGTGGAGGACGGTGACGTCCATGCCCTTGGCCTTCAGGCCGGCGGCGGCCTCGAGGCCCAGCAGCCCGCCGCCGATGACGACGGCCCGTCCGCCCCGGCGCGCGGCGTCCCACATCTTTTCGACGTCGTCGAGATCACGATAGGCGAGGACGCCCGGCAGGTCGTGGCCGGGCACCGGCACGATGAAGGGGGTCGAGCCGGTGGCGATGATCAGACGGTCGTAGGCTGCAACCGTCCCGTCGGCGGCGGTGACGGTGCGCGCGACGCGATCGATCGTCTCGACGCGCTTGCCCTTGTGGAGCGTCACGCCATGGGTGGCATACCAGGGATCGTCATGGGTGATGATGTCCTCGTAGCGCTTCTCGCCCGACAGCACCGGCGACAGCATCAGGCGGTTGTAGTTCACCCGCGGCTCGGCGTTGAAGACCGTCACCGCGTAGCGGCCGGGGCTCTTCTCGAAGAGGTGCTCGAGCGCCCGTCCGGGCGCCATGCCATTGCCGACGATCACCAGTTTCTGGGGCATGGGAGGGACCACTCCTGGGATGGGTGCCGGGGTCATGCCGCCTCCACGAAGCGGTTGCGCTCGTAGAGGAATTTCAGCACCGCGGTGCGGCAGCGCAGGTAGACGGGATCGGCGGCGAGCTCGAGCCGGCGCCGTGGCCGTGCCAGCGGAACGTCGAGGATCTCGCCGATCCGCGCCGAAGGGCCGTTGGTCAGCATGACGATCCGGTCCGACAGGAGCACCGCCTCGTCCACATCATGGGTGATCATCATCACCGTGGTGCCCAGATCGGCCTGGATCGCCATAACCTGGTCCTGGAGATGGGCCCGCGTCAGCGCGTCGAGGGCGCCGAAGGGCTCGTCGAGGAGCAGAATCTTGGGCTCCATCGCCAGCGCCCGGGCGATGCCGACGCGCTGCTTCATGCCGCCGGAAATCTCGGACGGGCGCTTGTCGCGGGCATGGCCCATGTGGACCAGCTCAAGATTGCGCATCACCCATTCCTGCCGCTCGGCGCGGCTCTTGGTCCGGCCGAACACCTTGTCGACAGCGAGCGCGACGTTCTCGTAGACGGTGAGCCAGGGCAGAAGCGAATGGTTCTGGAACACGACGCCGCGGTCGGGACCCGGCGCGTCGACAACCTTGTCTTCCAGAAGCACGACGCCGCGCGTCGCCTCGGTCAGCCCGGCGACGATGTTCAGGAGCGTGGACTTGCCGCAGCCGGAATGGCCGATGATCGAGATGTACTCGCCCTTGGCGACGGTCAGGTCGATGTCCCTGAGGACCTCGCTGACCGCGCCGCCCCGGGCGAATTCCTTGCTCACGCCTTCGATGGACAGGAATGGTTTGGTGTTCATCGTTGTGATCTCCCGATCCGCTCAGGTGGACGAAGTGCCGCGGGTGAAGGCCTTGCCGATGGAGGCGACGATCCGGTCGAGCACGAAGCCGACGATGCCGACGTAGACGAGGGCCAGGATGATGTCGCTGATCAGCGAGGAGTTCCACGCGTCCCAGATGAAGAAGCCGATGCCGACGCCGCCGATCAGCATTTCGGCCGCGACGATGGCGAGCCAGGACAGGCCGACGCCGATCCGAAGGCCGGTGAAGATGTAGGGGGCGGCCGCCGGGATCATGATCTTCCAGAAGAACTCGAAGCCGTTCAGCCGCAGTACTTTCGCCACGTTCCGGTAGTCGTCGGGAATGTTGCGCACCCCGACCGCCGTGTTGATGATCACCGGCCAGACCGCGGTGACGAAGATGACGAAGATCGCCGAGGGCTGGCCGTCCTGGAAGGCGGCGAGCGACAGCGGCAGCCAGGCCAGCGGCGGGACCGTGCGCAGCACCTGGAAGATCGGGTCGAGACCGCGCATGGCGAGGTTCGACTGGCCGACGAGGACGCCGAGCGCGATGCCGACGACGACGGCGAAGGCGTAGCCGAGGGCGACCCGCTGCAGGCTGGCCCAGATCTGCCAGCCGATGCCGACGTCGTTGCCGCCGTTGACGTAGAAGGGATGCGCGATGAGCTCCCAGGTATCGCTGACCACCTGGCTCGGCGGCGGCAGTCGCGCTCCCGTTCCCGAGCAGATCGCCTCCCAGAGCGCCAGGAGGATCACGAGGGTCACGAGCGGTGGCAGGATGTTGGCGGAAGCGGTGCGGGCAAGGCGCAGGAAGCGGGCCCTGCCCGACTCGCTTTGCGGCCGTAGCGGCACCACCGCCGCGCTCGTCGCCGGTTTGCCGATGACGTGAACGACGGCATCGGTCTTCAGGATGGTCTGGGACATCATCGGTCTCCCGTTGGCGGTCGTTTCGCGCGGGCCGGTCAGGCCGTCCGCGTGATGGCGAGGCTGGCGAGATAGGCGGCGGGATCTTCGGGATCGAAGACCTTGCCGTCGAAGAAGGTCTCCTTGCCGCGCGACGTCGAGGCGGGAATGGCCGAAACGCCCAGCGCCTTGGCGGCCTCGCGCCAGAGATCCTCGCGGTTGACCTGCTCGACCATGGCCTTGATGTCGGTCGACGCATCGAGATTGCCCCACCGGATGTCCTCGGTGACGAACCAGGCGTCGTGGCTCTTGAATGGATAGGAGGCGTCGTCCTGCCAGAACTTCATGAAGTGCGGGGAGTCGGCGACGTCGCGGCCATTGCCGTAGTCGATCACGCCCTTCATCCGCGGGCCGATATCGGCCGGCTTGACGTTGAACCAGGCGCGCATGCCGAGGATGTCGGCGAGTTCGTCCTTGTTGGCCATGTCATCGGCCCATTGCGCGGCTTCCTGCACCGCCATCACGAGCGCGAGGGCCGCCTTCGGATGCTTCTCGACCCAGTCGGCGCGCATCGCGAAGCTCTTTTCCGGATGCTTGGACCACAGTTCGCCGGTGGTGAAGGCCGTGTAGCCGATCCCCTGCTCAACCAACTGCGCATTCCACGGCTCGCCGACGCAGAAGGCATCCATGGTGCCGACCTTCATGTTGGCGACCATCTGCGGTGGGGGAACGACGATGGTCTCGACATCGCTGTCGGGATCGATGCCGCCGGCCGCGAGCCAATAGCGCATCCAGAGGTCGTGGGTGCCGCCGGGAAAGGTGACGGCGACCTTGGCTGGGGCGCCGGCCGCCTTCTTCTGCGCGAAAGTCTCGCGCAGAACCGACGAGTCGAGGCCGACCTTCAGGTCCGCATAGGCCTTGCCGACCGAGATCCCCTGACCGTTGAGATTGAGGCGCGCCAGGATCGCCATCGGCAGCGGCTGGCCGTTCTGGGTGACCTTGCCCGCCGTCATCAGGTAGGGCATCGGCGTCAGGATATGTGCGCCATCGATGCCCGAGCCAGCCGAGCCAAGGACCAGGTTGTCGCGTGTGGTGCCCCAGGAAGACTGCTTCGTCACCTCGACGTCGGGCATGCCGTGCTTGTCGAAGAATCCCTTCTCCTTGGCGACGATCAGCGGAGCGGCGTCCGTCAAAGCGATGAAGCCGAGGATAGCCTTGGTCGTCTCCGGCCCCGTGCCCTGCGCGAAGGCGCCGGCCGGGAAGGATGCGCCGATGGCCGAGAACAGAGCCGTCGTGCCGGCGGTCGCGGCAGCATGGCGCAGAAAGCGGCGACGGCTGAGATCGGCGGAGAAAATGTCGGGCATGTCGATCCTCGGGCCAGGAAATGGGAAGTTGGAAGACGAAAAAAAACGCCGCATCCCTGACCAATCCATTCCGAAAGAGGAATGGGTGGCCGGACTTGCGACGTCGATGTCTGGTGAAGGCTTCTGCAAAGAAGGCGTTCGATGCCCTGTCTTCTTTGACGGGCACGCAGTCATTTGACTGCAATCGGGGCCCATTGGAAAGTCCAAATGTGCGCCAGATAGGCATGCCTATTTTTTCGGCATTAACCCGCTAGCCTTTGCTTTGTAGGGATTCCAGGCTTGTGCGGCAGATGCCCGATTTTGCGCCGCACTGACGAAAGATTCGACAGAGAGGCATTTGTCCCGCCTGGGCTCGGCATCGTGCACGGAATGACGCTCCGTCGAGCCGCTATCGCGTTCAGCTTTATTGATTCGGCACGATCTTTCCGGAAAGGCGAATGTCGCGCTTCCGGATCGCTCCCTAGTCGTCTTTGTTGGCCGGACCGTTAGGGGGCAGCGACTGGCGGATCGGAAACTCCGAGATGTAACGGGGGATCGACGCGGGATCGAAGCGATAGCCTGGCCTGTCGCCTGCGCCCGTCGGACCGAGTTCGATCCGCTGGTCCAGGGGTGGCATCGCGGCAATTCGGTCGGCGAAGACCTCGCGGTAGAGATCGGGGCGGAAGGCACTGGCTGCGCGCTCGGCCTCGCGTTTGCCGAGGCCGACCTGGCCCCAGCGCGCCATCTGGCTGTAGGTCCACAGCGCCTGGCTCTGCCACGGGAAATTGGCCGCGCCGGCATGGAAGGTGAGATAGGCGGGAATGCGCCGGTGGGACCCGTCCGGGCCGACGGGCAGGTCGCCCGCCAGGATCTCGGCGATCATCGTCGCCGATCCTCCGACATGCTCGGGCCGGGCGAGAATGCCGGCAAGTTCGGCCCGGTTCGAGGGCACGTCGCACCATTGGGCGGCGGCGTCCAGGGCGAAGAGCAGGCGCTCTGCGGTGTCGCGGTTGGTCTCCCACCAGTCGGGGCGCATCCCCAGCACCTTTTCCGGCGACGACGGCCAGATGTCCGCCTTCACCGCGACCACCTGGCCGATGCCGGCCTCGACCGCCAGCACGTTCCACGGCGCGTTGACGCAGAAGCCGTCGATAACCCCCGCCTTCAGCGCATCGGCCGTCATCGGCGGCGGCACGACCGTCATGGTGACGTCCCGGTCGGGATCGATGCCGGCTTCGGCCATCCAGAAGCGGAATTCGTAGTTGTGCGAGGAGAAGGGATAGGTGCAGCCGAGCACCAGCGGCGGTTTCCCCGCCGCCTGGCGGGCATCGATGACACGCTTCAGGGCACGGCCGTATCCTGAAGCCGTGTCGGCGCCCTCCCCGATTTCCTGCATGGCGGCAAACAGCGACGTCGACAGGGTGATGGCGTTGCCGCCCATGCCGAGCGCGAAAGGCGCGATGACGGGATGGGGGTTGGAGCCGAGCCCGAGCTGCGAGGCGACCGCCATCGGGCCCAGCATGTGCGCCACGTCGAACTGTCGGAAGGCCAGGCGATCGCGGATGTTCGACCAGGACACGTCCCGCACCAGTTCCAGCCGGACGCCGTGCTCCCGGTCGAGCCCGAGAGCGCTCGCGGCGACCAGCACGGCTGCGTCGAGGAGGGGAATAAAGCCGGCGCGGACCACCGGATCGTGACGAAGCTCGCTCATCGGCGTCCTCTCATTTCGCCAGCAGTGAAGCGGCGGTCACTACGCTGCGGGCGATGTCGACGAGACGCTTCTTCTCGTTCATCGCCGTCTGGCGCAGCAGGCGGTAGGCCTGTTCTTCGGACAATCCGCGATTGGTCATGACAAGCCCCTTGGCCTTGTCGATCACCTTGCGGTCCGCCAGCTCCGATCGGGCTTCGGCAAGCTCGCGGGTAAGACGGGAATAGGCATGGAAGCGCAGGATCGCCATGTCGAGGATCGGCTTGACCCGTTCTTTCTTTAGTCCGTCGACGATATAGGCGGAGACTCCGGCGGCGATGGCCGCTTCCATCGAGGCGGCGTCGGAGCGGTCGACGAACATGGCGATCGGACGCGGGACGGTGCGCGTGACCTGGAAAAACTGCTCCAACCGATCGCGGTTCGGATTCTCCAGGTCGACGACGATGACGTCCGGCTTGAACGCCTCGATCTCGCGCACCAGACCATTCATCTCGGCAACGATATGGACGCGGGTGTGCCCAGCCTCCAGCAGGCCATCCTCGATGATCGATGCCCTTGCCCTGTTCTCGTCGACAATCAGAATGGCGACATCGCTTGGTTCCATGACATGATCTTGCGCAGCTTATTTCGCAACGCAACATGCAACTGCGACAGAGGCGCACTTTCCGCTGACCGACAGCCGGAGATGTCGGCGATGCCCTCTCCTTCCACGTCGTATCCGGTCAGAGCGCCGTCAGCGCCTTCGCTTTTGACATCGGCCGTCCGGCACCCGGAAATCGGCGCGGCGTCGACAACCTGCATGGCCATGCGCTACGGCAAACGCAGAGCGAGCACCTCGAGAGGCTCTCCGAGGCCCTTCAGGGGATAGAAGCCGAGATTGTCGAAGATGCCGTGATCGCCGGCCATGTCGGCGAATGCCCGCGACAGGAGAACCGGGCGCTTCACCTCCTTCGTCAGCGTCTCGAGCCGCGACGCGACGTTGACGGCCGGACCGATGACGGTGAAGTCGAGGCGCTTGCGCGAGCCGATGTTGCCGTACATCACGTCGCCGACATGGATGCCCACGCCGTAGCCGAGCGGATCGTGGCCGAGGCGCACATGTTCCGCGTTCACCGCGCTCATTGCCGCCCGGGCTTCGCCGACCGAACGCAGCAGCGCGGCGCAGGCATCGGGGTTGGAGAGCGGGAAGACCGCCAGCAGGCCGTCACCGACGAATTTCAGGATCTCGCCGCCATTGCGCTCGATCGGCTCCGACATGGCATCGAAATAGCCATTGAGGAGATCGATGACATGGTCGCGCGGCCAGAGTTCGGAAATGGTCGTGAAATCCCGAAGGTCGCAGATCAGGATCGCCGCGCCGACGGTGACGCCGCTGCCCCGCCGTGTCGCACCGGCCAGAATGAGTTCGCTTGCATGCGGGCCGACATAGGTCTCCAGCAGCGTGCGCGCCAGGCGGTTCTTGATCCGGATCTCGCTGACGAGCGCGAGCGCGGGCAGCAGGTCGCGGAGAAAGCTGATGTCCTCCTCGCTGAACCCGCCCGGCCGGTCGCAGCCGAAGCTGATCACATGCCGCTTGCCGAGAGTGTGGAGGATCGGCCAGGCGACATAGTCCGTCAGACCCTCGGAACGCAGATCGTCGAAAATCGCATGGCGCGAGGCCCTTCCATCGTCGACGTCGAGACGCTCGCGAACTTCGTCGGCACCGTTGTCGATCTCGCTGACCGGGCTGTTCAGATACTGCGCCGTTTCGAGGACGTCATGATCGAACATGTTGATCGCGGGGTTGGGCTGGTCCTTGCGCCAGAGAATGCGCGCGCCGAGCCATTGCGGGTTCTGAATCGTGAAGGCGAGCGTCGCCCGCGCCAGAGGCATGCCGCCTGCCCGCAGCCGGTCGCAGAGCTGCACGAAGATGTTGTCGATGAAGCGCTCGTCGCGCGTGCCATTCACGAGCCAGTCGAGGATCTGGCTTCGCCGCGCCGGCCATTGTCCGCTTTCCGAAGGCGGGGCAATCGTGTCGGGCATCAGAGTGGTCATTGTCAGTCTCCGCGGCGAGAACGCTCACCTAAGGTCTTCGCGCCCGCTGTTCCACCCTTCCCGGCGTTTTGCAGCGATCGACATAAATTGGCCCGCGCGCACGCCGCTGGGCGAAAGCGGTGGAACCTTTGCCGCCGGATGCGCTTGTCCGGGCGTCCCGGCTTTGCCACGATTTCGCCAGTTTGCGGTCGTGGTCGTCGAGGCCTTCCGCGATGCTGATGGCTTCATGGCTTCATGGTTGGCTGCGGTGGCCGCGGACGTGACAGCGGGCCGTGTGAAGGGAAGCGAAATGGGCGTTCGGTACAGATTGGGGTGCGATCTCTCCTACGAGGTGAAGGGTCCGACGGTCTTCATCTTCAATCTCGAGGTCGCAAGGCTCAACCGCCATCGAGACCTCACCGAGCGCCTGACGATCACGCCCGATCTCGCGCGTCGAAGCTATGTCGTGCCGGACATCCAGAACCGCTACTTCAGCGTCTCGGCGGATGCCGGCCCGCTGAATGTCCATTACGAAGCCGAAGTGACGCTGGACGTGTTCAGGGCCGATCCCGACACGATCCGGGAGACGCCATTGGAGGCCCTGCCCCTCGACATCATGCCTTTCCTCCTGCCTTCCCGCTTCGTCTCGTCCGACCGGCTGAGCGCCTTCGCCCAGAAGGAGTTCGGCCAGTTGGCAAAGGGGCACGGGCGGGTGACGGCGATCTGCAACTGGATCTACGACAATCTCGACTACCAGCCCGGCTCCTCGGACGCGCAGACGACGGCGGATGAGAGCCTGATCCTGCGTGCCGGCGTCTGTCGCGATTTCGCCCATCTCGGCACCGCCTTCTGTCGGGCGCTCAACATCCCCGCGCGCTTCGTCAGCTGCTATGCCTACGGCCTGGAGCCGCGCGATTTCCATGCGGTGTTCGAAGCCTATCTCGACGGGCGCTGGTGGCTCTTCGACGCGACGCGGCAGGCCAACCTCGACGGCCTGGTGCGGATCGGCGTCGGGCGCGACGCGGCGGAAATCGCCTTCGCTTCCCCCTTCGGCCCCTTCGAGGCCGGGCCGATCAGGATCACCATCGATCATGCGGACGGCTCGCCGGAACTGCTGGGCCGCACCACCGATGCGATCTCGACCGAAGAGCCAGCCCCGCACGCCGGCGCCAACTGAAATCTTTTACTGGCTTGGCACGGCGCTGGGCGCCATCGGACGCCCGCACGCCCTTCCGGCAGCGATAGGGAGACCCATGCGATGCGGCAAACCCAACGGCGAGGCGGATCCTTCGCCAGCGACCTTCTGCTTGGTCTGGCCTCCGGCGGGGCGCTGACGCTGCTCGGCTATCTGGCAGGCCGCGGTATCGGCGGCGCTGACGATGCGGATGAAACGAAATGGCGCGGCAAGCAGCGTTCCGCCTCACTGCCGGATGCAGACCCTCAGCGCGGTCGCACCGCCACGACGCCGTCCGACATGCCCGCCAAGGGTTGGAAGGACATCCTGGTGCGTACGTTCAAGGAATTCTCCGAGGACCGGCTGATGCTGGTTGCTGCGGGCGTCACCTTCTATGTGCTCCTCGCCCTCTTCCCCGCGATCACCGCGCTGATCTCGATCTATGGTCTCTTCACCGACGCATCGAGCCTTGGCGAACAGATCCGGGCGCTGGCTGGGGTTCTTCCCGGCGGCGCGGTCGACATCATCAGCGAGCAGATGGCGCGGGTGACGACGCAGGGCGACGGCAAGCTGGGCCTTGGCCTCGTCTTCGGTCTCGGCCTTGCGCTCTGGAGCGCCAATGCCGGGATGAAGACGCTCTTCGACGCGCTCAACATCGTCTACGAGGAGACGGAGAAGCGCAGCTTCGTCAAGCTCACCCTGACCTCCCTCGCCTTCACCCTCGGAATGATCGTCTTTGTCGTTCTGACGCTCGGCGCCGTCGTCGCACTCCCGATCGCGCTCAAATTCGTTGGCCTTGGCGATCTTGAAGCCTGGCTGCTCGTGCTGCGCTGGCCCGCCATGCTTGTGGTCGTCGTTGCCGGACTGACGCTGGTCTACCGTGTCGGCCCGAGCCGCGCGGACGCCAAATGGCGCTGGATTTCCTGGGGCGCAATTCTGGCCGCGGTCCTGTGGATTGCGTTTTCGCTCCTGTTCTCCTGGTACGTCACGAATTTCGGCAGCTACGACAAGACCTATGGGTCGCTCGGCGCGGTGATCGGCTTCATGACCTGGATCTGGATATCGACGGTTCTGGTTCTGATCGGCGCCGAGCTAAACGCCGAACTGGAACATCAGACGGCGGTCGACACCACGACCCGCACTGCCAAGCCCATGGGCACGCGCGGCGCGACGATGGCGGACACCGTCGGCGATACCCAAGGCTGAGCCGTCGGAAGGCTCGGCAGCCATGGCGATACCATCGCAATCCATGCTCGCCTGACTGTCATGCAATCGTCGTAAAATGCACCTGGTGCATATCTAACGTGCACTGGATGCGCTTCTTTTGTGCAGTGCAATTTCCTATCTGATAACCTCAACATCAGAATGGACAGACGCATGTTTTCGCAAATCGCCAGCCGCTTCCGCGCCTACCAGGCAAACCGCAAGGTCGCCAGCCACCTCGCCCGCATGGACGATCGTGAACTCCTGGATATCGGCATCAGCCGTAGCGAGATCGAGTACCTCGTGCGCAGCGGTCGCCATCAGCTGTAGGCTCTCTCGCATTTTGTTCGAAAGGCCCGGCGCTCAGGGAGCACCGGGCCATTTTTTTGTCGGTAGCAGGCGGTCAGTTTCCCGATCCGGTCAGACCTTGAGGATGGTCGCACCCGTCGTCTTGCGAGCTTCCAGGTCGCGATGCGCCTCGACCGCATCTTCCAGCCGGTAGGTCTGGTCAATCCGGATCTTGACGGCGCCCGACGCGATGACACCGAACAGCGCCTCTGCCGACTCTTCGCGTTCTCGTGCATTGGCGACATAGCCGAACAGACTCGGTCGTGTCGCAAAGAGCGAACCCTTCTGGTTCAAAATGCCGAGGTCGATGTCCGGCAGCTTGCCGGACGACTGGCCGAAGGTGACCCAGAGCCCGCGGCGCTTCAGGCAGTCGAGGCTGTGCGGGAACGTGTCTCTGCCGACCGAGTCGTAGACGACGTCGCACTTCTTGCCGTCGGTGATCTCCAGCACGCGCGCCACGAAATCTTCCTGGCGATAGTCGATGACGTGATCGTAGCCGTGCTGGAGCGCCAGCGCGCATTTGTCGGCCGAGCCGGCCGTGCCGATGACGGTCGCACCGAGATGCTTCGCCCATTGTCCGGCGATCAGGCCGACGCCGCCGGCGGCAGCGTGGAACAGCATCACCGTTCCCGGTCCGACGGGAAACGTGCGGCGCAGAAGATACTCGGCCGTCATGCCCTTCAGCATTACCGCGGCGGCGATGTCCGAGGAGATGGCGTCCGGCAGTTTCACCACCTGGTCGGCAGCGATGACGACGCGTTCGGCATAGGTTCCGTTGGCCCCGTTATAGGCGACGCGGTCGCCGACGGAGAGCGTCGTGACATCCTCTCCGATGGCGGCGATGGTGCCGGCGCCCTCCTTGCCGACCACGAAGGGCATGGTCGGCGGCTTGTAGAGCCCGGTGCGGAAATAGACGTCGATGAAGTTCACGCCGACCGCCGCCTGCTCGACGAGGATTTCGCCGCGTCCGGGCTGGCCGCAATCGTGCTCTTCCCACGACAGCACCTCGGGGCCGCCGAAGGCGTGCACCACCATCGCTTTCGTCATTCGACGTCTCCCACGGTATCACCCTTGCGCCGGCGCAGCCCGTCCAGAACCTGGAGGATGGCACCGATCGAGAAGAGATAGAGGCTGGTCGCCAGGATCCCCACTTTCAGCCAGTCCGGCAGATCGAAATTGTAGTAGAGCGCACCGAGCCCGCAGGCCGACCAGAGGGCGACGACCGCGAGATTGAAGGGGCGCAGGCGCTTCACCCTGACGGGGTGAAGAAACTTGATCGGCAGGAACGTGGCGACCGAGCAGAAGGCGACGAAGGCAAAGGCGGTGATCTCGTTCGGCTGGATGGCGAAGAAGGTGAAGATCACCATGTTCCACGCCACCGGAAAGCCGCGGAAGAAATAGTCGTTCGTCTTCATCCGCGTGTCGGCATAGTAGATGGCGCTGGAGATGACGATCATGGCCGCCGCGATGAATGACAGCGCGCCGCCGATCATTCCGGATTCATAGAGGGCGAAGGCGGGAATGATGACATAGGTCGCGTAGTCGATGATCTGGTCGAGGACATCGCCGGACCAGTTCGGCAGGACCCTGAGGATATCGACCTTGCGCGCCATCGGACCGTCGATCGCGTCGACGAAGAGAGCAAAGCCCAGCCATCCGAACATCGCGACCCAGCGGTGGTCCGCCGCGGCGATGATCGACAGAAATGCCCAGAAGGCACCGCTGGCCGTCAGCAGATGCACGGCGAAGGCGCGCCATTGTTCCCATTTCGATACCGGCTCGGCCATGTCTTCCCGTACTCGTTGTCGCAGGGACACCAACGCCGTCCCATCCCCCATTGCTTAAAGCTGTATCGTTCGTATGTCTGAAATCAAAGGGAAACAGGGCGCGCGCAGTCGGTTCTTTGTCCCGTGGTCGCGGAAAGGAAACATTGTGGGACATCTGAAGGCAGAGATCGGCGTCGTCGGTGGTGGACTGGCCGGCTATGCCACGGCGATTGCCTTTGCGCTCGAGGGTTTCGATACGGTGCTCCTCGCGCCGGCGCCCTCGCGCGAGGATGGCCGCTCCACCGCGCTGCTCGGCCCGTCCGTCGCCTTCCTCGAATCGCTGGGGGTCTTTGAAGGCCTGCGCGCCAAGGCCGAAGCGCTGACGGTGATGCGGATCATCGACGACACGGGCCGGCTCATGCGCGCTCCCTCGATCTCCTTCGACTCCCGCGAGATCGATCTCGCCGCTTTCGGGTTCAACGCCCTCAATGCCGACCTCATGCAGGCTCTGGCGACCCGCGCCGCGACGCTGGGCGAGCGCCTGCGGGTGATCGATGCTTCCGTCGATGACGTCGCCGTCGAACCGGATGGAGCGCTGCTGCGCCTCGGTGACGGCTCCAGCCTTTCCGTCGCGCTCGTCGTCGGGGCGGATGGGCGTCATTCCGTCGTTCGGGAACGCGCCAAGATCGCCTGCCGCGCCTGGTCCTATCCGCAGAGTGCGATCGTCCTCAACTTCGCCCATGAGCGTCCCCACGGCGGCATATCGACCGAATTTCACCGGACAACGGGACCGTTCACCCAGGTTCCCCTGCCCGGCCGTCGCTCTTCGCTCGTCTGGGTCGAGACGCCGGAAACGGCAGACCTCGTCGTCGACCTGAAGCCCGAGCGGCTGGAGCGGATGATCGAGGAGCGCCTGCACTCGATCCTCGGCGCCGTGACCCTGGACGGACCGGTTCAGGCCTTTCCCCTGAAGGGGGCGAGCGCCGCGCGGCTGACGGCGCCGCGCGTTGCGCTGGTCGGGGAGGCCGCGCACGTGTTTCCCCCCATCGGTGCGCAGGGTCTCAATCTCGGTCTGAGGGATGCCGCCGCGATCGTCGAGGCGGCCGTGGCCGGGCGCGACGATCCCGGCTGCACCATGGTGCTGTCGCGCTACGAGGCGGCGCGGCGGGGCGACGTGATGTCGCGCAGTCTCGGCGTCGACCTCCTCAACCGCTCGCTTCTCGCCAGCCTTCTGCCGACGCAGGCAGCGCGCGCCGTCGGCCTTTCCGCCCTCGCGGCAATTCCGTGGCTGCGGCGGTTCGCCATGCGCGAGGGTGTTGCGCCGGGAGCCGGTCTCAAGGGGATCGGGCGCTCAGTGCGCGAAGGGATTGGTGGGGAACACGCCGGCTGACATCAGGTAGAGCGAAAGCGTCACGGTCACCACCGAGGCCATCGTGGTGACAAGGACGGCTGCCGACGCGCGCTCCACCCAGACGCCGTACTGCTGCGCGATGACGAAGACGTTCGTCGCCGTCGGCAGACAGGCGAGCAGCATCGCCACATGCACCCAGAGCGGGTCGAAGGGCCCGGAGAGGCCGAGGAAGAGATAGACGACAAGCGGGTGAAGGACGAGCTTGGCCGGCACGATGTAGCCGAGCTCCGGTGGCACCCGCTTCAGCGGCCTCAGCGCCAGGGTCACGCCCATGGCGAACAGGGCGCAAGGAGCCGCGGCATTGGCCAGAAGCGACAGCAGACGCTCGGCGGGCTCCGGCAGATCCACCTCCATCACCGCTGCGGCGACCCCGACGATCGTGGCGAGGATGAAGGGGTGAGTAAAGATCTTGCGCGCCACCTCTCCGGCAATCGCCGCGGCCGGGCGGCCGGAACGACCGCCCAGCCCCATGCACAGCGGCGCCAGGATGAAATGCAGCGTGTTGTCGAAGCAGAAGATCAGCGCCACCGGCACCGTCGCTTCCGGCCCGAAGGCAGCGATGGCGAGCCCGGGCCCCATATAGCCGATATTGCCGTAGGCCGCCCCGAGTCCCTGGATCGTCGACGACGGCACGTCGCCCGACGTGCGCAGAAGGGCGATGGCCCCGACCAGCAGGAAGATGACCAGGGTTGCGAGCGTCGTCGCGCCGATGAAGGCCGGATTGGCCAGGCGGTCGACGGGCGTCTTCGACAGGAGCTGGTAGAACATGGCGGGCAAAGCGAGATAGACGACGAAGACGTGCAGCCAGGCGAGTCCTTCGATCGGCCGCGGCGCCACCCGTCCCGTGCCATAGCCCAGCCCGATCAGCGCAAAGAACGGGAAGATCAGTCCGAGGATGGCGATCACGACTGGCGTCTGCCAAGGAATCCGGCATGGTATCGAGGCAGCATCCCGGAGGGAGGGGAATTACCGGATCCCCCGTCGCTCGAGGACACGCCGCAGCCGATCTGGCCTGATGTTTGCATCTTGTCAGGCACTATGTTTATCCGGCAGTTGACGACATCAGTGGTAGACGAGACAGCCAAGGCCAGGCACGGCATATCGCCGGTTCCGCCTGGGCAGAACTGATGGACTCTTGAGGACCGCCGCCATGCAGACAGCACGTTTTTTCATCGGCCAGGTCGTTCGGCACAGGGTTTTCCCGTTCCGCGGGGTGATCTTCGACGTCGATCCGGAATTCGACAATACCGAAGAGTGGTACCAGTCCATCCCGCAGGACGTGCGTCCGCGCAAGGACCAGCCTTTCTATCATCTGTTTGCCGAGAACGCGGAGACAGAATACGTCGCCTACGTCTCCGAGCAGAACCTCCTGCCCGACGACACCGATGCGCCCGTCCGTCATCCGCAGGTCAACGAGATGTTCGACGGTCCGATCGACGGCGCCTATCGCATCAAGCTCGCCCACCGCCACTGACGCGGCACCCCGACAGCAAAACGGCGGCTCCCATGGGAGCCGCCGTTTTGCTGGATCAGAAGGATTACTGTGCCGGAGCGGCCTTCGCGGCTGCCTGCGCCTCTTCGAACTTCTTGCGGCGCGCCTCTGCCTGCTGCTTCAGCGCATCGTTCAGCTCCTGCTGGCGCTGCGCCAGCTCCGGCTGGGCAACAGGCGGGCCGTCATAGGCCTTGCTGAAACCCGCCAGCGTGATCTTGATCGGATTGGCCTGGCGCTGGAAGTTCACCGAGGTGACGGTCAGGCCGTTGCCCTTTTTCAGACCGGCGATCACGGCATCGGTAAGCTGCGATTCCGCGATGCAGCGGTCTGGGAAGCAGACCGAATAGTTCATGCCCTGGGGCGCGCTCTGGTCGACCTGCATCTGCACGCCGGCCGGGATGACGCGGCCGGTCGGAACGACGACCTGCAGGACGCGCTGGTTTACCTTGCCCTTGACGTCGATCAGGTTGACCGCCGTGACGAGCTGGCGCGTGTCGGCGATCAGCGTGAACTGAGTGTTGCAGATGTCGTTCTCGCCCTGCTTGGTGCAGACCTTGAACCACTGCGGCTCCGAGCCCGTTGGAGCGGCGGCCGCAGCGGCCGGCGCGGGCGCCGCAGCCTGGGCCGAAGCGGAGGTCATTCCAGCGCCCAGCATCGCCAGACCGATGGCACCGGCGGCAAGCGCATGGGCGGGGACAGTGTGCAAACGGTTCTTCACGGGTCGTGCTTCCTCTCGGGCGTCTCTCTGGCGCTGACGGTTCCATAGACCCTGTGGTGCTCTTTCGCAAATACGGCCGTTTGAAGGCCCCTGCTCCCTCGCTCCAGGAGACGCCGGGCGGTAGGCAAAGCCATGCGAAGCCGATAAGAATCGGCGCGACCCACGACCGGAGAATTCTCGTCCCATGGCCTTCCGCATGCTTGCGCCGACCCTTGCCACCACCCTTTTGGCCCTCCTGGCCTCGGGGACGGCGTCGCTGCCTGCGTCGGCCGCGCCGATGCACGGCATCGCCATGCAGGGAGAACCCGCGCTGGCGGCAGGATTCGACCACTTTCCCTTCGTCGACCCGAAGGCGCCGAAGGGCGGGACCATGCATTACGGCGTGTTCGGGACTTTCGACAATCTCAGCCCGATCATCGTTCGCGGCGCGACCACCACGGCGCGGGGCATCTGGGCGGACCAGGAATACGGCAATCTGGTCTTCGAGCCGCTGATGCAGCGCAGCCCGGACGAACCCTTCACGCTCTATGGTTTGCTGGCCGAAAGCGTCGAGACCGACGACGCGCGGACCTTCGTCGAGTTCACCCTCGACCCCCGCGCGAAATTTTCCGACGGCAGGCCGGTGACGGTGGAGGACGTCCTCTTCACCACCGACATGATGAAGCAGATCGGCGTCGTCAGGCCGCAATACACAGCGTGGCTGCAGAAGGTCGCAAGGATCGAGAAGGTCGGCGATCGAAGCGTGCGCTTCACCTTCAACGAGAAGGCGGACCGCGAGCTGCCGATGCTCCTTGCCGGCCTGCCGGTGCTTCCCGAGCACGGCTTCGATCGCGCCACCTTCGAGCGGACGACACTCGCGCCGCTGATCGGCTCCGGCCCCTATCTCATCGATACGGTCGAGCCCGGCCGGCGCATCAGCTACAGGCGCGATCCCGACTATTGGGCCAAGGACCTGCCGGTGAAGCGGGGCATCGACAACTATGACGAGATCGTCATCGAATATTTCCGCGACGCGAGCACCCAGTTCTCGGCTTTCCAGAAGGGCCTGTTTTACGTCTACCCGGAAGCAAGCCCCCGGCAGTGGCGGTCGGCCTATGATTTTCCGGCGGTCGCGGACGGTCGGGTGATCAAGGAGACGTTTCAGACCGGCAAGCCAGCCGGCACCTACGGTTTCTTCTTCAACACGCGCCGGCCGGTATTCCGGGACCGGAGTGTGCGTGCGGCACTCGGCCTCCTCTTCGATTTCGAGTGGGCGAACAAGAACCTCTATTTCGGCTCCTACAAGCGCGTGACGAGCTTCTTCGAAAACTCCGAGCTGTCGAGCGTCGGCCGGGCGGCGAGCGAAGCGGAAAAGGCGCTGCTCGCGCCCTTTCCCGACGCCGTGACGCCGGCGGTCATGGCCGGCACATGGCGCCCGGCGGTCAGCGACGGTTCGGGCAGCGACCGAAAACTTCTGCGACAGGCGGTCGAGCAGTTGAAGACGGTGGGGTACAGCTTTGTCGGCGGCAAAATGGTCGCACCGGATGGCCGGCCGCTCGCCTTCGAGATCCTGGCTCAGAACGCCGACCAGGCGCGCATCGCCCAGGGTTTTGCCGCAACGCTCGGGCGGATCGGCGTCGGGGTCTCCATCCGCCAGGTCGACGATGCGCAGTACCAGCTGCGCAAGCAGGAATTCGACTACGACATGCTGATGTCGTCGTTCACGTCCTCGCTGTCCCCCGGCGCCGAGCAGCGCGGCCGCTGGGGCTCCGGCGCCCGCGATGCCGGCGGCTCCTTCAACTTCGCCGGCACGGCCGACCCTGCCATCGACGCCTTGATCGACGCCATGACACAGGCCCGTACGCGCGAGGACTTCGTCGCCGCCGTGCGCGCCTACGACCGGGTGCTGATCTCCGGCCAGTACGTCGTGCCGCTATTCTACATCGCCGAACAATGGCTCGCCCGCTGGAATTTCATCCAGCACCCCGACGCGACGCCGCTGACGGGGTATTATCTGCCGAGCTTCTGGCGCGATCCGAAGAGCGAATAAGCGGGGCGACCGAGGCCGGGTTTCTTCTCCCCCAAGGGGAGAAGAAATTGGTTCTGCGACGCCGCGATCACAAAATCCCCCGCCATGCCGCCTCGTGGCTGCCGCGATGGTTCGCCATCCCTGGCTTCGTCAGGCAGCCCTTCGGCGCGACGAAACTGTCTATCCGCCGCACCGGGCGCTCGTGCCAGCCGAGGTTGAAGGCGAAGTATCTCGGGAAGAACTGCATCTGCGAATAGGGCAGATGGTCGTGGATCCACCAGGCCAGCCGCTGCCAGTCGCCGGGCGCCTGGAAGCGATTCCAGAAGGTCGGTACGACGATGCAGGCCATGGCGCCCATGCAGCCGTCGGCGTCGCGGCGGTCCCAAATGTGACCGCCAAGGTCCTTGTGGTTGGCTGCGCAATTGTAGCCGGCCTTGCCGGCGCGCTGCTGCGCGCAGCCGAAGCCGTTGACCTCGGCCGAGCGGTAGGACGAGCGGACCGCCAGCCGGCCGAAGACGTCCTGAAGCGGTTCGAGCAGTTCGTGGCAAAGGCGCGTGCCGGCGGCGATGGCGAGGTCCGGATCGTCCGGCAGATTGGAAAGACCGTGGATGGTCGCGATGTCGGAATAGAGAAAGTCGCGCATGAAGAAGGTTTTCGACAGGCGCGTCCGGCCGAAACCGGTCAGCGCCTGAACTGATTGCGGCTTGCGCATGCGCCCTTCCCCCTTGCCCCGGTCGGGCTCCTCGCCCCGACCGGGGAAGAAGAAGATATCCAGGACCCGCAGGCAATCCGTTTTCAGGCGGCCTTCTTCATCGCCTCCTCGGCAAAACGCGCCAGCTGCGTCGCGATGGTCGCGGCGCCGGCGAGGCGCTTGGCCGGTTCCGTCCAGTCGCGCATGAGAACGATCGACTGGTCCGGCCGGATCTTTGCCGCCGCGCCCTGCTCGGAGATGTAGCGCACCAGCGCGACCGGGTTGGCGAAGGTCTTGTCGCGGAACTGGACGACGAGGCCCTTCGGCCCGGCATCGAGCTTCTCGATGTTGGCGCGCCGGCAGAGAGCCTTGATGTAGACGACCTTCAGGAGGTGCTCGACCTCGTCCGGCAGCGGGCCAAAACGGTCGATCATCTCGGCGCCGAAAGCGTCGATCTCGCGGATGTCGGAGAGATCGGCCAGGCGGCGGTAGAGGCTCATGCGCAGCTGCAGGTCCGGGACGTAGGTCTCCGGGATCATCACGGCGCTGCCAAGGCTGATCATCGGCGACCATTTGCCGTCGCCGACATCCGGCTCGCCCTTCATCTCGGCCACGGCCTCCTCCAGCATCTGCTGGTAGAGCTCGAAGCCGACTTCCTTGACGTGGCCGCTCTGCTCGTCGCCGAGGAGGTTGCCGGCGCCGCGCTGGTCGAGATCGTGGCTGGCGAGCTGGAAGCCGGCGCCGAGCGTATCCAGCGACTGCAGCACCTTCAGCCGGCGATCGGCCTGCGCGGTCAGCGTCTTGTTGGCGGGGATCGTCATCAGCGCATAGGCGCGCAGCTTGGAACGGCCGACGCGGCCGCGCAGCTGGTAGAGCTGGGCGAGGCCGAACATGTCGGCGCGGTGGACGATCATCGTATTGGCCGAGGGGATGTCGAGGCCGGATTCGACGATCGTCGTCGACAGGAGGACGTCGTACTGGCCCTCGTAGAAGGCGTTCATGATGTCTTCGAGCTCGCCTGCAGCCATCTGGCCGTGGGCGACGGCGACCTTCAGTTCCGGAACATGCTCGGACAGGAAGTCGTGGATGCCCTTGAGATCGGAAAGACGCGGGACGACGTAGAAGCTCTGGCCGCCGCGATAGCGCTCGCGCAACAGCGTCTCGCGCACCACCAGCGGATCGAAGGGCGTGATGAAGGTGCGCACCGCCATGCGGTCGACCGGCGCCGTGGTGATCAGCGACAGTTCGCGCACCCCGGTCAGCGCCAGCTGCAGCGTCCGCGGAATGGGCGTTGCCGACAGGGTCAGAACGTGGACGTCGCTCTTCAGCTCCTTCAGCCGCTCCTTGTGGCGGACGCCGAAATGCTGCTCCTCGTCGATGATGAGAAGGCCGATGTTCTTGAAGGTGACGCCCTTGCCGAGCAGCGCATGGGTGCCGACGACGATGTCGATCGTGCCGTCGGTGAGGCCCTTCTTGGTCGCGGCCAGATCCTTCGCCGTGACGAGGCGCGAAGCCTGCGCGACGTTCAGCGGCAGGCCGTGGAAACGCTCGGAAAACGTCTTGAAATGCTGGCGGGCGAGGAGCGTGGTCGGCACCACGACAGCGACCTGCAACCCGTTCATCGCGGCAGTGAAGGCGGCGCGAAGCGCCACTTCCGTCTTGCCGAAGCCGACATCGCCGCAGACGAGGCGGTCCATCGGCCGGCCGAGCGCGAGGTCGTCGGCGACCGCGTCGATGGCGCTCTGCTGGTCCTCGGTCTCCTCATAGGGGAAGCGCGCGGCGAACTCGCCGGAAAGGCCTTCGGGCGGCAGAAGCTTCGGCGCGCCGCGGGTCTGGCGCTCGGCGGCGATGCGGATGAGGCCGCCGGCCATGTCGAGCAGCCGCTTCTTCAGCTTCGCCTTGCGCGCCTGCCAGGCGCCGCCGCCGAGCTTGTCGAGGATGGTCTCCGAGCCCTCGCCGCCATAGCGCGACAGAAGCTCGATGTTCTCGACGGGCAGGAACAGCCGGTCGTCGCCGGCATAGCGGATTTCCAGACAGTCGTGCGGCGCCCCGGCCGCCTGGATCGAGCGCAGGCCGACGAAGCGGCCGATGCCGTGATCGACATGGACGACGATGTCGTTCTCGTCGAGGCCGGAGACCTCGGCGATGAAATCGGCGCCGCGCTTCTTGCGGCGGGCCCGGCGTACCAGGCGGTCGCCGAGGATGTCCTGTTCGGCGATCACGGCGATGCGGTCGGTCACAAAGCCGGCCTCGATGCCGAGCACGGCCGTCGCGACGACGTTCTTCGGCGCCTCCAGCGCCTGCTTGAAGCTCTCGACCGCCTTCAGGCCGCCGAGGCCGTGCTCTTCGACGACCTGCACCAGGCGTTCGCGGGTGCCTTCGGACCAGGCGGCGAGGATGACCTTCAGGCCGTTCGCACGGAGCGTCGAGATGTGCTCGACGGCGCGCTCGAAAACGTTGACGTCGCCGGCCGCGCGCTCGGCGGAGAAATTGCGGCCGCGGGTGATCTCGAGGTTCACCGTGTCGCGCCCACCCTTGTCCGGCAGCGCGAAGGCCGACAGACGCACCGGATCGGCGCTGGCGAGGCCGCCGATCAGCTCGTCCTCGGAAAGATACAATTCGTCCGGATCGACCGGATGATAGGGGACGGCCTCGCTCGTCCCCTCGCCCGCGCCGCGCTTGCGGCTGTCATAATGGTCCTGGATGGTCTTGCGGCGCTCGGCGACGGCCTCCAGCACGAGGTGGTCGAGAACGATCGGAAAACCGGCGCAGTAGTCGAAGAGCGAATCGAGCTTTTCGTAGAAGAGCGGCAGCCAGTGCTCCATGCCGGAGAAACGCCGGCCCTCGCTGATCGCGGCGTAGAGGCCGTCATTCCTCAGCGGTGCACCGAAGCGCTTGAGGTAGTTTGTGCGGAAGCGGCTGATCGTCTCGTCCTTCAGCGACACTTCGCTGACCGGAGCGAGTTCGAAACTCTTGCGCTGGGCGGTGGTGCGCTGGGTCGCGGGATCGAAGGTGCGGATCGATTCCAGTGTGTCGCCGAAGAAGTCGAGCCGGATCGGCTCCTCGTCGCTCGGCGCGAACAGGTCGAGGATGCCGCCGCGCACCGCGAACTCGCCACGCTCGCGCACCGTCGCCACGCGCTCGAAGCCGCCGCGCTGCAGCACCTTGACGATGTGGTCCATGGCGATGCGGCCGCTCGCCTTGGCCGAGATCGTTTCGTCCGCCAGCACCTGCGCCGGCGGCATCTTCTGCAGCAGCGCGTTGGCGGTGGTGAGGACGAGCGCCCGGTGCGGCTCGGCGCGCAGATTGCCGAGCGCCGTCATCGCCGAGAGGCGCATGGCGGCGGCTTCTGCGGAAGGACCGACGCGGTCGTAGGGCAGGCAGTCCCAGGCGGGCAGCGAGATGATGGGCAGCTCGGGCGCGACGAAGCGCAACGCGTCTTCCAGCTCGGCCATGCGGTTGCCGTTGCGCATGACGAAGATCAACGGCTTCTTCGGCGACCGCTGCCGGGCGATTTCGGCCAGGAGGAATGGCTCGTAGCCGTCGAGCACATTGCCGATCGACAGGCCGTGGCCGCCGCCGAGGGCCTTGGCCAGGCGCTCCTGGTTCTTCATCGCGCGACCGCCCCGTCAACGGCGCAGAACGCCTTGATGCGGCGGTAGAGCGGCGTGTCGAACGCCTCGGGGACGGCAATCTCGTCGGTGAGCCACATGAAGACATCGCGGTCGATGGTGTCGAGCAGCAGCTCGAAATCATCCATTTCGGCGTCGCTGAGCTCGCTGATCTGCGCATCGGCGAATCGGCCGAAGACGAGATCCATCTCGCGCATGCCGCGATGCCAGGAGCGGAACAGCGCCTTGCGGCGGCGGACGTCGAGATCGGTGGAGGAGCGGCGCGTGCCTGACATGTCTTATCCGGATGCTGGGATTGCGCTCCGTATATAGGGAGCCTTGCACAGTGTCAGCCCGTCGCCGGATTTCGGCTGGCGGGATGCCGGACTTGTCAGCGCCGCAGCAGCCTATAAACCTCCCCGCATGCGCCCCTCGCTCCTCGATCCCCTCTTCGCGCCGGTGACCACGCTCGACGGTGTCGGGCCAAAACTTGCCGGCCTGTTGAAGACGCTGCTCCTGCCGTCCGGTTCGGACGCCAGCTTGAGGGTGCGCGACCTATTGCTGCATCTCCCCGCCAGCGTCGTCGACCGGCGCCAGCGCGGCGAGATCGCGATGGCGCCGGAGGGGGCGATCGTCACCCTGACGGTGCGCATCGACCGCCACCAGGCGCCGGGGCGAGCGTCGAGCATGCCCTACCGGGTGTTCGCGCAGGACGAGACGGGCGAGATCGCCCTCACCTACTTTCGCGCCCAGTCCGGCTGGATGGAAAAGCTCTTACCGGTCGGCGAGACCATGGTCGTCTCGGGCCGGGTCGAATGGTTCAATGGCCGGCCGCAGATGGTCCATCCGGACTTCGTCTGCAGCCTCGAAGAGGCCGAGACGATGCCGCTGGTCGAGCCGGTCTATCCGCTCACCGCCGGCCTCTCGGCGAAGGTCCTGCGCAAGGCGATCGCCGGCAGCCTCGCCGAAGTGCCGGCGCTGGCCGAGTGGATCGACCCCGCCATTGTCGCGAAGCACTCGTTTCCCCGGTTCAATGACGCGCTGAGCCGCCTGCATGCCCCCGAGGACGCGCTCGCCATCGACCCTCTCGGTGCGCCCTGGCGACGACTCGCCTATGACGAGTTCCTCGCCGGCCAGCTGGCGCTCGCTTTGTCCCGGCAGAAGATGAAGAAAGCGCGCGGCCGGCCGCTGAAGGGCGACGGCAGCCGCACGGCCAGGGTGATCGCCGCCCTGCCCTTCGTGCTGACCGCGGGTCAGGCCCAGGCCATTGCCGAGATCGATGCCGACATGGCCGATGGCGAGCGCATGCTGCGCCTGCTGCAGGGCGATGTCGGCGCCGGGAAGACGGTGGTGGCGCTGATGGCGATGGCACGGGCTGCCGAGGCCGGGGCGCAGTCGGCGCTGCTCGCCCCGACGGAAATCCTCGCCCGTCAGCACGCGCAGGGGCTCGCATCCTATGCCGAGGCCGCGGGCTTGCATATGACCCTCCTCACCGGCCGCGACACCGGCCGCACCAGGGCGGAAAAGCTGGCGGCGATTGCCGAGGGGCGGACCGACATCGTCGTCGGCACCCATGCGCTGTTCCAGGACGCCGTGGAGTACCACGATCTCGGCCTCGTCGTCGTCGACGAGCAGCACCGCTTCGGCGTGCACCAGCGCCTCAGCCTGACGGCCAAGGGTAGGACCCCCGATCTTCTGGTGATGACCGCGACGCCGATCCCGCGGACGCTGGTTCTCGCCGCCTTCGGCGACATGGACGTGTCGAAACTCCAGGGCAAGCCGGCCGGACGCAAGCCGATCACCACCGTCGCCGTGCCGATGGAGCGCCTGCCCGAGATCGTCGCCCGCGCCGGCAAGGCGATGGACGACGGCGACAAGCTCTACTGGGTCTGCCCGCTCGTTGAGGAATCGGAAAAAAGCGACCTGATGGCCGCCGAGGAGCGTCACCGCCAGCTCGCCGGCATCTTCGGCGACCGAGTCGGGCTGGTGCACGGGCGCATGACGGGCGAGGAGAAGGACGCCGCCATGGCCGACTTCAAGGCCGGCCGCACCCGCATCGTCGTCGCCACCACGGTGATCGAGGTCGGCGTCGACGTGCCGGACGCGACCATCATCGTCATCGAGCATGCCGAGCGCTTCGGCCTCTCACAGCTGCACCAATTGCGCGGCCGCGTCGGGCGCGGGTCAAAACCATCATCCTGCGTCCTCCTCTATCGCGCGCCGCTCGGCGAGACGGCCAAGGCGCGGATCGCGGTGATGCGCGAGACCGAGGACGGTTTTCGCATCGCCGAGGAAGACCTGAAGCTGCGCGGCGAAGGCGACCTGCTCGGCACCAAGCAGTCCGGCCTTCCCGGCTTTCGCGTGGCGCAGGTCGAGTTGCACGGCGATCTCCTCGAGACCGCCCGCGACGATGCCCGCCTCGTCCTCACCCGCGACTCCGAACTGGAGACGCCGCGCGGCGAGGCGCTGCGCACGCTCCTCTATCTGTTCGGGCGCGACGACGCGATCCGCCTCCTGCGGGCTGGATGACCGGTCACGGAACGCAGCCGCGCTCCGCTGGCCGCGAAGCTTGAAGGTGCAACCCGCTCGAAACCGCGTTTCCTTTCCCCAGCGCCCGCATGCAGGCGCGGCACCGCAAGGCTCAGCCGACGATCTCGTAGGAATAGGACGCGCACATCTCGGCATCGCTCTCCGGCGGTGCATCGCCGGTGAAGACGCCGAGCGTCATGTCAGCTCCCGCGCCCCAGCTCGCGATATAGGTGACGTCGCCATTGCCGCAGAGCGAGTTGCCGTTTTCGAGCACCGGATCGGCCGGGTCGGCGACGCGGAAGACCGAGGCAGGGACGTCCCGGCCGTCGACGACGAAATGGTCGGCAACGAGCTCCGAAAAGTTCAGCATCGCGCCGTTGGCGAAGGTGATGCTGAAATCGTCCATGTCGATGTCGCCGGTGATGCTCATGGCCGTGTTGCTGGTGGCGCTGTAGCTGTCGGCCACGGCTGGCGGCAGGGAGCCAAGGACAAGGGCTGAGGCAAAAGCGATGCGAGGCAAGAAATGCATGGGGGGATTTTCCGGGTGTTCGGCCGGTGCGGCCGTGGTTCCGATGTCATCTCATGCCGCATGGTGGCTGTCGATACGGCGCATGCGGCCATTCCGCAAGGCACCGTGTCGGCGTTGCAAGGCCGTGCGATCCGTCGCTCGGCACTTCCGTCAGGGGATCGTCAGCCGATCTCTTCCGGCTGGGAAGCAAGCCGCCCCTCCGCGATGCGCGACGCCTCGGCCTGCGTCACCGACTGTTCGCCCTCAGGTCCGACGATGCCGGCGGAGATGACCAGCTTCATGGCGTCTTCGACCTTCATGTTGAGGATCTTCACGTCCTCGCGCGGCACGTAGAGCAGGAATCCCGAGGTCGGGTTGGGCGTCGGCGGCAGGAAAACGGCCAGCAATTCGGTCCCGTCCGCCTCGAACAGCGAGGCGATCTCGCCCCGCGCGGTCGTCGCGATGAGGACGATCGACCAGATTCCGCGGCGCGGATACTCGATCAGCGCGGCCGTCTTGAAGGAATTCGACTGCGAGGCGAAGACCGTCTCGAAGATCTGCTTCAGCGCGGTGTAGAGCGTGCGGACCAACGGCATGCGCCCGAGCATTCGCTCGCCCCAGCCGACGATCGTCTTGCCGATGAGGCTGGCCGTCAGGAATCCGATCAGCGTGATCAGGAAAAGTGCAACGACGAGCCCGAAGCCCGGGACGCGGAAGAAGAGGTAATTGTCGGGATTGTAGGCGCTGGGAATGTAGGGTTTCACCCAGCTGTCGACCCAGACGACGAAGGACCAGGTGAGCCAGGCCGTGATCGCCAGCGGCGCGCAGATCACGAAGCCCGTCAGGAAGTAGTTTCTCAGCCGTGTCATTGCCCGTCCAAACTCGAAACCGCCCCTGCACTGCAGCAATCTGCACCGCATCGCCGCAAGACGCGAGAGCAGACTGCCATGCTTCGCGCCCAACCACGGCGAAATCGGGCCAGACCGGCAAACATTTGGGACGGGCGCGGGATTGATAGCGTCGACCCGCCGGGCAAGGACTCGCGGGACTTCCAGCACTGTGCGACCCAGCCGGCCGTGCGGATGGACAGGGGCGAACGCAGCTTCCCCATAATCAGCGAAACATCCCGACGTCGGCAGGAGCCGTGTCGTTTTCCGGTCGCGGCGCCCATGAGACGCGCAACCTGGCGCGCACCAGCATTTCCGTTGCGTCGGCGACAACCGTCATCCGTGATGACGGCGCAAGAACCCGTTGTAAATATCCGTAATTGCTGAACTTTAGCCTTGGTCAGTTATTCCACCGTCACCGACTTGGCCAGATTGCGCGGCTGGTCGACGTCGGTGCCCATGTGCACGGCGGTGTGGTAGGCCAGCATCTGCAGCGGAACGGCGAAGGCGATGGGTGTCAGGATTTCGGGCATGTCCGGCAGGACCAGCGTCTCCATGGCGCTCACCGCGCCGGCACGAGCCCCCTTCTCGTCGGTGATCAGGATGATCCGTCCGCCGCGCGCGGCGACCTCCTGCATGTTCGACACGGTTTTTTCGAACATCCGGTCATGCGGCGCGACGACGATCACCGGCATGGTCTCGTCGATCAGCGCGATCGGCCCGTGCTTCAGTTCACCCGCCGCATAACCTTCCGCGTGAATGTAGCTGATTTCCTTGAGTTTCAGGGCGCCTTCCAAGGCCAGGGGATAGCTGAGGCCGCGGCCGAGATAGAGGGCATGGCGATAGGTCGCCAGTTCGCGCGCCAGGATCTCGATCTGGCCCTCCAGCTTGAACGCCTCCGCGACCATGCGCGGTCCCTCGGCGAGCGCCCGGGTCATCGCCAGTTCCTCGTCCGGCGAGATCACGCCGCGGTCGATGCCGGCGCGGATCGACAGCGCCGCAAGCGCCATCAGCTGGCAGGTGAACGCCTTGGTCGAGGCGACGCCGATTTCGGGCCCCGCCAGCGTCGGCAGGACGACGTCCGACTCGCGCGCGATCGTCGATTCCTGGACGTTGACGACCGAGGCCGTCTTCAGCCCCATCGCCTTGGCATAGCGCAGTGACGCCAGGGTGTCGGCCGTCTCGCCGGACTGCGAGACGAAGAGCGCGAGGTCGACGTCGCCGAGCGGGCTCTCGCGGTAGCGGAACTCCGAGGCGACATCGATGTCGCAGGCGATCCTCGCATGCCGCTCGAAATAGTAGCGGCCGGTGAGGCCGGCGAGATAGCCGGTGCCGCAGGCCGAGATCGCCATGCGCTTGATGTTGGTGAAATCCAGCGTCTGGCCGTTCGGCACGCGGGTGCGGCCGGTGGTCATGTCGACGAAGGAGCCGAGCGTATGGCCGATGACCTCCGGCTGCTCGTAGATCTCCTTCTGCATGAAGTGCCGATGATTGCCCTTGTCGACATAGAAGGCCTTGCCGACCGAGCGCCGGATCGGCCGCTCCACCGCGAGCCCGTCGACGTCGAATATCTTCGCCTGCTGGTGGTCGAGCACGACGAAATCGCCGTCCTCGAGATAGCGCACCGCGTCGGTGAAGGGCGACAGAGCGATGGCGTCGGAGCCGAGGAACATCTCGCCCTGGCCGATGCCGACGGCGAGCGGCGAGCCGCGGCGTGCGCCCACGATCAACTCCTCCTCGCCAGCGAAGACGAAGGCCAGCGCGAAAGCCCCTTCCAGCTGCGGCAGGATCTGCCGGACAGATTCGACGGGATCGGCCCCCCGATCGAGAGCGCGGGTGACGAGGTGCGCGATGGTCTCGGTGTCGGTCTCGCTTTCGAAGACATAGCCGTCGGCCTCGAGCGCCGTGCGCAGCTCGCGAAAATTCTCGATGATGCCGTTGTGGACGACGGCGACGCGGGGCGTCGCGTGCGGATGGGCGTTCCGCTCGGTCGGTGCGCCGTGCGTCGCCCAGCGGGTATGGCCGATGCCGATCGTGCCGCCGAGCGGCTCGCGCTTCAGGAGCGCTTCGAGGTTGACGAGCTTGCCCTCGGCCCGGCGCCGGTCGAGACCGGCCTCAGACAAGGTGGCGATGCCGGCGGAATCATAGCCGCGATATTCCAGCCGCTTCAAAGAGTCGACGAGCCTGTCGGCGACCGGGTGACGGCTGACGATCGCGATGATTCCACACATTCGACGTCTCCTCGGTTGGTTGGACTGCGGCAAGCCGCTGCAGCGCTTTGCCGGCGATGCCGGCCTCGGTCCAGACACTCTTCATTGCCGGCCGTGACATTTTGGCTGGGTCGACGTCTTCTGCGAAGGCCTTGGCGTCAGCTGGCAGGCTTGCCGCGCGCTGCCTTGGCGGCGGCATTGCGCTCGGCGATCTCGCGACCGCGGCCGGGCTTCGTCACCTGACGCCCTCGCCCGATGGCGAGAGCGTCATCCGGCACGTCCTCGGTGATGACGCTGCCGCTGCCGACATAGGCGCCCGCGCCGATGCTGACCGGGGCGACGAGGGCCGAGTTCGAGCCGATGAAGGCGTTCGCGCCGATGGCCGTATGGTGCTTCAGCGCGCCATCATAATTGCAGGTGATCGTGCCGGCGCCGATATTGGCATGGGCGCCGACCGAGGCGTCGCCGATATAGCTGAGATGGTTGACCTTGGCGCCCGGGCCGACCTCGGCGTTCTTCACCTCGCAGAAATTGCCGACCTTGGCGCCCCCGGCCAGGCTCGTGCCCGGCCGCAGCCGGGCAAACGGTCCGATGGCGACGCCTTCGCCGAGGCGGGCTCCTTCGATATGCGAAAAGGCGTGGATGACACTGCCCGCGCCGATCGAGACGCCGGGTCCGAAGACGATGTTCGGCTCCAGCAGAACCTCGGCGGCGATGTCGGTATCGTGCGCGAAGAAGACCGTCTCCGGCGCGATCATCGAGACGCCCGCCAGCATCATCTCGCGCCGGCGCCGCTGCTGCCAGATCGTCTCGACCGCGGCGAGTTCCACCCGCGTGTTGACGCCCAGAACCTCGTCGGCATCCGCTTCGATCGCGCGGACAGTTTCGCCGCGGGCGCGGGCGATCTCGATGGCGTCGGTCAGATAATATTCGCCCTTGGCGTTGGCATTGCCGATCGCCAGGAGAAGTTCGAGCGCGATGTCGCCGCGCAGCGCCATGACGCCGCCGTTGCAGAATTCGATCCGGCGCTCGTCCTCGCTGGCATCGCGCTCCTCGCGAATGGCGAGAAGCTCGCCGTCCCGCTCGATCAGCCGGCCATAGCCCCGCGGCGTCGCTGTGCGGAAGCCGACAACGCAGACCGCGGCTCCCACGGCCAGTGTCTCCCGCGCCCGCGCGAGCGTTTCGGGCCTGACCAGCGGCGTGTCGCCGAAAAGGATCAGCACGTCATCGAAGCCCTCCGCGATGGCGTCGCGAGCGGCCAGCACGGCATGGCCGGTGCCGAGCCGCTCCAGCTGCACATGCGTCGACAGGCCGGGAATGGAAACGCCGACGGCGGCGGCAACCGTCGCCGCGTCGCGGCCGATGACGAGCGCCGTGCGCGTCGAGCCCGCCGCCTCGGCCGTCCGCGCGACATGGCCGACCATCGACAGGCCCGCCACCTCGTGCAGAACCTTGGCACGGGCGGATTTCATCCGCGTGCCTTCTCCGGCGGCGAGGATGATGGAGAGGCAGGTGCGGTTCATGATCGCATTCCGTTCGCAGGTCACAGGCCGTCTTCAGAAAATTAGCAGAGGAAGCTGAGCAATGGGTGAATCGCCGCGTCAGGTGGCGATCGCCTCGACGTTCATCAGCGCCGGGAAGGTCTCCAGGAGCCAGAAGGAGATTGTCTGCATGCCGCCGGTGAGGAACAGGATTCCGGTCAGCACCAGAAAGACGCCCATCGCCTTCTCGACGAGCCCGAGATGCCGCCGGAACCGGCCGATCAGTCGGAGAAAGACGCCGGAGAAGGCGGCGGCGAGGAGAAAGGGGATGCCAAGCCCGGCCGAATACAGACCGAGCATCACCGCGCCCGCGCCGACCGTGTCATGCGTACCCGCCAGGCCGAGAATGGCGCCGAGGACAGGTCCGATGCAGGGCGTCCAGCCGAAGGCGAAGGCCAGACCCATCAGATAGGCGCCCAGCACGCTGCGCGGCTTGTCGGGCGCGCGGAACCGCGCCTCGCCGGAAAGGAAGGCGATCCGGAAGACGCCGAGGAAATTCAGCCCCATGACGATGATCGCAAGGCCCGCGATGATGCCGAGCCAGTCGAGGTTCTGGCGGAGGATCTGCCCGACCGAGCTCGCACCGACGCCGAGCGCCACGAAGACGGTGGAAAAGCCGAGGACGAAGACAAGGGCCGTCGCCAGCACCCTGATATAGCCGTTTGTGCCGAGGCGCCCCGACGGCACCGATTCCATGGCTTGCGCCCCGACCGCCTGCGCTCCGACCGAGCGCATTTGCGGCCCGGCCCTCAGCTCCTCCACCGAGACGCCGGCCATGTAGCAGAGATAGGGGGGCACCAGCGGCAAGACGCAGGGCGACAGGAAGGAGAGCGCTCCGGCCAGCACCGCCGTCGGATAGGACAGATCGTCGATCAAGCAGCCATTCCTTCCAGCCGGGTCGTCGTTCCCGGTAACGCGCTTGCCCGCAACGGATCCCGGAGACGAGGCTGGCTCACCCGTGCACGACGACCGTGCTTCGGTCGCAACCCGGCGGCAATCCCGTCCGGGACCCGGCCGTGCCACGAAGTAGCCGAAACTGCAAATCACGCCCTCTTCGGCTTTTCTGGGGCCATGGCGGATTTGCGGTTGACCGCTCCCTGCCCCCTTTCTATGGTCCGCCCGATTTCGCGAGCGGGCTCAAGGCTCCTCGCCAGTCGAGCGCGTAGCTCAGTTGGTAGAGCAACGGACTTTTAATCTGTAGGTCCCGGGTTCGAGCCCCGGCGCGCTCACCATATAAACCTTTGAAGTGTATGAAGAAATTTAGACAGCGGAGTGGGTGTTCGACTCCTCTTTGCGACGCGGTTTTGATTTAGACCAAGTTTAGACCAACATTGTTGACAAGGACCAGTTGCCGCCATTGAAGGATTTGCGGTCGGGGAGCGTCGGCGTAGCCGGCGCGAGCCGAACGACCCCGGCAACGCCCCTGCGGGGGCGTGAGACCCTCCTGGGAGGGTCGGAGCAAGTCCGCAGGACCGGGAGGGGATCAGGCAGCCTCTCGCTCGTCGGACCTCTCCTCGTCCGCGTCCGCGACCGTCACGAGCCTGGTCCGACGCGTCGTCGGCGGGAGCGCCCGCCACTCCGCATGCAGACGCAGCGCCGCACGCAGGTCCGAACGGACCCCCGTCGAGAGCGTCGCGAATCCTTCGACGGCCTCCAGCATGGCGAGTTCGACCGTGAGCTCCGCAAGGATTCGACCCCCGAGCAGGCGACGCGCGCGGCCGAGTTGCGCACGCCGATTTCGGAGGGCCTGGCCCGTCACCCCTCGCGCGCGAAGCCATGCGGAGAACCCCGGCTCCAGCGCCGGCGCCGTGTCACCACGGTCCCGGCCGATGATCACGCGGCCGATGGCCTCGGCGAGGCCGGACGGGACCGCATTGGCGATCATCTGGTCACGGTTCCTCTGCGTGCCCGCCGAGGACCAGCCCCAGCCCACCGGAAACCCCTGCAACCGCGCTGCCTGGTCTTGCGTCAGGTGCGGGACGGTCGCGGCCGGCGCGGCATCCCGCGGATGCGGATTCGCGAGGTAGCTCGGCGGCGGGGCGATGCGGGAGTTTCGGACGACCGTCGCCGCCGGCTCGTCCACCGACCGGACACCGCGCCCCGAAGTGAACGGCCTCGCGTACACCGCCCCCGCTTCGAGCAGCGCGACATCGGCCGTGGTCGGCACGTAGGACTCGGGTAACGGGCGTCGCGAGGATTCACGGATCGTCGGTCCGGGGGCATCCACGCTCCACAGTCGCCGCTTGCCTGCATGCCGCGGATGCGCGTGGACCAGTCCGCCGACCTCGCCGCCGAGAACGTCTCGGATCGTCGTCGGCCGCTCCGATGCCGCAGCGCGGATCGCGGACGCGAGGAACCCGTGCGCCTCGCCGAGCCTCCCCACTACGATCAGGCGCCGGCGGGCCTGCCCCGTGCCGTAGCGGCTCGCGCAGACCACGGCCTCCGACAGGCCATAGCCCGCCCGGACGAGCAATTCGCGCGCCGTCGCCCAGGCAGACGAGCGAGCCGCTTGCGGGACGTTCTCTAACAGGAACCAGCGCGGTCGAGCGATGATCACGACCATGGCGAACGCAACCAGCATGTTCGCCCGCGCGCCCTCGACACGACGTCCCGCCGCCGAGAAATCCTGGCAGGGCGGGCCACCACAAACGAGGTCGGGGCGCAGCGCGGCCACGGCCGGCGCTACCGTCAGGAGATCGCCGACATCGGCCACCTCGGCGGCATGGCCGAGGTTCGCCCGATACACCGCGACCGCCTCCGGCCATACGTCCAGCGCGCGGACGACCTCGCAACCGGCGCGGCCGAGACCGAGGGACAGACCACCCACGCCGCAGAAAAGTTCGACCGTCCGCATGCTGCCCCCGTAACGCGATTCTGGCCTACGGTCGTAGGGGGCGAGACCGTCGCGGGGCTGACGTCCACTGGACCCGGTCCGCCCCCGTTTACCACAGGCGGGGCGCACCTTCGGCGCTACCTCACGGGCGCGGTGCGCCCCGCCTACTCCGCCTTCGGCTTCGGCCCCGTCCCGGGGCTGGAAAACGGGGACGGCCCTACCCGCCGAGCGGCGTCCTCGGCTCACCTGGCTCGCGACGGCTGCGCCGCCGCTCCTCGGCCGCGTGGAATTTAATTCTCGCCTGAAACGGAAATGCGGAATTAACCGATAATTAGTTAAATTCCGCCGACCGTTTGACGCCCGCGCCGATCCACCGAACCCTTGAAACGGAAAAGGCCCCCCGCAGCGTTCGTAGCGCCGTGACCGGGAGGCCTCTGGTAGAGGCTTCACAATGGCAATCGGCATCCGCGCCGTCAACGGCATCCACGAATGATCCCGCGGCTGGGCATAGACACCAGCCTGCCGACAGCCTCCCCAGCCCAAGCCCGTCAACAAATTTTGCAGCCGTACCGCCCTGTCGAGGGCGGAGTCGCCGCTCGCCTCCAGGCCGCCGCCGACGCACGCGGCCCGCGCCCGGGCACCGCCGCCGCGCAGCGCCTCGCCCGCAGGTCACGCCTGCCAGTCGCCGGCTCTGCCGGGAACTCCGTCCACGCCCTGTTCGCGACCACTCCCGCCGCGTCGGCCGGAATGGACACCGCCAGCCGGCGCGCAGCGGCCGGCCTCGCCAACGGAGGAGCTACATTCACCCCCCCTCTATCCAGACAGGTGCAGAGGGCCAACGCCAAGCGGAAGGAGAGACAACAGAGGGACGAGACAGCCCGCGCGGCAGCACCTACGACCCAGCGTCGATGGGACCTCATGTCGGGAATCTCCCGCATGCTCCGCATCGGTCTCGCCCCCGACGAGCGCGGGCCGTCCGTCTGCGGATGCGGACGCCCCGGCTTCGACGTCGAGAGCGTCGGCATCCATCGCCGGACGCGCGAGGACGGCACGCGCCGAGCGTTCGTCTCCGGCGTGTACCGCTGCGGCTCCGGCTGGCTCTGCCCGACCTGTGCGCCCGCCGTCGCCGCGATCCGGCAGGCCCGCGTGCAGCGCGTCGTGGAGGCGACGACGGAACACGACGGGTCCTTCGTCATGGGCCTCGTGACCGTCTCGCACGGCCCGGCCGACCGCCTCGAGGACCTCAAGCGCCTCGTGTCCGAGAGCTTCGCCGCCGCGCGGCGTGGCGCACCGTGGGAGCGGATCAAGCGACGAGGCGGAATCGCCGGCGTCCTGGTCGCGCCCGAGGTCACGCATGGCGACCACGGCTGGCACTTCCACATCCACTTCGGCATGGCCTGCTTGGCCGACGAGGCAGCCGCGCGCGCGGCTGGCGAGGCCATGATCGAGCGGTTCATGCGGGCCGTCGAGAAGCGCGGCGGCAAGGCCCTCCGGCACGCGCAGGGCGTCCAGATCGCCGCGAGCCCGGAGGCGGCGGGCGAGTACATCGCTAAGGGCACGTCGTGGGAACTGGCGGGCGGATCATCCGGCCACAAGTCGCACGCCGCCGGGCGCACGCCCTGGGCCATCGCCGAGGACGCGATCGATGGCGACAAGCCGTCCTATGCCCTTTGGCGCGAGTTCGCCGAGGCCATGCCCGGCACGCGCTCGTGCGTCGTGACGCCCAGGCTCGCCGCCGCGCTCGGAATCGACGCGGAGGACGACGAAGAGAAGGGCGGCGAGTTCGACCTGACGGAAGAGGCCCTGAAGGTCGGCGACGTGCCGTCGCAGACATGGCGGACGATCCTGCGGACGGGCCTGGCCGGGACGTTCCTCGCCTCGATCGAGGCCGCGCCCGTTCTGGACGGGACGGCCTTCGCATTGATCCTGGCGGAGATCTCCGCCGAGGCCGACGACCGCATCCGCGCCATCGCCGAGAAGGCCGAGGTCCGTCGCCGCGACGCCGAAGAGGCTAAGGCAGCCCGTCAGGCGACGTCCGACGACCGTACCCGCCGACAGCTCATCCGGCAGACCGCCGCGCGTGTCGAGGCACGCGGCGGAGCCGGAACGCGGGCTGCCATCGGCCACGCGATCGCCGCGACCGCCGCCGCCGTTCCGGGCATCGCGCCGCCGACCGTCGCAGAGGTCGTCGCCGAACTCGCGCGCCGCCAGGTCGCGGTCTTGCCGATCGCGGCTTGACGCCCGTTCCCGTTCCCGGAAGAAGGCGATGATCGGCGGCCATAAGGGAGTCGCCCGGCATCGAGGGAATTGACATGGACGAGATCGCCGACGACGAGAAAGTAGTTATCTGGATCGGGCGGGCTTGCAGTGGATGCCAGCGCCCGAGCGCCATCGAGGTCGCGGTCGACGACCTCCGGCTCCTCGGCTCGCTTTCGTCGACCGACGTCGAGGATGCCGCCATGCTCGCCTGCGGTGCCTGCCTTGGCGAGGTGCAGTGCATCCGCGATAACGGCGCGTGGGCGCTCCAGCTCGCCCGTGCCGAAGCCGCGGCAACCGCCTGACCTGGACGCCGTCGCCGACCGCGTTCACGCTGGTCTCCAGACCCATGGGAGACCCGCCATGCTGCCGACGACCATCGCCACCGCGCTCCGCCGACACCCGGCGGCGCGCCTCGCCATCCTCGCCGTTGGCTATCTCGTCGCCGCCATCCTCGCGATCGGCGGCGGCATCGCCTTCTCGACCACAGGCGACATGGACGCGATCATGTCCCGTGGTGCCGTCATGGTCGCAGGCATCATCCTGGGTGTCGGCACAGATGAGCTCCGCCGCGCGACCCGCCCGCCGAGCAAGCCCGATCCGTCGAATCCGACCGCCTGAAGACGTCGTTCCTCAACACCTCTACGGCATCCTTTCCGGGGGCGCTCATGCCCAAGCGCGGGGCGTCGCCGACACGTCGGCGAGGCAGCTACCCCCGGCCAGGATGCCGATGGACGAGGTCGGAACGGCCGCAGGGGGCGGCGGGAAAAACGACAGGAGATCGACATGGGATCGGCAGCAATCGCACTTACCGCAGGCATCCAGAACCGCTGGCTCCGGGGCCTCGCAGTCCTCGTCCTCATGGCCTCCCCGGTCGTCATGATCATCGGCTTCCCGCTGATGGTCGCGGCCATCTGGGTTGTTGTCCGATAGTCGCCGACGACGATCTTGGAACGAGAAAAGGGCACCCGCGTGGGTGCCCTTTCGTTTGCCGAACGTAATGGATTCCTCGCCTACACCTTGTCCGCCGCCGCGCCCGCTGCGGCACCAGCGCCGGGACCGCCCGCAGCCGAGGCCCCGAGCTTCGCCCCGGCCTTCGCGCCTGCCTTACCGTCGTCAGCGCGGCCGGCCTTGCCGCCCTTGCCGGCACCCGGCTTCGGAACGTGGCGATGTCCACCCGAGATCGCGCCGACGACCGACGAACCCGCGTCGTCGTCGCCCCATCCGGACGCGGAATAGCCCAAGAATTCGGCGACCTTCTGCGGCATGGTCGTAACTGTCTTGTAGCTCCAGAGGATGATCTGCCATTCGACGTACAGCATCACCGCAACCGAAATTAGCACCCCGGTTCCGCCGATCGTGTATCCGACCTGCGATCCTTTGAAGGCGGCGTTGTATCCGGTCAAGAAAATGTTGAGGATCGTGACGTTCATCATGTGCATCGCCGTGAATGCCGCGACCGTGACTATCGGTCGGAGCATGATGCCGACGAGCAAACTGATATAGCCCTGTTTCTGTGCCTGCCCGACGAGGTCCGGCTCGTCGATCCGCACATGCAGGAACGCCCACACGACGACCGCGATCGATGCCTTGACGACCTCCCACGCCCAGGCGACCAACGCGAAGGTGACGAATACGAAGGGCACCATCGGGACGATGTAGGCGAGCATCGCGCCGACGACCCAGGCACCGCCGATGATCGGCCACCCCGCAGCCATCAGGAAGTCGAGCACACCGCCACCGATGCCGCCGAAGATGCCGGACGCGGTATAGGCCGCGAGCGCCAGCGCCCATGCCCCTTGCGCGGACACCATGAGGACGCCGCCCAGACTCATCAGGTCCCCGACTGGATCGGCGCGTGGCCCCTCGTACCCCGTGAGGAAGTCGTTCAGCGGCACCGTGATGGACTGCATGACGGTCGCGAGGAAGTTGCCGCCCTCCGCAGCCTTGCCCGTGAGCTCGGTTCCAGTCGCCAGCGCCGAGACCGCCGACTCCCGCCGCAACTGCCCGTCCACGAGCGCCAGCGCCGTGCCGACCGGACCTGCCATCGCCTCCCACGCGGCCGGGTCCGGCGCCGTCCGTTGCGCACGTTCGGACACCGCCTCGGCGGACGCGAGCGAGGCATGCGCCATCACCCTGTAGTACGAGCCGAGCGCATAGAATCCGCGCTCCTCGATGTCCCGGAGCACGGTCTCGCGCATGCCGGCGTCGTCGCCCGTCGAGAGGCCCGCCGCGACCGCCGACAGGTCCCTGTCGTACCGCCCGCCCGCAGCCCGCAACTCGGCGTCGACGGCCGATCGCAGAATGCCGAGTCCGGCATAGGCCGCGTCCGCGTCAGGCCCGGCGACGTGCGTCTCCGAAGCCGTTCGCGCCGCCTCGGCAAGCCGATCGAGCCAGCCCATAGCCCGCACCTCGGAGATCACCGCCGCGACCGCCTGGCGGCGAGCGGTGCCGAACGCGCCGTCGCCGAACCCGGCCGCCGTCGTGAGGCTCAGGGACCCGCAGGCCCGGCCCCAATCCCAGGCGTAGCCGGTCACCCGCTCCGGCTCGTCCGTCCCCCACGGAAACCAACTTTCCCGCGCTGGCGACCGGACCTCCTCGCCGGCCGGCGACGGCTGCGCAGCCGCCCCGTCGCCGTCGATCACCTGCCACGCCCGCGATGCCGCGTAGGCCCGCGCGCAGACCTCGCTCTCGACGACCGCGAGGACGACGTCGCGCCCGCCCGCAGAGACCGGCGAAAGCGGATGGCCATCGCGCAAAATGAATTCGGCGGCCGACCCCGCCGCCGCGTTGGCCGCGTTGATCCCGGGGCGCACGAATCCATCGCGGAGCAGGTAATGTACCGTCGAGAGACCGCCCGCGCCGATCGGCACGAGACACCCGAGACCGACCACCACGCGGACCATCGCCATCGCACCGCTTTGCTGATCGCTCAGGGCCTCCCCCTTCCTCGCCGCGCGCACGATCGACATCAGGATCGAGTACCCGAGATACGCGGTCGCGAGCACGACGAGCGTCGCCGACAGGTAGCGGACGACAACCGCAAAAGCGGTCGCGTCGTCGCCCATTGGGAGGATCGTCGTCGCGATCTGCCAGGCGACATCCGTCGACGCCGGCTCGCGGAAAAGGTCGGCGGGATTCACTGGACCGCCCCTTCAAAGTCGGGCTTCGGCAGCGCGATTTCGTCCACGAAGAGCGCCCGATCACGTTCGCTCATCCGGCACACCAGCAGCGTCAGCGTGTCCGCGGAGACGGAGCCGTCCCGAAGAGCGGCGAGCAAGGTGCCTCCGAGGATCACTTTGCGGCGGCTATCCAGGCGCCGTTCAGCCTCGCGCAGCGTCATCGTCGTCGCCGCCAGTTTGCTTTCCAGAGCCGCGCGGCGTTGCGCCAGCTTCGTCAAGTCCACCACCATCGTCGTCCTCCCCGTCGCGCCGGTCGACCGATCCGCCGGCGGAAGCCCATCGCGCGGCAAGGCGAATCCTTCCGCGTCGATCCGGCCGCCGACCAGTTTTTGTAGGTTTCGTGCGGCCCGGAGGCGCCCCAAGCGGAGCGCCCGACATCAAGGGTGAGTGGAGAGGTTGCGTCGAGCAAATCGGCGCCAGACCCTTTGGGTAAGGGGAACCCGAACTCTCGTAGAGCGCGATTATAACTCGGTCCAAACGACCGAGTTTCGCGCCCTCCGGGCCAGGGCCTACCCGCCGATGCCGAGGAGAGACCGCATGCCGTCCGCCCATCACCAGATCGCCGATGCCGCCCGCGTTGCCTGGGATTGCGCGCATGCCCTCCTCATCGCCGCGCGGACGGCCGGCGCGGATCGCGTCGATATCGATGCCCTCGCGGACTACGCGGACGAACAGCGCTGCCGCTGGCACCAGGCCCTCGCCGACGACACCGCGGCGATCCTCGCCGCACTCGACTACGGGGCGACGGGTCAGGAGTCAGTCCGATGACCTGGCACCCCGGCATGCCGCGTCCCGATCGCGGCGACGACGCCTCCGCCTCCGACCGCTCCGAACCGTGCCCCCTCTGCGGCGGCACCGTCGCCGCGTTGCGCGTCGAGCGTCGCGGTCACGCCGTCAGCCTCAGCCGTGCCAAGCTGTTCCCCGTCCTCAGCGTCGAGGTGTGTGACGATCTCGCCTGCGACTACGCGCGGTGGCAGCGCGCAGGCCGATCAAGCGAGGCACGGTGACCAGCCTCCCCGACCACGAAGCGCTCTGCCACGTCCGCGCATCTGTCATCCAGCGGTCCCGCGGCAAGAGCAGCGTGGCGGCAGCGGCCTACCGCGCTGCCGCCCGTCTGACGGACGCTCGTACCGGACAGGTTTGGGACTACAGTCGGAAGAAGTCCGTAACGGATTCCTACGTTATGGCCCCCGCTGGGTCCGCCGCCTGGGTCTACGACCGCGAGGCCCTCTGGTCGCGCGTCGAACTCGCCGAGCGCCGCAAGGACGCCCAGACCGCCCGCGAGTTGCAGATCGCGATTCCGAGGGACCTGCCGCGTAGCGCCTGGGGTGCCTTCATCGCCGACGTCGGCGCACCGTACCTTGCCGCCGGGGCGGTGCTCGACGTCGCGCTCCACGAACCGCGCGCGGCGGACAGGGGCGAGCAGCCGCACGTCCACATCCTCATCACCGTCCGCGCGCTTGACCCGTCCAGTCCGACCGGATTCGCGCCGACCAGGAACGCCGCCGTCAACGCGCTCCTCACGTCCGGCGGGAGCCACGGCGGCGGTGCCCGCGGCGATGCCCTGACGCGCGAGCGCGAGCGCATCGCCGCCGCGATGAACACCCACCTCCGCGCCGCTGGTTCCAAGCGGCGGGCCGACGCACGATCGTACCAGGCCCGCGGCGATCCCCGAACCCCGGAACCGCCGATGGGCGAGCCGCGCGTCGCGGTCGTCCGCAAACGCCGATCGCACGATCGTCGATCGGCCGTCGTCGCGGGCATCCGTGAGTCACGAAAACTCGATAACGAAATCACGAAACTGGAGATGGAAATGGCCTTGTCAGCACGCGGATTTCCCCGCGCCCCCGCCCGCCAGACGAAGGCACCGCACCAGCAGGACTACAAGGCGAGCCTTCTGCGGGACCGCTTCCCGGACGCGGTCCTGCCCACCGCGATCAGCGAATCCTTGTACCTCGTGGACGTGCGCGACCCCCGCCGGACCCGTGTCCTGACCCGCGATGGCGCGTGGGTCGAGAGCGACGACGAGTCGGGCACCGTGTCCCTCTGGGGACCGCGCAGCGCGTCCGCCGCCGCCCTCGCCGAGTCCATCTCGGTTTCCACCGGCTACGGCATCGACCGCGTCGAGCGCACCTCCACCGTCGCGAAGCCCGGCAAAAACCGCAGGAAAACAGCCGTTTCCGAGGACGAGGCGATCTCGATCGCACACAAATGGCGTCGCCGCGGATTCGCCGACGTCGTCGAAAGTCCCGCCGGGGTCCGCGTCGGTCTCGGCGGCCGATCCCGCCTCCTCGACTCGGGCGACCACATCGATTTGTTCGGTCCGGTTTCCGACGAGGCCCTACGTGCGCTCGCGTCCAAAGCCGCCGAGGATTGGGGCGGCAGCCTCTCGCTGGACGGCCCGTGGCCGGCCGAGGCGCAGGCGAGGCTCTGGACGGAGTGCCAGCGACAGGGCGTCGACCTCGTCGGTTACGAGCCGTCGCCGGAACTCGTCGCGGCATGGCAGGCTAAATCGGAAAAGTTTTCCGATTCAGCAACGAAACTCCGCGCCGTGCGGTCGGAGACCCGGGAGGCAGACTTGCTCCTGTCAGCCGCGTCGGGCGACGTCGCCGCGCTGCGCAGGCTCGACGCCGACCTCCGGGCTTTTGTGCAGGGCCATCTCGACGACGACCAGCGCCGCGACCTCGTCCGTGCCGACCGCGAGGAGATCGTCGCGGCGCTGCCGTCGTTCAGAAAGTTCGGAAACGCCGAACTCGAACGCGACCCCGCCGCCGCGACCGTCGTCGCGCAGCCCGAGCCAAAGGCCCCGTGCGACGACTACGAACGGCGCCCGACGTGACCGGCATCGCGGCCCTTCTCGAATCCCGCCAGAACGCGATTGCGCTCCGGCGGTATGCCCGCGAGCGTGCCGCCGGCCGTGGCGCAACCGAGTGGATCGTCTACGACGACCGCCTCGGCGTCTGGCTCGCGACCAGTGAAGTCGAGGCCACTACGTCGGGCCGCGAGTGGCGACGGGTCCGCCAGCCCTCGGAGCCGTGGTGCGCGGTCCTTGGCCGGGACCTGTCGATCGCGACCGACGACGAACTCCAGGCGACGTTCGCCACGATCGACGACGGCGACCTCGGCTCATGGCGACGCCTGTTCATCGCTGCCGACCGCGCACCCGCCCGCTGCCTGACGGACTGGCGCGCACGGGGCCGACGCCTCCTCGCGGCCGTGTCCGGAGAACCCGATCAAGCGGGCGGAACCCTCGCCGGACGGTTCGCCGCGCGAGGGACGGGCAAGCGGTCTCTGTCGGCCGTCTGACGCGGCAGGCGTGCCGCTCAGGACGGCGAGATTTTCCGGGGTAGGAAAGTGCCACCCGTCCTCATCTCGTCGTCCTGGTGCCTCGCAGGAGAGCCGTTTTAAGGTCATCGACCCCTTGGATGGCATCTGACACCACCCGAACCGTCCGCGTCGCCCTCGCCGAGCGGCGACACGCAGGATCAGGCCAACGAGGCGGGCAGACCCCTGCCGGGGGCATGGAGTGCGGCGTCGGGGGTGGTCGGTCCCGCGCCCGCCTTCGGCTGTCGCTCCTGCGGCTACCCTGGGGACCGCTCGCCGCACCCGAGACTCCCGCGTCGCCGTGACCGGCCGCCATGCTCGCCGCTCCGGTACTCTCCATTCTTTCAAGCGTCGTCGTCGGGCCTCTCCGAGCCGTCCTTCTCGCCGTCCTGCCATGCCGACGCGCGAAGCACCTTCAGGTCGATCGGACGGCGCGCCCGCCGTATCCGTTCCTCCTCTTCGGTGGCCCGGCGTGCTGCCGTGGACTCGGCGGCGACGTACCAAGGCAGCCACTTCGGCAGTCCCGCCCCCGGGGCGACGGGAACGCGGAAGCTGCGCGACGGCCGATGCTTGCCCCACTCGGCGTCGCAGGCAGAGAACAGCGCGTTAGTCCATGCCTCGACCGCGATCCGTTTGAGCTCCAGCCGTTGGCTGTAGTCGTAGGCGAGTCGCGTGATGTCCGCCGCCGTCGTGGCCGGCGCGAAGCGACCTGCCGTTCCGAGTTCCTGCGTGTGGTCCAGGACCGCCGACACCGCGTCGCCGCGGATCGCGAGATCGCCGAGGGTGGTCGCGAAGGTTCGGCGCAGATCGTGCGGGCTGAAATGCGGGATGCCGTCCAGCAGATCGGGTCCGTGCGTTGTCGCCTCTGCTTCGTCCTGGCCCTCGTCCTCATCATTGACGGACACCGTCGATGGCGGTTGCCCGCGCAGCCGCCGCAGGAGCAGCCCCGGCGTCGTCTTCGTCATCGGCACGTCTGCCCGACCTCCCCGTGTCCGCTTCGCCGGAAACACGAACGGCGAGGCCGTCTCGGACGCGGCGACCGCCCGTTCGATCAGCAGGACGGCACGCGCTGGCAGCGGGACCGAATGGGGACGCTTGCTCTTCATCACGTTGGCAGGCCAGAAGGCCACGCGCCATCCTGCCGGGCCGTCCGGCCACGGCAGGATGTGCGCCCGGCGAATCGACAGCCCGGCCCCGGTCCTCTGCGCCGTCAGGGCGAGCCACCACAGCGCCGACAGGACTTCCTCGGAGGTTTCCCGGTTGACCTCGCGGCCCGCCGCGACGCGATTCGTCTCTGCGATCCACAAGACGCGTGCGAGTTCCTTGATCGACGGATGGCGCGATCGCGCGGCCGGGATCGTCGCGTCCAACTTCTCGACCTCAAGCCACCACTTCGGCGACCCTTCGAGGCCGGATGCCCGCGAATGCTTCCTCCGGGCGAACGACAACGCCGCCTTCGAGTAGGCCACGAATTGTCTCGATGCCGATTTGCTCAGCGCCAGCGCGGAATCCCGGACGTCCTCCAGGTCGCCCGGACGGAGGTCCGACACCAGCCGGCCGCGCAACGGGGCCGTGGCATCCATCCCGAGATAGCGCCTCGCCTCGTTAGCGGTCGCGGGCGACGGCGGCTTGACGATTCCGCGGGACGTCATGCGTGGTTCCGACAGGTACGAGACGTAGCGCTCCGCCAGCGTCTCCCACGTCCAGCGGCCGGATGCGATCGCCGTCCGCCTCTCGGCCTCGGCGAAGGCTTCGGCCTCGACCTTGCCCGCAGCCTTGCCCGTCAGGAACGCAGCGGGGTCCGTGCCGTCCTTGAGGAGCGCCCTCACCTTCTGCGCGGCCTCCCGCGCGGCCTTGGCGGATTTCACGTCGTCCAGCTTGCCGAGGGAGCGCGTCTTGCCGTTCCACTTGAGCACCCACCCGGCGGAGCCGGATTGAACGCGGAGGATGAGACCCTTCTCGACCACGTCCGCGAACGCTAAAGGATTTGAGGTCGTGAACGTGCGGCCCTCGGCGGCTTTCCGGGCCTCGGCGAGGTGCTTCGGGCCGATTTCGACGCGGTGTGTCGGCATATCTGTTGGTCTCGAAAATGGTTGGTCTAGTGGTCTTTCAGTCCACCACACCCTATCCTTAGACCAAGTTTAGACCAACTGAATTGTTGACAAGGGTCCTTTCCACCTCGACAGATGGTTTACAGAAAGCGACCTCAAGAGCCTCCTACAGTAGCCCTTTCAATGACTTAAATGGTATCGATCCGAGCACTTAGGATTGCCCGCTCTGTCAACAATTTAGGCTTTTAATCTGTAGGTCTCGGGTTCGAGCCCCGACGCGCTCACCAACAAAATCGACGGCTGGGAGGCAAGTGTGGCCTCTGCCATGTTGCGTCTGCGTTGCACTCAGTTCCCTTGATCCAAAGGGTTTCCCGATACCCTCGGCTAGTCCAAGCGACATGGGCGCGACGTAAGCGCGACAGAGTTGCATGGCGGTCAGACGGAGGCGGGGTGGGCTTCAAAGGCCGAGGTCAACCGGATGAGATTATCGTCATCGAGATCCGGCCGCCGTCGTTGTGAACAAAGCTAGGCGTGAACAACGCTAAGCGCAACACAGCTAAGCCCGGTGCGGCGGATCGCGACGTATCTGGCGCGTTCCGCCTCCATCTTGCCAGTCAGCATGAGCTAGTCGTCATCGTCCCCTTCTCTGCTGTCCTCGATCTCGACCTCGTCCCGGTCGTCGTCGTCACCGCAGGCGGTCAGGCTGACGCTCGCGGCGAAAGCGAGCGCGATCAGTGCTGAGAGGCGCAAAGTCATCTGGCGATCCTAATCCTGGCTGTGGTCTGGAGCTGGGGCGTTGCCCAATTTCAGGTCCTGGGCGGCAGCGTCGACTGACCCGCGATCAGTGCCGACCTTCTCAATGAGCTGCTTTGCCTCCTCGATCGAAATGTTGTGTTTTGCTGCCAACTCCTGAACCTGGAAATCCTGAGTCTGCGCTGTCGCTTCATTGTCGGCCATGATGTCTCTCCACTTGGTCATGATTTGGAACGCGCGACACGGACAAAAGTGCCAGAAATGAGGGTCGCAGCCACGGATGGGTTCTCTCGAATAGCTTTCAGCCCATCGGACCGGGTTTGCGGCCACGGTCGCGGGAGTCGGGAGGATGGCCGATCAGACGGCCGTGAATTTCACCTCTGACGAGCGCGAAAGTTGATCAGATGTCGGAGCTCATACCCCGCGGCGCGAATATCTGCTTCTGCCGTCAAAGATGGAGGGCCGGGGGAGACGACGCGCGCCCAGCTCGTGGGTCGTGAGCAGATGGAAGCGTTGCGCTCGAGGCGAAGCGATCAGGCGATCATCTCGGCCGCCAGCTCTTACTTTGCGCTCCCCTGCCCGCTATGTCCCCAACACATGAGCCGAACCCTTGGAGAATGCCCGTGAGTGTTGGATTGATCGCCCTTCTCGACGATGTCGCGGCTCTGGCCAAGACGGCAGCCGCCTCGATCGACGACATCGCGGCGCAGGCGGGGCGGGCCGGCGTGAAGGCTGCGGGCGTCGTCATCGACGATGCGGCCGTCACGCCGCGTTACGTCGTCGGATTTGCGGCAGCGCGCGAATTGCCGATCGTCTGGCGCATTGCGCTCGGCTCGCTGCGCAACAAGATCCTTTTCCTTCTTCCCGGGGCCCTTGCCCTCAGCGCCTTCGCCCCCTGGCTCGTGACACCGCTATTGATGCTCGGTGGCGCCTACCTTTCCTATGAAGGGGCCGAAAAGGTCTATGAGGCCCTGTTTCCGCACAAGGCACATGCCCACGAAGCGAAACTTGCAGGCGGACCCAAGGACGACGCCGCACTGGAAGACCAGAAAATCGCCAGCGCGATCAAGACCGACTTCATCCTCTCGGCCGAGATCATGGCGATCACGCTTGCCTCCCTGCCGGCCGGAAGCCTTCTGAACCAGGCGATCGTGCTCGCGGTCGTCGCCATCGGAATCACGATCGTCGTCTATGGCGGCGTCGCCCTGATCGTCAAAGCCGACGATGCCGGCGTCGCCATGGCCACGGTGAAATCGCCGTCCGCCTTCGGCAGTCTCGTGCGCGGGATCGGGCGGGGGCTCGTCATCGGCATGCCCTATTTCCTGTCGCTCCTGTCCATCGTCGGCACGGCGGCGATGATCTGGGTCGGTGGCGGCATCATCGTCCACGCGCTGGAAGGATACGGCATCGCCGGACCCGCCCACGTCATCCACGATGCGGCCCTTGCCGCGGCCTCGATGCTGCCGGCCCTCGGTGCGGCGGTCGAATGGCTGGTGACGGCGGCCGGTTCCGGCCTTGTCGGGCTCGTCGTCGGCGCGGCGCTGATCCCGGTGACGGGCTATGTCCTCGCTCCTGTGGCGAACAAAGTCGTCGGGCTGTTCTCGTCGAAGAACAGAGGATCGGCCCAGTAGGGCTTCGATGCCGTCGCGCGACGCTTGAGCTGGGTTCCACCGGAGGGGCCGGCGATGCGGTACCGGATGGTTCCGTCGCGATCCGTCGCCGGCGGCTTGGCGTAACCGGCCACGGGCATTGCAGGACCCGGCATCGAACAGCATATGGCTCAGGTGCGCCCGATCGAATGCGCGGTCGATCGGCTGCCCTGAAACAGCGGAGAAGAACGGCCATGACCATCCACATTCCGTTCGACAACAGCTATGCACGCCTGCCCGGCTCGTTTCACGCCCGGATTGAACCGAGTGCCGCCTCGGCGCCTCGGCTCCTGAAGCTCAACCGGGCGCTCGCCGAAACGCTGGGTCTTGATCCCGCGGCACTGGAGACGCAGGAGGCAGCGCGATGGTTCGCCGGCTCCGGCTTTCCCGAAGGCGCCGAGCCGATCGCGCTCGCCTATGCCGGCCACCAGTTCGGCAATTTCGTGCCGCAGCTCGGCGACGGTCGCGCCGTTCTCCTTGGTGAGATCGTCGGCCGCGACGGACAGCGCCGCGATATCCAGCTGAAGGGTTCGGGCCCGACGCCGTTTTCGCGCGGGGGAGACGGGCGCGCGGCGCTCGGGCCGGTCGTCCGGGAATATCTTGTCAGCGAGGCGATGGCAGCCCTCGGCGTTCCGTCGACCCGCGCTCTGGCGATGGTGGCGACCGGCGACCAGGTCTGGCGTGATACCGTGTTGCCCGGCGCGGTGCTGGCGCGGGTTGCCGCGAGCCATATCCGCGTTGGCACCTTCCAGTTCTTTGCGGCCAGAGGCGACGATGAGGCGGTACGGCGCCTTGCCGACTACGCCATCGCCCGGCATTATCCCGCGGCCGCCGATGCCGACTGCCCGGCGCTCGCTCTGCTCGGCGAAGTCGCGACCCGACAGGCGGAACTCGTGGCACGGTGGATGCTGATCGGCTTCGTGCACGGGGTGATGAACACCGACAACATGGCCATCTCGGGCGAGACCATCGACTACGGGCCTTGCGCCTTCCTCGACGTCTACGATCCCTCGACCGTCTTCTCCTCGATCGACCGGGGCGGCCGCTATGCCTATGCCAACCAGCCGGGCATCGCGCAGTGGAACCTGACGCGTCTGGCCGAGTGCCTGCTGCCCTTGATCGACGCGGACGAGGCCCGGGCCATCGAGAGGGCGAAGGTCGTTCTGGCGGGCTATGCCGAGACGTTCCAGCAGGCCTATCTCGCCGGCATGCGCCGCAAGCTCGGCCTCATGACGGCAGGGGACGGCGATCTCCAGATGGCGCAGGATCTGCTTGGGATCATGGCCGACGGCAAGGCGGATTTTACCCTGACCTTTCGGGGCCTCGGTGCTGCAGCAGCTGATCCCGCCGCGATCGCATCCGTCGCGCAGGGATTTGCCGATCCCGCGCCGTTCATGCTGTGGGCCGAGGGATGGCTGCGGCGGCTCGGCGAGGAAGCGGAGATGGGGCGGGCGGAGGCCATGCGCACCGCCAATCCGGCTTTTATCCCCCGCAACGCCCAGGTCGAGGCCGTGATCGCGGCTGCCGTCGAAAACGGCGATTTCGCGCCTTTCGAAACATTGGCGTCGGTTCTGGCGCGGCCATACGAGGACCAGCCGGAGAACGACGCCTACGCCATTCCGCCGGCCAGCAGCGGCGAGGCCTACCGCACCTTCTGCGGAACGTGAGCCGGCGAGCGGCCCTCTCCTCCGGGAAACATGCTATGAGCGCGCATGCTCGATCTCGATAGTACGGACTGCCAGACCTGCGGTGCCTGCTGCTCGTTTTCGTCGGAATGGCCACGATTCTCGACGGAGAGCGATGCGGACCTCGACCGGATTCCGCCGACGCTCGTTGCCGTTACGCTGAACGCCATGCGCTGCGAGGGGGACCGGTGCGCGGCACTGACCGGGGTCGTCGGGACGGCGACGGCATGCTCGATTTATGCCGTCCGTCCCGAGGTCTGCCGCACCTGTCTTCCCGGCGACGAAGATTGCCGGATGGCGCGCCGGGCCTTCGGACTTGCCGCCTGACCCCCGCGGCGATTCAATTTCCTGCGGCCAGACATGACGAAGCCCGCACGAGGCGGGCTCCGGTAGGTCAAGACGGGGGAAACGATCAGGCCTGCTGGCCGCCGTCTTCCTCCTCGAAAAGGACGGCGACGTCGCCATTGGCCGACAGGCGTACCTTGTCGCCCTCTACCTCGGCGACCAGCGCCAGGGAGATGAAGTGATGGTGTCCGCGATGGGCGCCCTCACCGCTGTCCTTCTTGGTCAATTTGATGCGCTCGCCGACGACATGGTCGACGGTACCGACATGGACGCCATCGGCGCCGATGACTTCCATATGTTCTTTGATCTGGCTGGAATCGGTCATTGGTTTTCCTGAGATTACATCGGTCCAACGACTGTACGCCAGCTGAGCAACTAACACACCTGTCTTGAGGCTCTACGCGCGCCGTATGCCGGGCAGAGGCCGGCCGCCCTCCTCCGGATCCGGTTCGATCGCCGGAACGTCGTTTGGCTCGCTGATGTCATCCGATCCGACATGGTCCGAGCCGGGATCGTCGATGACCGGGATAACATCTGGCGGCGGTGGTCCATTGCCCGCGGGGTCGATGATGTTGCTCTCGATATTCGACATGAGTGATGCCCTCCTGCGTGTCTCATAGGAAAAGGCGAAGAGTTGCCACTGGTTCCACCTGCCAGGATGGAGCGTCATCGCCGTGTCCTTGGTGCCCAAGCGCGAGCAGGCCGCGTGGCTATCCTCGCCTCGCGGCATCGCAGTACCGGGCCGTCGCCATCCCGCATTTGTGATCTCTCAGGCATAGGCAGGAGCCGCGAGATGGACGAGCTTGGCGCATGGACAGCCGAGGGCAGAAGCCATGCTGAAGGGTTTTCGATATCTTGTACTCGTCGCCGGGCTTGTGGCCGGACCTTTCGCCGCGACGCTCCCGGCATCGGCCGACGATGCCGGCGACATTCGCGCCGTGATCACGCAGCAGCTGCAGGCCTTCAAGACAGGCGACAGCGACGCCGCCTACTCCTTCGCCGCCCCGAACATCCGGCGGATGTTTCCGAGCCCCGAGATCTTCATGTCGATGGTGCAGTCGGGCTATGCGCCGGTGTTCCAGTCGAGCAATGCAACCTTCGGGCCTTTGAAAGCGGAGGGCGCGGGCTTTCGGCAAGAGGTCCATCTCACCGATCCGAGTGGCCAGAGTTACATCGCCAGCTACACTCTCGAGCGCCAGCCCGACGGCTCGCTGAAGATCACCAGCTGCGCCATCCGTAGGGGTAACGACCTCGCAGCCTGATTCTCGCGACCAGCGGGGACGGCAAGCGTGCCGCCACGCCGGTCCATCGGCCAGCGCCTGACGGTGACGGTGAGCCGCCGACTCAGAGCGCGGCGAGATCCCCGCGCGCCCAGCCCTCGCGCACTTCCGCGACATGCGCCTCGAAGGTGCCCGCGCTGATCGCCGCGCGCATCCCGGCCATCAGGCTCTGGTAGTAGGCGAGGTTGTTCCAGGTGAGCAGCATCGCGCCGAGAAGCTCGTCCGAGCGCACGAGATGGTTCAGATAGGCCCGGGAATAGTCCCGCGTGGCCGGGCAGTCCGAGGCCTCGTCGAGCGGCCGGTGATCGTCGGCGTGGCGGGCGTTCTTGAGGTTCACCTTGCCGAAGCGGGTGAAGGCGAGACCGTGGCGGCCGGCTCTGGTCGGCATCACGCAGTCGAACATGTCGATGCCGCGCGCGACCGACTGGACGATGTCGTCGGGCGTGCCGACGCCCATCAGGTAGCGCGGTTTCTCGCTCGGCAGCGCCGGCAGCGTCTCGTCCAGCGTCTTCAGCATCACCGCCTGCGGCTCGCCGACGGCAAGGCCCCCCATGGCATAGCCCTTGAGATCCATGGCGGCGAGCCGCTGCGCCGAACGAAGCCTGAGGTCCGGGACGTCGCCCCCTTGCACGATGCCGAACATCGCCTTCCCCGGCTGCGTGCCGAACGCTTTCGCCGAGCGCTCGGCCCAGCGCAGCGACATTTCCATCGCCCGCTCGATCTCGGCGCGCTCGGCCGGGAGCCGCACGCATTCGTCGAGCTGCATCTGGATATCGGAATCGAGAAGGCCCTGGATCTCGATCGAGCGCTCCGGCGTCAGGACATGCGCCGAGCCGTCGATATGCGAGCGGAAGGTGACGCCCGTCTCGTCGAGCTTGCGCAGATTGGCCAGCGACATGACCTGGAAGCCGCCGGAGTCGGTGAGGATCGGATGCGGCCAGCGGGCGAAGTCGTGGAGACCGCCGAGGCGCGCCACGCGCTCGGCGCCCGGCCGCAGCATCAGGTGGTAGACGTTGCCGAGGATGATGTCGGCGCCGCTGTCGCGCACCTGATCGAGATACATCGCCTTGACCGTGCCGCCGGTGCCGACCGGCATGAAGGCGGGCGTGCGAATCGTCCCGCGCGGCATGGAGATCTCGCCGCGGCGGGCGAGGCCGTCGGTGGCGAGCAGCTTGAACTGAAAGGTCTCGCTCAACGCAGTCTCTCCGCGGGTTCGAGCAGGCAGGCGTCGCCATAGGAATAGAAGCGGTAGCGTTCTGCGATGGCATGGGCATAGGCGGCGCGCATGGTGTCGAGGCCGGAAAAGGCCGAGACGAGCATGAAAAGGGTCGAGCGCGGCAGGTGGAAATTCGTCATTAGGGCGTCGACCCCGCGAAAGCGATAGCCCGGCGTGATGAAGATCGAGGTCGGCGCGTCGAAGGGCTGGATGCGGCCATCCTCGTCCGCAGCGCTTTCCAGAAGCCGCAGCGACGTCGTGCCGACGGCGACGATGCGTGCGCCGCCTGCCCGTGCGGCGTTCAGCCGGTCGGCCGTCGCGGCATCGATGCGGCCGATCTCGGCATGCATTTTGTGCGCCTCGGTGGTCTCGGCCTTGACTGGCAGAAAGGTCCCTGCCCCGACATGGAGGGTCAGGAATTCACGAGCGATACCAGCAGCATCGAGCCGTTCGATGAGATCGTCTGTGAAGTGCAGGCCGGCCGTCGGGGCGGCGACGGCGCCGTCCTCTCGCGCATAGATGGTCTGATAGTCCGCCTTGTCCTGCGCGTCGACGGGACGTTTCGATGCGATGTAGGGCGGCAAGGGCAGGATGCCGCTCTCCGCCAGCGCCGCGTCGAGGTCGGGACCGCCGCGGTCGAAGACGAGCAGCGCCTCGCCGCCTTCGTTCTTCTCGGCGACCACGGCGGAAAGCGCACCCGGCGCCTCGCCGAAGCGAAGCGTCTCTCCGACATGAACGCGCTTGCCGGGCTTCAGGAACGCCTGCCAACGCTCGGGCGCCAACCGCATGTGCAGCGTCGCCTCGACGCGCGCCACGGTGTCGCCGCGATGGCGAAGGCCGGACAGTCGCGCCGGGATGACGCGGGTGTCGTTGAAAACCAGTACGTCGCCGCGCCGGAGCAGCCCGGGGAGGTCGGCGATCGTGTGATCGGCGAGACCGCCGTCCGGACCGACGTGCAGAAGCTTCGCCGAGGCGCGTGGTAGCGCCGGACGCAGGGCAATGAGTTCCTCAGGCAGATCGAAATCGAACTCGTCGACGCGCATCGCGTCCTCTCAATGGAAATCCGCCCGGCCTTGCAGCCGCGCGGATGGAAATCGACTGCGCTGTGCCTGGAGTAAAGACCGAAAGCGCCTTCCTCTCGCGGTCGTCATCCTCGGCCGAAGGCCGGGGATTCGTGCCGCGAGGGTGAAGGGCCGCTTCGGTGCCGGATTTGTCTCCTTGCCACCGCGGCATGGATCCCCGGGGCCAAGGCCCCGAGGATGACGACCGCAAAAGCAAGAGGCCTCCGAAGGCTCAGCAGACCTCAGAGATCGGCGGCGACGCGCATCGTCGTGATCGAGTCGGGGTCGCGAACCGGCTCGCCCTTCTTGATCTGGTCGATGACGTCCATGCCCTCGATCACTTCGCCCCAGACCGTATACTGCTTGTCGAGCCAGGGGGCCCGCTCGAAGCAGACGAAGAACTGCGAATTGGCGGAATTCGGGTTGCCGGTCCGCGCCGCCGAGACCGTGCCGCGCTTGTGCGGCTCGGCCGAGAACTCGGCCTTCAGATCGGGCTTGTCGGAGCCGCCCGAACCGGTGCCGGTCGGATCGCCCGTCTGTGCCATGAAGCCGTCGATGACGCGGTGGAAGACGACGCCGTCGTAGAACTTCTCGCGGGCGAGTTCCTTGTAGCGGGCGACATGGCCCGGCGCGAGATCGGGCCGGAGCTTGATGACGACCTTGCCCTTGGTGGTTTCGAGGACGAGCGTGTCTTCGGGATTGTCATAGGCCATGGTGTTTCCTTCCATGTTGGTTCTCAAGGCGAAAACGAGAAAGCCCCGGCAATAGCCGAGGCTCCCTTGCAATGATGTGCACATGGACGATCACCGGCGCGGAAACAAGCCCGCCCCGGCCCTCCATGCTGTGGACGCTACTGCGCCGTCGCGACCGTCACCTTCAGCATCTTGTCGGGATCGGCGACCGAGCCGTTGTCGGACGGGTCGCCCTTCTTGATCTTGTCGACGACGTCCATGCCCTCGGTGACCTTGCCGACGACCGTGTACTGGCCGTTCAGGAAATCACCGTCGGCGAGCATGATGAAGAACTGGGAGTTGGCCGAATTCGGGTCCTGCGATCGGGCCATGCCGACCGTGCCGCGGCTGAAGTTTTCCTGCGAGAACTCCGCCTTCAGGTCGGGCAGATCGGAGCCGCCGGCGCCGGTGCCGGTCGGGTCGCCCGTCTGCGCCATGAAGCCGTCGATGACGCGGTGGAAGACGATGCCGTCATAGAAGCCCTTTTTCGCCAGGGCCTCGATCTGCTTCACATGGTTCGGTGCGAGATCGGGACGCAGGGCGATGTCGATTTCACCGTCCTTGGTGGTGATGACGAGGGTCTCGGCAGCCTGGGCCGCGACGACCGGCCCGGCAACGGTGGCAAGGGCAATCGCGGCAGCGAGCCCGATTCTGGCAAAACGCATCATGGTCGGCATCCTCAACAGTGTTGTCTGAAGTCGTCTGGTCGAAAGTCGGGCGTCGGACACGGCATCACGCAAATTTCGCCTTGAGCGCCTGCGCGACGACCGTGGGAACGAAGGGGGCGACGTCGCCGCCCATGGCCGCGATCTGGCGGACCAATGTGGCGGTAATGGGCCTGAATTCGGGGCTTGCCGGCAGGAACAGCGTGACGATGTCCGGCGCCATGCGCCCGTTCATCCCGGCCATCTGCATTTCGTAGTCCAGATCGGAGCCGTCCCGCACGCCGCGCACGAGCGCAACGGCACCGTGGTCGGCTGCCACGTCGATCACAAGCCCGTCGAACGAGACGACACGGACTTTTCCTCCGTCGTCGGCGACAGAGTCGCGAATGAACGCCACCCGCTCGTCGAAGCTGAACATCGGCGCCTTGCCGGGGTGGACGCCGATGGCGATCACGACCTCGTCGAAAAGCCGCATCGCCTGCCTCAGGACGTCGAGATGCCCTGATGTCATGGGGTCGAACGAGCCGGGATAGAGGGCGATACGCTGTGTCACGGGAAATCCCTGTTCGAGGCGACGATTATCGGTTCGTTCATCACGTCGCGAAACCAGTGTGCAAGGCCTCCGGGCGTAAAACGTGTCGGTGGAAGGCGATGCCTAGTCAATGGTCGTTCCGGTGGTACGAGGGGTACCGCGCGCATGGAACAAATTGCCCAAGGTTTCGTTAATATCCCGAACCCGCGGAGAAGATGCATGCTGATTTTCGCCCTTGCCCTCGCCATGGCCGCCGGCCTGGTCTCCGCTACAGCAGTCGCGCTTCATAACGAGGCGGAGGCGTCGCGGATCAAAATTGCCGCGCGTCGGCACCGTCCGATCAACTAAACGTTCGGTCGAAGGGGGCGATCCTGACGCCCCGATACTTCGAAGCCGCCTCGCAAGGCGGCTTTTTTATTGCCGGTGCGTCTAGGATCGCCCGCGGTGGGCCAGCGCTAGACGCACCACCTCCGGTTACTCCTCGTTCGGCTCGGTCGGTGCTTCCCCGATCGGCTCATCCCCAGGGAGGGCCGCAGGTCCGGTATCGGGACCGTCGCCTTCCGCAACGCCGTCGGCATCTTCTGGGCCCTGGTCCGGGATGCGCTCGACCGAGACCACGCGCTCCCCTTCCGCCGTCTTGAAGATCGTCACGCCCTTGGTCGCGCGACCGGCGACGCGGATGCCCTCGACGGGCACGCGGATCAACTGGCCACGATCGGTGACGAGCAGGATCTGGTCGCCGGGCTCGACCGGGAAACCGGCGATCAGCGGGCCGATCTCGGCGGCGCGCGCCGTGTCGGTCGCCCGGATGCCCTTGCCGCCGCGACCGATGGTGCGGAAGTCGTAGGAGGAGGACCGCTTGCCATAGCCGAATTCGCTCAGCGTCAGCACGAACTCCTCATTGGCGCTGAGGAAGCCGTAGCGTTCGGGCGTCAGCGACACTTCCTCCGCCGTCTCCTCGACGATCTCCTCTTCGGCGCCTTCGACCGCCGCAGATTCGCCTTCGACGGCCCTGCGCATCTTCAGATATGTCGTGCGCTCGGCCGGCGTCGCATCGACATGGCGCAGGATCGCCATCGAGATCAGCTTGTCACCGTTCGGCAGCGCCATGCCGCGCACGCCGACCGAATTGCGGCCGGCAAAGACGCGCACATCGGTGACGGGGAAGCGAATGCAGAGGCCGGAATTGGCGGTCAGGAGGATGTCGTCGTCTTCCGAGCAAGTGGCGACGGCAAGGATCTCGTCGCCGGCATCGTCGAGCTTCATGGCGATCTTGCCGTTGCGGTTCACCTGGGTGAAGTCCGACAGCTTGTTGCGCCGGACGGTGCCGCGCGTGGTGGCGAAGACGACGTTCAGCTCGGCCGCCTGCGCCTCGTCGTTGGGCAGCGGCATGATCGAGGTGATCCGCTCTTCCTTCTCCAGCGGCAGGAGATTGATCAGCGCCTTGCCCTTGGACTGGGGCGTTGCCAGCGGCAGGCGCCAGACCTTTTCCTTATAGACGATGCCGCGCGAGGAGAAGAACAGGATCGGCGTGTGGGTGTTGGCGACGAACAGGCGCGTGACCGAATCCTCCTCGCCCTTCAGCGTCATGCCGGAGCGGCCCTTGCCGCCGCGGCGCTGCGCCCGGTAGGTGGCGAGCGGCACGCGCTTGATGTAGCCGCCATGGCTGACGGTGACGACCATGTCCTCGCGCGGGATCAGGTCTTCGTCGTCCATGTCGGCCGCGCCCTCGGTGAGCTCGGTCCGGCGCGGCGTGGCGAACTCGTCGCGGACTTCGCGCAGCTCGTCCTTGATGATGTCGCGGATGCGGGTGCGCGACGACAGGATGTCGAGGTATTCCTTGATCTCCTCGCCGATCTTGTTCAGCTCGTCGGCGATCTCGTCGCGGCCGAGCGCCGTCAGTCGCTGCAGGCGCAGATCGAGGATCGCGCGCGCCTGGATCTCCGACAGACGGTAGGTGCCCGCCTCGGAAATCCGATGGCGCGGATCGTCGATCAGTCGGATCAGCGGCGCGACATCCTTGGCCTCCCAGTGCCGCTCCATCAGCTGCTCGCGCGCCGTCTGCGGATCGGGCGCCTGGCGGATCAGCTTGATGATCTCGTCGATATTGGCGACGGCGATGGCAAGGCCTACCAGGACGTGAGCCCGTTCGCGCGCCTTGCGCAGGAGGAAGCGCGTGCGGCGATTGATCACCTCCTCGCGGAAGGCGACGAAGGCCTGCAGCATGTCGACCAGCGTCATCTGCTCGGGCTTGCCGCCGTTCAACGCCACCATGTTGGCGCCGAACGAGGTCTGCAGCGGCGTGAAGCGGTAGAGCTGGTTCAGGATGACGTCGGTGGTCGCGTCCCGCTTCAGCTCGACGACGACGCGGTAGCCCTCGCGGTCGCTCTCGTCGCGGATGTCCGAGATGCCCTCGATGCGCTTGTCGCGCACCAGCTCGGCCATCTTCTCGATCATCGAGGCCTTGTTCACCTGGTAGGGAACCTCGGTGACGATGATCGCCTCGCGCTCGCCGCGGATCTGCTCGATATGCACCTTGCCGCGCATCAGGATCGAACCGCGCCCGGTGGCATAGGCCGAGTAGATGCCGGCCTTGCCGAGCACCAGCGCGCCGGTCGGGAAGTCGGGACCGGGGATGAACTCCATCAGCTCGTCGAGCGTGATGGCCGGATTGTCGATCATCGCGATCGTGCCGTCGATGATCTCGCCGAGATTGTGCGGCGGGATGTTCGTCGCCATGCCGACGGCGATGCCGCCCGAGCCGTTGGCCAGAAGGTTCGGGAAACGGGCCGGCAGGACGACCGGCTCCATTTCGCGTCCGTCGTAGTTTTCCTGGAAGTTGACGGTTTCCTTGTCGATGTCGGCGAGCAGCGAGTCCGACACCTTCTGGAGCCGTGCCTCGGTGTAGCGCATGGCCGCCGGCGGATCGCCGTCGATCGAGCCGAAATTGCCCTGCCCGTTGATCAGCGGGGCGCGCAGCGACCAGGGCTGCGCCATGCGCACGAGGGCGTCGTAGATCGACAGATCGCCGTGCGGATGGAACTTGCCCATGACCTCGCCGACGACGCCGGCGGACTTGCGGAAAGGCCGGTTCCAGACGAGGCCCATCTCGTGCATGGCGTAGAGCACGCGCCGGTGCACCGGCTTCAGCCCGTCGCGCACGTCGGGCAGCGCGCGACTGACGATCACGCTCATCGCGTAGTCGAGATAGGACCGCTGCATTTCCTCGACGATGGAGATGGTATCGATGCCGCGCGGGCGCTCCGGAGGGATGATGTCGATCTCGTCGTCTGCCAAGCTGCTGTCCTGAATGATGGTCGGGAGTGACGCTGTATATAGCCCTTCGCGCCCGCTTTGGGCAAATCGCAAACAGCCGAAAAACCCCAAAATTCCACAGCTTTTCCAAATGGTTATGATAATCGGCAAAGAAAATGAAGGTGCTGGTGGGTCGCGCCGCCCGTTTTTGGGCTCTTCGGCGCTCGATTCGGACGGTTTCGGCCCTGGCGCGGATCTTTCCTGATCCTTCGACGCTGTGTCGGCGCATCGAAAAGAGCATGGCGTGCGTCAGCGCTCATCCTGGCAGCACACGGCGCTGTCCCCTGACGCCAGCGCATGACGCGTGCCGAAACCCTGCCGCCGCGGCATTGAGCCCGGCCCTTCGATGCTGCTAAAGCGGTGGCTGGACATTTCGGGACCGGCGTCATGATCGAACTTCTCGTCAACGGCTTCGTGACGCTGTTCGTCATCCTCGACCCGCTTGGTCTCCTGCCCCTCTTCCTGACGCTGACGCGGGGCGCCTCTGCGGCGAAGCGGCGCCGGATCGCGCTGAAGGCGAGCCTCATCGCCGCGGGCATCCTTCTCGTCTTCGCCCTCTTCGGCCTCGCCATCCTGTCCGGTCTCGGCATCACGCTCGGTGCCTTCCGCGTCGCCGGCGGCCTGTTCCTGTTCTGGATCGGCTTCGAGCTCGTCTTCGAAAAGCGCAAGGAGCGGCATGAGCGGAGCGCCACCATCGCCGTCGAGGATCGTGACGAGGGCGAGGAGGACGTGGCCGCCTTTCCCCTCGCCATTCCGCTGATCGCGGGGCCCGGCGCGATCTCGGCGACGATCCTTCTGTCGGGCTCGCTGCCGACGCTGGCCGGCCAGACCGGGCTCGTGCTCGTCATCGTCGCCGCGCTCGGGATCAATTTCGGCATTCTGGCGTTGGCGCACCGCGTCGATCACTTTCTCGGACGCACCGGGCGCGCGATCATCTCGCGCCTGCTCGGCGTGCTGCTGGCGGCCCTGGCCGTCCAGTTCGTCGCCGACGGGGCGGCCGAACTGGCCCGGACGACGCAAGCGACGACCCCATCATCCGCTCCCGAAGCCGCGGGGGCTCCAAGCGGATGAACCGGCCAAACGGATGGACTTGCATGACCGCACAACACTCCAAGGACGGCGGCAGCAAGACTGTCATCGCCGCCCTCGCCGCCAATCTCGGCATCGCCGTGACGAAATTCGGCGCGGCGTTCTACACGGGTTCCTCGAGCATGCTGGCGGAAGGCATCCATTCGCTCGTCGACACCGCGAACCAGGGCTTTCTCCTTCTCGGCATCAGCCGCGCAAAGAAACCCGCCGATGCCGAGCATCCTTTCGGCCATGGCGTCGAGATCTATTTCTGGTCCTTTATCGTGGCCATCCTGATTTTTGCGCTCGGGGCCGGCTTTTCCATCTACGAGGGCGTCCAGCGGCTGATGGAGCCGAGCCATGCCGTCGAGGCGCCGCTGGTTGCGCTTGGCGTGCTTGCCGCGTCGCTGGCGATGGAGGGCTATTCCCTCTCGGTGGCCTTCGGCGAGTTCAGCGCGATGCGCGATCCTTCTGCCACCAACGGCTTCTTTGCCGACGTCAGGGCGATGAAGGATCCGACGATTTTCGTCGTCCTTTTCGAGGATACGGCCGCCTGCATCGGCATTCTCATCGCCGCGGCGGGGATTGCGGCTGCCTGGATCACGGGCATAGCGGAGTTCGACGCCATCGGCTCGATCGTCATCGGCGTGGTCCTGGCCGTCACCGCGGTCTTGCTCGTCAGCGAGACGAAGGGGCTCCTGATCGGCGAGGCCGCCTCGCCTGCCATGGTCGAGACCATCAGGGACCGCGTGTCGCAACGCCCCGAGATCGTTTCCGTCAACGAGATCCGCACGCTCCATCTCGGGCCCCGCGACGTGCTCCTGACCATGAGCTGCGATTTCCAGGACGACATTCTCTCGCAGGATATCGAGGCCGCGGTGAGCGACATCGAACAGCGGGTGAAACATGCCTTCCCGATCGTCCGACGACTCTACATCGAGGTGCAATCGAAAGATGCCCACCGGCGAGCCCTCGCCGACGAGGAGGCTCTCGCCTGAGTCAGGTTCTGCGGGGCGCTGGGGTCGCAATCAGTGAACCCCGCCCCCATCTGCGGCCGACCTGCAATACGAAAGGCGTTTGACATGAAAATTCTGATGGTTCTGACCTCGCACGACAAACTGGGCGAAACCGGCAAGAAGACCGGCTTCTGGCTCGAGGAACTCGCAGCCCCCTACTACGTGCTGAAGGATGCCGGCGCCGAGATCACCCTGGCGTCGCCCCTCGGCGGACAGCCGCCGCTTGACCCGAGCAGCGCCGACGAAAGCGCCCTGACCGACGCTACCAGAAGGTTTGACGCCGACGCCGACGCCAAGGCGCAACTCGCCACGACCCACAAACTCGCAGATGTCGACGTGCAGGCATTCGACGCCGTCTTCTATCCCGGCGGCCATGGTCCGCTCTGGGATCTGGCGAACAGCGCGACCTCGCGGACCCTCATCGAGGCGGCGATCGCCGCGGGCAAGCCCGTCGCCCTCGTCTGCCACGCCCCCGGAATCTTGCGCGACGTCACCAAGGCGGATGGCACGCCCCTGGTCAGCGGCAAGAAGGTGACCGGCTTTGCCAACAGCGAAGAGGCGGCCGTCGGCCTCACCGACATCGTGCCCTTCCTCGTCGAGGACATGCTGAAGGAACGCGGCGGCACCTATTCCAAGACAGATGATTGGGGTGTGCACGTCCTCACCGACGGTCTGCTGATCACCGGCCAGAACCCGGCGTCATCGGGACCCGCGGCCGAGGAACTGCTCAAGGCGCTTGGCTAAAGCATGGTCCCGAAAGCTGGCTGTCCGGCTTTCGGAAAAGATCACGCGTGGACCAGGACCTAAAGCGGTCCACAGAAAAGCCCGGTGATCGCGAGCGATCACCGGGCAGCTGGCCTCAGCCAAATCTCTGCCGGCCGGCGTTCAATCCGTGAAGCTGAAATCCGAGATCTCGCAGACGTTCACGCCCTGCTTCACCGCCGAGGCGCCGTCGCTGAAGGTCGCCTTGAAGTCGAACTTGCAGTAGCCGCTGCCGTCGTCGATCGTCACGTCGAATGCCTGACCGACCTCGAGAACGTCGACGCCCAGAATGTCCTCTTCCCACTCGCTCGTGCCGGTGTTGGAAGCATAGAACTCGATCATCGGCGTGCTGGAATTGTTGGTGACCGTGACCGTGCGGTCGAGAGCAAGGGCCGCACCGGCGCAGAGCGACAGGGCCGCCACGGCGACCAGGAGGCTGGTCGTCGACAGAAGACGCGACATGCAGGAATTCCTTTCCAGGGAAAGCGCGACGGAATCGTCGGCACGTCGAGATGTACTGGAAAACAGTTCACTCGACACGAGGGGAAGGTTCGTCCTGCAAAGTATTTCTACGGCAGGTGCCGCAGGGCGAGACCGGTCGGCCCGAAAGCCACTTACGGTTGCGCCGGCCACGTGTTCTTCCTATCTGGTCGTCCGGCTGAAAATCCAGTTCAGACTGTCACGCCAGTCGATCATCCGGATGGGTGTCCCGTGGTTGCCGGCCTCGAACGATACGAAACGGACGGGATATTTTTCCGCGCGCAGCGCGGTATAGACGGCCTTGGCGCTGTCCCAGGCAAACACCTTGTCGCGCGTGCCGTGCGCCAGAAGAAGCGGGATGCGGCGGGTCCCGGCAGCTTTGCGCAGGGACGCAAGCTTTGACGGCGGCGTGTTGGCGCTGAGCATCACCAGTCCGTCGATCGCATCGATGACGCCGGCGTCGCCTGCGAGGTCCCAGCAGAACTCGCCGCCCATCGAGGCGCAGGCGAGAACGATCGTGGCCGCCGGGTGATCCCGCCGATGCGTTTCGAGGAGCGTTCCGATCCTGGTGCGGTCCACGCTCCCGAAGCCGCCCGCATCGGCCGTGAGATAGAGGCCGCCGGAGCGAAGCATCAGGTTTTTCAGCCGGTTGAAATTGCCGCCGAAGGTGCGGTCGTTCATGCCCAGCCGTCGGTCGCCGTTCCGGCCGTGGATGAAGAGGACGATGCTGCCGGGCGACTTTGTGTCGCCGACGGTCACGATCTTCAATGGCCCGGCCGGTGTCGATACGACGGACTCTTCCTGGCGCGCGAGCGGCGCAAGGTCGACATAGGAGGGCTTCACCCGTCGCTCCGGGATCTCGTCGCGGCCGTTGATGTCGCGAAGCTCGGAGTAGTCGACGTCGATGAGGTCGCCGTCGTCGCTGATGGCGGTCAGCGGCGGATAGGCGAAGAGCGCGTCCTTGAAAGGTGCAAGCTGCGCCGGCGCGGCAGGCGCTTGGTCCGCCAGAAACGCCAGTGCGGCGAAGGCGAGGACGGCGCGGGAGAGAAGCATTACGGCCATGCCGGTTTCCTTGCCGAAACTGGCGCGACGCGCAAGCCACGCAGGGGTCGAAAACTGTTGGTAGTTGCTGTCTGCGCCGCCTTTTGAGCGCTGCCGGGTTGAAGAACATTTCGTGAAAGTATAGTCCATTGCCGTGATACCTCATCCCGCCAAGGGCTCGGAAACAAGGCAGCTTGCAGCGCATCATGAGCGATGATCTCTTCTCCGGAGGCGCGGCCGCCAAGGTGCGCACTGTCAGGTCCCCGGCCCGGCCAAAGGCGGTCGACGCGCTGTCGGCGGCGAAGGCTGCGGCGCCGGGATCGGCGGAGGCGAGCTACACCGCGGCCGACATCGAGGTGCTGGAGGGCCTGGAGCCGGTGCGCCGTCGGCCCGGCATGTATATCGGCGGAACCGATGAGAAGGCGATGCACCACCTCTTCGCCGAGGTGATCGACAACGCCATGGACGAGGCCGTCGCCGGCCACGCGAATTTCATCGAGGTCTCGCTGGAGGCCGACGGCTATCTCGCCGTCACCGACAACGGCCGCGGCATCCCGGTCGACCCGCATCCGAAATACACCAACCGCTCGGCGCTGGAGGTCATCATGACCACGCTGCATGCCGGCGGAAAGTTCGATTCAAAGGTCTACGAGACCTCCGGCGGGCTGCACGGCGTCGGCGTCTCGGTCGTCAACGCATTGTCGTCGCGGCTCGAAGTGGAAGTCGCGCGCAACCGCAAGCTCTACCGCCAGGTCTACGAGCGCGGTCATGCCGTCGGTCCGCTGGAGGAAGTCGGCGAGGTCCACAATCGCCGCGGCACGAAGGTGCGCTTCCTGCCGGACACGCAGATCTTCGGCGCGAACGCCGCCTTCGACCCGGCGCGTCTCCTGCAGATGGCGCGGTCCAAGGCCTATCTCTTCGGCGGCGTCGAAATCCGCTGGGCCTGCGATCCCGCGCTCCTGCCCGCCGACGGCAAGACGCCGGCGCGCGCGACATTCCACTTTCCCGGCGGCCTCAAGGACTATCTCGAAGGCTCTCTCGGTGACGAGCAGCGCGTCACCAGCCAGACCTTTGCCGGCCGGACCGAGAAGGTCTCCGGCCACGGCGCGGTCGAATGGGCTGTCAGCTGGACGGGCGGCGACGGTTTCGTCCGCTCCTACTGCAACACCATCCCGACGCCTGAAGGCGGCACGCACGAAGCCGGCCTGCGTTCGGTCCTGACGCGCGGGCTGAAGGCGTTTGCGGAAGTCTCCGGCAACAAGAAGGCCGCCGCCGTCATCGCCGACGACGTGATGATCTCGGCCTCGGCCATGCTGTCGATCTTCATCCGCGAGCCGGAATTCGTCGGGCAGACCAAGGACCGCCTTGCCACCGCCGAGGCGCAGCGCATCGTCGAGAGCTCGATCCGCGACAGCTTCGACATCTGGCTCGCCTCCTCGCCGCAGGATGCGGCAAGGCTGATCGACTGGGTTGTCGACCGCGCCGACGAGCGGCTGCGGCGGCGCCAGGAAAAGGAAGTCAACCGCAAGAGCGCGACGCGCAAGCTCCGCCTGCCCGGCAAGCTCGCCGACTGCTCGCAGAGCGGCGCGGCAGGCGCGGAACTCTTCATCGTCGAAGGCGATTCCGCTGGCGGCTCGGCCAAGCAGGCGCGGGACCGCGCCCGCCAGGCGATCCTGCCGCTGCGCGGCAAGATCCTCAATGTCGCCAGCGCCGGTCGCGAAAAGCTCAGCGCCAACCAGCAGATCTCCGATCTCATCCAGGCGCTCGGCTGTGGCACCCGCGCGCGCTACCGCGAAGAAGACCTGCGCTATGAGCGCGTGATCATCATGACCGACGCCGATGTCGACGGCGCCCATATCGCCTCGCTGCTCATCACCTTCTTCTACCAGGAAATGCACGACCTCATCCGCCAGGGCCACCTCTTCCTCGCCGTTCCGCCGCTGTACCGGCTCGCGCAGGGCGGGAAAGTGGCCTATGCCCGCGACGACAAGGACCGCGAACGGCTGATGGCGCGGGAGTTCAAGGGCAAGGGCAAGGTCGAGGTCAGCCGCTTCAAGGGTCTTGGCGAAATGCTGCCCTCGCAGCTGAAGGAAACGACGATGGATCCGAGGAAGCGCACGCTCCTGCAGGTGGCCATCGACGAGACGCCGGAATCGGGAACCGCCGGGGCGGTCGACGCGCTGATGGGCAACCGGCCCGATGCCCGCTTCCGCTTCATCCAGGATCGGGCGGCCTTCGCTGTCGATCTCGACGTGTGATGCCGGCTTCCGCAGGCTCTACGACAACAGGCAAGGGAACGACACGATGACGACCCGCACAGCTCTTCTCGCCGGCATCGCGGCCGCAGCGCTTGGCCTGCAGCCGCTCACCGCCTGGTCGCAGGCCGAAACCCCGGCTGCCGCTCCTGCGGCGCCAGCGCCTTATACGCCCCCGGCCGCCACGGCGCCCGACGCACCGGCACCGGCGACGCCCGCTCCAGCGGCCCCTGCCGCCGCCGAAAAGCCTGCGGCAGCAACGGCGCCCGCGCCGGATGCCGCCGCTCCCGCCACAGCTCCAGCGGCTGCCAGCTCTGTAACCCCTGTTCCCGACGCCACAGCGGTGAGCCCGGCAGACGACGAGGTTCTGACTGCCGTGCAGTCGCTGCCGACGCTCATCGAGGACGTGCAGATCGTCGGTCCCTGGACCGACGGCGACAAGAACGGCGTGTGGCGCACCGCCATGGTGCAGTCAGGGCCGGCGGAAAAGGAGATCTACCGCTTCTTCATCCAGCAGATCGACAAGTCCGCGGGAGCGACGAGCGTCTTGTCGACCACCGAGATCAAGGAGATCACGACGGTCAATGGTGCCATTGTCGGCTATCGTGCCGACGAGCCGTCGGAAGACGAGCCCAGTGGCCTGACGCTGTTCTTCGACATCGTGCCTTCCGACGGCGAGATTGCCGAAACCTACGAACTTCACTACTTCAAAGATCAGCCCTACACCTTCGGGCCGGCGACGAACTGACGTCGGCTCCGGCTGACGTCATCTGGTCCGCCCGGCGTCTGGTTCGCCGGGCTTCCGGGGGCGTTATCCATCCGTCATAGAAAATGGATGATCCCTCCCTATATAGGTTGCAGAGGTTGACTTGAAAAAGTCTTCGCCCTATCGCCGATGCCATACGCGTGCGACTTGCGGCTTTCGCCTCACCCTTCGTCACTCACGAGATTACCTAACTCTATGCTTTTTTCCGAACTCGGCCTCAGCGCCAAAGTTCTCGCAGCCGTTGAAGCCGCCGGCTATACCGAGCCGACGCCGATCCAGGCGCAGGCCATCCCGCATGCGCTGGAAGGCCGTGACGTGCTCGGCATTGCCCAGACCGGGACGGGCAAGACCGCCTCCTTCGTGCTGCCGATGCTCACCCGGCTCGAGAAGGGGCGCGCCCGTGCCCGCATGCCGCGCACCCTCATCGTCGAGCCGACACGCGAACTCGCCGCGCAGGTTGCTGAGACGTTCACGAAATACGGCAAGGACCAGAAGGTCAGCGTCGCGCTGCTGATCGGTGGCATGTCCTTCGGCGAACAGGACAAGCTGATCGATCGTGGCGCCGATGTCCTCATCGCAACGCCCGGTCGCCTGCTCGACCATGTCGAACGCGGCAAGCTGCTGATGACCGGCGTCGAGATCCTCGTCATCGACGAGGCCGACCGGATGCTCGATATGGGCTTCATCCCGGATATCGAGCGGATCTGCAAGATGATCCCCTTTACCCGCCAGACGCTCTTCTTTTCCGCCACCATGCCGCCTGAGATCACGCGCCTGACTGAGCAGTTCCTACAGAATCCGGTCCGAATCGAGGTCGCCAAGGCTTCCTCGGCTGCGCTGACCGTCGAGCAGAAGGCCGTCGCCACCCACAAGGAAGACTACGCCAAGCGCGAAACGCTGCGGAAGCTCTTGCGCAGCCAGGACGACATCACGAACGCGATCATCTTCTGCAACCGCAAGATCGATGTCGCCTCTCTCTTCCGGTCGCTGGAAAAGCACGGCTTCTCCGCCGGCGCCCTGCACGGCGACATGGAGCAGCGGGCGCGCATGACGATGCTGCACAATTTCCGCGAGAACAAGATCCAGATCCTCGTGGCGTCGGACGTCGCCGCCCGCGGGCTCGACATCCCGGCGGTCAGTCACGTCTTCAATTTCGACGTACCGATCCATGCCGAGGACTACGTCCACCGCATCGGCCGCACCGGCCGCGCCGGACGTTCGGGCAAGGCTTTCACGCTCGTCACCCGCACCGACAAGAAGTATCTCGATGCGATCGAGAAGATGCTCGACACCCAATTCGAGTGGCTCGACGGCCAGGTCGCCGACCTCCCCGCGATCGAAACGTCCGCCGAAGAGCCCAAGCCCGAAAAGAAGCTGCGCCGCAGTGCCAGTGGAACGCCGCGCCGTCCCCGTGCCAATTCGGTCGAGGCGCGCAACAGCGCCGCCGCCGAAGCGGAGCCGGTCGCCGAAGTGCCGGATGTGGTTCCCGACGTCGCGGCACCGGTCATGGTGAGCCCGTCCGAGGTTGTCGCTCCGACGGCCGACGTGCCGCCGATCGACGTCGCCGTCCCGCCTGCCGCAGAGCCCCGTCCGGTTGCGATCGAACGGGCCCCGGCGCCCCGTCAAACCTCTGGCGCTCGGGGCGGTCGCGAGCCACGCGACGGCGCCCGTCAAAGCGGGCGCCATGACGGCGGCCGCTCGGACGAACGCTCCCCCATCGGTTTCGGGGAGGAGGTTCCGGCCTTCATGCTGATCGAGACGGGATTCTGATTCGGCGCCAAGGGCCGCGCGACCCATCGCGCGGTTTCAGCGTGCAGACGGAACCCTTGCAACACCTCGAGCGGCCGCGACTTTGATCAGCGCGGCCGTTTTGACGTCGGAGTGGCCCGCTTCCTGGAAGCAGCACTGCGGCGTCCCGCTTCGAACGCCAGCGCCGCCCAATAGGCCGCGCAATCCGGGATCGTCAAAGATTTCGCCGGGAGCGGTGAAATACGGCATCTGGACCTCGGGTCTCCCTGACGTCGCATACACCCATCGGGTCGAACCGGCGGCCTCGAACACAGGCACAGACTGCGCGTCGCCCTTCAGCATGAGATCGCCCCGCACGACAAGGGCCACGATCGTCCCGTCGGCGTAGATGCCCTGCCCGCCGAACATGCGCCGGACGGAGATCGTGCCCAACGACTCAAAAACCTCGCGGAGCAGGTCTTCGTCCATCCGAGTTCCCGGGCGTTCCTCAGACGGCGCGGTTTTCGATCGCCGACGCGTCGACCGGCGTCAGCTCCACGGATTCGCCGCATCCGCAGGCCGAGGTCTGGTTCGGATTCCTGAAGGTGAAGCCCGAGCGAAGCGTCGTCTCCTCGTAGTCCATCTCGGTGCCGAGCAGAAAAAGGACGGCCTCCGGGGCGACGAAGACCTTGGCGCCGTTCTTTTCGACCATGTCCTCATGCGGCTTCGTTTCGGTCGCGAGTTCGACGGTGTATTCCATACCGGCACAGCCGCCCTTCTTCACGCCGACGCGCAGACCGAGGGCATCGCCGCCTTTTGCCGCCAGAATGTCCCGCACCCTAAGGGCGGCGGTGTCGGTTAGGTTCATGATGGCGAATCGACCCATGAGTCCCAAGTCCTTTCGTGGCAGCAGGATCGTATGCGAACGATCGGTACGAAAATGCGCGCCCGTGCGGCAGAACACAAGGCCAGCTGCGGAGTCAGGCGTGCCTTCCTCCAGTCTCGGCCCAGCCCACGCCAGCTAGAACCAGCCGACGGCGACCTGTGCCTCTTCGCTCATCCGGTCCGGGGTCCACGGCGGGTCGAAGACGAGGTTGACCCGGACATGGGAAACTCCCTCGACGGAGGACACGGCGTTTTCCACCCAGATCGGCATTTCACCGGCGACGGGACAGCCCGGCGCGGTCAGCGTCATTTCGACGCCGACGCTGCGGTCGTCCTCGATGTCGATCTTGTAGATGAGACCGAGCTCGTAGATGTCGGCCGGTATTTCAGGGTCGTAGACGGTCTTCAGCGCGGCGACGATATCGTCGGTCAGCCGTGTGAGTTCCTCGGCCGGGATCGCCGAGACGTCGGACGCTCCTTGCGCCATCGCGACGTTGGCGTCGGCCGTCTCGTCCGCAGCCAGTGTCACGGCTTCCATCTTCAGGTCGGCATCTTCGGTCATGTTATTGGTCCTCAAGCGAAAAAACGCCTCGCCTTTTCCAGAGCCTCGGCCAGGATATCAACTTCCGCCCGCGTATTATACAGCCCGAACGAGGCACGACAGGTAGAGGTCGCGCCGAAGCGTTTCAACAGGGGCTGGGCGCAGTGCGTTCCGGCCCGTACCGCGACGCCTTCACGGTCGATGACCATCGACACGTCGTGGGAATGAATTCCCTCGAGGTCGAAGGAAACGATGGCCCCCTTGCCCGGAGCCGTCCCGTAGATCCGCAACGAATTCACGGCACTCAGTCGTTCATGGGCATAGTCGCGCAGCATGGTCTCGTGGTCGAGGATGGCGTCGCGGCCGAGTGATTCCATGTAACGCAAAGATGCCGCGAGCCCGATCGCCTGGGCGATCTGCGGTGTGCCGGCCTCGAAGCGATGCGGCGGCGCGTTGTAGGTGATGCGCTCCTCGCTGACCTCGACGATCATCTCGCCGCCGCCGTTGAAGGGCTGCATGCGCTCCAGCATCGCCGCCTTGCCGTAGAGGACACCGATCCCCGTCGGACCATAGAGCTTATGGCCGGTGACGACATAGAAGTCGCAGCCGAGATCCTGGACGTCGACGGGCAGATGCACGGCGGCCTGGCTGCCGTCGACGAGAACCGGAATGCCACGGGCCTGCGCCAGCGCGACCACTTCCTTCACCGGCGTCACGGTGCCAAGGACGTTCGACATGTGCGTCATGGCCACGAGCTTCGTGCGCGGCGTCATCGCGCGCTCGAAGGCCTCGACCGAAATCGACCCGTCGTCCTCGACCGGCACGAAGACGAGTTTCGCCCCCTTGCGCTCGCGCAGGAAATGCCACGGGACGATGTTGGAGTGGTGCTCCATGATCGTCAGCAGGATCTCGTCGCCCTCGCCGATTTCCGGCATGCCGTAGCCGTAGGAGACGAGGTTGATCGCCTCGGTTGCCGACGAAGTGAAGACGATCTCGTCGATGCTGCCGGCGTTGAGAAAGGCACGGACCGTCTCGCGCGCGTTCTCGTACTCTTCGGTGGCCTTGTTCGACAGGTAGTGCAGGCCGCGGTGAACGTTCGAATAGTCTTGCGAATAGGCCTTGTGGATGGCGTCGAGCATGGCGCGCGGCTTCTGCGCGGACGCACCGTTGTCGAGATAGACGAGCGGTTTGCCGTAGACCGTCGTTGCCAGGATCGGAAAATCGCGGCGCACGGCCTCGACGTCGTAACCGGCGCGGATCGGGCTTTCCAGGTTCATGCGTCGTCTCCTTCCATGCCCGCCGGCTAAGCCGGCAGGGCTTGCGGGACATCAGTGGTCGGCGGCCAGCCAGGCGTCGATCCGGGCCTCGAGAACCTCGATGGCCGCCTCGTTTTCCAGTTCCTCGACGACTTCCTTGACAAAGGCCTTGACCAGCAGGCCCCGCGCCTCGCGCTCGGGTATGCCGCGCGACATCAGGTAGAACAGGTGGTTCGCGTCGATCTCGCCCGCCGTCGCGCCGTGGCCGCACTGGACGTCGTCGGCAAAGATCTCAAGCTCCGGCTTGGCCGAGAAGTCGCCGTCGTCGGACAGGAGAAGCGTGTTGCAGGCCATGCGGGCGTCGGTCTTCTGCGCGCCGCGCGAGACCTTGATCATGCCCTGGAAGACCCCGTGTCCGCCGGTGACGACATTGCGGAAGGTTTCCGTGGCTGTCGTGTTGGGCACCGTGTGGTTCAGCGTCGTCGTCACGTCGATATGCTGGTTGCCGTGCAGGAGCGTGACGCCGCGCATCTGGATGTCGGCGCCCTCGCCCGTCGTCTCGGCATGCACTTCGAGCCGGACCAGCGCGCCGCCGGCGTTCAGCATGAACAGGCGGAAGGTGGCATCGGCGCCGACGGTGACGTTCAGCTGGCCGAGATGCGTCTCGTCCTTGTCCTTTGCCTGATCGACGATCCAGAGCACCTCGGCGCCGTCGCCGACGGTGAGGTTGGTCACGCCCGTCGACAGCGCCGACTGGTTGCCGGGCGACAGCCGCTCGACGAAGACGGCTTTCGCCCCGGCACCGACGTCGCAGAGAACGAAGGTGCTCTCGCTGCCCTGACCGGGGATGGCGCTGAGCTCCACCGGATGCGCCAAATCCGTGCCGGCGGCGACGGTTATGCGCGTGGCCTGGGAGCCGAACGAGGCATTGAGGAGACGGACGGTGTCGACGTCCCGGTCGAGATGGTTGGCAGCCTCGCGCCAGTCGGGGCTCGCCGACAACCGCTCGACGGTAACGCCGGCGAGATTGACCGTCCCGGTCATCGCGCCGAGATCGATCACGGTGCTGCCCGGGATGAAGGGTGCGAGGAGCTCCGGCTCGTGCGCCCGGGTCAACGCATCAATGACGCGCGCGACGAGGCCGGGCTTGTGGCTGCCGACCAGCGAGCGAAGGTCGGTGTAGTGCCAGGCCTCGACGCGGCGGTGCGGCAGACCTTCGCGGCGCAAAACCGCGAGGGCGTTGCGCCGCGTCTCGTCACCCGCGGCGAGACCCTTCTCGGCGCTGGCGATCACGCTCTCTTCGGCAGGCGTCAGCCGACGCAGCGGAACGACCGACATCAGGCCGCCTCGCCGATGATCGTCGAATAGCCCTCGTCCTCGAGCTGCAGCGCCAGTTCCTTGCCGCCGGTGCGGATGATCCTGCCCTGGTAGAGGACGTGCACCGTGTCCGGGACGATGTGTTCGAGCAGGCGCTGGTAATGGGTGATGACGAGGAACGAGCGGTCGGCCGAGCGCAGCGCGTTGACGCCGTCGGAGACGATTTTCAGCGCGTCGATGTCGAGCCCGGAATCGGTTTCGTCCATGATGCAGAGTTTCGGCTCCAGGAGCGCCATCTGCAGGATTTCCGCACGCTTCTTTTCGCCACCGGAGAAGCCGACATTCAGCGGCCGCTTCAGCATGGCGGGATCGATCTTGAGGTCGGCCGCGGAGGCCTTCACCCGGCGGATGAAGTCCGGCGTCGTCAGCTCGGCCTCGCCGCGCGCCTTGCGCTGTGCGTTCACGGCGGTCTTGAGGAAGGTCATGGTGGCGACGCCGGGAATTTCCAGCGGATACTGGAAGGCGAGGAAGATGCCCGCGGCGGCGCGTTCGGCCGGGTCGAGCTCGAGGATCGACTCGCCATTGTATAAAATGTCTCCGCCGGTGACCTCGTAGTCGCTGCGTCCGGAAAGGATGTACGAGAGCGTCGACTTGCCCGAGCCGTTCGGACCCATGATTGCAGCGACTTCGCCGCCGCGCACGGTCAGATCGACGCCCCGGAGGATTTCCGTGTCGGTGCCCGCCACCCGGGCGTGAAGGTTCTTGATTTCCAGCATGGTCACTTTGCTTTTCGAACGGTGCACCTGTGGTGCAGATCATGGTCAATGGTTTGGAAAGAGGCGGCGGCGTAAAGGACAACCAATCTCGCTGCTGGTCTACCCTGTGCATGATTTCGGCAGATGCCGCCTCAGTCGGCCAATTCGAGACGTCTTTCGATACGGTCGACACGCACTTTCAGCGTGGCGATCTCTTCGTCGTGCAGCACTTGAGTTCCGACGACGGCGGCCATGTGCTGGCGCATCACGCGCATCTCGGAGCGCATCAGCGACATCTCGTCCTTGATCACGGCGATGTCGCCACGCATCTGCCTCAGCAACTCAAGAACGAGATTGTCGGTGTTTTCGCTCATTACCCCACGCTGCCCTCGAGGCTGATGCCAATGAGCTTCTGCGCCTCGACGGCGAACTCCATCGGCAGCTGCTGGATGACGTCGCGCACAAAGCCGTTGACGATCAGCGCGATCGCCTCCTCCTGCGGGATGCCGCGCTGCATGCAGTAAAACAGCTGGTCCTCGGAGATCTTCGACGTCGTCGCCTCGTGCTCGAACTGCGCGGTCGCGTTCTTCGCCTCGATGTAGGGCACGGTATGCGCGCCGCAGTCCTCACCAATCAGGAGACTGTCGCACTGCGTGAAGTTGCGCGCATTGGATGCCTTGCGGTGCGTCGTCACCTGGCCGCGATAGGTGTTGTTGGACTGGCCCGCGGCGATACCCTTGGAGATGATGCGGCTCGACGTGTTCTTGCCGAGATGGATCATCTTGGTCCCTGAGTCGATCTGCTGGCGGCCGTTCGACACGGCGATCGAGTAGAACTCGCCGCGCGAATTGTCGCCGCGCAGGATGCAGGACGGATATTTCCAGGTGATCGCCGAGCCGGTCTCGACCTGCGTCCAAGAGATCTTCGCGTTCTTGCCGCGGCAATCGCCGCGCTTGGTGACGAAGTTGTAGATGCCGCCCTTACCGTCCTTGTCGCCGGGGTACCAGTTCTGGACGGTCGAGTACTTGATCTCGGCGTCGTCCAGCGCAATCAGCTCGACGACGGCGGCGTGCAGCTGGTTCTCGTCGCGCTGCGGCGCGGTGCAGCCCTCGAGATAGGAGACGTAGGAGCCCTTGTCGGCGATGATCAGCGTGCGCTCGAACTGGCCGGTATTGCGCTCGTTGATGCGGAAATAGGTCGACAGCTCCATCGGGCAGCGCACGCCCGGGGGCACGTAGACGAAGGAGCCGTCGGTGAAGACCGCCGAGTTCATCGTCGCGAAGAAGTTGTCGGAGACCGGCACGACCGTACCGAGATACTGCTTCACCAGATCGGGGTGCTCGCGGATGGCCTCCGAGATCGGCATGAAGATCACGCCGGCCTTCTTCAGTTCGGCCTGGAAGGTCGTTGCGACCGACACCGAGTCAAACACTGCATCCACCGCGACGCGGCGTTCGGTCGAGGGCAGCGCGTCACCGTTCTCGTCATACTCGACGGGCGCGACCGGCTTCACGACGCCGGCAAGGATCTCCTGCTCGCGCAAGGGGATGCCGAGCTTTTCGTAGGTGCGAAGGAGTTCGGGGTCGACCTCGTCCAACGACGCGGGACCCGACATCGACTTCGGCGCGGAGTAGTAGTGAAGGTCCTGGAAATCGATCGGCGGATAGTCGAGTTTGGCCCAGGTCGGGCTCTCCAGCGTCTGCCAGCGCTCGAAGGCGGCAAGGCGCCAGTCCAGCATCCACTGCGGCTCGTTCTTCTTTGCCGAGATGAACGCGATCGTTCCCTCGTCCAGGCCCTTGGGAGCCGTGTCCGACTCGATGATGGTCTCGAAGCCGTATTTGTATTGATCCACATCAATGCGACGGACCTGATCGATGGTCTCTTGGACTGCAGCCATTTCACTTCTCCACACTCGCCGGATTCAAGGTCCGGTGGTTTGGTTACGCTTGGCCGGAAAGACCGGCGTCACACACGCTAGATGGGCCTCATCGACCGCGAATTGAAGGCTCGCGGGCGAAAAGACCGGGATCTTCGGTTAAGCGGCCCTGAGACCGGATGTAGCTTTCCCGACCCGTTCCGCGAGGCGACCGAAGGCCGCGGCGAAGAGGTCGATTTCTTCACTGGTTGTCTCGTAACCGAAGCTGATGCGAATTGCACCGGCAGAAGCGTCGATATCGAGCCCGCCCGCCTTCATGGCGTTCAGCACATGGCTCGCACCGACCTTGCCGGAGGAGCAGGCCGAGCCGGCGGAGACCGCAAAGCCCGCAAGGTCGAGCCCCATCTGAGCGGTCTCGGCGTTGAGGCCGGGCAAGGTGATCGCAAACGTATTGGCGAGCTTTGCGCTGTCGCTGCCGAGGAGCTTCCAGGGAGCGGCGACGCCACCGAGCCGCGCGAGCAGGCGCTCGGCGAGCGTGTTCAGACGTCCCTCTGCATCGGCGAGGCGGTCTGCGGCAACGCTCGCGGCTGCACCGAAGCTGGCGATCAGCGCGACGGCTTGCGTTCCACCGCGATGGCGTCGCTCCTGTCCGCCGCCGGTGAGGAGAGGCGTCGGGCGACAGGCGCCGTCGGCAAGGGCATAGGCGCCGATTCCCTTGGCGGCGCCGATCTTGTGGCCGGAGAGAAGCAACGCGTCAGCACCGAGATCGGATATGGCGAGCGGCAGGCGTCCGGCCGCCTGGACGACATCAAGGACAAGGAGCACGCCGCTGCCCGCGATCGTCTCGCGGATCGGCGCGAGATCCTGAAGAATGCCGGTCTCGCTGTTGGCGAGCGTCAGGCACAACATGGCGCGGTTGCCGGAGGCGAGACCATCGCACCAGCGCCCGAGCGCGTCGAGACGCAGCTGCCCTTGCGCATCGACCGGCAGGCGGGAAACCGCCGAGGGGGCAAAACGCCCGCCTTCGCGCGTTGCCGGGTGGTCGGTGTCGGCGACGGCCAGAGCGCCGAGGGTGACGATCTGGTCGCCCATCACCCACTCCGGCGTCAGGCATGTCGCGGCAGCCTCCGTCGCGCCACTGGTGAAAACGAGGTGTTCCGGATCGGCACCGACGAGGCGGGCGACGCGGCGCCGCGCTTCCTCCACGACGGCATAGGCGCGGCGACCTTCGGCATGGACGGACGAGGGATTGCCGGCAAGATCCGCCGAATCGATCAGTGCGGCGCGCGCTTCCGGCAGGAGCGGGGCACCGGAATTGTAGTCGAGATAGATGCGTCGATCACGCTCGGTCATCAGATCCATCGCGGCACCCTCGCGGCAACCCCATATCAGGCCGGACGAAAGCGCAAATTTCTTGAATATCACGCCCTATCCGGCCTACAAAGCGCCTTCGGTGGAAGCGTGCAGTTTTGAATCGTTCTAAATTAGAACCTAAAAGGCCGCGTATTCTTCGTCAAGGCGCGCCGTCATTCGTGTCGCGCGCCAGGCTCGTTTTAGGAATTGACAACATGCCCGAGGTTATCTTCAACGGCCCATCCGGACGGCTGGAAGGCCGCTATCAGGCCGGCAAGGAAAAGAACGCGCCGATCGCGATCATCCTGCATCCCCATCCCCGCTTCGGCGGCACGATGAACAACCAGATCGTCTACCAGCTCTTCTACATGTTCGTGGAGCGCGGCTTTACGACGCTGCGGTTCAATTTCCGTGGCATCGGTCGCAGCCAGGGTGAATTCGACCACGGTTCGGGCGAACTGTCGGACGCTGCCGCGGCGCTCGACTGGATCCAGTCGCTGCACCCCGATTCCAAGAACTGCTGGGTCGCGGGCTACTCCTTCGGCTCGTGGATCGGCATGCAGCTCTTGATGCGCCGGCCGGAGATCGAGGGTTTCATCTCCATCTCGCCGCAGCCCAATTCCTACGACTTTTCCTTCCTCGCCCCCTGCCCTTCGTCCGGCCTCATCATCCACGGCGACAAGGACCGGGTCGCGCCGCCGAAGGACGTCCAGGTCCTCGTCGAGAAGCTGAAGACGCAGAAGGGCATCCTCATAACCCAGAAGACGCTGGCCGGCGCCAACCACTTCTACACCGACCATTCCGAGGAACTGATGACGGAATGCGCCGACTATCTCGACCGTCGCCTTGCCGGCGAGCTCGTCGACGTCAGGCCCAAGCGTCTGCGCTGACGGCTCTCGTCATCCCTTTGCCCGCGCGCCGATCCGTCTTCCACCGACCGGTCGTTGCGGGTCGGAGGCGCGGACGGCGTCGGACGGTCAGACATGCTTGCCGGCTCCCGTTCCATCCGCGAGAAGGCCGCCGAGGCTGGGCGTCCGGCAGCCGGTGGTGGTCGGCCAGGTGAGCGGCAATCCGCGCAGCGATCGGACGGCGAGGAACCCCCAGGCCTCGGCCTCCATCGCGTCGCCGTCCAGCCCCGCCTCCTCGGCAGAGACCACCCGCGCGCCCTGTTCGAGGGCGCCCCGCGCCAGGTCCTGCATGATCGCGGGATGCCGGCGGCCGCCGCCGCAGACGACCCAGAGCTTGGGCGCCCGCGGCAGGTGCGTCGCCGCCATCAGGATGGACCGGGCGGCAACGAGGCAGAGCGTGCGCGCGACGTCCTCGAGCGAGCCGGCATCGGGACTCGGCGGCAGGAAATCGAAGCGGTCGAGGGATTTGGGGATCGGCTTGGCGAAGAAGGGCGCGGCCAGATAGGCTTCGGAAAGACTCAAGATGATGCCGCCCTCGCTGGCGATGGCGCCGTTCTGATCGAAGGCAATGCCGGCTTCGCGCGATACCCACTGGTCCAGCAAGGCATTGCCCGGGCCGGTGTCGAAGGCGATCGGATCGTTGTCGCCGTCGAGATAGGTGATGTTCGAGATGCCGCCGATATTGACGAACACCACGGGTGTATCCCGCATGTCTTCCGGCAGTGCCGCCGCCAGCGCGGCATGATAGGCGGGGACGAGGGGCGCGCCCTGCCCGCCGGCGACCATGTCCGCCGCGCGCATGTCGTAGACGACCTTGCACTGCAGCGCTTCGGCAAGACGCGGCCCGTCGCCCAGCTGCACCGTCAGTCCCTCGCCTGGCCGATGCAGCACCGTCTGCCCGTGAAAGCCGACGACGTCGATGGTCGCTGCGTCGATCCCGGTATCGGCGAGGAATTGCCTGACGGCGTCGGCATGGCGGTCGGTGATCTCGCGCTCGATCCCGGCAAGGTCGCCGGGGCGCTCGCCACGCGAAACGATCCGCTTGGCCATCTCCATCGCCGCTTCCAGCCGTCGGCGGAAGGGCGCCTCGTACGGGTAGGTCCGCGCCGGTCCGCGCGTCGGCGGGTGGATCCCGTCGGTATCGAGAAGCGCGACATCGATGCCGTCCATCGAGGTGCCGCTCATCAGGCCGATGGCGCGAAGCCCTGTCGTTTCGTCCAAAGCTGTGCCCCTGCCCTTTAAAAACGCGGCAATGCTGGTTAAACCGCAGCCTTCCCGGGCCAGACGCCACGCCGTCCGGCCCCCGTCAAGGATCACTCTTCATGGCCGGCTTCAAGTCCGAGTTTCTGCACACGCTGTCGGAACGTGGCTTCATCCACCAGACCTCGGGCGACGAAGCGCTCGATGCGCTCTTCGCGACGGAGACGGTCAGCGCCTATATCGGCTTCGACCCGACGGCCAGGAGCCTCCATGTCGGCTCGTTGATCCAGATCATGATGTTGCACTGGCTGCAGAAGACCGGCCATCGGCCGGTCGCGCTGATGGGGGGCGGCACCGGCATGATCGGCGACCCCTCGTTCAAGGACGAGGCGCGCCAGCTCCTGACGCCCGAAGGCATCGAGGGCAATCTCGCCGGCATCCGCCAGGCCTTTGCGCCCTATCTCGCCTTCGGCGATGGTCCGACCGATGCGATCATGGTCAACAATGCCGACTGGCTGATGGGGCTCAACTATGTCGAGTTCCTGCGCGATGTGGGCCGGCATTTCTCGGTCAACCGGATGCTCGCCTTCGATTCGGTGAAGCTCCGGCTCGACCGCGAGCAGTCGCTGTCCTTCCTCGAATTCAACTACATGATCCTGCAGGCCTACGACTTCGTCGAACTCAGCCAGCGCTACGGCGTCAGGCTGCAGATGGGCGGTTCGGACCAGTGGGGCAACATCGTCAACGGGCTCGATCTCGGCCATCGCATGGGCACGCCGCAGCTCTTCGCACTGACCTCGCCGCTCCTCACCACATCGTCCGGCGCAAAGATGGGCAAGTCCGCCTCGGGCGCCGTCTGGCTCAACGCCGACATGCTGAGCCCCTACGCGTTCTGGCAGTACTGGCGCAATACCGAGGACGCCGACGTCGGGCGCTTCCTGAAGCTTTACACCACCCTGCCGATGGACGAGATCTCGCGACTCGAGGCCCTGGGCGGGGCGGAGATCAACGAGGCGAAGAAGATCCTCGCCAATGCGGTGACGGGTCTGCTGCACGGCGAGGCCGTGGCGACCGAAGCGTCCGAGACCGCGCGCAAGACCTTCGAGGAAGGCGCGCTTGCCGAGAACCTGCCGACGATCGAGGTTCCCGCCGAGGAGTTCGATGCCGGCATCGGGCTGTTGACGCTGTACGTGCGGGCGGGCCTTGCGACATCGAACAGCGAGGTGCGTCGGCATGTCCAGGGCGGCGCCGTGCGCATCAACGACCAGCCTGTCTCCGACGAGAAGCGGATTCTTGGCCCGGCTGACCTTGCTTCCGGCGTCGTGAAACTGTCGCTCGGCCGCAAGAAGCATGTTCTGCTGCGGCCGGTGGCCTGATCCGAGAAGTGAGAGCGGTCGCAACAGGCGTTGCGGCACGTCGACGCCGCTGGCATCTCGCGCCGGCGGGCCGTCACTCGTAGGAAAAGATCGAGCGGAAAATGCCGGGAGCGATGGCCGAGATCGGATTGACCGTCAGCGTCGGCGCGGCGAATTCGCCGGCGAGACGGTAGGTGATGCCGATGAGGCCGCCCTCATTGCCATTGCCGAGGATCCGGCCGACCAGCGGAATGGCGCCGAAGATGCGGTTGACGCCGTAGGCCGGCATGAAGGAACCGACGATATCCATGCGGTTCGCGATGTCGTAGACAGTGCCGGAGAAACTGGAGCCGAAGACCGGGCCGCGGATGATGCCGTTGGAAAGCTGCAGACCATTCCGGCCGTAGACGATGCCGGCCGAGGCGTGGTCGAAGAAGGCGCGTTCCGTGCGCAGTTCGGTGCCTAGGGCCTGCGACAGGCTCGCCCTGTCGGGCGACGGGCTGGATCCGACGAGGTTGGACAGGCGCGGCTCGTCGACGAGCGTGAAGTTTCGCGCCTTCAGGTTGCCGCGGTAACCGGACAGGTGCGATCCGGTCAGTTCCAGAATGACCTCGCCACCCTCCATCTTGTCGTAGAGCCCGGCGAACTTCGCGAGCGATCCCGCGTCGGGCGTGCGGATGGCGACCGCGCGCTGCCTGCCGCGCGGCGACATGTCGGCGGAAAAGCGGCCACCTGTCGACTTGCCCGAGATCGACAGCGCCGCCACATTGCCGCCGCTGCCGGCGTAGTTCAGGCTGAAATCCCCGATTTCCTCACTGCCAAATCCCTTCAGCGTGTCGACAGCGATGCCGATGTCCAATTGGCCGCTGTCGCCGGACGTCTTTGTCTTGGCACCGAGATTGGCCTTCAGGTCCTGGAGGAAGGGCCGCGCATCGAACCGTGTGCCGTCGACGCGCACGCTGTAGCCGTTGGCGACACGCTCGAGCGACAAAGCAACATCGTCCCCCGCGTTCAGCGCCAGCGCGCCGAGTTCGGCGCTCCGCAAGCCGTCCTTGTCCGCGACAATTTCGCCCGAAGCGGAAAATCCGTCGCCTTTCAGGACGACGTTCTTCAAGGCGGTGACCGTCTCGCCGGGCTCGAGATCGAAGCGGAGGTCCGCCGCGACCCCCTTGCCCTTGCGCCAGCCGATCCAGGGCAGCGCCACCGCGGCGCCACCAAGATCGACCTCTGCCTCGAAACCGGCATCGTCCTTTCGGTCGAGCCGTGCCTTGATGGGTCCGGTGACGATCTTGGCGAGGGCCGGCGCGAGCTTGGCAATCTCCTTGCCATCAAGCGAGAGGTCCACGGAGAGCTGCCGGTCGCCATCAGGGTTGGCGCCGAACGGCTGATTGAACGTGATCGACGCGGGAATCCCGTCGACCTTGCCCTCGAGACTGCCGCTCAGGCCTCCTGAAACGACCTTGGCCGTGCCGTTCATATCGGCCAGGAGCCTGCCTTCCAGCGGGACGTTCAGGCCGGCGTTCTCAAGCGCCACGGTGAGCGACCAGACGCCGAGTTCGTCGCTCTTCACCACGTCCTGGCCAAGGAAGAAGGGCAGGTCAGCGGTGACCGATGCCTTGCCGGTGGCGTCCTGCGGCAGGACCGGGGCTTCCTTCATGGCGTTGATCGGCGGCCGGGCGGCGATCGACAGGAGATCGGGGACCGCACCGGACAAGCCGAGAACCAGGTGCCCGTCGAGTTCCTGCACGGCGTTGGCGGCGGCGCGGTCGAACGAGACGGTCGACTTCGTGATGGCGACGCCATCGAAGCCGGCAACCTTGCCACCTTCGATGGTGACGAGCGTGTCGCCGCCGCGGGTATGGATGGCGGCATTGGCGTCGACGATGGCCGGGAGTTTGCCCAGCGTCGTGGCCGAGACGCCCTGCAGCCGGAACTTGAGGTCCATCTCCTCGGGCCGGGGATGACTGCCCGGCCGGAATGCCGGATCCATCCGGTCGTTTCGCACATCGATCGCGATCGTGCCGTCCGTCACGCGGCCGCCGTCACCGATATTGGCCAGGACCCAGCGCCGCGTGTTGACGGATATGCTGAACGGCCAGAATGCCTTGACACCGGCAGCTCCCAGATTGCTTGCGCTCAGGCGCAGCCGCGTCATCGCGTCCGGCGCGCCCATGCGAAGCACGCCGTCGCCCGCCAGCGAGCCGCCGGCGGTTGCGAGATCGAACTTTGCGACTGTCACCTCCTTGGCCAGGAGGTCGGCGGCGCCCTCGAGTGCCAGCGTCGCCTCGACCGGGGTGGTGGAATCGATCGTCGATCGAAGGTGGCGCGAGCGCAGCGCGAAAGCGATGGCTTCGATGACGGGCTTGTCGCCGGCGACCGAGGCGTTGCCGTCAAGCGCCATCGACAGCCCGTCGAAGACGATGTCGGTGTCGACGAGGCGTACCAAGGCCTCGCCCTCGACATAGCGCAGTCCGCCCCTCAGCCGCTCCATCCGTGTAAAGCCTTTGCCGATCTGGACGAGACCGGGGCCGACGTCGAGGCTGAGCGTAGCGCTGCGCGGTGCTGCCCCATCACTGGCGATGGCAAAGGTCATCGCCGCGTCGGCATCGGTGCCGAACGGACGCTCTTCGTGCCTGTCGTCTTGTGAGCCCGGCGGCAGGTGGAGGCCGAAATCCACGGGGCCGGCCGTCAGCGAGAGCGCCGCGATTCGGCGTGCCGAGGCGTCGAAGTCGATCCTGCCCGCCAGGGGGAGTGTCATGTCGCCAAGATCGATCCGGGCGTCGAGGGTCATGTCCCGTCGATCGGCCAAGGCAAGATCGGCCTTGACGATTCGGGCGGTGGCAGGGGCCTCGCCGGAGCCGGCCGGGACAATCACGTCGACATCGACGAGGCTGATCGCATCGATGCCGACCCGCCCGAACTGCTCCAGCTCGTGCTCGATCCCTGCCAGTGCCGCCGTGAATTTCCGGGCAACCGCCGGTCCGGGAGAAGGTTCGGTCGAAGGACGCGATGGTGCCGAACCGCCGCGATCCGCCGGGCGCGTCAGATCGATCGTCCCTCCCTCGATTTCGATCGACCGGAACTGCAGCCGCCCGGACAACAAGGGCATCGGAGAAAGTCCGACCTTGATCGAGCCGATCCGTGCCACGGGATGCTCCTCGTCCCGGCGCGTCACGCTGACATCGGACCATTTGATCGCCATGCCGCCATCGGCGGTGCGTGACAGGGTCTGCCGACCGAGACCGACCGCGAAATCCTGGCCGAGCACGCGATCGACGGTCGCGATGGTCTGTCGCCGCAACAGGTCCTGGCCCGAACGGGTGCCGACCGTCAGGACCGTCGCCCCGAGAAGGACGAGCACCAGGGTCAGCCCCGTGCTGCAGAACCCAACCATCCTGGAGCGGGAGCGGCGCATCTCAGCCGCAGGCGCGACGGGCAAAGGCGGGGCGGGCGTGGGCGGGGCGGGCGTGGGCAGGCTGCCCCGCAGCAAAGACTTCCCCCATCGGTCGAATCACCTTTCCGCGCGAGCGTCACATCGACATTCGCATAAACCCTGTGGAGTTCGCAGACATGTCCTGACAGCCCAACATCGCCTCGACCTGAACTGTGGGTGCCACGGCGGGCCGACAACAAGCGTTCGCCAGCGCCGGACTTCACGGATAGACTGACCGTGACGCATCCCGTCCGCGTCGCGCGGGTCGCAACACCGACCCCATCTCAGTCCATTTGGCCGAAAGGAAGGCGCCTGCCGATGATCAGCACTGGTTCACCCTGTCCCGATTTCACCCTGCCCGACGACAGCGGCTCCAGCGTGGGGCTCGCCGACCTTTCCGGCAAGCCCTTCGTTCTTTTCTTCTACCCCAAGGACGACACGTCGGGCTGCACCCAGGAAGCGATCGACTTCACCCGGCTGAAGACCGATTTCGACGCCCTCGGGGTCGCGCTTATCGGCGTCTCGCCCGATCCGGTGAAGAAGCATGTCAAGTTCAGGGACAAGCACGCGCTCACCGTCCGGCTGCTCTCGGACGAGGAGAAGTCGCTGCTCGGTGCCTTCGGCGTCTGGGTGGAGAAGAGCATGTACGGCAAGTCGTATATGGGCGTGGAGCGCACGACGGTGCTCGTCGACGCCAGCGGCACGATTGTCCGCCTGTGGCCGAAAGTGAAGGTGCCCGGTCATGCGGAAGAAGTTCTGGCAGCCGCACGCGAGCTAGCCGCATCGTGAGCGACAGCCTGCAAAGGGGTGCGGCGAGCCTTCGCGGCGCCGCCATCGAGGCGCTGCTCGCAGCCGATCTCGACGAGAAGCTGCGCCTGACGGACTATGCCGGCAATGGCTGGTTCGAGCGTCGGCTCGGCCTGTCGTCGCCGGGCGACCCGGCCCAGCCATCGCGCCCCGGTCGTCCGGCAAAGCCGGATCTGGTATCGCCGCGGCTGGTCAAGCGTCGCTCGGTCCATACGCCGGAGGGCCGGATTTCCATGATCCACGCCCTCGCCCATATCGAGCTGAACGCCATCGATCTGGCACTCGACATCGTCGCGCGCTTTGCCCGCGAACCGGTGCCGCGATCGTTTTTCGATGGATGGATGATGGTGGCGATGGAGGAGGCGAAGCATTTTCGTCTGTTGTCCGGACGGCTCAAAGACCTCGGCTCTTTCTATGGTGCCCTGCCGGCGCATGATGGCCTCTGGCAGGCGGTCGAGGCGACGGCGGGCGATCTCGCCGCCCGGCTCGCCATCGTGCCCTTGATCCTCGAAGCGCGGGGGCTCGACGTGACGCCCTCTCTGCTCGCCAAGCTCGACGAGGTCGGCGACCGCGAAACCGGAGCGATCCTCGAAATCATCTACAATGACGAGAAGAAGCATGTCGCGGTCGGCGCGAAATGGTTTCGCTTCCTCTGCGCCCGCCAGGGCGTCAACCCGGCGCAGCGTTTCCAGGTCCTGGTGCGGCAGTGTTTTCGCGGCGACGTGAAGCCGCCGTTCAACGATCGCGCCCGGGCAGAAGCCGGCCTGACGCCGACATTCTATCGGTCCCTGTCACCGCTCTCGAACTGAGCTTTTTCGGACACGCGCGCTCCCGGCCGGCGGAACAGGCCTCTCGCGCGGTTTCTAACCGACGAGAGAGCCGAGGCCGGGGTCCCAGGCGACGCCGTCGAGTTCGATCCGAACGTCGAAACCGTGGCCGGCGGCGTAGTCGCGCGCATCGCGCAGAACAGAATGCGGCTCGCCCGTCGTCGGATACTCGTATTTCGCCTCGCCGACCATTTCTCCGGCCAACGAAGCTTCGGCGGCGGACTGCCCCTCTTCCTCGTACAGCCGCACGAGAACGTAGGCGCTGGGCTCCTGTCCGGTCTGGCGAAAGTAGACATGCGTCTCTGGCGTCATTCGAATCGTCTCCAAATCTGCGGGTGTTGCTGGTTCGTCGTGGCTCCACAGAGGGCAACGGGAGGCATCCCCGGCCGTTCCATCCCTCGCCGCGATGGGCGAGCCAGCCTCGCGATTTCGGGCGGCGCTCGACGTCAGCTGCGAAGGGACAAGCACCGATATTGCCAGTCCCCTTGCGGCGCGAAAGCATTCCTTAACCTTAACAGGGCGTAATCGGGAGGGTTGAAGACCCGCCCCTGCGGGTCGTCACGGACAGGGTACGCGATGACATCGGGCCAGCACCACGGAAGTTTTGGGCGGCGGAAGATTCCCCACACGGTGATCATCGCCCGCGGCGAGGATATCCGGCACTTCACCGTGCGCCCCTGGGTCCTTGCCCTGTCGACCACCCTCGCCTCCACTCTCGTCCTCGGCTGCGTGGCGACCGGCGGCTACATGATGATGCGCGACGACATCCTGTCTTCGGGCACCGCCAGCGAGTTTCGGCTCGAGCAGGCCTACGAGGACCGCATCGCCTCTTTGCGCACACAACTCGACCGGGCGGTCAGTCGGCAGATCCTCGACAAGCAGTCGGTCGAAGAGAAGATCGACACGCTGATCGACCAGCAGCAGGAACTGAAGGCCCGCTACGCAAAGCTGCAGCCTCTGATGGACCGGGCTCGCGCGACGGGTCTTCTGTCCGCCCAAATCCCCATTCCCCGGCCGAAGCCTCGCGATGACGCGGCAAGCCCGGCAGCCGTGTCGACCGCGGTCGATAACGGGTCGCTCGGCGGCCCGTCCCAAGACGTCGCCGCACCGGAACTCGCACCGGCGTTCGCACCGGACGCACCCTCGCCGGCCCTCGCCCGTTTCCGGCTTGTCGATCGTTCGGCCTCGGTGCTTCGGGCCGGCGATCCCTCGGCGACCAAACCGCACGTCTCCTTGGCCATTCCCGTTGCCCTGATCCAGAAGATCGGCGATTCGCTCGAAAGCGTCGAAGACGGACAAATCGCCAATCTGACGAGCCTTGCCATCACCGCCCGCAGCAAGACGGAGCATATCGCCGCCGTACTGCGATCGGAGGGCATGTTGGCCGGTGCGGGCCTTCACCGGGGATCGTCCGACGATGCCGACGGCAAGGGTGGCCCGCTTGTCGACATGCCGGAGACCGAACGCTTCGACGCCAGTTTCGCCGAGCTCGATCAGGCCCTGACCGATCTGCAACTGCTGCAGCGCACGACCGACAGGCTGCCGCTTGCCCGTCCTGTCGACACGCTCCTGATGAGCTCGACCTTCGGCGTTCGGCCCGATCCCTTTCTCGGTCGTTCCGCCATGCATACAGGGCTCGACTTCGTGGCGACGACCGGAACGAATGTCAGTGCCACGGCCTCGGGAACGATCGTGCAGGCCGGCCCGAATGGCGGCTATGGCAACCTCGTCGAGGTCGACCACGGCGGCGGATTGATGACCCGCTACGGTCATCTCTCGCAGATTCTCGTCAATGTCGGTGACAGGGTGAAGGCCGGTTCCGTGATCGGCCGCGTCGGCAGCACGGGTCGCAGCACCGGACCGCATCTCCATTACGAGGTACGCCGCGACGGCAACGCGGTCGACCCCGCGCGCTTTCTGCGTGCCGGCCGCCGGATCAATACCTTCGGCTGATCGGGACTGTGGGGGGCAGATCCCGCCGACCTTTCGACCGGCGGGATTCAATCATTCGGCGTCGGCGACGTCGACGCTGCCACCATGGACACGGTGGGCGAGCGCTGCCTCCATGAATTCGTCGATCTTTCCGTCGAGCACGTCCTGCGGTGCCGTGCTCTGCACGCCCGTGCGAAGATCCTTGACCATCTGGTAGGGCTGCAGCACGTAGGATCGGATCTGGTGACCCCAACCGATGTCTGTCTTCGACGCCTCTTCCTTGTTTGCCGCTTCCTCACGGCGCTGCAGTTCCGCCTCGTAAAGTCGGGCCCGCAGCATGTCCCAGGCGGTGGCCCGATTCTTGTGCTGCGACCGCTCGTTCTGGCACTGCACGACGATACCGCTCGGAATATGCGTGATGCGCACGGCCGAATCGGTCGTATTGACGTGCTGTCCGCCTGATCCCGAGGCTCGGTACGTGTCGATCCGGACTTCCGACTCGTTCACCTCGACCTCGATCGTCTCGTCGACGACGGGATAGACCCAGACCGACGCGAAGGAGGTATGGCGCTTGGCCTGACTGTCATAGGGCGAGATCCGGACGAGACGATGGACGCCCGATTCGGTCTTCATCCAGCCGTAGGCGTTGTGGCCCTTGATCTGGACCGTTGCCGACTTGATGCCGGCCTCTTCGCCGTAATGCGTCTCCAGAAGCTCGACCTTCATCCCGGCGCGCTCCGCCCAGCGCATGTACATGCGGAGCAGCATCGCCGCCCAGTCCTGGCTTTCGGTACCGCCGGCACCCGAATGAACCTCGACATAGGTGTCGAACTTGTCGGCTTCGCCCGACAGGAGCATCTCGATCTGCCGCTTGTCGACGTCGGCCTTGAGCGCCTTGATCTCGCTTTCGGCCTCGACGACGACCGACTGGTCGCCCTCCTCCTCGCCCATGGCGATGAGGTCGATATTGTCCTGCAGGCCGGTTTCCAGCTTGCGGATGCCGTCGATCGCGGATTCGAGAAACTGCCGTTCGCGCATGAGCTTCTGGGCGGCGGCTGCGTCATCCCAGAAATTGGGATTTTCCGACTGTGCGTTCAGAACGTCCAGGCGTTTGAGGGATGAATCCCAGTCAAAGATGCCTCCTCAGCAGGTCGATCGCCTGCTTGATTTCTGATGTCATGGTCTCGATCTCGGCGCGCATGCCGCAGTCCCTTCTATGGTGATGGCAGGGTGTTGGCGGGTATAGGGTCGGCGTCCCGGGCTGTAAAGCAGATGCAACCCCATCCGTGGGGTTGCAGCGTCACGGCTGCGAGCGGAAACAAGGGTCTGCCGTGCTGACGCCCCTCGGGCCGTGCCCGGGGTCCGGTGCTCAGAACAGGCCGCCGGCCCCGCCTTGCACGATGGCGTCCTGGGTCGCCGGTGAAATGACGGCGGGCGCGGCGCTGTAGGCATCGTCGGCACCGATGATCTGGTAGCTGTCGGACGGTCCTGTGCCCGGCTTGAAGGCTTCCATGATGGCCCCCGCGCCGCTGGACGCCATGCCGGTCTTGCGATCGATCGACACCATCGTCATGCCCTCGGGCACGCGGAACTCCACAGGCGGCTTTCCGGCGATCGCCTGCGTCATGAAGTCGAGGAAGATCGGCGCGGCGAGCCCGCCACCGGTTTCGCCACGTCCGAGCGGTGCCGGATTGTCGTAGCCGAGATAAAGCCCGGTGACGAGGTCGGCCGTGTAGCCGACGAACCATGCGTCCTTCTCGTCGTTGGTGGTGCCGGTCTTGCCCGCGACGGGAACGCCCAGCGTGTGCACGGCGTAGCCGGTACCGCGCTGGACAACGCCTTCCATCATCGACGTGATCTGGTAGGCGGTCATCGGGTCGAGCACCTGGTCGCGGTTGTCGACCAAAGCCGGTTCCGCCTGGTTCTCCCAGGTGGAGACGTTGCAGGTGTCGCAGCCGCGGCTGTCGTGCTTGTAGATGGTGCGGCCGTAGCGGTCCTGCACACGGTCGATCAGCGAAGGTTCGATCGAGCGGCCGCCATTGGCCATCACCGAATAGGCGGCCACCATGCGCAGCACCGTGGTCTCGCCCGAGCCGAGCGCCATCGGCAGATACTGCGCCAGCTTGTCGTAGACGCCGAAGCGTTCGGCATACTGCGCGACGAGGTCCATTCCCATGTCGCGGGCCAGCCGCACGGTCATCAGGTTGCGGCTCTTCTCGATGCCCGAGCGGAGCGTCGACGGGCCGGCTGCCTCGCCGCCGTAGTTCTTCGGCTCCCAGTAACCGCCGGTGCCGTTCGGGATGGAGATCGGGCCGTCGAGGATGACCGAGGCGGGCGTATAGCCATTGTCGAGCGCCGCGGCGTAGACGATCGGCTTGAAGGACGAGCCAGGCTGGCGGAGCGCCTGCGTGGCGCGGTTGAACTCCGACTGCGAATAGGAGAAGCCGCCGACCATAGCGAGGACGCGGCCCGTATGCGGGTCCATGGAAACAAGCGCGCCTTGCACCCTCGGCGGCTGGCGCAGGCGATAACCCTCGCCCCCGGCATTCTTCTCGACGAAGACGACGTCGCCGCGCTTCAGCACCTCGTCGGCCGACTTGACCGCGCGCGCCTTGCCGTCGACGCTCACCCGCAGCGCCCATTTCATGTCCGCAAGCGCGATGGTCGCGGTTTCGCGGTCGGCGCCGAGGGCGCCCGAGATCCCACGGACGGGCTGCAGGCCGATGCTGATGCTGTCCGCCTGGGCCGACAGCACGACCGCGACGCGCCATTCCGGCACGTCGACATAGCCCGGCACCTCGCCGAGCGCCTTGCCCCAGTCGCTCTCAAGTTCGATGGTCTTGATCGGTCCGCGATAGCCGCGCGCCTCATCGTAGGCGACGAGGCCCCGCTGCAGCGACGCGCGTGCCTCGACCTGAAGTTTCGGGTCAAGCGTCGAGCGCACGGAAAGGCCGCCCTCGTAGAGCGCCGTCATACCGTAGCGCTGGATGACCTCGCGGCGGACCTCCTCGGTGAAATACTCGCCGGCGAAGAGGTAGGTGCCCGATTTCTTCGGATTGACGCCGAGGGGCTTTGCGCGCGCCTCGTCGCCTTCCGCGGCGGTGACGTAGCCATTGGCCTGCATCTGGTCGATGACCCAGTTGCGGCGCTCCATCGCCCGGTCGGCGCTGCGGTAGGGATTGTAGTTTTCCGGTGCCTTCGGCAGTGCCGCGAGATAGGCCGCCTCGTGGATCTCGAGCTCGTTCACCGACTTGTCGAAATAGGCGAGCGAGGCGGCAGCGACGCCGTAGGAGCCGAGGCCGAGATAGATCTCGTTGAGGTAGAGCTCGAGAATCTTGTCCTTGGAATAGGCCTGCTCGATGCGCAGCGACAGGATCGCCTCCTTCACCTTGCGCTCGATCGAGCGCTCGTTGGTCAGAAGGAAGTTCTTGGCAACCTGCTGGGTGATGGTCGAGCCGCCCTGCATGGGGCCGCCCCTCGCCAGCACCAGGACCGCGCGTCCAAGGCCGTAGATGTCGATGCCGGGATGGCCGTAGAAATTCTTGTCCTCGGCCGAGAGATAGGCGCCCTTGACGAGATTCGGGATCGCCTGGATCGGCAGGAAGAGCCGGCGCTCCTTGGCGTATTCGGCCATGAGCGATCCGTCGGAGGCATGGAAGCGGGTTGCGACCTTCGGCTCGTACGCGGCCAGCACTTGGTAATCCGGCAGGTCCTTCGTCATGTGCTGGACGTAAAGGGCGACGCCCGCCGCGACGATCAGCGCCATGACGGTTCCGATGCCGAAGAAATAGCCGAGCAACCTGATCATTGGAACTCCATCAGCCGCACGCGACCCTCTCGCCGGCTAGCCCGCGCGCCGGCACCATCGAAGCAGCGCTGCAATGGCATTCCGGGCACCTCGCCAGCGCCTTAGCCAATTCGTCGTGCTTCGTCTTCCCGATGCCGGTAAAATGCGGCGGAGCCGTGTCTGCAAGGGTATCAAACCGGGCCGTTACCTTCGCACTGTTGCCGTGATCACACAGCTTTGGCTCAGCCGCCCTCGGCCTTGTCGAGCGTTGCGGCAAGGCCGCGCGAACCGAGATAGCCCGAAACGGCGGAGGCGATCGCGCTTGCCGTGTCCTCGCGCCAGGAGCTGTCGAGCAAGAGCTGCTCGTCGTCGACATTGGAGAGGTAGCCGAGTTCGACAAGCACCGACGGAACGTCCGGCGCGAGGAGGACCTTGAAGCCGGCGGAGCGCTTGGGATTGCGGATCAGCCGGACCTTGTGGCGGCCAAACTCTTCGACGAGCCCGGCAGCGAAATGCTCGGAAAAGCTGTCGGTCTCGCGGCGCATCAGCTCGATCAGGATGTCGAAGACCTCCGGCTCGCCCTCCTGCCATTTAGGGTCGACGAAGCGGTCGGAAGAGTTCTCGCTTTCCGCGACTTCCCGCGACAGCTGGTCGGAAGCGCGTTCCGACAGCGTGTAGACGGTGGCGCCGCGGATCCCGGGATAGCGGATCGAATCGGCATGGAGCGAAATGAACAGCGCCGCCTTGTCTCGCCGGGCAGTTTTCGACCGCTCGCTGAGGCTGACGAAGCGGTCGTCCTCCCGCGTCATCACGACGTCGACGTTCGGCAGGCTGGCCAGCGCCTGCTTCAGCGATTTGGCGAACTGGAGGTTGATGTCTTTCTCCAGCGTTCCGTGCCGGCCGACTGCACCGGTATCGACGCCGCCATGGCCGGGATCGATGACGACGGTCACGCGCTCCTGAGGCCCCGAGACTGGAGGAACCCCCTTCGCCACGTCGACGCTTGCACCGATCTCCTGGCTGGCGACAGCGCGGCCGAAGCCTGCGGCATCGGTCGCGCTGATCGTGAGTTTGAGCACCGAGTGGCCATCCTTCGTGTCGATGGTGGCGACGGGAAGCCCCGGCTGCTTCAGGGCCAAGACGATTCGGTACCGGTCGTGCGCGACCAGCCCCTGGCGAACGTTGGCGACGATCGGGTTCTCCTCGATCGTTATCGTCTTCAGCGCCGCAACCGTGTCGAAGAGATCGATGGCGACGCGGTCGGGACGGCGCAGGAGGATGAGGCGCGAGCGCGGCGTTCCGACAAGATCGAGGGAGGCAACGAACGTCTTCGGCGCGCTCGTCTGGCTGAAGCCGGTCAGGATGCTCTCGGTTATCCCCTCCGCAGCATCGGCTGGCCTTGCAGCAAAGGTCGCGATTCCAAGAAACGACAGAACGAGAAGCACTGCCATGCGGGCCGACTGATTCGCAGATCTACTCTCGGTCATGACATCCCGTCGTCTCGGTATTGGCGCTGGACACGTCGGTCGGCACGCACGAAGGCGTGTACAACCGGGCCCGACATGTCCCCCACAGGCGCCCGCCGGGCTTTACCCTTGTGTCTTGCCCTCGCGCACCATAAAAGCAGAACTGAGGCTGGGAAAACTCAAACGCTTGAAACATCCCGTCCACGACCGCCAGGACCGCCGAGCAAGTTCGACGAAATGTCGGCTGCGAGGTCCTCAGTCCAGGATCTCGCGCGCGAAACGTCGCGGTCGTGAGATCGGTGTTTTTGGGTCTTCCACCTCTGTACCATTTCACGTCCGTGGAGAAATCCCGAACGTCCATCTTTCGACGCGCATCCGGCCCGTTATCGAGCGGATTGCGCGAGATTTCATCGGTCGCCCCAGGCGGCCAGTCAGTTACGCAGGTCGCCCCAGCAGTGTCGCCAGCCTCCACCGGATCCCTGACGCTTCAGCCCGAGCCTTATCAGCCTCGGCGCCAGCCATCCTCGAGTGCGAATCGCCGCCGCCCAACGACCTTTGCGGACGCACCTTTCCCCGTATTCCTCATGGCGTCTGACGCCAGGATGCGCGCCGAGGTGAGCGTCCCGGAGAGATTTCGCCATGCCAAACAAGATGCTGATCGATGCGTCGCATCCCGAGGAAACCCGGGTCGTCGTCGTCCGGGGTAACCGGATCGAGGAATTCGACTTCGAATCCGAGCATAAGAAGCAGATCAAGGGCAATATCTACCTCGCCAAGGTGACGCGCGTCGAACCGTCGCTTCAGGCCGCCTTCGTCGAATACGGCGGCAATCGCCACGGTTTCCTGGCCTTCAGCGAGATCCATCCCGACTACTACCAGATCCCGGTCGCGGACCGTCAGGCGCTCGTCGAGGACGAGATGGCCCGCGTCCGCGAGGAAGAAGAAGACGAAGAGCGCAAGATCACCGCGCAGCGTCGCAATCCCCGTCGGCCGGGCGGCGGCAAGTCGATCCGCGCTGCCGAATCGTCGGGCGACGACAGCATTTTCGAGCCGATCGCGGCCGAGGGCGGCGAGCCGGGCGACGAAGAGACGGACGGCGCGCCATCCCTTTCCGAGAATGAGCACGAAGCGCCCGAGCTGATGGGCGACGACGCCGGCGGCGACGAACTCCTCGGCGACGAGTCCGAAGACGAGACGTCCGGTGAGGAAGCCGACGCCGAGGGGCGCCCGGCACGCAGTGCCAGCGGTCGTGGGCGCCGGTCGCGCTCCCGCCGTGGTCACGGCGCCGAGGATGCGCCGGGCGGCGACGATGAAGAGGAAGTCGTCGACGAGATGGGCGCCGAGGACGCGATGGAGGAAGTCCCCGTCCGCGTTCCGCGCGCCCCGCGCAAGCAGTACAAGATCCAGGAAGTCATCAAGCGCCGGCAGATCCTGCTGGTCCAGGTCGTGAAGGAAGAGCGCGGCAACAAGGGCGCGGCTCTCACCACCTATCTCTCGCTCGCCGGCCGCTATTCCGTGCTGATGCCGAACACCGCGCGCGGCGGCGGCATATCGCGCAAGATCACCAACATCGCCGACCGCAAGCGTTTGAAGGAAGTGGCGCGCGAGCTCGAAGTGCCGAAGGGCATGGGCATCATCCTGCGGACCGCGGGCGCGATGCGCACCAAGGCCGAGGTGAAGCGCGACTACGAATATCTGATGCGCCTGTGGGAGACCGTCCGCAGCCTGACGCTCGCCTCGGCGGCGCCGACCCTCGTCTACGAGGAGGGCAGCCTGATCAAGCGCTCGATTCGCGATCTCTACAACAAGGACATCGACCAGATCTGCGTCTCCGGCGAGGAGGGCTACCGCGAGGCCAAGGACTTCATGCGGATGCTGATGCCGAGCCAGTCGAAGGTCGTCCAGGCCTATCGCGACCCCGTGCCGATCTTTGCGCGCGGCGGCATCGAGGCGCAGCTCGACCGCATGCTGCAGCCGCATGTGACGCTGAAGTCGGGCGGCTACATCATCATCAACCAGACCGAGGCGCTCGTCGCCATCGACGTCAATTCGGGCCGGTCGACGCGCGAGCACTCGATCGAGGACACCGCCTACCAGACCAATCTCGAGGCGGCCGAGGAAGTGGCGCGGCAGCTGCGCCTGCGCGATCTCGCGGGCCTCATCGTCATCGACTTCATCGACATGGAAGAGAAGCGCAACAACCGCGCCGTCGAGAAGAAGATGAAGGACTGCCTGAAGGACGATCGCGCCCGCATCCAGATCGGCCATATCTCGCATTTCGGCCTGATGGAGATGAGCCGCCAGCGCATCCGCGCCAGCGTTCTGGAATCCACCACCCGCGTCTGCCCGACCTGCGACGGCGTCGGCCACATCCGGTCCAACTCCTCGCTGGCGCTGCACGTCGTGCGCGCCATCGAGGAGCATGTGCAGAAGCATTCGACGCACGACGTCATCGTCAAGGTGCCGACGGCGACCGCGCTTTACGTCCTCAACGAAAAGCGCCAGACGATCGAGGATCTGGAGCGGGCCAACGGTCTCAGGATCACGATCGAAGCCGACGATTCGCATGGCCACCAGCATGTCGCCATCGAGCAGGGTCCCGAGGCTGTCCGCCGCGAGTACCTGCCGGCGGTCGCCCCTGTCGTCTACGAGGACGAGCCGGAGGATCTCGACTTGGTCGAGGACGTCGAGGAGACCGAAGAGACCGGTTCGGCGACCGCGGTGGTCGACGCACCCGCCGGCGATGCCGACACCGAGGAGAAGACCGACGACCAGCCGCGCCGCAAGCGCCGGCGTCGGCGCCGGCGGGGCGGCAGCGACGCCTCGGATGACGGCCAGGATGCCGGCGATGCTGGCGAGGACGATGGCGGCGACGACGCGTCGGGCGACGACACGGTCGCTACCGACGACGAGGGCGACGCCGAAGAGACAGCAGCGACTCAGGTGACGTCCGACGACGAGAGCTCCGAAGAGGAGCGCGCCCGCAAACGCCGCCGTCGCGGTCGCCGTGGCGGGCGCAAGAATCGCGACGGGGAAACCGAGGGCGTGTCGGCCGGTGCCGATGACCGGACCGAGGGCGAGAACGGCGAAGCCGTGACCTCCGGCGAGGACGGTCCGCTTGAAGCAGGCGCCCTGCCCTTGCCTGAGACGGCGGAAGAGGTCGGTGCGGCCGAGGTAGCCGAGCTGCCGTTCGAGGCTTCCCCTGAGCCCGTCCGCAACCCCTGGGACAGCGCTCCGGCGACCGAGGCTGAGCACGAACAGCCGACTGCCGAGCCCACCGCCGTGGCCGAGGTCGCACCTGTTTCGGACGAGCCGGCTGGGGCTGAGGTGGCTCCGGTTGCGGCGGTCTTGGAACCCGTGACCGAGGCTCCGGCGCTGCTGGAGGCGGAAACTGCAGCGGGCGAGACCCGCGTGACCGACGAGGCTGCCGCGCCCGTCGAGGAGGCTGCCGCGCCCGCCGAGCCGGCGGTTCGCTCGGAGCCGGCCGTCACCTCCAGCCGCGGCAGCGAACAGGCCGAGCCTGGAGCCAAGCGCACCGGCTGGTGGGCGCGCCGCAGCTTCTTCTAGAATCAGGCGGCCGCAACACGCACAGGACATCACGAAGGGCGGGGATCATTCCCCGCCCTTCGTCGTTGCCGGCAGCAGGCATCAGCCATTCTGATCGAGAAAGTCCGCCATCCGATCGGTCGCCTCGATCAGCGACGGGGTGCTGCAGGCGTAGGACAGGCGGACGAAGCGCTCGCCGCGGCGGACATCGAAATCGCCGCCGGGCGTCAGCGCGACGTGGCTGTTTTCGAGCAGCGCGCGGGCAAAGTGCGTCGACGTCCCCGCCCCTTCCGGCACGGCGGCATAGGCGTAGAAGGCGCCGTCGATCGGGGCGATCGCGCTGAAGCCCATTTCCGGCAGCCGCCGCATCAGGATGTCGCGATTCGCCGCGTAGCCGTCGCGGACAAGCGCCATCTCCTCGACCGCGTCCATCGCCGCGACGGCCGCGACCTGCGACAGTTCCGGCGCCGAGATGTAGAGGCTCTGCCCGATCCGCTCCGCGGCCCGCATCAAGGGCTCCGGCAGAACCAGCCAGCCGACACGCCAACCGGTCATGCAGTAGAGTTTCGAGAACGAATTGACGACGATCGGGCTGTCGGAAAACTCGAGGGCAGAGGCTTCCTTCGGGCCGTAGACGAGGCCGTGATAGATCTCGTCGGAGATGAAGGTGATGGCTTGCTCGTCGCAGAATTCGACCAGGCGCTGCAGTTCGCCGCGCGGCGTCACGGTTCCGGTCGGGTTGGCGGGACTGGCGATCAGCACGCCGTCGAGCCTGCCCCGAGCGTGCTCGAAAGCGAGGCGCTCGGTGTCCAGGATATAGCCATCGGCGGCGTCGACCTCGATCTCGACCGGGACGAGGCCGAGGGCGCGAATGATGTTGCGATACGCTGGATAGCCGGGCGCCGCGATGGCGATGCGCTGGCCGGGATCGAAGGCGGCGAGGAAGGCGAGGTTGAAGCCGGCCGAGGAGCCCGTGGTCACCATGATGCGCTCGGGCGCGACGGCCCGGCCATAGGTGTCGAAATAGTGATGGCCAATGCGCTGGCGCAGGTCTGCACGCCCCAATGCGTCGGTATAACCGACGCGGCCATGGTCCAGCATCCGCCGTGCCGCGGCGATGGCCGCGCGGGGCGCCGGGGCTGCGGGCTGGCCGACCGCCAGCGAGATCACTCTGTCGCCGCGGGCGATCATCCGGTTTGCCTCCGACAAGACGTCCATGGCACGGAACGGCTCGACGGCCGAGCGGGCCGAAGTCTTGACGGTGATGATCTTTGACACTGTGATACTCCTAGAACGGCGCATTCTGCGGCACAGGGCGTGTCGCATGCCGCACGGCGCGGGTCAGGCCGGGATAGCCTCACATTTGCCGGATTGAAAAGGATTGGGATGTCGACGCGAATCCGACCGACCATCTTGAGAAGGACAGAATAAGGCCGATGATCGCTCGCCTCCAGACCCGACTTGTCTGTCTCCTTATCGCCTGCGTGATGGTTCCCTCCAATACGTTGGCCGCGGGGCCCGTCGGTCGCGGAGTTCCGGTGGTCCGGGACGCGGAGATCGAGGGACTGGTCGCTGAATACACGCAGCCGATCCTGAAGGCGGCGGGGCTTTCCCGCTCCGGGGTCGAGGTGATTCTCGTCAACAGCCCCGAGTTCAACGCCTTCGTCTCCGGTCGGCGCATCTTCATCAACACCGGCACGATCGTCGGCTCCGAGACGCCGAACGAGCTGGTCGGCGTGATCGCGCACGAGATCGGCCATCTGGCCGGTGGCCACCAACTGCGGCTGCGCGAGCAGATGGAGCAGGCGCAGAGGATCGCCCTGATCGCAGGCCTTCTGGGCGCCGGTGTCGCCGTGGCAGGCGCTGCGACCGGGTCTTCCAACGCGGCGCGGGCGGGCTCAGGCCTTGCGGTTGGCGGCGGTACGGCAGCGCTGCGCGGGCTTCAGGCCTATCAGAGGTCCGAAGAGACCACGGCCGACCGCTCGGCGCTGGTCTATCTCGAAAAGGCCGGCCAGTCCGGCAAGGGATTGATCCAGAGTTTTGAGGGGTTGGAACGGGCCAATCTCCTCTCGGGCGTCTCGCCGCGGCGCTACATCACCTCCCATCCCGCTCCCCGCGACCGCATCGTGCGGCTCCAGGATCTCGCACGCCAGAGTCCCTACTACGACCGCAAGGACGATCCGGCCTTGCAATTGCGCCATGATCTGGCCCGCGCGAAGATCGCGGCCTATGGCGAGGGCGCGGGTGCCGTCAGGCGGATGTTCTCGAAGGATTCGCGGGGTCTTGCCGCAACCTATGGCGAGGCGATTTCCGCCCATCTTTCGGGCTCGCCGGCGATCGCGCTGCAGAAGATCGACGCCCTGATCGCCAAGGATCCGAAAAGCCCCTGGTTTCACGAAATCCGCGGCGAGATCCTGATGGAGGCCGGCAAGGCCAAGGAGGCGGCCGTCGCCTTTACCCGCGCTGCCAAGCTCGACCCGACGAAGTCCGGTCTTCTCCAGGCCTCGATCGGCCAGGCCATGGTCACCGGGGGCGATGCCGACGACATGAAAAACGCCATCGCCATCATCAAGAAAGGGCTGCAGTCGGACCCTTCGAATGCCAGCGGCTATCGATTCCTGGCTATGGCCTACGGGCGAATAGGCGATGATGCCTCGGCCGAACTCGCGATGGCGGAGGCTCACTGGCAGGCCGGGGCCCTCCTCGACGCACGGATCTTCGCCGCACGGGCGCAAATGAAGCTGAAACCCGGGTCGCCGCAGTGGCTGCAAGCCCAGGACATCATTTCCACCAAGAGCTCATCGAAGTGACCGTGAGATTTCCGGTCCAAAAAGGAACGCCATCTTGATTCGAAAGTCTCTCCTCGCCGCGACGGCCGCAGCCTTGGCCCTGGCTTCCCCCGTCCCGGCGATGGCCCTCACCGCGGGCGAAAAGACCGACATCGAAGCCGTGGTCCGGGACTATCTCATCCGCAATCCGGAGGTGCTGCTCGAGGCGATGGACGCCCTGCAGGCCAAGCGACAGGTCCAGGAACTGGCCGAGCAGAAGGAAGCGATCGCGCTGGCCGGTCCGAATCTTTTCGCAACGCCGGCCGGCACGGTCTTCGGCAATCCGCAGGGAGACGTGACGATCGTCGAGTTCTTCGACTACAATTGCGGCTACTGCAAAAAGGCAATGACCGACATGCAGGCGCTGGTGGAGGCCGATCCGAAGCTCCGATTCGTCCTGAAGGAAGTTCCGGTCCTCGGCCCCCAGTCGATGGAGGCGAGCCAGGTCAGCCTGGCCTTCAGGCATGTCGCGCCGGAGCGCTATGTCGATTTCCACATGAAGCTCCTCGGGCTGAAGGGCGTCGCAAACGCCGACAGCGCCCTTACCGTCGCCGAGGAGCTCGGGGTCGACGAAGCGGCCATCCGCACGGCAATGACGTCGCCGGAGGTCGAGGAAACGCTGAAGGAGGATGCGCGCATCGCCGAGCTTCTGAAGATCACCGGCACGCCCTCCTACGTCCTTGCCAACGAGGTGGTGCCCGGCGCCATCGGCATGGAGGGCTTGGCCGAGAAGATCGCCAACGTCCGCAGTTGTGGTAAGACCGCCTGCTGAAGGCTTTACCGCGCGGCCGATCTTTCGGCTTTTCGAAGCGGGCGGCTCGGTCTATACACGGCCGATCTTGCCGCTGTCCGCGTGTCGGCGCGTCGACATCGGTTCTCATCAAGAGTTTCGTCATCGTAGGCTGGTAGCGATCGCGTAACGGCACGGCCTGGGCAGGCGCCTCTTCGATGCGGGCCCGTGAATGCGTTCGGGTCCGCCCGCAGTCCCCCGGCAGTCCGGCCAGGTTCAAAGGTAAAGCATGTCCACCAAAGACAACATCATCGACCGCGGCCTTGTTCGCGAGCTGGCCGATATCCTGAACGACACGGATCTGACCGAGATCGAAGTCGAGCAGGGTACGCTGCGCGTGCGCGTCTGCCGCCAGAAGGAATTCGGCGGCTATCCCGCCCAGATGCACATGGCACCCTTTCCGCAGCAGGCAGGCTACGCGCCGGACATGCAGTCGGCCCCGCCTGCGGCGGTGGTGGCAACCGGCCCCGAGGTTGGCAGCGTGCCCTCGCCCATGGTCGGCACGGTCTATCTCGCCTCGGGACCCGACGCCAAGCCTTTCGTCGAGATCGGCCAGACGGTCGTCGAGGGCGAGACGCTCCTGATCATCGAGGCGATGAAGACCATGAATCAGATCCCGGCCCCGCGTGCCGGCAAGGTCAAGAAGATCCTCGTCGACAATGCCCAACCGGTCGAGTACGGCGAACCGCTCGTCGTCATCGGCTGAGGCGAGAAGCACGATGTTCAAGAAAATCCTGATCGCCAATCGCGGCGAGATCGCCCTCAGGGTACTGCGCGCCTGCAAGGAACTCGGCATCCCGACGGTCGCCGTGCATTCGACGGCCGACAACGCCGCCATGCATGTCCGCCTTGCCGACGAGAGCGTCTGCATCGGCCCGCCGCCGTCGCGCGACAGCTATCTGAACATTCCGCAGATCCTGGCGGCCTGCGAGATCACCGGCGCCGACGCGGTGCACCCAGGCTACGGCTTCCTGTCGGAAAACTCGCGCTTCGCCGACATTCTGGACGCGCACAAGATCACCTTCATCGGCCCGACCGCCGAGCATATCCGGATCATGGGCGACAAGATCGAGGCCAAGCGCACGGCCAAGCGCCTTGGCATCCCTGTCGTGCCGGGCTCGCCCGGCGCCGTCACCGACGACGTCGAGGCGGCGAAGATCGCCAAGGAGATCGGTTTTCCCGTCATCGTGAAGGCTTCCGCCGGCGGCGGCGGACGCGGCATGAAGGTGGCGCGCACCGCCGAGGATCTGTCGCTGGCACTTGCCACCGCTCGCACGGAAGCGGGTTCAGCCTTCGGCGACGACGCGGTCTATATCGAGAAGTACCTGGAGAAGCCCCGGCATATCGAGGTGCAGGTGTTCGGCGATGGCGCCGGCAATGCCATCCATCTCGGCGAGCGCGACTGCTCGCTGCAGCGCCGTCACCAGAAAGTCTGGGAAGAGGCGCGTTCGCCCGCCCTCTCCGACGCTCAGCGCGACAGCATCGGCATGATCTGCGCCAATGCCATGAGCCAGCTGTCCTACCGCGGCGCCGGTACGATCGAGTTCCTCTACGAGAACGGGGAATTCTACTTCATCGAGATGAACACGCGGCTGCAGGTCGAGCATCCCGTGACGGAGGCGATCACCGGGCTTGATCTCGTGCACGAGCAGATCCGCGTCGCCGCCGGGGTCGGCCTGTCGCTGAAGCAGTCGGAAGTGGTCTTTTCGGGACACGCCATCGAATGCCGCATCAATGCCGAGGATCCAGCGACGTTCGCCCCCTCGCCCGGCACCATCACCCACTACCACACACCGGGCGGCCTCGGCGTGCGCGTCGATTCGGGCATCTACCAGGGCTATGTCATCCCGCCCTTCTACGACAGCCTGATCGGCAAGCTCATCGTCTCCGGCCGGACCCGGCAGGAATGCATGATGCGGCTGCGCCGTGCCCTCGACGAGATCGTCGTCGATGGCGTCAAGACGACGCTGCCGCTGTTCCGCGACCTCGTCGACAATGCCGACATTGCCGCCGGCAACTACGACATCCACTGGCTGGAGAAGTACCTGGCCGACAAGCAGCCGCACTGAGCCGGCCATGGCCAGGCGACGGGACCAGCGCTTCGAGATCACGCCGGGGATCCTGCTGAAGGCCTATGCCTGCGGGATCTTTCCCATGGCCGAGAATGCCGACGATCCGGGACTGTTCTGGATCGATCCGGAAGAGCGGGGCATCATCCCGCTCGACAGCTTTCACGTGTCGCGCAGCCTGAGGAAGACGATCCGCCGCGGCACGTTCGAGATGCGCTACGACAGCGCCTTCCCGGCCGTCATCGACGCCTGCGCCGAGCCGGCGCCGGGCCGGGCGAACACCTGGATCAACGCCGAGATCCGCAAGCTGTACCTGCAGCTTTTTCAGAACGGGAATGCGCACTCGGTCGAAGCCTGGCGCGACGGCCATCTCGTCGGCGGGCTCTACGGCGTCAGCCTCGGGGGCGCGTTTTTCGGCGAGAGCATGTTTTCGCGCGAGACCGACGCCTCGAAAGTGTCGCTGGCCTTTCTCGTCGAACGCTTGCGTCTTGGGGGATACCGCCTGCTCGACGCACAGTTCATCACCAGCCATCTTGCCCAGTTCGGCGCGGTCGAGATCTCGCGCGCGGACTATCACGAAAGGCTCGAAGAGGCGGTCGCCCTGCCCGCGACCTTCTATCCGGCGGGCGGGGGCACGGCCGAATCGCTCTTGCAGCCGGTCAGCCAGACGTCATAGACCGGGTGCTCGACGGCGTTGAGGCCGGGTGAGTCGGCAAACATCCAACCGGTAAAGATGCGCCTGATCTGGCGGTCCAGGGTGATCTCGTCCACCTCGGTGAAACCGTCGGTCTGCGGCGGCACGCTGGGCGGGCTGGTATAGCAGACGCGCGGCGTCACCTGCAGGGCACCGAACTGCACCGTTTCGTCGATATAGACATCGAAGGACGTAATCCGCCCGGTGATCTTGTCGAGACCGGAAAACTCGGCGACCTTGTTCTTCACGCGCTCTGCAGGCGGAGCGGGCGTCGCCGCGCCCTCGCCGGGCGCAGGAGCGTCGCTGGGCGCCGGGGCATCGATCGGCGGCAGCAGGAGTTCCTGCGCGCCAACTGCGATCGTCAGGGCCGATAGGGCGAGCAAGGTGGCGGGAAGCAGTCTCATCAGTCATTTCCTGCGGCGAGAATCTCTCTGCCGCGGTGGTGGCCGGCAGAGCCGACCGAAATATGACGGGATCGAAGATCCGCGCCCTTCTCCCGATACAGCGGAAAAGCTCCGATACGACGGAACCGCACGCGACTGTCCGGATGCCGGGGCGGCCGCTGAGCCTGTCAGGGCTGCCAGGCGTCGTAATCGCCCGTGACGCGTGGCCGCTCGGAGGGGTTGAGCAAGGATCCCTTCGGGCGATAGGCAGCGGGCGTGCCGGTCCGGTTGGCCTGGTGCGCCTTCTGCCAGGTGCGGGGCGTGTAGGTCTCGCTGGCCGGGGCGACGTCGACGCGGTGATGCATCCAGCCATGCCAGCCGGGACCGATGGCGGAAGCATCGGCCGGACCGTTGTAGATGACCCAGCGGCGCGACCCGTCGGCATTCTGATAATAGATGTTGCCGCGCTCGTCCTCGCCGACCTTCTTGCCGAAGCGCCAGGTATGGAAGCGGGTGCCCATCGTCTGGCCCTGCCACCATGTGAAGATTTCGAGAAGGGTCTTCTTCATTGCCGCGATCCGCCTTTTGGTCGACGGCTTTATGGCGCCGCCGGCGCCGATTGTCCACCCGCGCAGGGCGGCCCCACGGGCGGAGGGGCCGATTTCGGCATGTCGTCAGAGATAGCGCGGAACCCTTGCCGCATAGCGTCGGTAGCGATCGCCGAACCGGTGGCGCAGCGCCGCCTCCTCCGGGCGAACGACGAGGAGATGCAGTGCGAGGAAATAGGCCGGCAGCAGCGCCAGCGCCCACAGGCTGGTCGCCGCGACGCCGACGCCAAGGAAGAGCAGCAGCATGCCGAGATAGATCGGATTGCGGGTCGAGCGAAAGAGGCCATCGGCGACCAGCACATCGGCGACGCGCCTGGCGTCCTGCGTGGTCGCATGTCGCTGAAGCGTGCGGGATGCGGCCCGCATGATGCATTCGGCCGCGATCACCAGAGCGACACCCGCGGCGAGCCATCCCAATACGGGCTTCAAGGCCGACCCGGTGGGAAGCAGCCATTCGAGACCGGCGCCGAGCGCCGAGAGCCAGACAAACAGCGAGGACGGCGTGACACGCGCCGATGACGGTCCCGCCCCGGTTCCGGTCTCGCTTCGCCTCGCAGCGCGGCGCCGCATGACGAGCCCGTGCACCGCGATCAGCAAGGCGCTCGAGGCAAGGATGATCGGGCCGTAATAGTTCAAGAACAGGCTCCCGTCGTCAGTCGACCGACGTGTTCTAGCCGTTCCTCCGTGGTCGGTGCGTTAATGTTTCATTCATCATTAACGGCGGCCCCATTGCCGGCGATGACGCCTGGACATCAGGCGTCCATGGGTGGGACGTCGCCAAGGCTCCGGCGCACATTCTGCGTCGGCATACGCCGCGCCGCCACTGCCGAGTTGGCGGCAAAGCCCTTCACGCCTTGGACGTGATCATCACGAAAAGGCTGGCGGCTACTCCAGGCCCAGCCGATCCTTGACCAGCTGGTTGACGACGGCCGGGCTCGCCTTGCCGCCCATGGCGCGCATCGCCTGGCCGACGAACCAGCCTGCAAGTGTCGGCTTCAGCTTCGCCTGCTCGACCTTGTCGGGGTTCGCGGCGATGATGGCGTCCACCGCCGCCTCGATCGCGCCGGTGTCGGTGACCTGCCTCATGCCGCGCGATTCGACGAGTTCGGCCGGGTCGCCGCCCTCGGTGAAAACGATCTCGAACAGGTCCTTGGCGATCTTGCCGGAGATCGTCTCGGCCCGGATCAGGTCGAGGATCGCGCCGAGCTGGGCGGCCGAAACCGGAGTCTCGTCAATGGCTTTGCCGGCCTTGTTCAAGGCGCCCAGCAGGTCGTTGATGACCCAGTTCGCCGCCTGCTTGGCGTCCCGCCCCTTGGCGACCGCCTCGAAATAGTCGGCGATCGCCTTTTCCGAGACGAGGATGGAGGCGTCGTAGAGCGACAGGCCGAGATCGGCGACGAAGCGGGAACGCTTGTCGTCGGGCAGTTCCGGCAGGTGCTCGGCGAGCGCGGCGACATAGGCGTCGTCGAATTCGAGCGGCAGAAGGTCGGGATCGGGGAAATAGCGGTAATCGTGCGCGTCCTCCTTGGAGCGCATCGAGCGCGTCTCGCCCTTCGCCGGATCGTAGAGCCGCGTCTCCTGGTCGATCGTTCCACCGTCCTCGATGATCTCGATCTGCCGCCGCGCCTCCGCCTCGATCGCCTGTCCGACGAAGCGGATGGAGTTGACGTTCTTGATCTCGCAGCGCGTGCCGAAGGCGCCGCCGGGACGGCGGACCGAGACGTTGACGTCGGCGCGCATCGAGCCTTCGTCCATGTTGCCGTCGCAGGTGCCGAGATAGCGCAGGATGGTGCGAAGCTTGGTCAGATAGGCGCGCGCCTCGTCGGCCGAGCGCATGTCGGGCTTGGAGACGATTTCCATCAAGGCGACGCCGCAACGGTTGAGGTCGACATAGGACATGGTCGCGTGCTGGTCGTGCATCGATTTGCCGGCGTCCTGCTCGAGGTGAAGCCGCTCGACGCCGATCTCGACCTCGTCGAACTCGCCCTTGTTGTTCGGCCCGACCGACACCTTCACGACGCCCTCGCCGACGATCGGGTCCTTGAACTGCGAGATCTGATAGCCTTGCGGCAGGTCGGGGTAGAAATAGTTCTTCCGGTCGAAGACCGAGCGGTTGTTGATCTTCGCCTTCAGCCCGAGGCCCGTGCGGATCGCCTGGCGCACGCACTCCTCGTTGATCACGGGCAGCATGCCCGGCATGGCCGCGTCGACGAGGCTGACATTGGCGTTCGGCTCCGAGCCGAAGGTGGTCGAGGCCCCGGAAAACAGTTTGGCGTTCGACAGCACCTGCGCGTGCACTTCGAGGCCGACGATGATCTCCCAGTCGCCGCTGGCGCCGGCGATGAACTTCTTCGGGTCGGGAATGCGGGTGTCGACGAGGTCGGTCATGTCCGGGTCTTTCGCAGTGTCGGCAGGGCTTGGGCAAGCGCTAGAGCAAAGGCGCCGGGGGTTCAAGGTTCGGCGTTGACGGCTTGGAAATCGGCTGTTTTCGGGACCTAGCAAGGGCGCTAAGATGGAGATGAAACAGTTGATTGGAAAAGTGATGAATATCCAATCCCGGTCCGACAACACCGCGCCCAGAATGTCCGTCGAGGCATTCTTTCATTGGGCCGAACCCCTTGATCGCAGATACGAACTCGTTGATGGAGTTCCGCGCTTGTTGCCTTGGGTGAAACGCAATCACAACCGCATCGCCGTCAACCTTGTCACCGCTCTTGCCCGGCAGATCGACGCAACAGCCTACGAGATCGCGACAGGTGACTTTGCCGTCACCACCGGTTCGCACAGCGTCCGCTTTGCCGACGTGATGGTGGAAGCCGCCGGCGGTCCCGGAAGTGCCAGGACGACGCACAAAGCGGTGGTGCTTGTCGAGATCCTTCCGACCAGCACAATGCATGTCGATTTCGGTCCAAAGACGCGGGAATATCTCGCCCTTGCAACTCTTGGTACATGCCTGATCATCGCCCAGGAGACGCGCTGCGCATGGCAGTGGACACGTCAGGAGAACGGCGATTGGCCGGAAGAGCCTCTGCTCATCGATGCGCCGGACTCCGAGATTTCGGTCGACGTGGTCGGTGCTCGGCTCAGCTTCGCAGACATCTACCGGAACGTCGATTGATGCGGGTGTCCGTCTTTCACACTCCCAGCCTCTCCTCCTCCGCGATCGCCGCGTCGACCAGCATCCGCCAGAATTCGCCGTAGAGCGCCGGGTCGAGTCCATGAGCCTCGGCCCGGGCGCGGGCATTGCCGACGACCTCGTCGACGCGCTCCGGCACGTTGGCCGGAATGCCGGCAGCGCGCTTCAGCTCCGCGGCGCGGTGGATATAGCGCATGCGTTCGGCGAACCGGGCGAAAAGCTCGGTGTCGAGCGCGTCGATCTCGGCGCGCAGCTGCGCCATCGAATGGCAGTCGGACGGGGCGAGACGTGTCACGGGGAACCTCAGGGGTTGGCCGAGATGCGGTCTGTCAGGGCCAGCATGACGGCGGAGACGTCGAACTCCATGTGGATGCCGGCAAGCCTGCCGAGATGCATCCAGCCGGCGGTCGGCCCGAGCGTCATGAAGGCCTTGCCGGACCACACTCGTCGTCGACACTCACCACCACTTCGCCGGCGTGAAGCGGCCTGCCGCCTTCTCGATCACGGACGCGGTCGCAAACAGCGTCTCTTCGTCGAAGGGGCGCCCGATGAGCTGCAGTCCGAGCGGCGTGCCCTCGCCCGTCAGACCCGCCGGGACGGCAATGCCGGGAAGACCGGCCATGTTCACGGTCACGGTGAAAATGTCGTTCAGGTACATCTTCACCGGATCGGAATTCATGTCCTCGTCGCCGATGCCGAAGGCGGCGGACGGGGTCGCGGGGGTCAGCAGGGCGTCGATGCCGTCGGCATAGACCGCTTCGAAGTCCCGCTTGATCAGCGTGCGGACCTTCTGGGCCTTGATGTAGTAGGCGTCGTAGTAGCCCGCCGACAGGACATAGGTGCCGATCATGATGCGGCGTTTGACCTCGCGGCCGAAGCCGGCGGCGCGGGTGTTCTCGTACATGTCGGTGATGTCGCGGCCGGTCTCGCGCAGGCCGTAGCGCACGCCGTCATAGCGCGCGAGGTTGGACGAGGCTTCCGCCGGCGCGACGATGTAGTAGGCCGGTAGCGCGTATTTGGTGTGCGGCAGCGAGACGTCGACGATTTCGGCGCCGGCCTCGCGCAGCCACTCGATGCCCTTCTGCCAGACCGCGTCGAGTTCCGCCGGCATGCCGTCGACGCGGTATTCGCGCGGAATGCCGATCTTCAGCCCTTTCACCGAGCGCCCGACGGCGGCCTCGTAGTCCGGCACCGGACGATCGACGGACGTGGTGTCCTTGGCGTCGACGGAGGCCATCGAGCGCAGGAGGATGGCCGCATCGCGCACGTCGCGGGCGATCGGGCCGGCTTGGTCGAGCGAGGAGGCGAAGGCGACCGTGCCCCAGCGCGAGCAGCGGCCATAGGTCGGCTTGATGCCGACAGTGCCGGTGAAAGCTGCAGGCTGGCGGATCGAGCCGCCGGTATCGGTCGCCGTCGCGCCGGCGCACAGATGCGCGGCGACCGCCGCGGCCGAGCCGCCCGAAGAGCCGCCCGGCACGAGATCGAGGTTCGATCCCTTGCGGCGCCAGGGATTGATCACCGGGCCGTAGTAGGACGTCTCGTTCGACGAGCCCATGGCGAATTCGTCCATGTTCAGCTTGCCGAGCATGACGGCGCCATCGGCCCAGAGGTTTGCGGTGACGGTGGATTCATACACCGGCTCGAAGCCGTCGAGGATGTGGCTGGCCGCTTGGGTATGGACGCCCTCGGTCGCGAAGAGGTCCTTGATCCCGAGCGGAATGCCCTCGAGCGCCCCGGCCTCGCCTCTGGCGATGCGCGCGTCGGAGGCCGCGGCCATCGCGCGCGCCTTGTCCGCCGTCACGGCGATGTAGGCGTTGAGCTGGCCGTTGGCGCGGTCGATGGCGCCGAGATAGGCCTCGGTCAGTTCAGCGGCACTGGCCGACTTGGCAGCCAGGGCCGTTCGGGCTTCGGCGATGGTCAGGGCGGTGAGATCGGTCATGTCGGTCCGTTTCGTCGGATTCTGAAGGCCGCTTCCCCGGCGGGACGAGCATAGCCAAGGCTTTGTCTGTGGGGCGAAAACTGGTCCGCGATCACCCTTCGATCGGCGGCGCGGCGACCAGGCATTTTTCGTAGAAGACGGAGAAACCGGTGTCGGGATAGTCGCCGAACGGGCCCCGTCTGGTGAAGCCCGCCCGCTCATAGACCCGCCAGGCTGCGGGATGCCGGTCACCGGTCTCCAGGAGGAGAGTGTCGATCCCGTCGGCCGAGGCGCGTGCCTCGATCGCAGTGAGCAGGCGGCCGCCGAGCCCCCGCCCCTGCAGCGCCGGCTTCACGAACATGCGCTTGACCTCGCCTGCCGACGATCCGAGTCGGCGAAGCGCGCCGCAGCCGACGGCCTTGCCGTCCTCCCTCGCGATGAAAACCGTCGTTTCCGGCCCCGCCATTTCGTCGACCGTCATGTGATAGCAGTACTCTGCCGGCGTCAGCGCGAGAAGCGCGGCATTGAGCTCGGCGATCAGGTTGCGGACCTCGGGCTGCAGCGGGCTTTCCTCGGCGATGACAATGCGCACGGCAAAGGTTCCTTGTCCGGACTCTATTCCAACACCTTGGGGACCATGAAGAAATTCTCGTCGTGTGCCGGGGCGTTGGCGACGATGTCGTCAGCCTTGGCACCGTCGGTGACTTCGTCCTGGCGCTTTTTCATGACCATCGGGATCACCGAGGTCATCGGCTCTACGCCCGTCACATCGACCTCGCCGAGCTGCTCGACGAAGCCGAGGATGGTGTTGAGCTCGCCCTTCATGGCCTCCACATCGTCATCTGAGACGGCGATACGGGCAAGACGCGCAACGCGTCGGACGGTGGCATTGTCGACGGACATGGCGGTTCCGGAATTGGTCGAGCGGGAGGATGCCGGGCGATGCTCGGGAGAAGTGTCGCGCGTCCTCCCGCTATAGCGAGGCGACCGGACGGTGGCAACAAGGCCCCCGTCGCGCCGTCATCCTGTCTCACGTCGCCTCTGGCGCGGTAGCGCGCGTCAGACGTCGAAGGCGACACCGATGTCCGGGATTCTGACCTTGCCGCCGTCGCCTTCCATGGCCTCGATGAACCGTGCCGGATTGGGATCGAGCATCGGGAACGTGCCGTAGTGGATGGGCACGATCGTGTCGAAGGCGAAGTAGCGGCGGCAGGAGAGCGCGGCGACGGCGGCGCCCATGGTGAAGCGGTCGCCGATCGGCACCAGCCCGATTTTCGGGTGATGGAGTTCCTCGATCAGCGCCATGTCGCCGAAAATATCGGTGTCTCCCATGTGGTAGACTGTCGGGCCATCGGTGAAATGGAAGACGAGACCGTTCGGCATGCCGAGATAGGACACGCTGCCGTCCGGCGCGATGCGCCCCGACGAATGGAATGCCTGGGTCAGCGTCACCGAGAAATCGTTGAATTTGAGAGTGCCACCGGTGTTGGCCGGCTCGATATTCTCGACGCCCTGCGCGGCGAGCCACATCAGGAGATCGAAGTTTCCGATGACCTTAGCGCCGGTGGTGCGGGCGAGTTGCACCGTGTCGCCGACGTGATCCTCATGGCCATGCGTCAGCGCAATGTGCGTCAGCCCGCGGCTTGCGGTCGCCAGATCGCCGGTGAAGTGGCTGTTGCCGGTCAGGAAGGGGTCGACGAGGATGACGGAGGCGCCGGTCTCGATGCGAAAGGCGGAGTGACCGAAATGGGTAATCTTCATATCGTGCGGTGTCCCTGGCTGACGTGAAGGCCTGCGACGAGCTATGACCCGTCGCGTCTGGGCGGCAATGTGAGCCCAGGGCGGGCCGGGTCAAGCCGCGTCGTCAGGGATAACGGGTCTTCTCCGTCCTGCCGGGCGCGAAAAGGAGTGCCGATGGGCATCGTGGACATTCGGGAGTTGCGGGCGCTGGTGCCGGCTGGCCGCCTGATCGCGGGCCTCGACCTCGGCACCAAGACGATCGGCATCGCCGTGTCCGATGTCGGCCTGCGGCTGGCGACGCCGCGAAAGCTTGTCCGGCGCACGAAGTTCGGCGCCGATGCGGCGGCGCTCATGAAGAGCCTCGATGACGAGCGCTGCGGCGGCATCGTCATCGGCATGCCGCTGAACATGGACGGGTCGGAGGGGCCGAGGGCCCAGTCGACGCGTGCCTTCGTGCGCAACTATCTGCGGCTCGACCCCCGCCCGATCTGCTTCTGGGACGAACGCCTGTCGACCGTCGCGGCCGAGCGCTCGATGATCGAGGCCGACGTCTCCCGCAAGAAGCGCGCCGAGCGCATCGATTCGGCGGCAGCGGCCTTCATTCTGCAGGGCGCACTCGATCGGCTCTCGTCGATTCGAGCCGCCGGAGAAGAGTGACGATGTTCGCCGTCGCGGCGGCGAGCTTCACGGAAAGGGTCCGGCGCTTGCGAAAGGCGACGATGGCGGCGACCAGTGCGCCGTCGATCGCGAAGGCCTTGGCGAAAAACCAGGGAACGAGGGCGGGTTCGACGCCGAGGGCCCAGCCATAGACCAGCATGGTGTCGTCGTGGAAGCTTCTCGTCAGCAGCGGCAGGCCGAGATCAAGGGACGACAGACAGAACCAGAGCCAGAAGACGGCCATGGTGCCGAGCCAGAAGCCGAGCAGCTTCATCGGCGTGAGCGGTCGAGATGCGACGGGGTATAGAGCTGCGTCTGGCGCGCCATGGCCTGCGAGATGGCGGCGATCCCGGCCTCGAATGCTTCTTTGTCCTCCTCCTCCTCCTCGACGGTGATCAGCCGGTCGACGGCAATCGCCATGATGGAGACGGCCAGCAGCGCGATGGCCGTGGAATCGGAAACGGGATGCGAGTGCCCCGCCCCGGTCAGGATCGCGACGGTTGCCAGGACGAGACCGCCAATCCCCAACCATTCGGCCCTGGCGATCGCCTGCCGGTCCTTTTCGGCGTGCAGCGTGAAGAGGGCGAAAGCCAACAGGGCGGCCACGGCGAGAAGGGCCGCGGCGCCGGAGACATCCCCAACAAATGACGCCGGTAGGGAGGACGGCGCCAAGAAGGACATGGGCAGGGACGACCCCATCGCCCCATCCAGCGCGGCGAATCCGCTCGTGAGCGAGGCGACAGCGCAGTAGCCGAGCCAGCAAGCCAGGGTCACGGTCGTCATCATGCGCGGCATCGGCGGCTCCCATGCTTAACAAAGCATAAAGCCAGTCTGAACCTCGGCCGGACCGGAATCAATCACGAGGTGTCCTTAACCTTAATCTGTTGCGTTCGCAGCGATTTGTACCGGAATGGCAAGGACCGCGAGCCGATGTTCGGATGGCTTTCCTCGCCGCGCCGCGTTGCGCAGGACCGCGGCCATCAGGCGTCGGACAGGCGCGGCCGGTCCCCGTCGGGCTTCCGGTCCACCCTGCCCTGAGCCATGGCCGACCCTGCAGGCTGCCCCGCCGCAGCGACCTTGCCGGTTCCCCGAGTTTCTCCTATACGCCCGCCTTGACATGAACGCGCCCGACACCCCTCCGGTCTTTCCGCATCGCCACCTTCTCGGCATGGCGAACCTGTTGCCGCACGAAATCGAGCAATTGCTCGATCTCGCCGAAGCGGAGGTCGAGGTCAGTCGGCGCCGCGACAAGAAGCGGAACGTCCTCAGGGGGCGCACGCAGATCAATCTCTTCTTCGAGGCCTCGACGCGCACGCAGGCGTCCTTCGAGCTCGCCGGCAAGCGACTCGGCGCCGACGTGATGAACATGGCGGTGGCGAACTCTTCGGTGAAGAAGGGCGAGACGCTGCTCGACACCGCCATGACGCTCAACGCCATGCGGCCCGACGTCCTCATCGTGCGCCATCACGCCGCCGGCGCCGTGGCGCTGCTGGCACAGAAGGTCGGCTGCTCCGTCATCAATGCCGGCGACGGTGCGCACGAACACCCGACGCAGGCGCTGCTCGACGCGCTGACGATCCGCCGCCACAAGGGCAAGATCGCCCGGCTGACCGTGGCGATCTGCGGCGACGTGCTGCACAGCCGGGTCGCGCGCTCGAACATCCTCCTCCTCAACGCGCTCGGCGCCCGCGTGCGCGTCATCGCGCCGTCGACGCTCCTGCCATCGGGCATCCGGGAGATGGGCGTCGAGGTTTATCGCGACATGCGCGAGGGGCTGAAGGACGCGGACGTCGTCATGATGCTGCGCCTGCAGCGAGAGCGCATGGCCGGATCCTTCGTGCCGTCGGTGCGCGAGTATTTCCACTATTTCGGCCTCGATGCCGAGAAGCTCGCCTTTGCCCGGCCCGATGCGCTGGTCATGCATCCCGGTCCGATGAACCGCGGCGTCGAAATCTCGTCCGAGGTCGCGGATGGGCCGCAAAGCGTCATCGAGGAGCAGGTCGAGATGGGCGTCGCCGTCCGCATGGCGGTGATCCAGGCGCTGCTGCCGGGTCTCGGGAGCAACGAATGACGCGCCCGCTGGTCTTTGACGGCATCCACATCGTCGATCCCGATCGCGGCATCGACACCACGGGCACGATCATCGTCATCGACGGCAACATCGCCGCGGCCGGCGCCGAGGCGCTCGGCCAGGGGCATCCCGAGGGAGCCGAGGTCGTCGACGGCCGGGGGCTCGCCGCCCTGCCCGGCCTCATCGACGCCCGCGTCTTCATCGGCGAGCCTGGCGGCGAGCACCGCGAGACGATCCGCTCGGCGAGCCGCGCCGCGGCCGCGGGCGGCGTCACCTCGATCCTCACCATGCCGGACACCGATCCGGTGGTCGACCACGTCGCGCTCGCCGAGTTCGTGATGCGCACGGCGCGCGAGACCGCCGACATCAATGTCTTTCCCGCCGCGGCGCTGACGCGCGGCCTCCTCGGCCAGGAGATGACCGAGATCGGGCTTCTCGGCGCGGCCGGGGTCAGGGCGTTCACCGAAGGGCGCAAGACCATCGCCAACCCGGCGCTGCTGCGCCGAATCATGACCTATGCGCGCGATTTCGACGCGCTGGTGATGCATGAGACGCAGGACGCCGACCTCACCGGATCGGGCGTGATGACGGAGGGCCTGCTGGCCTCCTGGCTCGGCCTCCCCGGCGTGCCGCGCGAGGCCGAAGTCATTCCGCTCGAGCGCGATCTGCGCCTTGCCGAGCTCACGCGCTGCCGCTACCACGCCGCGAAGATCTCGGTCGCCGCGTCGGCCGAGGCGGTCCGGCGGGCCAAGGCGGGCGGCATCGCCGTCACCGCGGGCATCTCGATCAACCATCTGGCGCTGAACGAGAACGACATTGGCGAGTACCGCACCTATTTCCGCCTGTCGCCCCCGCTGCGCTGTGAGGACGACCGGGCGGCCATGGTCGAGGCGGTCGCCGATGGCACGATCGACATCATCGTCTCCTCGCACGATCCGCACGACGAGGACGGCAAGCGCCACCCCTTCGCCGAGGCCGAGGTCGGTTCGATCGGGCTGGAAACGCTCCTTGCGGCGGCGCTTCGCCTCCATCATGACGGCTCGCTGTCGCTGCTGCGGGTGGTCGAGACGCTGACATCGGCGCCGGCAAGGCTCCTGAAGCTCGATCGCGGCACGCTGCGGCCGGGCCGGCCAGCGGACATCGCGATCGTCGATCTCGATGCGCCCTTCATCTACAGCAAGGCGGAAATCCGCTCGCAGTCCAAAAATACCGCCTTCGAGAACGCCCGCTTCCAGGGTCGGATCTTGCGCACCATCGTGGCAGGCCGCACGGTGTTCTCGAGGGATGGCGCGGGGAGCTGACGATCGGCATGTTGAACGGCGGCTGGCTGGCCATCTCGGGACTTTTCGCGCTCGGCTATTTCTCCGGCACGATCCCCTTCGGCCTCGTGCTGACGCGCCTTTTCGGCCTCGGCGACCTGCGCAGCATCGGCTCGGGCAATATCGGTGCGACGAATGCGCTGCGCACCGGCAACAAGCTTCTTGCAGCGCTGACGCTGGCTGGTGACGTCCTGAAGGGGACGGTTCCTGTGCTGATCGGTTGGCAATTCGGCGAATACCCGGCTGCGGCGGCCGGGCTCGGCGCCTTTCTCGGCCATCTCTTTCCCGTCTGGCTCGGCTTCAAGGGCGGCAAGGGCGTCGCGACCTATATCGGCATCCTCCTCGGCTTTGCCCCGATCGGCGTCGCGGTCTTTGCCGTGGTCTGGCTCGCGATGGCAGCCGTGTTTCGTTACTCCTCGCTGGCGGCGTTGGCGGCGACGCTCGTCGTGCCCCTCGCCTACCTCGCCCTCGGCAATCGTTCGGCGGCTCTGCTGTCGGGCCTGTTGACCCTCATCGTCTATGTGAAGCACCGCCCGAACATCGAACGCCTCCTCGCCGGAACGGAAGGCAAGATCGGAGCCAAGGGGTGAGCAAGCCGGATGCCCCGACCGGCATCCGGCTCGGTCCCGAGCAGCGTCTCGCCTGGCTGCGTCTCATCCGCAGCGAGAATGTCGGGCCGGTCACCTTTCGCGCCCTGATCAACCGTTTCGGGAGCGCGCAGGCGGCGCTGGAGGCGCTGCCATCCTTGGCGCAGAGAGGCGGCTCGACGCGGTCCGTGCGGGTCGCGAGCGCGGAGGCCGCGGAGGCCGAAATGGCGCAGGCCGAGCGGCTCGGCGCCCGCTTCGTCTGTGTCGGCGAACCGGACTACCCCGCGGCCTTGCGGGCCGCCGACGCCCCGCCGCCGGTTCTCGCGATCATGGGAGATGCCTCCGTTCTCAACCGACCGACGGTCGCCGTGGTGGGCGCGCGCAATGCCTCGCTGGCGGGAATCAAGTTTGCCCGCCACATCGCCGCCGAACTCGGCCGCGCCGGTTTTGTCGTGGTCTCCGGCGTCGCGCGCGGGATCGATGCGGCTGCCCATGACGCCAGCCTCGAGACCGGCACGATCGGCGTCTTCGCCGGCGGCCTCGACCGCCCCTACCCCCGGGAAAACCGGCCGCTGATGCGCCGCATCGTCGACGACGGCGGCTGTCTCGTCTCGGAGATGCCCTTCGGCTGGGAGCCCCGTGCCATCGACTTCCCTCGCCGCAACCGCGTCGTCGCCGGCCTGTCGCTCGGACTCCTCGTCGTCGAGGCGGCGTCGCGTTCCGGCTCGCTCATCAGTGCCCGGTTGGCGGCCGAGATGGGGCGACTGGTGTTTGCCGTTCCCGGCTCGCCGCTCGACCCGCGGGCGGGCGGTACGAACCAGTTGCTGAAGGACGGCAGTCTGCTCGTCACCGAAGCATCCGACATGATCGAGGCGCTGCGTCCGATGGATGGCCGGCTGGAACACCGTCCCGGCCTTGAGGTGGAAGAGCCGGAAGAGGTAGCGATGGCAGCGACGGCTACCGACGACGAGAGAGAGGGCATCATCGAAGCGCTCGGCCCGACACCTGTCGCCATCGACGATCTGATCGAACATACGGGCGCTGCGCCAGGCGCAGTTCACCTGACCCTGCTCGAACTGGATCTGGCGGGCCGCCTGGAACGCCACTCAGGCGGACGTGTTTCCCTGCTCTTCTGACTGGAGGCTTCCCCCCAGTCTGAGCTTTTCGGCCGCCTCATGCCGGGCGAGATCGATAAGATAGACGAGGAAGGGGCTTCCCCCCAGTCTGAGCTTTTCGGCCGCCTCATGCCGGGCGAGATCGATAAGATAGACGAGGAAGGGGCTTCCCCCACCCTGGGCGACAACCTTAAGCTGCTCCAGCATATCCTTGACGTACCGAAGATTGTGCGACTCTCTGTTCGTGCCGTGCGTCATGGCTGTCATCTTGATGGAGTTTGGTCCACTGCGCGGCGGCGGCGATGTACCCATGCTGCCGTTCCTCCTATAAGAGCACCATATTAGTTGCGCGTCTACAGGTTGCAGTATGCCGATCGGCTCGCCTTGCAAGGGCTTGACCCCCCGGCTCTGGCTGTCCATGTGTGGCGTGCTGTGGCGGAGCGAGGGCGGCATGACCGCCCCGCCAGACTGCTTCCGTCATCAAACTCTAGGACGCCTGCATGGATCTCGTCATCGTCGAGTCGCCGGCAAAAGCGAAGACGATCAACAAGTATCTCGGCTCGAACTTCAAGGTTCTTGCCTCTTACGGCCATGTCCGGGATCTTCCGGCCAAGGACGGCTCCGTGCTGCCCGACGACGACTTCTCGATGAGCTGGGACGTTGACAAGGCCTCGCAGAAGCGGCTGACCGAGATCGCCCAGGCGATGAAGGGAGCCGACCGGCTGATTCTGGCTACGGATCCGGATCGCGAGGGCGAGGCGATATCCTGGCATGTGCTGGAGGTTCTGCGGCAGAAGAAGGTCGTCGGCACCAAGCCCGTCAGCCGCGTCGTCTTCAACGCCATCACCAAGAAGTCCGTGCTCGACGCGATGGCCAATCCGCGTCAGATCGACGAGCCGCTGGTCGACGCCTATCTGGCCCGCCGCGCCCTCGACTATCTCGTCGGGTTCACCCTTTCGCCGGTTCTCTGGCGCAAGCTGCCCGGCACGCGTTCGGCGGGCCGTGTGCAATCGGTGGCGCTGCGCCTCGTCTGCGACCGCGAGTCGGAGATCGAGCGGTTCAAGCCCGAGGAATACTGGAACATCGGCGCGCGTCTCGCGACCCCGCGCGGCGACGAGTTCAGCGCGCGCCTTTCCGTCTTCGAGGGCGACAAGATCCAGCGACTGACGGTTGCGAACGGCGAGCGTGCCGAGACGATCCGCGCCATGCTGGACGGCGCGAGCTTCAAGGTCGCCTCGGTCGAGGCCAAGCCCACCAAGCGCAATCCCGGCCCGCCTTTCACCACCTCGACACTGCAGCAGGCAGCGTCGGCCAAGCTCGGCTTCTCGGCTTCGCGTACCATGCAGGTGGCGCAGAAGCTCTACGAGGGCATGGACATCGGCGGTGAGACGGTCGGTCTCATCACCTATATGCGGACGGACGGCGTGCAGATCGCGCCGGAAGCCATCGACGACGCGCGCGCCGCCATCGGCTCGACCTTCGGTGCCAAATACGTGCCGGACAAGCCGCGCATCTACACGAGCAAGGCCAAGAACGCCCAGGAGGCCCACGAGGCGATCCGGCCGACATCCTTCGCCCGTCTGCCGAAGGACGTCGAGCAGCATCTGGACCGCGACCAGGCACGCCTCTACGACCTGATCTGGAAGCGCACCATCGCCAGCCAGATGGCCTCGGCCGACATCGAGCGCACCACCGTCGACATCGCCGCGCGCAACGGCGACAAGACGGCGACCCTGCGCGCCACGGGATCGGTCGTGCGCTTCGACGGCTTTCTCGGCGCCTATGTCGATCACCGCGACGATGCCCTGCCTGCCGCCGACAGTGACGACGACGAGTCGGCACGCCTGCCGCTGATCGAGGTGAACGAGACGGCGGAGAAGCGGGCGATCGAGGCGTCGCAGCACTTTACCGAGCCGCCGCCGCGCTATTCCGAATCCTCGCTGATCAAGAAGATGGAAGAGCTCGGCATCGGCCGTCCCTCCACCTATGCCGCGACGCTGCAGACGCTGCAGGACCGCGAATACATCATCAACGAGAACCGCCGGCTGATTCCCGATTCCAAGGGCCGGCTGGTCACGGCCTTCCTGCACAACTTCTTCGAGAAATACGTCGAATACGACTTCACCGCCGATCTCGAGCAGCAACTCGACCGGATCTCGGCGGGTGAACTCGCCTGGAAGGACGTGCTGCGCGATTTCTGGAAGGATTTCTCCGCCCAGGTCGACGGCACCAAGGAGCTTCGCGTCACCGACGTTCTCGACGCGCTGAACATCGAGCTCGCCCCGCTCGCCTTCCCGCCGAAGGAGGACGGCACCGAGCCGCGCGCCTGCCCGCGCTGCGCCGGCGGCCAGCTCAGCCTGAAGCTCGGCAAGTTCGGCGCCTTCGTCGGCTGCTCCAACTATCCCGAATGCAACTTCACCCGCCAGCTCGGCAGCAACATGCAGGCCGAAGGCGTCGGCGATGCCGGGCTCGACGAGCCGAAAGTGCTGGGCGACGATCCCGACAGCGGCGAGCCGATCACGCTGCGTTCGGGCCGTTTCGGCCCCTATGTCCAGCGGGGCGAGGGCAAGGAAGCCAAACGCTCGTCCCTGCCCAAGGGCTGGCTGCCGGCGGAGCTCGATTTCGAGAAGGCGCTGCAGCTGATCCGGCTGCCACGCGAGGTGGGGCTCCATCCCGAAAGCGGCAAGCCGATTCTCGCCGGGCTCGGCCGTTACGGGCCGTTCCTGCAGCATGACGGCGCCTATGCCAATCTCGAGACGATCGAGGACGTCTTCACCGTCGGCCTCAACCGGGCCGTCACCGTGATCGCCGAGAAGAAGGATCGCTTTGCCGCGCGCGCCGCTCCGGCGGCGCTGGCGACGCTAGGCGAGCATCCCGATTTCGGTGGTCAGATCACGGTGCGGGAGGGCAGGTTCGGCCCCTATGTGAACGTCGCGAAGATCAACGCCACCCTGCCAAAGGGCAAGGACCCGGCCAGCGTGACGCTGGAAGAGGCGATCATTCTTCTCAACGAACGCGCGGAAAAATCCGGGAAGGCGCCGAAAAAGGCACCGGCGAAGAAGGCTCCGGCCAAGAAGGCGGCGGATAAGAAGGCGGCGGACAAGGTCGTCAAGACTCCGGCCAAGAAGGCGCCCGCGAAGAAGGCTGTCGAGGGCGCGGCCAAGACAAGCGCCCGGGCGAAGCCTGCGGCGCCTGTCGCTGCCGCGCCGGTCAAGGCGCAGGTCGTGACGACCCTCATCAAGGCCCCGAAGAAAGTCGCCAAGCCGGCGGCCGAGTAGAAGCATGGCCAAGCGCGCAAAGCCGTTCGACATCAGCACCGTGCTGACGCGGGAGGCGGTGCTGCGCTTCATTGCGGACAATCCGGACAGCGCCGGCAAGCGCGAGATCGCCAAGGCGTTCGGCGTCAAGGGCGACAGCCGGCTGCTCCTCAAGGACATCCTTGCCGACCTGCAGGCCGAAGGCCTTTTGGCGGGCGGGCGCAAGCAATTCGTCCGGCCGGGCGTACTTCCCGACGTCACGGTCCTCGAAATTCGCCACCGCGACGAAGACGGCGGTCTGCTGGCCGTGCCACTGGGCTGGGACAATGCCGTCAGCGGCGATCGTCCGGTGTTTTCCGTGCGCCAGACGCCCGGTACCGGCCCCGCAGCCGGCATCGGCGACCGCATCCTGGCAAAGCTCGACCGCAGCGATCCGGATGCGCCGACCGCCTCGGTCATCCGCCTGCTGGAACGCAAGAAGACAATCGCGCTCGGCGTCTACAGGCCGATGCCGGGCGGCGGCGGGCGGGTCGAGCCCGTCGAGCGGCGTCAGCTCGAATACCGGATCGCGCCGGACGCGTCGCTGGGTGCCAAGGAGGGCGATCTCGTCGAGGTGGAGCCGTCCGAGCGCTCGCGCGTCGGCCTGCCGATCGGCCGCATCACCACGATCATTGGATCGCTGTCGAGCGAGAAGGCGATCTCGACCATCGCGCTGCACGCCCACGACATCCCGCATGTCTTCCCGCGTTCAGTCATCGAGGCCGCCGAAGCCGCGCCCTCGAGCGTCGGGCTGAATGATCGCGAGGACTGGCGTGATCTGCCGCTCGTCACGATCGATCCGATCGACGCCAAGGACCACGACGACGCCGTCCATGCCCGGCCCGACGACGACCCGGCCAATCCCGGCGGCATGGTCCTGACAGTCGCGATCGCCGACGTCTCCTGGTATGTCCGCTCCGGGTCGCCGCTCGACACCGAAGCGCGGCTTCGCGGCAATTCGGTCTATTTTCCCGATCGTGTCGTCCCGATGCTGCCGGAGCGGATCTCCAACGATCTGTGCTCGCTGAAGCCGGACGTCGACCGCCCGGCGCTCGCGGTGCGCATGGTCATTTCGGCCGACGGCGAAAAGCGACGGCACAGCTTTCACCGCATCCTGATGCGCAGTCACGCCAAGATCGCCTACACCGAGGCGCAGGCGGCCATCGACGGCCTGCCCTCGCCTGTGGCGCCGGCGATCCTCGCCGATGTCCTGCGTCCGCTCTGGGCAGCTTACGCCCTCCTGCAGGATGCCCGGCACAGGCGCCAGCCGCTCGATCTCGATCTGCCGGAGAAGAAGCTGATCCTCGGCCCCGACGGCAAGGTCGACCGGGTGATGATCCCTGAACGTCTCGACGCTCACAAGCTGATCGAGGAGTTCATGATCCAGGCGAACGTCGCCGCGGCCGAGGCGCTCGAGGCCAAGAAGCAGTCGCTGATCTACCGTGCGCATGACGCGCCCTCGATGTCGAAGCTGGAGTCGCTGCGCGACTTCCTGCGCACGCTCGACATCGCCCTGGCAAAATCCGGCGCGCTCAGGCCCTCGCACTTCAACGGCATTCTCGCCCAGGTGCGCGGCGGCGAGCACGAGAGCCTCGTCAACGAGGTGGTGCTGCGCTCGCAGAGCCAGGCGGCCTATTCGCCCGACAATATCGGCCATTTCGGCCTGAACCTCATGCGCTACGCGCATTTCACTTCGCCCATCCGGCGGTATGCCGACCTCATCGTCCACCGCGCGCTGGTGACGGCGCTCGGGCTCGGCGAGGGCGGCCTCAGCCGCGAGGACGAGGAGCAGCTGGAGGCGACGGCCGAGCTGATCTCCAAGGCCGAGCGCCGGGCCATGGCGGCCGAGCGGGATACGGTCGACCGACTGATCGCCCATCATCTCGCCGGACGGATCGGCGAGGAGTTCGACGGACGCATCGCCGGCGTCACGAAAGCCGGGCTGTTTGTGCAGCTGCCGGCCTTTGGCGCCGACGGTTTCATCCCCATATCGAGCCTTGGAAACGAGTACTTCAATTACGACGAGGTCAGCCACTCGCTTGTCGGTAGCCGGAGCGGCGGCGGCTACCGCCTCGGCGACAGCGTTCTGGTGAAGCTGGTGGAAGCCATTCCACTGGCCGGCTCGATGCGGTTCGAGATGGTGACCGAGCCACGGCCGCTACCCTCGTCCTCGGCCTCGTTTCACAAGATGCGCGTTCGACCCTCTGGGCGCCCGGGCCGGTCCAAGAACGTCGCGGCCAAAGTGAGAAAGAACCGATGACCCTCGAAAATACCGAGATCACCACCTTCGATGGCACCGCGGACAAGCCTGACCGCCCGCTGTGGCGCTCGATCGGTCGAGGGCTTCTCTGCCGCTGCCCGAACTGCGGCAAGGGTCAGGTCTTCCGCGGATACCTCACGACCGTCGACCGTTGCGCCGAGTGCAAGGAAGAGCTGTTTCACCAGCGGGCGGATGATCTCCCGCCCTACATCACGGTTTTCGTCGTCGGCCATATCGTCGTCGCGCTGTACATGGCGACGGAGGAGATGACGACCCTGTCGCTTGCCGCCCTCCTGGCAATCTGGCTTCCCCTGACGCTGGTGATGACCCTTGCGATGCTGCGTCCCGTCAAGGGTGGCACGATCGGCATGCAGTGGGCGATGCGCATGCATGGCTTCAGCGGAAATCCCGACGATACGGATCACTAGGCCTTGCAAGAGCCGGTTCGCGCCTCGGAGGTCGTGCGCTCCTCGGTCATGCCGGCGGCCGCCGCGCGGCCGACCGTTCGCCAGGCGGGGACGCTGATCCTTCTGGACGAGACGAGCCCGGTGACCCGCATTCTGATGGGGCAGCGGTCTCAAAAGCTCGCCTTCATGCCCGGCAAGTTCGTCTTTCCGGGCGGCCGCCTGGAAGCCGGGGATCTCAGGCTCGCAGCCGGTCTCGGCCTCCCCGCTGATGCAGCATCCCGGCTTCTGGCGGGGACGCCGGCGCGGTTCACCGAACGGCACGCCGTGGCCGTCATGCTCGCGGCAGTCCGCGAGACCTACGAGGAGGCCGGAGCCATGCTCGGGACACCGGGCAAGCTCGACGGCTCCAACCCGGCCTGGTCGGCCTTCGCCGCGGCCGGGATCGTGCCTGCGCCCGCGACGCTTTTTCCGATCGCCCGCGCCATCACGCCGCCGGGACTGCCGCGCCGGTTCGACACGCGCTTCTTCTGCGCCTCGGCGGACAGCATCGTCAGCACCCTCTCCTTCGCCGATCGTCCCGATCCGGAATTCGATCGGATCGGCTGGTTTTCCCTCGACGAGATCGCAGCGCTTGATCTTCCCGCGATAACGCGTCAGGTGCTGGCGGACATCGAGGGCCGGTTGCGTGACGGCAGCTGGCGGGACAGCAGCCAGACCATGCCGTTCTATCGCTTTCTCAAGGGTCGACCCATTCGGGAAATGATTTGATCGACATGGACAATCCGCATTCCTCGGAGATCGTCGACGAAATCAGGCGCGAGGCCGGTGCTATCGACTGGTGGGCGGCGGGCGCCGCCATCGCGTCGATCAGCGCCGTCGGCGTCGCCCTTGGCCTCGGACTGCCGCTCCTCAGTGTCATCCTCGAACAGCGCGGCGTATCGCCGACGATGATCGGCGCCAATACGGCGGTGGCAGGTGCCGCATCGCTCCTCGCCGCGCCGCTGGTCACGCCCATCGCCCGACGTCTCGGCGTCCGCATGACGATGGCGATCGCGATCGTCGCAGCGTCCGTCTCGGCGCTCGGCTTCTATTTCTTCGTTCCGTTCTGGACGTGGTTTCCGCTCCGGCTCGTCTTCCACTTCGCGATCACCGCTTTGTTCATCCTGTCGGAATTCTGGATCAACGCGGCAGCCCCGCCCGGCAAGCGCGGCTTCATCCTCGGCATCTACGCCACCTTCCTGTCTCTCGGCTTCGCCTTCGGCCCCTGGCTGTTCTCGCAGATCGGCTCGCAGGGCTTCCTGCCTTTCGGCATCGGCGCCGGCGTCATCCTCGCCGCCTTGATTCCGCTGATTCTCGCCTGGGATCGTCAGCCCGCCGTCGGGGCGGAGCTTCGCGGCGGGTTCTGGCGCTATCTCACGCTCGTACCGACGGCCACCGCCGCCGTCCTCATCTTCGGTGCCGTCGAATCGGGGGGCTTCGCGCTGTTTCCGATCTACGGCCAGCTGGTCAACTTCAGCGAGGCGAGCGCCGCCCAATTGCTGACGGCCATCGGCCTCGGCAACGTCCTCCTGCAGATCCCGATCGGCCTCTACAGCGATCGCGTCGGCGACCGCCGCAAACTGCTGCTCTTCTTCGCCGCCGTCGGGCTCGTCGGCTCGCTCTGCCTGCCATTCCTCGTGGAAAACTGGTGGCTGATGGCGGCCACGCTCTTCATCTGGGGCGGCGTCGTCGCCGGTCTCTACACCGTCGGCCTCGCCCATCTCGGCGCCAAGCTGGAGACGACGGAGCTCGCCTCAGCCAATGCCGCCTTCATCTTCTGCTATTCCGCCGGCATGCTGATCGGCCCGCAGACGATCGGTGGCGCACTCGACCTGTTCGGGTCCGATGGATTTGCCTGGTCGCTGGCGCTGTTCTTCGCCGCCTACCTCGTGCTGACCCTGGTTCGGCTGTCGGTGAACAAACATCACGCTTGACTTCGGAGCTTGCTCGGCTAGTGTCCCGCCGAAAGCACGGTCGGGTGTTGCAACCGCCATGCCTTGGCGTCGGCGGATCGATGGCTCCTTTGGAGCATCCGCATGGATCGAGGCGTGCCGACCAGTTTCAGTTACATGCCGCAAGCCTCGATAACCCCCTGGTCATCGTCTTGCAGAGCTTCATTTCGCAAGGCGATGGGTTACCGATATGGCGAAAGCGACAACGATCAAGATCAAGCTCCTCAGCACGGCTGACACCGGCACGTTCTACGTGACGACCAAGAACAGCCGCACCATGACGGACAAGATGACGAAGACCAAGTACGACCCGGTCGTGCGCAAGCACGTCGAGTTCAAAGAGACCAAGATCAAGTAAGATCGACGTCTCCGGTGTGACGATGACGCGCCGCCCTTCGGGCGGCGTTTTCGTTTGAACTCCCCTGCCCGGTCGAACCTGTGCCCGGTCGACCCTGCCCGGTCGAACCGCCTGAGAGACGGGCCCAGCGAACGCGGCAGCACGGATGATCGACGAAGATCCGGGCGCGATGGGCGGGGTTGGCAACCGGTACCCGGCGACGGTGCGAGGACACCGTTCATGCCTGGATACCGGTCGCCGGCCCCACGGACCCAGGAGATGCGGCTGCCCCGGGCACTCCATGGGGACTCTCGTGTGCCTGACGGGGCGGCACGGATTCCCCGCGCCAAGGTCACGTGAATTTCGCGGCTTTGCAACCGGTACGGGACGGTTCCGGCGAATATATTGGGGTCTGGTCAGCCAGACCACGCGGCTATCACGCCGCGAGCGCGATCACCTGGTTGCGGCCGTTGCGCTTGGCGGCGTACAGGCCCCTGTCCGCGCGCTTCAGCAGCGTCTCCCAGTCGTCCGTCACCGCGTCGAGGACCGCGACCCCGACGCTGACGGTCACCGAGATGGACTCCCCGGAAATGTCGAAGGGCTGGTCGGCGACCATGCTGCGAAGGCGTTCGGCAATAAGCTGCGCGGTACGTCCGTCGGCCTCGGGCATCAACACGACGAACTCTTCGCCGCCGAAGCGGCAGGCGAGATCGCTGGCGCGCAGGCTGTGCTTCAGCCGCGCTGCAAATTCCTTCAGCACACGGTCGCCGGCGTCATGCCCCCAGCCGTCATTGATGCGCTTGAAATGATCGATGTCGGCCATGAGCACGGACAGCGGCTTGGCGTCCTTACGGGCGCGCTCGATCACCGTCGGCAGGTGGCTCTCCAGAAACCGTCGGTTGTTCAATCCGGTCAGCGGATCGGTCACGGCGAGGGCGATTGTCTCGCGCAGCGACTGCCGCAGGCCCTCGTCATAGCGCTTGCGCTTGATCTGGGTGCGCACGCGCGCCAGGAGCTCGTTGCGGTCCAGCGGGTTGGCGAGATAGTCGTTGGCACCGAGCTCCAGCGCCTTGGCGGTGCGCGCCTCGTCTGCCGAATCGCTGACGAGAAGGATCGGCACCTGGCGGAGCGCGTCGCTCGAACGGATCTGCGAGCAGAGACGCAAGGCGTCGTAGCTTGCCGTCGCAAGGTTCACGATGAAGAGATCGAAATTTCTGGACTGTTCGGCGTGGAGCGCCGCCGCGGGATCGCTCGTGGAGTCCACCTGGTGTTCGTTCTGCAGGATCTTCTTGATCCGTGCCGCGATCCCTGCGTCGTCGTCGAAGACGAGCAGACGGCCCGCCATGCCCTGACCGGCGAGCTGGCCGAGAAGGTCGTTGCGGGCGACAAGGCTCACCGTCGTCTCGGCCCTGATCCTCAGCTCGTCCGTCAGGATCTTCAGTCGCACGAGGCTGCGCACGCGGCTGAACAGTTGGAGGTCGCGGACGGGCTTGGTCAGGAAATCGTCGGCGCCCGCATCGAGGCCCGCGACCCGGTCGGCAGGCTGGTCCAGCGACGTGATCAGGACGATCGGCAGGTGACGCGTGCGGGGGCTCTGCTTCAGGCGGCGGCAGACCTCGTAGCCATCGAGATCGGGCATCATCACGTCGAGCAGGACGATGTCGATGGTCTCGCGCTCGCAGATCTCGATCGCCTCGGCGCCGCTACGCGCCGTCAGCACCTCGAAATACTCCGCCGCCAACCGCGCCTCCATCAGGCGCAGATTGATGTCCATGTCATCGACGACGAGAATCCGGGCGGTCATGGAGCTTCCTCACGCATCTCCGAGAAACGACTTGATCGTCTCGATGAACTTGGTGACGGAGATCGGCTTGGAGATGTAGGCCTCGCAGCCGCCCTGCCGGATGCGTTCCTCATCACCCTTCATGGCGAAGGCGGTGACGGCGATCACCGGGATCTTGTACAGATCATGGTCCGCCTTGAGATTGCGCGTCACCTCCAGCCCCGAAATTTCCGGCAGCTGGATGTCCATCAGGATCAGGTCGGGTCGGTGCTGGCGCGCCAGTTCCACCGCCGACAGGCCGCTCCTCGTCTGGACGGTGAGATAGCCGTGCGCTTCGATCAGGTCGCGAAACAGCTTCATGTTCAGCTCGTTGTCTTCGACGATCATCACGGTCTTCGGCATTCACCCGTCTCCACTTTCCGGCAATGCGACCCGGACACAACGTTTTCGTCGGCAGATACGTCGAGACATAGCGCGATTTGATTTAAGAATTGGGAATCAATCGAACCGAGTGTGAAGGACAATATCCGTGTTGAAAACTGAAAGGGATGCCACGCGGGAATCATCGCAGGCGGCAGCTCTGGAAATCGGAGTAAAGGCGCTGACATTCATTGCTGCAGACTCCGAGCAGCTGGAGCGGTTTCTTGCGCTGTCGGGAATGGAGGCGGGCCAGGTGCGGGCCGCGACGCGCGACCCGGCCTTCTTCGCCGGACTCCTCGACTTCGTGCTCGGCCATGAGCCGACGCTGATCGCCTTTGCCGAATCGGCTGAACTCTCGCCCCAGTCGGTCGGCGAGGCCCGCGACCGGCTCGGCGGCCCCTTCGAGGCGGCGCCTCGGTGAGTCGCCCACTGGTCACTGCCGGGCCGGAAGTCGATTCCCTCGCCATCAGCCGGCAAGCGTTGCTTGTGCTCGACATCGACGAGGTCGTTCTCCATTTCATCGAGCCGTTCTGCGCTCTTCTGGAAGAGAGCGGCGCGCGGCTGCGAGCCAACAGCTTCCATCTGACGGGCAATGTCCGCTCCGTGGCCACGGGCGCAGCCCTGGCCGGCAGCGCGCTCGACGCGGTGACGATGCGCCTCTATGCCGAGCAGGAGACCCGGCAACTGCCGGTCGACGGCGTCGGCCCCGCGCTCGAGCGCCTGTCGGACAGCGCCGACATCGTCTTTCTCACGGCGATGACGCCGTCCTACTATCCGCAGCGGCGGCGGCTGCTCGATGCGGCCGGTCTCGGCTTTCCCATGATCGCGACCGAGCGCTCGAAGGGCGCGGTCGTGGCCGAACTCGGCCAGCGCTGGAGCGGGCCGATCGTCTTCGCCGACGACCTGCCGCCCAATCTGGCCTCCGTCGGCCGCAGCCTGCCACGGGCGCGCCTCGTTCATCTCATGGCCAACGACATGTTTCGGCGCCATTTGCCGCCTCTGCCCGAAGGCGCCGAGAGCGCTCTCGACTGGGCGGAGGCCAAGCCCATCATGGCACGGCTTCTCGCCGGCTGAGCAATCGCATCGCCCCATTCGCCGCTTGCGGGTTCTGCGCGGCTGCCCTTAGATCGGGTCATGGCGACGCCCGAGTCTGCTGATCCCGTTCACCCTGGCTTCTGCCGGGACTGCCTTTCCCGGCAGTCCGGCAACGCCCGGCGTTGTCTCGTTTGCGGCAGCCCGCGCGTCCTTTCCCACCCCGAACTCTTCGCGCTCTCCCTCGCCCATCTCGACTGCGACGCCTTCTACGCCGCCGTCGAAAAGCGCGACCGCCCCGATCTCGCCGACAAGCCGCTGATCATCGGCGGCGGACGCCGGGGCGTGGTGACGACGGCCTGCTACATCGCCCGGATCACCGGCGTGCGATCGGCCATGCCGATGTTCAAGGCCCTGAAACTCTGCCCCGAGGCCGTGGTGATCAAACCCGACATGGCGAAGTACGCCGCCGTCGGCAAGGAGGTGCGCGAGCGCATGCGCGCCATCACGCCGCTCGTCGAGCCGGTCTCGATCGACGAGGCCTTTCTGGACCTTTCCGGCACCGAGCGGATGCATGGCGAGCCGCCGGCGATGACGCTCGCCAGGCTCGCAGCGGCGATCGAGCGGGACTTGCGGATCTCGGTCTCGATCGGACTGTCGCACAACCGCTTTCTCGCCAAGATCGCCTCGGACCTCGACAAGCCGCGTGGCTTTTCCGTCATCGGCCGGGCGGAAGCGCTGGGATTTCTGCGGGACAAGCCGATCACGCTCCTGTCGGGCGTCGGGCAGGCGACCGAGACGGCGCTCGCGCGCGACGGGCTGCGCCTGATCGGACAGCTGCAGGGCATGGACGAGACCGCGCTGATGCGGCGGTACGGCATGATGGGGCAACGCCTGTCGCGACTTTCGCGTGGCATCGACCCGCGCCCGGTCGAACCCCGCGGCGAAACGAAGAGCATTTCGGCCGAAACCACCTTCAACGACGACCTCTCGCGCCGGGAGGACCTGATCCCCATCCTGCGAACGCTCAGCGAGAAGGTGGCGCGTCGCCTGAAGGCGACCGACCTTGCCGCGGCGACCGTCATCCTGAAGCTGAAGACCGGCGACTTCAAGACGCGCACGCGCAGCCGCAAATTGCAGCGTCCGACACGGCTCGCCGACCGGATCTTCGAGGCCGGGCGGCACCTGATCGAGGCCGAACTCGACGGCACGCGCTTCCGCCTCATCGGCATCGGTTGCCACGATTTTTCCGCCGCCGCGCTCGCCGATCCGGCGGACCTCGTCGATCCCCAGGCGGAAAAGCGCGCCAAGGCGGAAGCCGCCCTCGACAAGCTGCGCGACAAGTTCGGGAACGCTGCAATCGAGACCGGCTACACGTTTCGGGCCAAGCCGATCGATGCGCCCGCCTCGTCGCTGCGCACATTGGACGAGACGCCAGAACATCAGCCGTCCGAACGGCCTAAGCCGGGTCGCTGACAGAACGATTCAGGTGCGCGGTCGCTGTTGCGGGCAGGAAAGCACCCACCGACACAGCGCAACGCCTCCTGCGGGCTCACCCACGCCATCCGACTGGACGGGCCCCTGCCACCGGCGCCGGCGGCCTTCCCCAACGCTTCCCCTCGCGACTTACGTCAACTCCACCTCGAGGACGCCCGGCGCCGCCTTGATCGCACTGGCCATCTGCGGCGAGACGCGATAGCGCCCGGGCAGCGAGATCTCGATCTCGCGCTCACCGCCGGACTGGATCAGCACGAAGGAGACCTCGGCGTCGCCGGGATCGCGCAGCTGGTTGCGAAAAACCTTCAGCGGCCCTGCATCGCGCATGAAGACCCGCAGCGCCTTCTGATTGCGAACGGCCTCGTCCTCCAGCGACTGGACGCCCTGGACGCGCAGCGAGATGCCTTCCGGCCGTTCCTCGGCCCCGACCATAAGGATCACCGACGATCCCGGTTCGAGCAGCTCGCGAAACTGCGTCAGCGCCTCGGTGAACAGCACGACCTCGTACTGGCCGCTGGGATCCGACAGGGCGATGATGCCGAGCTTGCCGCCGCTCTTGGTCTTGCGTTCCTGGCGCGAGGTGACGGTGCCGGCGAGCCTGCCGGCGCTCGCCCCGCGCTTGACGCTCGCCACGACCTCGGCATGGGTCTGCACCCGAAGCCGCTTCAGCGTGTCCTTGTACTCGTCGAGCGGATGGGCGGAGAGATAGAAGCCGATCGCCTGGAACTCGCGCATCAGCTTCTCGGTCGAAGTCCAGCCCGGCGCGGGGTTCAGGCGCAGGCGCTCCGGCTCGCCGGAGGCGGCGCCGAACATGTCGTTCTGCCCGGAAATGCGCGCGTCATGCAGGCGCAGGGCATAGCCCGACAGGATCTCGAGATTGGCCGAGAGCTGTGCCCGGTCGTAGCCGAAGCAGTCGAAAGCGCCGGCGGCGACGAGGTTTTCGAGCGTGCGCTTGTTGACGATCTTCGGATCGATGCGGGCGCAGAAATCCTCCAGCGTGGCATAGCCCTTCGTCCCGCGCTGCTCGACGATGTGCTCGACCGCCTGCTCGCCGACCCCCTTGATCGCCGCCAGCGAATAGAAGATCCGGTCGCCCTCGACCTCGAAGGCACGGTGCGAGGTCTGGACGGAGGGCGGAACGACGGCGATGCCAAGGCGCGTCGCGTCGAGGCGAAAATCGTTCAGCTTGTCGGTATTGCCGATATCGAGCGTCATCGACGCGGCCAGGAATTCGGTCGGGTAGTTCGCCTTGAGATAGGCCGTCTGATAGGCGACGAGCGCATAGGCGGCGGCGTGGCTCTTGTTAAAGCCATAGTCGGCGAACTTCGCCAGAAGGTCGAAGATCATGTTCGCCTGAGGCTTCGTCAGGTCGTTCTTGACGGCGCCCTCGACGAAGCGCACGCGCTGCTGGTCCATCTCGGCGCGGATCTTCTTGCCCATGGCGCGGCGCAGGAGATCGGCCTCGCCGAGCGAATAGCCGGACAGGATCTGGGCGATCTGCATCACCTGTTCCTGGTAGATGATGACGCCCTGCGTCTCCTTCAGCACCACCTCGATCATTGGGTGGATGTAGTCGGCCTTTTCCTCGCCGTGCTTGCGCGCGTTGTAGGTCGGGATGTTCTCCATCGGGCCCGGACGGTAAAGCGCGACGAGGGCGATGATGTCCTCGAAGCGGTCGGGCCGCATGCCGATCAGCGCCTTGCGCATGCCGATCGATTCCACCTGGAACACGCCGACGGTCTCGCCGCGCGTCAGCATGTCGTAGGTCTTCTTGTCGTCGAGCGGCAGGCTGCCGAGGTCGATGTCGATGCCGCGCCGGGCGATGAGGTCGACCGCCGTCTTCAACGTCGTCAGCGTCTTCAGGCCGAGGAAGTCGAACTTCACCAGGCCCGCCTGCTCGACCCATTTCATGTTGTACTGCGTGACCGGCATGTCGGAGCGCGGATCGCGGTACATCGGCACCAGCTGCGACAGCGGCCGGTCACCGATGACGATGCCGGCGGCATGCGTCGAGGCGTGGCGGTAGAGGCCCTCGAGCTTCAGCGCGATGGTGATCAGCCGGTCGACGATCTCCTCCTTCTCGCGCTCCTCCTGCAGCCGCGGCTCCTCGATGAGCGCCTGCGCCAGCGTCACCGGATTGGCGGGGTTGGCTGGCACCATCTTGCAGAGCTTGTCGACATGGCCATAGGACATCTCGAGGACGCGTCCGACGTCGCGCAGGCACGCGCGCGCCTGCAGCGTGCCGAAGGTGATGATCTGCCCGACCTGCTCGCGGCCGTATTTCTCCTGGACGTAGCGGATGACCTCGATGCGCCGGTCCTGGCAGAAGTCGATGTCGAAGTCGGGCATCGACACGCGGTCGGGGTTGAGAAAACGCTCGAAGAGCAGCGAGAATCGCAAGGGGTCGAGATCGGTGATCGTCAGGGAATAGGCGACGAGCGAGCCCGCGCCGGAGCCGCGGCCGGGGCCGACGGGAATGCCCTGAACCTTCGCCCACTTGATGAAGTCGGCGACGATCAGGAAGTAACCGGGAAATTTCATCCGCTCGATGACGTCGAGCTCGAAGGCGAGACGCGCCCGGTAGACCTCGACGGTCTGGCCTTCGCACGGGCCGTGGGCGGCAAGGCGCGCCTCCAGCCCCTCCTCCGCCTGGCGCCGAAGCTCAAGCACTTCGGCGACCTCGGCCTCGGCCGCATCGACGTCGGCACCGGCAAAGCGCGGCAGGATCGGCTTGCGGGTCCGCGGCCGGAAAGAGCAGCGCTGCGCCACTTCGATCGTGTTCTCCAGCGCCTCCGGCAGGTCGGCGAAGAGGACGGCCATTTCGGCTTGCGACTTGAGATAATGGTCGCGGGTCAGGCGGCGGCGGTCCTCGTGGCTGACGAGGCGGTTGCTCGCGACCGCGATCAGGGCGTCATGCGCGTCGAAATCGTCGGGCGCGTGGAAAAAGGGTTCGTTGGTGGCCACGAGCGGCAGTTCGAGATCGTAGGCGAGCGCGATGGTCTCGCTCTCGATCCGGCGACCGCGCTGGCCGTGGCGCTGCAGTTCGACATAGAGCCTGTCGCCGAAGATCGCGCGCAGGGTCTCCAGGCGCTGCCGGGCAATGCCACCGCGTCCGGCCTGGATCGCCGCGCCGATCGGCCCCAGCGGCCCACCGGTCAGGGCGATGATCCCCTCAGACCGCGTGCGCAGCCAGTCGAGGAGGACATGGGGACGGACATTGCCGTCGTGTTCGAGATAGGCGAGCGAGACGATCTCGACGAGATTGGCATAGCCTGCCTCGGTCGCCGCGATGAAGACCAGCGGGGCATGCGGCTCCGGCGCATTGCGCTCGCGCTGCGACACGCCGGCCTCCGGATCGGCGTCGCCGAAATCGACTTCCAGCTGGCAGCCGGTGATCGGCTGGATGCCGGCCTTCGCCGCCTTTTCCGAGAATTCGAGCGCGCCGAACAGATTGCCGGTATCGGCGATGCCGATCGCCGGCATGCCGTCGGCCTTGGCGTGCTTGACGATCTGGTCGATGCGCAGCGCGCCTTCCAGCAGCGAGAAGGCACTGTGGCAGCGCAGGTGCACGAACTTCAGTGCCGGCGCCGCTGCGTCCGGCTTGGTGGCGCCCGCCATGCCGTTCTCCCTTGTCGCTGATGGAGCCGCACTGTCTTCTCCGCCGCCTCTCCTGTCGAGTTCGCGGACGCGAACTCAACAGGAAATCGGAGTTCAGATCGAATTCAGGACCAGGACGAAGCTGGTGATGAACATGGCGACGGCGGCGAGCGAAGCGAGATCCTTGACGAGATACAGCATGTCATCGTTCCCTGTCTGTTTCGATGTTCTTGTTTTGTTCCTTTTTGGAGAAAAGGTCAAGCGGGGACGCTGAAAAGTGCCGACATGGCCTGAAATCGAAGGGCCATGGTTAATCCGCGCGTGAATGCCCTTACGCGTCGTGGTCTCACGTCGGTGCTGTGACTGGTCTTTCCGGGCGATTGGCTCGCGATCAGCACTCGTCAGTGATGCACCTGATCGGCAGCGACAGGTCGCGCGGCAGAAATGAGCGGTCGCCACTCCCGATCCCCATCACGCGAAAAGACGCGGCGGCACGCCCGAATGGTTGAAAGACGGGGTGCCAGGCACGGACGCAGGGCCCCGTCCTTCGACAAGCTCAGGATGAGGGTTCGGGGATGAGATTTGGGAAACGTTCGGGAGATGACGGCGATCGGATCGGAGAGCGTGCACGGTTGGGACGGGCGGTCGACCGTCCCGCCCTGCGTTCGTCAGCCCATCTGATAGGGAACGATCTTGCCGCTCTCGAGCGTGATCACGCGGTCCATGCGCGAGGCGAGCTCGTGGTTGTGGGTGGCGATCAGGGCGGCGACACCGGACTGGCGGACCAGCGCCGTCAGCGCGTCGAAGACGTAGCCCGCCGTCGTCGGATCGAGATTGCCGGTCGGCTCGTCCGCAAGGAGGACATAGGGACTGTTGGCGACGGCCCGGGCGATGGCGACGCGCTGCTGCTCGCCGCCGGAGAGCTCCGCCGGGCGGTGCGTCGCGCGCGCGCCGATGCGCATGTAGTCGAGCAGCTGCCTCGCCCGTTCTTCCGCTTCCTTCTGTGCCAGGCCGGCGATCATCTGCGGCAGCATGACGTTTTCGAGCGCCGAGAACTCGGGCAGGAGGTGATGGAACTGGTAGACGAAGCCGATCGACTGGCGCCGCATCAGCGTGCGGCGCTGGTCGTCGAGGCTGCCGCAGGCCTCGCCGTTGATGTAGACCTCGCCGGCGCTCGGCCGTTCGAGGAGACCGGCGATGTGGAGCAGCGTCGACTTGCCGGCCCCCGACGGCGCGACGAGCGCCACCATCTCGCCGGGAAAGATCTCGAAATCGGCGCCGTCGAGAATGGTCAGCCGCTCCTCGCCCTGGGCGAAGAAGCGCTCGACCTTGTCGAGGCGGAGGGAGTGGGAACGGTCGATCATTCGTAGCGCAGAGCCTCGACGGGATCGAGTGTCGACGCCTTCCACGAAGGGAAGATCGTCGCGAGGAAGGAGAGACCGAGCGCCATGGCGGTAACGAGCATCACCTCGCTGACGTCGATCTCCGCCGGCAGGCGGCTGAGGAAGTAGAATTCCGGGTCGAACAGGCTGCGGCCCGAGACCCAGGAAAAGAACTGCCGGATGTTCTCGATGTTGAGGCAGAAGACGACGCCGAGAAGAAGACCGGCCAGCGTTCCCGCCGTTCCGATCGAGGCTCCGGTGATGAAAAACACCCGCATCACCGAGCCGCGCGTCGCACCCATGGTTCGGAGGATCGCGATGTCGCGCCCCTTGTCCTTCACCAGCATGAACAGGCCCGAGATGATGTTCAGCGCCGCGACGAGGACGATCAGCGTCAGGATGATGAACATGACGTTGCGCTCGACCTGCAGCGCCGAGAAGAAGGACTGGTTGTCCTGCTGCCAGGTAGAGGTGTAGTTCGGCCGCCCCGCGGCCTGCTCGATCGCCGCCTGCAGATCGCGGACATCGTCCGGATTGTCGGCGAAGATCTCGATCGTCTGCGCCTGGTCCTCGGCGTTGAAGAAGAGCTGCGCCTCGGCGAAGGGCATGTAGACATAGGCCGCGTCGAAGTCGGAGAGGCCGATCTCGAAGATCGCGGTGACCGGGTAGGCTTTCACCCGCGGCACGGTACCGAGCGGCGTCGTGTCGCCCTCCGGCGCGATCAGCGTGATGCTGTCGCCGAGGACGAGGCCGAGCGTCTGCGCCAGCCGGCTGCCCACGGCCACCCCGCCGCCCGCGTCGAAGTCACCGATGGTGCCGAGGATGATATTGGACGCGACCGGCTTCAGCCGCAGGAGATCGGCGCCCCGCACGCCCTTGACGAGCGCAAACGAGCGCGCCTCGCCCTTGCCGCTGACGAGCACCTGCCCCTGCACCAGCGGCATGGCGCTGGTGACGCCGGGCACTTTCGTGATCCGGTCGGCGACGGCCTCGTAGTCGTTCAGCGGCGAATCCATCGCCCGCATGACGACGTGGCCGTTCACGCCGAGAATGCGCGTCAAAAGCTCGGTGCGAAATCCGTTCATCACCGACATGACGATGATGAGCGCCGCGACGCCGAGGAGAATTCCGACGAAGGAGAAGCCGGCGATGACCGAGACGCCGGCGTCGCGCCGCCGCGAGCGCAGGTAGCGCCCGGCGATCATCCACTCGAATCGGGAGAAGGGTTTTGTCGAGGCGCCGGGGGGCGTCTCGGCGGGTTTGGCCGCGTCCGCCGCGGTCATGCCGTGAGATGCCCGAAGATGTCGGCGAGCGGCACGGTGACGCGCTCGCCGGTCCTGCGATCCTTCACCTCGGCCTCGCCGGCCTTTGCGCCGCGCGGTCCGACGATCACCTGCATCGGCAATCCGATCAGATCCATGGTCGCGAACTTGGCACCGGCGCGCGTGTCCTCGTCATCGTAGAGCACATCCTGGCCGGCGGCGGTGAGCCCGGCATAGATCGCCTCGCAGGCCGCGTCGCAATCGGCATCGCCCGGCTTCATGTTGATGAGCCCGACATCGAAGGGTGCGACCGATTTCGGCCAGATGATCCCGGCCTCGTCATGCGAGGCCTCGATGATGGCGGCGATCACCCGGCTCGGGCCGATGCCGTAGCTGCCCATGAAAACCGGCGTATCCTTGCCGTCCGGCCCGGTAACGACGGCATTCATCGGCTCGGAATACTTCGTGCCGAAGTGGAAGATGTGGCCGACTTCAATGCCGCGGGCAGCGACCCGGTCTTCTTCCGGCAGAGCCTCGAAGGCGGCGGCGTCGTGCATGTCCTCGGTGGCGGCATAGGGCGTCGTCCAGGTCTCGACGATCTTCGCCAGAGCCGCTGCGTCCGCGAAGTCGATCCCCTCGCCCGGCGTTTCGAGCTTCAGGAAATCCTTATGGCAGAACACGCCGCTCTCGCCGGTCGACGCGAGAATCAGGAATTCGTGGCTGAGCTCGCCGCCGATCGGCCCGGTATCGGCGCGCATCGGGATCGCCTTGACGCCGAGCCGCTCGAAGGTCCGGAGATAGGCGACGAACATCCGGTCGTAGGCGGTCTTCGAGGATTCGTAGTCGACGTCGAAGGAATAGGCGTCCTTCATCAGGAATTCGCGGCTGCGCATCACGCCGAAGCGCGGCCGCACCTCGTCGCGGAACTTCCACTGGATGTGGTAGAGATTGAGCGGCAGATCCTTGTAGGACCGGACGTAGGACCGGAAGATGTCGGTGACCATTTCTTCGTTGGTCGGGCCGAATAGCATGTCCCGTCCATGCCGGTCCTCGATCCGGAGCATCTCCTTGCCGTAGTCGTCGTAGCGCCCGCTTTCGCGCCAGAGATCGGCCGACTGGATCGTCGGCATCAGGATCTCGTTGGCGCCGGCGCGGTCCTGCTCCTCGCGGATGATCGCGCAGACCTTGTCGAGGACGCGCTTGCCGAGCGGCAGGAACGAGTAGGACCCGGCCGCCTGCTGGCGGATCATGCCGGCGCGCAGCATCAGCCGATGCGAGACGATCTCCGCCTCTTTCGGCGTTTCCTTGAGGATCGGCAGGAAGTAACGCGACATGCGCATGCTGGACCGCACTTTCGAAGGCCTCCGCCATCGCGACCGCGGTGACACGCGGGCGGCGGAGCCGGTTCTGGAAACGTCTACTCGATGCTGGCCGAATGCGACTTCACGGAGTCGTCGGCCGACGTTGCTGCGGTCTTAGACGTTTGACCCTGCCTTGAAAAGCCATCGCTCGGATGCCTGTGATTTGACCAGCGTCATGATGCATATCGCAGCGCAGCAATCGAATTCTGTCACAATCGTGATATTTTTCGTGACAGCTCGCCTTATTGGCGATACGTTCGCATTCATAAACACGGGTGTCCTTAAGGCACTCGGCACGCGGTCTAGTCTCGGGAGGACGTGGTTTTCGGCGCACTTCGGTCGCGGCCCCGGACAAAGCATCCGGTTATGAAAACCCAGATCTGCAACTGAAAATGCAAGGCCTCGGCCTTGCATTTTTTTTGTGCAGTTCATTTCGTCCGATGGCCTGCCCTGCCTGCCGACAGTCGCCTGATCCGGTTCGGACTGCGCAGGACCGGGCTTTTCAGAGCCTCCTGATACCTGGCGCTCCGGATGAACCTTCCAGCCGATCGCTTCGTCCAAACGCTCCCGGCAGGTGCCGCTTAGAGCATGATGCCGAAAGGTGGCTTCCGGCTTTCGGAAAGAGATCATGCGCAAACAAAGAACTAAAGCGGGACGGCGATTCGAAGAAAAGCCATCCCGCTTTAAGATCGTACGCCCGGCAGGAGATTGGGGAAACTGTCGATGCCGATCCCAAGAATCTCGGTGACGACGTAGTAGGCGCCGATCACCAGCAGCGAGATGAATGTCGTCCACGACCAAATCCACAGGGGACGAAAGTGCGTCGGCGCGCTGGGATCGGTGCCGAGGATGACGCTGTCGTCATCGCTCTGCGAACGCATGCCGATCGGCAGGACGACGAAGAGTACCGTCCACCAGATCAGAAAGTAGAGAGCGAGAAGGGTGATCCAGGTCATGGCTCAGACTTCCTCCAGTTCGATCAGCGTGCCGACCATGTCGCCGGGGTGGATGAAGATAACGGGCCGGCCATGGGCGCCAATCTTCGGTCGGCCGTCGCCGAGAACCCGCGCGCCGTTCCTGGCCAGGTGGGCCGCGGCAGTGGCAAGGTCGGCGACCTCGTAGCAGAGATGGTGCATGCCGCCCTTCGGGTTCTTTGCCAGAAAGGCCGCAATCGGTGAGGCCGTGCCGAGCGGCTCGAGCAGTTCGATCCTGGTGTTCGGGAGATCGACGAAGGCCACCGTCACGCCGTGTTCAGGCAGAGGCTGCGGAACCGACACCGTCGCACCGAGCGTCGCCTCATAGGTGCGGATCGCGGCCTGGAGATCCGGCACGGCAAGGGCGACGTGGTTGAGACGGCCAAGCATCGATGTCTCTCCGAACACGGCCAGGGGGGGACGGCAGTTCTGCGCCTCCCCGTCAGACGGGTTGCTGCGGAAAGCCACCGCGCCCGATCCTTCGATCCGGCGCGGTCTCCCTTATCGCAGTCTCAGGACTGCGTGACAAACACCGTTACCAGCGGCTTCTTGCCCCAGGCGGCGTTGGCGGCGGCACGGGCCGCGCGGCGGGCCGATTCGCGGACGAGTTCCAGATCCTTCCGCCGGGCGCGCGGAATGCTCTCGATGGCGCCTGCGACGGCGTCGATCAGAACCTCCTCCATGTCCTCGCCGGCAGCATCGAGCTTCGGCATGCCGAGGCAGACGACGTCCGGATCATGCCGCAGCTCCAGCTTGGCGCTGAGCTCGACGAGCACCGTGACGTGGCCGACCTGGGCGACACGGCGACGCTCGCCGATGCCCATCTCCTCGACCGTCCCGATCAGCCTGCCGTCCTTGTAGAGACGACCGACCGGGACATCGTCGATGATCCGCGCGGCGCCCGGTGCCAAAAGCACCATCTTGCCGTTGCGCGCCTCGACGACCTCGGGAACATCGAGGCTGCGCGCGAGCGCGGCGTGGGCGGAGAGATGGGCCGCCTCGCCATGGGCGGGGATCGCGATCTTCGGCTTCACCCATTCGTACATCTGGCGGAGTTCGCTGCGCCGGGGATGGCCGGAGACATGGATCAGCTTGTCGGTGTCCTCGACGATCAGGATGCCGCGGTCGATCAGGCCGTTCTTGACTTCGAGAATTCCCCGCTCGTTGCCGGGAATGCCCCGCGAGGAGAAGACCACGGTGTCGCCCTTCGCCAAAGCGACTGACGGATGCTCGTCACGCGATAGGCGCGACAGTGCCGCCCTCTCCTCTCCCTGGCTGCCGGTGAGGATGATGACCGCCTTCTCGCGGGGGATATAGCCAAAATCCTGCTCGTCGAGAAATTCCGGGATCCCTTCCAGATAGCCCAGTTCGCGACCGACATCCGCGACCCGCTTCATCGAGCGGCCGAGAAGAAGGACCTGGCGTCCGGCATTGGCTGCCGCCACCGCGATCGAGCGGATACGGCCGACATTGGACGAAAAGGTGGTGACGGCGACGCGGCCGGTGGCCTCCTGAATGACTTCGGTCAACGACTTGGTGACGTCGGCCTCGCTGGGCGAAACGCCTTCGCGCATGGCATTGGTCGAGTCGCAAATCATGGCCAGAACGCCTCGCTCGCCGATCTGGCGAAACCGCGCCTCGTCGGTCGGTCGGCCGAGCGCCGGCGTCTTGTCGATCTTCCAGTCACCGGTGTGGACGACGGTCCCGAAGGATGTGGTGATGGCGAGTGCCACAGGCTCCGGGATGGAGTGCGTGACGTTGATCGCCTCGATCTCGAAAGGACCGACGCGGAACGTGTCGCCGGCCTTGAACAGGGTCACCGGAATCTTCGGTGCCCCGGCTTCCCCCTCACGCTTGGACTGAAGCATGGCGCTGGCAAATGCGGTCGCGTAGACCGGCGCCTGCAGGCGGGGCCAGAGGTCGAGCAGCGCGCCGTAGTGATCCTCATGCGCATGCGTGATGATGATCGCCTTCAGCGAACCCTTTTCCCGCTCGATGAAGCGGATGTCGGGGAAGACGAGGTCGACGCCGGGAAAGTCGGGCGTCGCAAAGGAGACGCCGCAATCGACCGCAATCCATTCGCGGTGGTCTTCCGGCCCATAGCCGTAGAGGGCGAAATTCATGCCGATTTCGCCGATGCCGCCGAGCGGCAAAAATACTAATTGATCCAAGGTGTTTTCACTTCATCTTCAAAGGGCGATTCCGCCGGTTCACATCACGCATTCAGATCCGGCCTCAAGCCGGCAATTCTTCGTTCGGCTGCAGGTGCCTCCGCGCCGCGCTATGGCGCGTCGCCCGAGGAGCCGAGGAGAAACAGGTCTCCTGCCGAAATCGATCGGCGTCCGCCGCTGTCATCCGCCAGGATCAATCGGCCGGTGTCGTCGAGGTCGACGAACGTCCCCTCGATCACCGCGTTGTTCATTCGCACGGTGCAGGGCATGCCGATCCCCGCGGCATGGTCTATCCAGGTCTGCCGGACGGCAGAGAAATTTCTTCCGCGCTGCCACAGCGCGAGGGCTTGCTCGACGCCGGTCGCCAGCGCGGCGAAGACATCGGAGACGCTTGCCGTCACGCCCTCGCGCCGGAGCCCGGTGACGGGATAGGGCGTGTCGTCCGGCACGTTCTCGACGTTGACACCGCAGCCGATGACGATGGCAAACCGACCGTCCGAAAGCCGCTCGCTTTCGAGGAGAATGCCGACGCATTTGCGACCGTTCACCAGAATGTCGTTCGGCCACTTGATCCGGATATCGCGACGGGCGGCGCCCTCCAGGGTCGCCAGTCCGTTCCGAACACCGACGGCGGCGACAAGCGGCAGGTTCTGCAGATCGACCATCCCGGCCGGATCGATCAGGAGCAGTGACGCATATAGGTTGCCGCGCTCGGAAACCCAAGGCCGCGCGCGCCTGCCGCGGCCTGCCGACTGACGCTCCGCGGTCACCCACAGGCTGCCGGGGTCTCCCGCACGCGCGGCGTCGAGCGCGACGACATTGGTCGAGCCGACCTCATCAAGCGCCAGATGTCGGCGCGGCAGCCTGCTCACCGTCCCACTAAAAGAATGTCGCCGCCGCAGCTTCAGCGGCCGCCAGCAGCGAAGGGCCGACGAAGAGGTAGATCGGGAAGACGAAGATCGCAGAAATCGCCAGCACCGCCCGGAGCTCGATGGTCATCGGCAGGAAGCCTTCCGCCGGCGCGTCGAACCACATCACCTTGACGACGCGCAGGTAGTAGAAGAGCCCAATGGTCGAGGCGATGACGCCGATCACCGCCAGCGGCACGAGGCCTGCGCCGACGGCGGCCATGAAGACGTAATACTTGCCGATGAAGCCGACGAGCGGCGGGAGGCCGGCGAGCGAGAGCATCAGGACGGTCAGCCCCAGCGCCATCATCGGATTGGTCTGCGACAGGCCCGACAACTGGTAGATGTCCTCAACCTGCCCGCCCTTGCGCCGCATGGCGAGGATCACCGCGAAGGTCCCCGCGGTCATGGCGACATAGGTCGCCATGTAGATGAGAACGCCGCGAACGCCGGCGGCATCGGCTGCAGCAAGCCCGACGAGGGCATAGCCCATGTGGCCGATGGACGAGTAGGCCATCAGCCGCTTGATGTTGTTCTGCCCGATCGCCGCGAAGGCGCCGAACCCCATGGATGCGATGGAGATGAAGACGATGACCTGCTGCCAGTCGGCGGTCAGCGGAGCGAAACCCTGGATGGTGAAGCGCGTCAGCAGCGCCATGGCCGCCACCTTCGGCCCTGCGGCGAAGAGCGCCGTCACCGGGGTCGGCGAGCCCTCGTAGACGTCCGGCGTCCACATGTGGAAGGGCACGGCGGAAATCTTGAAGGCAAGGCCCGCGAGCACAAAGACGAGACCGACGACGAGACCGACCGAGCGTCCCTCGGCCGTCAACGCAGCCGCGATCTCGGCAAAGCCGACCTGCCCGGTGAAACCGTAGACGAGCGAGGCACCGTAGAGGAGCATGCCCGACGAAAGAGCGCCGAGGACGAAATACTTGAGGCCGGCCTCGGTCGAACGTTCGCTGTCGCGGTTGAAGGCGGCAAGCACGTAGAGCGCGAGCGAGGAGAGTTCCAGACCGAGATAGAGCGCGACCAGATCGCCGGCGGAGACCATCAGCATCATCCCGACCGTCGCGAGCACGACCAGCACCGGGAACTCGAAGCGATCGAGACGGTCGCTGGCCGAGGAGCCGCGCGCCAGGAGAATGGCGACGGCCGAGCCGACGAGAACGAGGACCTTCATGAAGCGAGCGAAGGCGTCAGAGATGAAGGACCCGCCGAAGGCGATGCCATTGGGCGTCGCCAACACCAGCCAGAAGCCGGCAATGACGATGAGCACCACGCTCAGCATGGCGATCATGCGGGAGCTTTTGTCGCCGATGAAGACGCCGAGCATCAGGAGAGCCATGCTGCCGACCGCGAGGATCATCTCGGGAGCGACGAGCGGCAGGCTGGCGGAGAGGAAGTCGGGTGTCATCATCGTCTCCGGCTACTTTGCCATCGCGAGGGATTGGGCAGCCTCGATGGCGGCGGAATAGTTGGAGACGAGGGCCTGGACAGAGGCCGCCGTCGCATCGAGCACCGGTGCCGGATAGACGCCGAAGAAGATCGTCAGCACCGCCAGCGGATAAAGCAGCACCTTTTCCCGCGTCGACAGGTCGAGGATCTGCTTCAGGTTCTCCTTCTCCAACGCCCCGAAGATCACGCGGCGGTAGAGCCAGAGCGCGTAGCCGGCAGACAGAATGACGCCCGTCGCGGCGAAGATCGCCACCCAGCTGTTCACCTGAAAGACGCCGAGAAGCGTCAGGAATTCGCCGACGAAACCGGAGGTGCCGGGGAGACCGACATTGGCCATGGTGAACAGCATGAAGACGGTCGCATAGGCCGGCATGCGGCTGACGAGACCGCCATAGGCGGAGATCTCGCGGGTGTGCATCCGGTCGTAGACGATGCCGACGCAGAGGAACAGCGCGCCCGAGATGAGACCATGCGAGAGCATCTGGAAGATCGCCCCCTGCACGCCCTGCTCGTTCGCCGCGAAGATGCCCATGGTCACGAAGCCCATGTGGGCGACCGAGGAGTAGGCGATCAGCTTCTTGATGTCCTGCTGCATGAGCGCCACCAGCGAGGTGTAGATGATCGCCACCACAGAGAGGGTGAAGACGAGCGGCGCAAAGTCGGCCGAGGCAAGCGGGAACATCGGCAGCGAGAAGCGGATGAAGCCGTAGCCGCCGAGCTTCAGAAGGATGCCCGCCAGGATCACCGAGCCTGCCGTCGGCGCCTCGACATGCGCATCCGGCAGCCAGGTGTGGACCGGCCACATCGGCATCTTGACGGCGAAGGAAGCAAAGAAGGCGAGCCAGAGCCAGGTCTGCATCGATGCCGGGAACTGGAAGGCGAGTAGTTCCGGGATCGAGGTCGTTCCTGCCGTCCACGACATCGACATGATGGCGACGAGCATGAGGACGGAGCCGAGGAAGGTGTAGAGGAAGAACTTGTAGCTGGCATAGACCCGGCGCTTGCCGCCGAACACGCCGATGATCAGGAACATCGGGATCAGGCTGCCCTCGAAGAAGACGTAGAACAGCACGATGTCGAGCGCGCAGAAGACGCCGATGACGAGCGTTTCCAAGAGCAGGAACGCGATCATGTAGGTCTTCAGCCGGGCCGCGATGGTCTCCCAGCTGGCCAGGATGCAGATCGGCATCAGGAAGGTGGTGAGGATCACGAACAGCATCGAGATGCCATCGACGCCCATGTGATAGCCGATGCCGCCGACACCCAGCCACTCGACGTCCTCGACCATCTGGAAGCCGGCAAGCGAATTGTCGAAGCCGGTCCAGATCAGCAGCGAGACGAGAAAGGTAATGACCGTCGTGACCAGCGCGATGCGCCGGATGTTCGTGCGCGCAGCCTCGTCGGAGTCACCGGTGATGGCAATCAGCGCCACGCCGACCAGGGGAAGGAAGGTGACGACGGAGAGTATCGGCCAATCCATCAGCGTGCTCCTCCGGCCATCATCCAGGTGACCATGGCGGCGATGCCGATCAGCATGGCGAAGGCGTAGTGATAGAGATAGCCGCTTTGCAGCCGGACCACCCGGCCCGTGACGTCGACGACGCGGGCCGATACGGCATCGGGACCGTAGCGGTCGATGATGCCGACATCGCCGGTCTTCCAGAAGAAGTTGCCAATGGCCTTGGCCGGGCGGACGAACAGGAAGTCGTAGAGCTCGTCGAAGTACCACTTGTTCAGGAGGAACTGGTAGAGGCCGCGATGCTGCGCGGCGAGCCGCTTCGGCATTTCCGGAGAGCGGATGTAGAAGACGTAGGCGAGGACGAAGCCGATCGCCATCGCCACGGTCGGCGAGAAGGCCGCCCAGAACGGCGTCTCGTGGATATCGTGCAGGATGTGGTTTTCGGCTGACGTGAAGAGCGCGGCGTTCCAGAACGTCTCGTAGCCCTCGCCGATGAAGTAGGGCTCGAAGACGATGCCGGCAAAGAGCGCGCCGACGGCCAGCACGAACAGCGGCACGAGCATCACCATCGGCGATTCATGCACGTGGTGCATGACCTCGTGCGACGCCCGCGGCTTGCCGTGGAAGGTCATGAAGATCAGCCGCCAGGAGTAGAAACTCGTCAGGAGCGCGGCGAGGACCGTCAGGACGAAGGCGTAGCCGGCCCAGGCGTTGTGGGCGGCAAAGGCGCTCTCGATGATCGCGTCCTTGGAGAAGTAACCGGCCGTGAACGGGAATCCCGTGAGCGCCACGGTGCCGATGATCATCATCCAGTAGGTCTTCGGGATGTGCTTGCGCAGTCCGCCCATGTTGCGCATGTCCTGCTCGCCGCCCACCGCATGGATGACCGAGCCGGCGCCCAGGAAGAGCAGTGCCTTGAAGAAGGCGTGGGTGAAAAGGTGGAAGACCGCCGGCCCGTAGGCACCACAGCCGAGCGCCACGAACATGTAGCCGAGCTGCGAACAGGTCGAATAGGCGATGACGCGCTTGATGTCGGTCTGCACGAGCCCGATCGTCGCGGCAAAGATTGCCGTCGTCGCACCGATGAAAGTGACGAATGTCAACGCCGTCGGCGAGAGTTCGAAGATCGGCGACATGCGGGCGAGCATGAAGACGCCGGCGGTGACCATCGTCGCGGCATGGATCAGCGCCGACACCGGGGTCGGGCCTTCCATGGCGTCCGGCAGCCAGGTGTGCAGACCGATCTGCGCCGACTTGCCCATGGCGCCCATGAAGAGGAGCAGGCAGGTGACCGTCAGCGCTGCGCCGAGCGGCAGCGAATAGCCGGCGAAGTTGAGCACGGAGGCCCCTGTCGCCGCGGCCTCCGCGGTTCCCGCCGCATGCTCGCCGCCGCCGCCGCCAAGCTGCGCCGCCATGTCGGCCGCGCCCGCGAAGATCGTGTCGAGATTGGCCGAGCCGAACAGCACGAAGACGCCGAAAATGCCGAGGATGAAACCGAAATCGCCGACTCGATTGACGATGAAGGCCTTCATCGCGGCCGCGCTCGCCGAGGGCTTCTTGTACCAGAAACCGATGAGCAGATAGGAGGCGAGACCGACCCCCTCCCAGCCGAAGAACATCTGGACGAGGTTGTTGGCCGTCACCAGCATCAGCATGGCGAAGGTGAAGAGCGAGAGATAGGCGAAGAACCGCGGCTGGTGCGGATCATGCGACATGTAGCCGATGGAGTAGACGTGGACGAGCGCCGACACGGTGTTGACGACGACGAGCATCACGAGGGTCAGCCGGTCGATCCGGAGCGACCAGGAGACGTCGAACGTGCCGGACTGGATAAAGGTCAGGAGCGGAACGCGCAGCGTTTCGCCCTCGCCGAAGCCGAAGGAGATGAAGCCGATCCAGGACAGAACCGCCGCGACGATGAGAAGGCCCGTCGTGATGTATTCCGACATCTTCGCGCCGAGCGAATTGCCGAAGAAGCCGACGATGAGAAAGCCGAGGAGCGGCAGGAAGACGATCGCTTGATACATCGACGATCAGCCTTTCATCGTGTTGACGTCTTCGACCGCGATCGAACCGCGGTTGCGGAAGAAGACGACGAGGATTGCAAGGCCGATCGCCGCTTCCGCGGCGGCGACGGTCAGGATGAAGAGCGCGAAGACCTGGCCGACGAGATCGTTGAGGAAGGCCGAGAACGCAACGAGGTTAAGGTTCACCGCCAGGAGGATCAGCTCGATCGACATCATGATGGTGATGATGTTCTTGCGGTTGAGAAAGATGCCGAAGACGCCCGTGACGAACAGGATCGCGCCGACGGTCAGAAAATGTCCGAGACCGACTTCCATGGTGTTTTTCCTTGCCTCGAAACTACCGGAGACCCTGTCCGCTCTCGACCTTGCGGATCTCGATCGCCGTCGCGGGGTTGCGCGCCACCTGATCGGGGATCGACTGCCGCTTGATGCCTTCCTTGTGGCGCAGCGTCAGGACGATCGCCCCGATCATCGCGACGAAGAGGATCAGGCCGGCAACCTGGAAGAAATAGACGTAGCGGGTGTAGAGGATGAAGCCGAGCGCCTCGATGTTCGACGTGACGTCCAGAGACGGCGTCGGGTAGGCGGTCGTCGTGGCCAGGGTCGGCGAATAGACCGTCCCCGTCACGGCGACGATCAGTTCGGCAAAGAGGACGAGGCCGATGATGGCGCCGATCGGCGCATATTCCAGCGCGCCCCGCTTCAGGGCGGCGAAGTCGACGTCGAGCATCATGACGACGAAGAGGAAGAGCACCGCCACGGCGCCGACATAAACGACGATGAGGATCAGCGCGAGGAACTCGGCGCCGGTGAGAAGGAAGAGGCCGGCGGCGCTGACGAAGGTCAGGATCAGGAACAGCACCGAATGCACCGGATTGCGCGACAAGACGACCATGACGGCCGAAAAGACCGTCACCACCGAAAACATGTAGAAGAACAGTGCCTGCAGGCCCAGCATCGTCGGGCTCCCTCGTCTGGTCGGTCGTCGTCTGCGAGCCCATGGCCGGCGAGCGGCGCGAGATCTTGGCGGGCGGATGGTCAGTAAGGCAGCATGTCGGCGCGTCGCCTCAGGCGACTCCCCTACTCGCTGCCGGATTAGCGGTACGGCGCGTCGAGCGCAATGTTGCGGGCGAGTTCCTGCTCCCAACGGTCGCCATTGGCGAGCAGGCGCTCCTTGTCATAGTAGAGCTCTTCGCGGGTTTCCGTGGAGAACTCGAAGTTCGGCCCCTCGACGATCGCGTCGACCGGGCAGGCTTCCTGACAGAAGCCGCAATAGATGCACTTCACCATGTCGATGTCGTAGCGCACCGTGCGCCGGGTGCCGTCGTTGCGGCGCGGGCCGGCCTCGATGGTGATGGCCTGTGCCGGGCAGATCGCCTCGCAGAGCTTGCAGGCGATGCAGCGTTCCTCGCCGTTCGGATAACGGCGCAGCGCATGCTCGCCGCGAAAGCGCGGGCTCTGCGGGTTCTTCTCGAAGGGGTAGTTGATCGTCGCCTTCGGCGCGAAGAAGTAGCGCATCGACATGCCGAAGGCTTTGACGAACTCGATCAGGAACAGCGACCGGATGGTCTGGGTGACGGCGCTCATAAATCAGCCTCCAAGGCTGGAAGTGGACAGGCTCGAAGCGACGATCGGACCGACAAACCAGCCGACGATCGGAAACACCACGAGCGACATCATGCGAATGATCTTGAGCGGACCGCCCCGGCTGCCGGCGCTGTTGCGGGCGGCGGCGCCGAGGACGACGAAGTCCGCGATGCCGATGGCAAGCCCGACGACTGCGCCGATGATCGCCGCCGTCATCAGGCCGGACCCCAGCCAGTGAGCTTCAGCACGAACGCGACGACGACGACCATGCCGAGCGAGATCGGCAGGAACACCTTCCACCCCAAGCGCATCAGCTGGTCGTAGCGGTAGCGCGGGACGAAGGCCTTGACCATCGCGAACATGAAGAAGACCAGCGCGACCTTGGCGAGGAACCAGATGACGCCGGGCACCCAGGTGAAAGGGGCGAAGGCGAACGGGGGCAGCCAGCCGCCGAGGAAGAGGATCGTCGTCAGGCAGCACATCAGGGTGATGGCGGCGTATTCGCCGAGCATGAACATCATGTACGGGGTCGAGCCGTACTCGACCATGAAGCCGGCGACGAGCTCGGATTCGGCCTCGACGAGATCGAAGGGCGGCCGGTTCGTCTCGGCGAGCGCCGAGATGAAGAAGATGATGAACATCGGGAAGAGCGACAGCCAGTGCCAGTCGAGGAAACTGCCGGGCAGGCCGATCATCGTGCCGACGCCGGTCCCTTGCGCCAGAACGATGTCGGTGAGGTTCAGAGATCCGACGCACAGGAGGACGGTGACGATGACGAAGCCGATCGAAACCTCGTAGGAGACCATCTGCGCCGCCGAGCGCAGGGCGCCGAGAAAAGCGTATTTCGAGTTCGAGGCCCAGCCGCCCATGATCACGCCATAGACCTCGAGCGAGGAGATGGCGAAGATGTAGAGGATGCCGATATTGACGTCGGCGATCACCCAGCCCTCGGCCACCGGCACGACCGCGAAGGTCGCCAGCGCCAGCGTCACCGCCACGAGCGGGGCGAGCAGGAAGACGAACTTGTCGGCCGAGGCCGGGATCACCGGCTCCTTGAGAACGAATTTCAGGAGATCGGCAAAGGACTGGAAAAGACCCCAGGGCCCGACGACGTTGGGTCCCCGGCGCATCTGCACCGCGGCCCAGATCTTGCGATCGGCGAGGAGGATGTAGGCGATGAGGACGAGAAGCACGACCAGGAAAAGGACGCTCTGCGCCAGAATGACGATGCCCGGCCAGGCATAGAGGGTGAAGAAATCCGACACGTCCGGCCTTCCTATTCCGCTGCTTCGAGTTGGTCGGCCTGGGCCAGCCGCGAGCATTCCGCCATCACCTTCGATGCCCGCGCGATCGGGTTCGTCAGGTAGAAGTCGCCGATGCCGGAGGCAAAGGCGCCGCCGGTCAACGCGCCTGCACGGTCTGCCAGCGCCGTGATGACGGAGGAATCGGCGACGGTGACGGCGTTCGAACGGAAATGCGCGTGGGACTGGTACATCTCCTGCCGCAGCGCGGCAAGCGAGTCGAAGGGCAAGGGCTTGCCGAGGACGGCAGACAAAGCGCGGAAGATGGCCCAGTCCTCGCGGGCATCGCCCGGCGGGAAGGCGGCGCGGCTGCCGGTCTGTGCCCTGCCCTCGACATTGACCCAGGTCCCGGACTTCTCGGTATAGGCCGCAGCGGGCAGGATGACGTCGGCGCGGTGCGCGCCCTTGTCGCCATGCGTGCCGGTGTAGACGACGAAGGGCCCAGCCGCGATGTCGATCTCGTCGGCGCCGAGGTTGAACAGGAGGTCGACACCGCCGGTCGCCATCTCGGCCGCGGTCTGGCCGCCCTCGCCCGGCACGAAGCCGATGTCGAGGCCGCCGACGCGCGAGGCGGCGTTGTGCAGCACGTTGAAGCCGTTCCAGCCCTCGCTGATCGCGCCGATCTCACGCGCCAAAGCGGCGACGGAGGCGAGCACGGCCGCACCATTGGGACCGGACAAAGCGCCCTGCCCGACAATGACCATCGGCCTGGCGGCTGCCTTCAGCGCCTCATAGAATTCGTGGCTGGCGCCGTCGATGCTGGACAGCGTATCGGTGCCGGCCCCCAGATAGACCGCGTCGTAGCGCAGGTCGGTGTTCTCGCCGATGACGCCGATCGGAAATCCGCCGAGCCGCCAGCGCTTGCGGATGCGCGCGTTGAGGACGGACGCCTCGAAGCGCGGATTGGCGCCAATGATGAGGAGCGCGTCGGCATCCTCGATCCCGGCGATGGTCGTGTTGAAGAGGTAGGACGCCCGGCCGTCCGCCGGATCGAGCTTGGCGCCGTCCTGGCGGCAGTCGAGATTGGCGGAGCCGAGGCCCTCCATCAACCGCTTCAATGCCCACATGTCCTCGACCGCGGCGAGATCGCCGGCAATCGCGCCAATTTTGCCGACGGCCGAGGCGTCAACCTTCGCCTTGATGGCCGCAAAGGCCTCCGGCCAGGAAGCCGGCTGCAGGCGGCCGTCGCGGCGGACATAGGGCTTGTCGAGGCGCTGCGTGCGCAGACCGTCCCAGACGAAGCGGGTCTTGTCGGAGATCCACTCCTCGTTGATAGACTCGTTGATCCGCGGGAGAATGCGCATGACCTCGCGGCCGCGCGTGTCGACGCGGATAGCCGAGCCGACGGCGTCCATGACGTCGACCGTCTCGGTCTTCGACAGCTCCCAAGGCCGCGCCTGGAAGGCATAGGGGCGCGAAGTCAGCGCGCCGACCGGGCAGAGGTCGATGACATTGCCCTGAAGCTCGCTGCTCATCGCCTTTTCGAGATAGGTGGTGATCTCCGCGTCCTCGCCGCGACCGATCAGGCCGAGCTCGGAAATGCCGGCGATCTCGGTCGTGAAGCGGACACAACGGGTGCAATGGATGCAGCGCGTCATGATCGTCTTGACCAACGGGCCGATGTACTTGTCCTCGACGGCGCGCTTGTTCTCGCGGTACCGCGAGGAGTCGACGCCGAAGGCCATGGCCTGGTCCTGCAGGTCGCACTCGCCGCCCTGGTCGCAGATCGGGCAATCGAGCGGATGGTTGATCAAGAGGAATTCCATCACGCCCTCGCGGGCCTTCTTCACCATCGGCGTGTTGGTGAAGATCTCCGGCGCCTCGCCGTTCGGGCCTGGCCTGAGGTCGCGCACGTTCATGGCGCAGGACGCCGTCGGCTTCGGCGGTCCGCCCTTCACCTCGACGAGGCACATGCGGCAGTTGCCGGCGATCGACAGGCGGTCGTGGAAGCAGAAGCGCGGAATCTCGACGCCCGCCTCTTCCGCCGCCTGCAGCAGCGTGAAGTGGTCGGGAACTTCGATCTCGGTGCCGTCGACTTTAAGTTTGGCCATCAGCTTCTTCTCAATGTGTCGCGTCTGTCAGTTCAGGACGCCGCTCGATCCGCTGGATCCGCTCGTCCAGCCGATCGATCCGACGGTGAACGCCAGCCAAATTCTCTTCCACGGCAGTCAGCCGTACTTTGACGTCGTGAAGCTCTTCCAAACCGCGATCCAGCTTGGTGTCCATCCGACGCAACATTGCGAGGACCAGATTGCCGGGTACGTCGCTCACAATGGCACCTCCCTCTCTGGTCACTTGTCCTATGCCTTGGACTTTGCCGCGGCGTGAGCCGCCAGCAGCGCCGCGATGTCGATGCCGTTGATCGTCATGCCCTCGACCTTGACGTTCTCGAACACCGCGTCGGTGAGGTTGGCGTTGGTGAAGCGCGCCTCGGTCATGTCCACATCGGTGAAGACGATCTCCGCCAGATCGGCGTTCGAGATTTCCGCCCCGGAGAGGTCGACGTTCTCGAAGCGCGTCTCCGACATGTCGGCATCGGAAAACAGCGAGCTCGAAATGTCGGCCTTCTGCACCGTCAGGACGTCGGCCTTGCCGATGATCTCGGTCATGCCCTACTCCGCCGCCTGCAGCATCACGGGACGATTCGGCGCGGGCACCTTGTTGGCCGAGAACTCGTCGATCCGCCGCTCCACCTCGGCACGGAAATGGCGCATCAGGCCCTGGATCGGCCAGGCCGCCGCATCGCCGAGCGCGCAGATGGTATGACCCTCGACCTGCTTGGTGATGTCGAGGAGCATGTCGATCTCGCGCTTTTCGGCATTGCCGACGACCATGCGTTCCATCAGCCGCCACATCCAGCCGGTGCCCTCGCGGCACGGCGTGCACTGGCCGCAGCTCTCGTGCTTGTAGAAGTAGCTGAGCCGGGCGATGGCGCGGACGATGTCGGTCGACTTGTCCATGACGATGACGGCGGCGGTGCCGAGCGAGGTCTTGATCTCACGCAGACCGTCGAAGTCCATCTTGCAGTCGATGATGTCGGCAGCCGGCACCAGCGGCACCGAGGAGCCACCGGGAATGACGGCCAGAAGGTTGTCCCAACCGCCCCGGATGCCGCCGCAATGCGTCTCGATCAGCTCGCGAAAGGTGATGCCCATCTCCTCCTCGACCGTGCAGGGACGGTTCACATGGCCGGAGATGCAGAACAGCTTCGTGCCGGTGTTGTTGGCCCGGCCGAGGGCGCCGAACCAGGCGCCGCCACGGCGCAGAATGGTCGGCGCGACGGCGATCGACTCGACGTTGTTGACGGTGGTCGGGCAGCCGTAGAGGCCGACATTCGCCGGAAAGGGCGGCTTCAGCCGCGGCTGGCCCTTCTTGCCCTCGAGGCTTTCGAGAAGCGCCGTCTCCTCGCCGCAGATATAGGCACCGGCGCCGTGGTGGACGTAGATGTCGTAGTCCCAGCCGCACTTGTTGTTCTTGCCGAGAAGGCCGGCCTCGTAGCACTCGTCGATGGCGAGCTGCAGGGCCTCGCGCTCGCGGACGTATTCGCCCCGGACGTAGATGTAGCAGACATGCGCGCCCATCGAGAAACCGGCGATGACGCAGCCCTCGATCAGCGTGAACGGATCGTTGCGCATGATGTCCCGGTCCTTGCAGGTCCCGGGCTCGGATTCGTCGGCATTGACGACGAGGTAGTGCGGACGTCCGTCCGACTCCTTCGGCATGAAGGACCATTTCAGGCCGGTCGGAAAGCCCGCGCCGCCGCGTCCGCGCAGGCCCGAAGCCTTCATCTCGTTGATGATCCAATCGCGGCCCTTGGCGATGATCTCGCCGGTGCCGTCGAAATGGCCGCGACTCATCGCGCCCTTCAGGCTCTTGTCCTTCAGGCCGTAGATATTGGTGAAGATGCGGTCCTTGTCCTGAAGCATCTAGATCCTCCTGGTCCGTCTCTGCGTCCGCATCACTTTGTCTCCGCCCGGGCGACGAGCAGTCCCGCCTGCCGGATCCAGTTCTCCCGGATGGCGCGTCCGCGGAAGTTCAGGAAATTGTCGATCCAGACCAGGTTCATCGGCGTCCAGGCGGCGATCTGGCGGAAGTGAAAGACGCCGAGGTCGTTCAACTTGCTCTCGATCACGGGGCCGATGCCGCGGATGACCTTGAGGTCGTCCTTCTGTCCGTCGGCAAGCGCCAGGAGACCGCCGGGCTTTTCGCCCGCCTGCTGCGGGCCGTCGCCTTCCAGCGTCGAGCCGGCAGAGCCCGCGGCTTGCCCCGCGTCGTCTTTCGCCTCGAAGTGGTCGGTGGCGGCGGGTCCCGGCAGCACGTCGTCGCTGACGCGGTTGGCCTCTGCCGGCCCATCGCCTGCGGCCGGCGGGGAAGCCGTCACAGCCTCGGAACCCGGCCGCCGAACATCCGGCACGACGGCCGCCTCGGCCGCCCGCTCCTGGCTCTGCAGCCTGCCGTCGCGCCGAACTTCGTCGCCATCGGGCGAGGTCCGCGCGGCGCTTTCGCCACCCGATTCCTTGCCGCCAGCGCCCGTCGGCCCGTCGACTTCGCCGCCGGTCGAGCCGGCATGCGGACGGCTGGCACCAGCGGACGGGTCGATGGCGGTTTCTGTTTGCTGGCCGGCAGTGCCGCCTGTGCCCTTGCTCATGCCGACGAGGCTCGGATCGGTCTCGGCAGCGCCCGTGCGTGGACGGCCCGCATTGGACTCCTCGCCCTCGACGCTCCCACCGGCGCCGGGGCCCTGCGGCGCTGCCCCTGCTGCGGGGCCGCCCTCGGCAGGGGGCGAGGCCTTCTCTTCCAGCAGCGTCGTCGGTCCACCCTCCGGCGCCGACAGCTGCCGGTCGATCTGCGGGCCGACAGGGATCGCCTCGCCGCTTTCGAAACCGTCGATGATGGCTTCCAGACGCTCGGGCGTCAAATCCTCGTAGGTGTCCTTGAAGACCATGATCATCGGCGCGTTGACGCAGGCCCCGAGGCACTCGACCTCTTCCCAGGACAACGTGCCGGAGGCGTTCGGATGGAACTGCTCGGCATGGATCTTCGACTTGCAGACCCGGATCAGTTCGTCCGAGCCGCGCAGCATGCAGGGAGTTGTCCCGCAGACCTGGATGTGGGCTCGGGTACCGATCGGCTTCAGCTGGAACTGGGTGTAGAAGGTTGCGACTTCCAGAACGCGGATCAGCGGCATCTTCAGCATGCCGGCGACATGCTCGATGGCGGCCTTGGTGACCCAGCCGTCCTGTTCCTGCGCGCGCATCAGCAAGGGAATGACGGCCGACTGCTGACGGCCTTCCGGATATTTCTGGATGGTGCTCTCGGCCCAGTTGGCATTGTCGGCCGAAAAGGCAAAGCCGGCGGGCTGGACGCTATCTTCCGCGAGACGTCTGACGGACATCGGACCTCGGCTTCTCTGGTTTGTTTCTAAATCGCATTGCTGCGCCGCGTTCTAACATAGGATCGGCAAAAGGCCAGTGGCCGAAAGCCGCAGGGTCAAGGAGCCGAAGCATCCTCGGGCGCCGGGTCGACGAAGAAGTCGGCTGCCGCCACGACAAGTCCCGGGGGCGACAGTTCGATGATCGCCTCGCGCCCCAGGATGCGGGTCTCGATCGTGGCTCCGGCGCTCGATCGAAAGTGGTGAACGATCCGCCCGTCATCGCCGTAGACGATCATGTAGTGGAGAATCGACATGACCGAGAAATAGTCGATCAGCTTTCGGTCGACATCCGTCTTGACGCTCGACGGCGAGATCACCTCGACGACGACGACCGGGTTGGGAGCGAACAGGGAATTGCTGTCATAGTGTCCGCACTGGACGACCACGTCGGGATCGCGCACATTGTGGTCGCTTATCCTGACGCTGACTCCGTCCGGAAACGCGCGGCAGTCCAGCTGGGCGCCGGCGATGGCGTTGCGAAGCGCCAGCCATACCGCCGCCTTGGTCTCCGCGTGACTCACCCGCTCGCACTGCAGCCGGTAGGCCAGCCCCTCCACGAGCTCGTAGCGCTCGCCCTCACCCCAGCTCTCGGCCCAGGTGTAGAAGGCGTCGGCGGTCATTTTTTCGGATCTGGCGGGCTTCGGAATCATGGCGTCATCCTAGCACGTCCCGATCCCCGCCATCGATCCTAGCGGTCCACCTCGCCGAACACGATGTCGAGCGAGCCGAGGATGGCCGAGACGTCGGCCAGCATGTGCTTGCGGCACATGAAATCCATGGCCTGGAGATGGGCAAAGCCCGGTGCCTTGATCTTGCAGCGATGCGGCTTGTTTGTGCCGTCCGCGACGAGATAGACGCCGAACTCGCCCTTCGGCGCCTCGACCGCCGCATACACTTCCCCGGCAGGAACGTGAAAGCCTTCGGTATAGAGCTTGAAGTGATGGATCAGCGCTTCCATCGAGCGCTTCATCTGGGCGCGCTTGGGCGGCACGATCTTGCCCTCCGTCGCCGCGATCGGGCCGGTGCGCTCGGTGCCCGACAGGCGCTCGACGCACTGCTTCATGATCTTTGCCGATTCGCGCATCTCGACCATGCGGATGAGGTAGCGATCGTAGCAGTCGCCGTTCTTGCCGATCGGAATGTCGAATTCCATCTCGTCATAGCACTCGTAGGGCTGCGACTTGCGCAGGTCCCAGGCGGCGCCCGAACCGCGCACCATCACGCCGGAAAAGCCCATGGCCCAGCAGTCGTCGATGCCGATCACGCCGATATCGACATTGCGCTGCTTGAAGATGCGATTCTCGGTGAGAAGCCCCTCGATGTCGTCGCAGACCTTCAGGAACGGGTCGCACCAGGCGCCGATGTCGTCGACGAGCTTCTGCGGCAGATCCTGATGGACCCCGCCGGGGCGGAAGTAGGCGGCGTGCATGCGCGAGCCGGAGGCGCGCTCGTAGAACACCATCAGCTTCTCGCGCTCCTCGAAGCCCCAGAGAGGCGGCGTCAGGGCGCCGACGTCCATGGCCTGCGTGGTGACGTTGAGAAGATGCGAGAGGATGCGACCGATCTCGGAATACAGCACGCGGATCAGCTGCGCGCGCTTCGGCACAGACACTTCCGTCAGCCGCTCGATGGCGAGGCAGAAGGCATGCTCCTGGTTCATCGGTGCGACATAGTCGAGCCGGTCGAAATAGGGGATCGCCTGCAGGTAGGTCTTTGCCTCGATCAGCTTCTCGGTGCCGCGGTGCAGGAGGCCGATATGCGGATCGACGCGCTCGACGACTTCGCCGTCGAGCTCCAGCACCAGCCGCAGCACGCCATGCGCCGCCGGGTGCTGCGGGCCGAAATTGATGTTGAAGTTGCGGACGTCGATTTCAGCCATGTTACGTTCCCTCGCCGGCAAAGGCCGCGATGAATTCTGCGCCCGTCATCTTCTTCGTCGGATTGGCGAAGGCGTAGACGTCAGGCTTTTCGTCGACGAATATCTCACTGGCAAAGGTGAAGCCGGAGGGCTCGTCGAGCGCTTGGAAAGACACGACCGCGGCACTGCCGTCCTGCATCCGCCAGATCAGGTTGGAGCCGCAGGTCTTGCAGAAACCGCGTTCGCCGTAGTCGGAAGAGCGGTAGATGCCGAGCCCTTCGTCGTTCTCGATCGTCAGGCTCGCGCAGTCGACGGCGAGAAAGACGCCACCCGACCAGCGGCGACAAATGCTGCAGTGACAGGCGGCGAATTCGTGGGCGGCAACCGTTGCCGTAAAACGAACGCTGCCGCAGAGACAGCCGCCGGAAAGACTGGAACCCGCTCCGCTCATGTCGACCCTCAGCTCAGCTTTGCCTTCTCGTCGCCCGGCAGCACGTAGTCGGTGCCTTCCCATGGCGACAGGAAGTCGAAGTTACGGAACTCCTGGCGCAGCGCCACCGGCTCGTAGATCACCTGCTTCAGCGCCTCGTCGTAGTGCACCTCGACGAAGCCGGTGAGCGGAAAGTCCTTGCGCAGCGGATGGCCCTCGAAGCCGTAGTCGGTGAGGATGCGGCGAAGATCGGGATGGCCGGTGAAGAGGATGCCGTACAGGTCGTAGGCCTCGCGCTCGAACCAGTCGGCACCGACATAGACCGCCGTCGCCGACGGCACCGGATTGTCCTCGCTCGTGCGGACTTTGACCCGGATCCGCTTGTTCTGGCGCGGCGAGAGAAGGTGGTAGACCACCTCGAAACGGTCTGCGCGGGCGGGATAGTCGGCGCCGCAGATGTCGACGAGAGCGACGAACTCCTGACCTGGCGCGTCACGCAGCAGGGTCAGCGTCTCGATGATGTCCGAGGCGTCGACGATGATCGTCAGTTCCCCGAAGGCCGTGATCGATTCGCCGAGCTTGTCGCCGAGCAGGTCGCTGATGTTATCGGCAAATTCGTTCATCGGACGCGCGAAGCCCCTTGTCTCATGATGCAGCGACTAGCGCTCGATCGTTCCGGTGCGGCGGATCTTCTTCTGCAGCAGCAGAACGCCATAGAGAAGTGCCTCGGCCGTCGGCGGGCAGCCCGGGACGTAGATGTCGACGGGGACGACCCGGTCGCAGCCGCGCACCACCGAATAGGAATAGTGATAGTAGCCGCCGCCATTGGCGCATGAGCCCATCGAGATGACGTAGCGGGGCTCGGGCATCTGATCATAGACCTTGCGCAGCGCCGGGGCCATCTTGTTGGTCAGCGTGCCGGCGACGATCATGACGTCCGACTGGCGCGGTGAAGCGCGCGGCGCGAAACCGAAACGTTCGGCGTCGTAGCGCGGCATCGACATCTGCATCATCTCGACGGCGCAGCAGGCCAGGCCGAAGGTCATCCACATCAGCGATCCCGTCCGGGCCCACTGGATGAGATCGTCGGTCGAGGTGACGAGGAAGCCCTTGTCGGCCAGCTCGTCATTGATGTCGGTCAGGAACGGATCGGGCGCGCGCGGCACCTGCAGCGCGCTGGAGCGGCTGCCGGCTTCCACCGAGGCGGCGCGCAGGAAGGTCTCTCTATCGGTCAGTCCCATTCGAGGGCGCCTTTCTTCCACTCGTAGATGAAGCCGATTGTCAAAACGCCCAGGAACACCATCATCGACCAGAAGCCGAACCAGCCGACAGCGCCAAACGAGGCGGCCCACGGAAACAGGAAGGCGACCTCGAGGTCGAAGATGATGAAGAGGATCGACACGAGGTAAAAGCGCACGTCGAACTTCATGCGCGAATCATCGAAGGCCTCGAAGCCGCACTCATAGGCCGACATCTTCTCGTCGTCCGGCGCGCGGAAGGCCACCAGAAACGGGGAGACCAGGAGCGCCAGGCCGATGAACAGTGCTACGCCGACGAAAATGACGATCGGCAGATAGGAAGCGAGAAGTGTGGGCATCGGCGATCCCAATGATGCGGCGGCAGCGGCTCCGACCGCGCTGGCGGTAGGACAACCGGGCAGAATGACGTCGTCGGCAAGGGGACAAATAGGCGTCCACCACACCGAATTCGATGCGAAATCGGGTCGCACCGACCGTCTCTTGCAATGCGGCGAGAACTAGACCCTTCAATCCGAGAGCGCAAGCATCCCTCACGGTCGCGGCTGCCGGGAATTCAGCCGTTGTCGCAGAGTTGAGACACGCTCGGCCGCCGAGCGCCTCGCCTTCGTCGACATCGTCACGACGGCACCGTGTCACCGTGTCACCGCGCGCGGGTCGGGGATGGTCTGCATGAGTCGAAGCCTTGCCCCCGCCGGGGCCAAAGCCTTGCCCCGTTCAAGCCGCATGACAACAAGAGATCAACACATGCAGCGACACTGCCGGACAATCTGTCCGGTAGTGCCGCTGCATGAAACTTAAATGTCGCAAGAACGAACTTGTCAAAGTTCAGGAGCTTCAGTCTACTTCCATTGCCTGATACGACAATGGAAGTAGACTGGCGCGAGTGACGGGGCTCGAACCCGCGACCTCCGGCGTGACAGGCCGGCACTCTAACCAACTGAGCTACACCCGCGCTCCAGGCCGCTTGCGGCGGCTTGTGGCGCTGATCTACGAGACGACCCCTGCCCTGTCAAGCGCGATATCGGCAAATGCGAAGAGGGCCGGCGATTAATCGAACGGGCCGGGAATGGAACGGAATGCAGCAAGGACGATTGCTGACCGGTCCTTTAGTGGAGTGCCGGGATGCGTCGGCAGGGCAGCATTCCGTCGATGCATCTCGCAACGATTAAAGCGCCGGGCGAAAAAGTGGAATCCGGTTTTTCGCAGCATCCGGCGCGGCAAGCAAAGACCTAGAGTCTCGGGCGATCTCGATAAATCGCCCGAGACTCTAGCCGGGCAGATTCGGCAACGAGACGCCCGGTTTGCGGCGAAGGCGAATTCTGTTACTTCGCAATGCACAAAAAGGGAGGCACCGGCGCTTCACCTCCCTTTCGGCGATGGCAGCACCTTCATGACGCGGGGCGCCGTGACCTATATCCACACTCCGCTGCCGTTTGAGAAAGCCGTCGCCGCATGACCTTCGACAGCACCGCCGAGTCGGACGCCGCGCTTGCCGACATCGCCGAGCCGCATCACCCCAAGCGCAGCCTGCCGGTCCTCATTCTCGGCAGCGTCGGCATTGTCTACGGCGACATCGGTACCAGCCCGCTCTACGCGATGAAGGAATCGCTCCTCCATGTCGGCGGCGCACCGTCGACGCAGGAAATCGTCGGCGTCGTTTCGCTGCTGGTCTGGTCACTGATCGTCGTCGTCACGATCAAATATGTCGTCCTGATCCTGCGCGCCGACAATCACGGCGAAGGAGGCGCGCTCGCGCTGATGGCGCTCACGCAGCGCGCCCTGTCGAAGCCCAGCACCACCATTCTCGTTCTCGGCACCCTCGGCGCCGCCCTTTTCTACGGCGACGCGATCCTGACGCCGGCGATCTCGGTTCTTTCCGCCGTGGAGGGGCTGAAGGTCATCTCTCCCGCCCTCGGGGCCTATGTGATCCCGATCTCGCTGGCGCTGATCGTCGCGCTCTATGTCGTTCAATCCTACGGCACATCGAGGGTCGCAGGCTTCTTCGGCCCGATCATGTCGCTGTGGTTCGCGTCGCTGGCGCTCATCGGAATCACGCATCTCATTGCCAATCCCGCGATTCTCGCCGCGCTCAACCCGATCAACGGGCTGTGGTTCATGACCAGCCACGGTATCGTCGGTTTCACCGTCCTCGGCTCGGTCTTCCTCGCCGTCACCGGGGCCGAGGCGCTCTATGCCGACCTCGGGCATTTCGGCAAGAAGCCGATCCGCTACGCCTGGCTTGCCATCGTCGCGCCGGCACTGCTCCTCAACTATCTCGGCCAGGGTGCCTTTGCCCTGTCGGAGCCGGCGGCGATCCCGAACCTGTTCTTCCTGTCGGCGCCGGAATGGGCGCGTCTGCCGCTGGTGCTGCTGGCCACGGCCGCCACGATCATCGCCGGCCAGGCGGTCATCACCGGCGCCTTCTCGCTGACCCAGCAGGCGATCCAACTCGGCCTCCTGCCCCGCCTCGAGATCGAGCACACCTCGGCGTCTGAACGCGGACAGATCTACCTGCCGACGATCAACTGGCTGATGCTGGCGGGCGTCGTCGCGCTCGTCCTGTCCTTCGGCTCGTCTTCCGCCCTCGCCTCGGCCTACGGAATCGCCGTCACCGGCACGATGGTCGTCACGAGCCTCATGGCGATCGTCGTCTTCGCGCGCGGCTGGAAATGGGGGTTTGGCCTGGCGCTGGCGGTGGTGCTGCCGTTCCTTGCGATCGACAGCGCTTTCCTCCTCGCCAATCTCCTGAAACTGCTAGACGGCGGCTGGCTGCCTCTGCTCATCGCCGCCGTCATCATGATGCTGATGGCGATCTGGATGCGGGGCACGCGCATCGCGACCCGCAAGGCGGTCGAAGGCAGCGAAACCATGGTCCATTTCGCCGCGGCGATGAAGCGCTCATCGGTCATCCGGGTTTCGGGAACGGCGATGTTCATGACGAGCGCACCGACGATCGTGCCGGATGCCCTGCGCCATAACCTCAAGCACAACCACGTCCTGCACGAGCGCAACGTGATCCTGACCGTTCGGACGATGTCCTCGCCCTATGTCGCGGAGGCCCGCCGGGCGAGGCTTCAGAAACTCGACGACAGCTTCTGGATCCTGGAACTGCGTTACGGCTTCCTCGAGGAGCCCAACATCCTGAAGGCGCTGATTCATGTGCGCGAAGGGGTGAAGTTCGACATCATGTCGACGACCTTCTTCGTCGGTCGTCGCTCCATCAAGGCCGGGCGCGCCAGCCTCATGCCGCGCTGGCAGCGCGCCATCTACATCAAGATGGCCCGCCATTCCTACGACGCCATCGACTATTTCCAGATCCCGGCAAACCGCGTCGTGGAACTCGGCACCCGGGTCAATCTGTGAACCGGCGTCAGCGCGGGCCGCTGGGCTTCCTTGCCCTGCCTTGAACCGCGCCGAGGCGGGTCGATCTGCGGCACAGCGTCAAGTCTTGGGAATCCGAGTGTTATCCGGCTTGCGCCCGTATCGTCGTGCTTGATGTCAGCCGGCTGAGCCGCCGCAGTTGAGGACTCGTCGCGGATCGTATTGCAAAAGCCGGTTCCCGACATCATCGCGGCGGCGCTTGAAAGATCGGTGCAGACGTCGCCGATGCCGTCGTCGTCGGGGACAGCCCCCACGATGTCCAAGCGGTCGCCAATTCGGCCTTCACACGATTGCCCTCCGCAATCGCGGCTTCGGCGCTCGCACGCTCCCGAAAGCCGGCGCCGGGGCGATCCATGACATCCCTGCCGACCTGTTGGCGCGACGAGACCTCGCCGCTCACTTCTGACGCACCAGGGCAGAAGCGCCTACAGCATCAACGGGCCGCGTGATGGGGGGAACTTGGTCATTGGGGCCTCGGCGAGCCGCGCGGCGGTGACCGTCGCCACCCCTGTTCTAAAGCGATATGGGTTTTCTTCGAATCGCCGTCCCGCTTTAGTCCTTTGTTTCCGCATGATCTCTTTCCGAAAGCCGGAAGCCACCTTTCGGGATCATGCTCTAGTGGGAGCGCGCGCATCGACGCAAAACGGGCTGCCCACGCCTTGCCACCTCCGACTCCAGTCGATCGTGGATCGCCGCCACTTCGTCGAACTCCCTCTGGCCAAGCGCTGCCCACACGGTCCGGGCAGCGGGTGTCACGAGGGAGTGGCGAAACTCGCGGCAGGACCGGAGCCAGCGCGCACATTCTTCGGCCATTTCCCGAAGCTCGTTTTCATCGATGGCGCCGAGACGATCGAGGTCGGTGCGCTCGATCGCTGCGGGAAGATAGGATTTTTCGACCATCGTTACCGTTTCCGTCAGACAGAAGCACTCAATCGGCTCGCGGCATACCCGTTCCATGCCGCGGCCTATGATTGCCGAAAATGTCCTAACTAATTGGTAACCAAGACCGGGATGAACTGCGGAGCCATGGCGCAGACACCCCTGCCCGCGATCGGCGAGCGGGTGGCGTGTTGGCCCTAAAAAGCCGGATCGGTTGATGTCAGCAGGCGGGGAACATCCCCGTTCGCGTCACTTGGCGAGTGAACTCGCCTGGACCGTCAGCGTGACAACCAGCCCCTCGGGCTGCCAGTCATAGGTGATCGAACCGCCCAGTTGACCCGTGACGCTGCGGTCGATGAGTTTTCTTCCATAGCCCCGCATGCATTCCTGGATTTCCGTCGTTGGACCGCCCCGCTCCGTCCAGACGATGACGACGTCTTCCCCTGGAGAATCGCACGAGACATCCAGGGTTCCGGAATCGGCTGACAGCGCGCCGTGCTTCACCGAGTTCGTCGCCAGTTCGTGAACGACGAGGGCCAGCGTGTTGGCGGCGGCCTCGCCGACCCCCATCCGCGGGACGGAAACACGGATCCGGCCGCTGAACGCCCCGAGGTCGTCATACGGCGCCAGAAGAACGCTCAGAAGGTCGCCGAGAAGAGCGGCGGAACCCTGGTTGCCCGGCAAGGGCCGAACGAGGTCATGCGCGCGACCCAGCGCCGTCAGCCTCTGCGTCAGTTCCCGCGCCATCTCGGCCGACGTCTCGGTCGACCGCGACGTGATGTTGGTGAGGCCCGTGGCGATCGCGAGGAGATTCTTCACGCGGTGGCTCATCTCGCCGGCGAGCAACTCGTTGCCTTCCTCGGCCTGCTTGCGGCCGGTGACGTCGAGAAAGACGCCGAACATGGTCCGGTCGAGAATGTCGGCATCGCTCCCCTGCCCTCTGGCCGAGATCCACCGGAGTTCATCGCCGATCATGATGCGAAAATCGATCTCATATGGACCGACAATGGCGCGCGTCGCCGCGAACGCCGCCCGCACCCTGTCCCGATCGGCCGGATGGATATGCACCGACAGATCCTCGAAGGTGACGCCATGACGATCGGGCAAACCCCAGAGTTCGATCGAACGGTCGTCGAGTTCCAGCTCGTCGGTGTCGACATTCCACGACCACAACGCGACGCCGGCGGCCTTGACCGCGAGGCGCAGCCGCTGGGCATCCCAGCTGCCAGTGCGTCCGTCGGATTTTTGCATGTCTATTCCAATCTGGGATCGTTGCCGCATCCGGCGCCTTCGAGAGCAATCGACCCGTTGCCGGCAAAGGCGCCGTTCAGCAGGATCTGCCGCGAAAAGTAGCAGCGTTCAGATCTAGATCATGACGGGGCCGTTGGGCCAAGGCCGAAATCTGAGGCCACACGGGCTCGGGCGGGATCGCGGCCAAGGCATCCGTGGCGCTCTCGATCGGCGTAGGCGGTCGATCCTCTGCCCGGCACATCCGCAGGGAGGGCGGGCAACAGCGCGAGGCCTCGCCAATCGCAAAGCGCGGGCCAGCAATCGAGCGCTGCCGAAAAGCTTGCTTCCCGGTCCCCGATCGCCTATCTCCACCCCGCACCCCGAAAGGGCGATTAGCTCAGTTGGTAGAGCGCCTCGTTTACACCGAGGATGTCGGCAGTTCGAGCCTGTCATCGCCCACCATCCCCTTGCCGGGTGATTTCAGCTCGGGCCCTTCGGGGTTCGCCGGACGTCTGCGGCGTTGGTATCGTCAGCCCACCATTTATCTTGCGATGGCCCGATGACCGGCTGGAAGACCGCTGCGTCAGCTGGCGCGAACGGCAGTCGCGTAGAGGTCGAGAACACGATCGATCGAGGCGAAGATCAGCGCCTTGGCCGTGACAGGCGCCGACGGCGTTTCGAACCGGTTGGCGATCCGGCCAAGATGCTGGCTGATCAGCGGGAGCGGAATGCTGACGCCTTCCAGCTTTTCAAGAAGATCGGCCACCGCCGTCTGCGCCTCGGGGTGCGGCCAGTAATAGCGGATGCGGTCGCTGAAGCTGTAGTGTCGCTTCACCTGCAGCGTCCTGTCGTCGCCGGCATAGTATCTCGTCCAGGAGGCCGGCTCGGACAGCATCAGCTGCTCCATCGCCGGCTTCAGTCCTTCCTTTGAACCGGCGAGGCCGAGATCGCGGGCGATGGCGTCGAGCCCGTAGAGCGCCTCGCGCAGGGCGAATGTCAGCCAGGGACCGACCTTCAGGATCCGAAAGCCGTCGTCGACGAGAGCGGTGAGCTCCGCGCCGCTCTGATAGTCGGTGGAGTGTGCCTCGAAGGTCAGTCCCGGAAGCCTTGCCAGCGCAGCGCTGAGAGCGGCCGCGCGGGCACGGGCATAGTGCACGACGTCGGCGTCGCCGAACTCGACGCCGGGCTGCACCACCAGCCCGACGACGCGGCCGAAGGCGTCGTCGAGGCCTTGGGCGGCAAAGGCCTCGGCATGGATGCGGTGCGTCTGGAGCGCCGCCTCGGGGGTTGTCGGCAGGACATGGTCGAGTGCTTCCAGGGCGCCGCCCGGCGTCGGCACCTCGGTTCCGATGACGTAGAGCGGCCTGGCCTGGCCCGACCGGTCGACCGCCGCTTCCGCGGCCTTCGCAAGGCGCGCGGCGCGTTCTGCCGCGACGGCGTCGCCGACAGCCTCCGGCTCCCCGGCGCAGCCCATGCTGGCGTCGAGATGGATCTTGCCGAACCCTGCCTCGACATAGGCGGCGACCATCACCTCGGCATGGCGTAGCGCCACCTCGGCTGGTTTGTCGCGCCAGGGGTTGGGGCCGAGATGATCACCGCCGAAGATCAGCCTTCCCGCAGGAAAGCCGACCTTGTCGGCGATGCCCGCGACGAAGCCACGGAAGTCCGCCGGCGTCATGCCGGTATAGCCGCCGAACTGGTTGACCTGGTTGCAGGTCGCCTCGATCAGCACGGGGCCTGTCAGGGCGAGCGCGTGGGTCAGCGTGGCCTCGATCACCCAGGGATGCGCCGAGCAGATCGAAACGATGCCGCAACGCGTGGCGCCGGCGCTCCGCCCCGGAAGAGCCTTCAGTTCGTCAAGCATCGTCTGTCTCCCGTTGCGCCGTGTGAACCTGGCAAAACTCTATGTCAGTCGCATCAAACGATCAAGGTTGGTCATATTTCTGATTGACGATGATCTTTTGACCGGTCATCAATGAAGAAGAAGCGCCTGCTCCCTTTCGCGCCGGATTCCCGGTCAGCATTCCGGAGCAGGCGGAATGTGTCCACCCGGCATGGAGGCCCGCGAGCGATGAAGGACGACCGGCTGACGGCCATTCGCCAGCACCTCTACTCGCATGGCTTCAGCTCGGTGCAGGACATCGCCGAGGCTGTCGGCGCTTCCCCTGCGACCATCCGGCGAGATCTGCTGGCGCTCGAGGCGGAAGGCATTATCGCCCGGACCCATGGCGGCGCCCGGATTTCGCGCGGCAGTGGCGTCGAAGTCGCGTTCGCGCTGCGCGAGCAGGAAAACATCGCCGCCAAGCGTGCCATCGCCGATGCCGCCTTCGACAGGATCAAGCCGCACAGCACGGTCTTCCTCGACGCCGGGACCACGGTGCTGCAACTCGCCCGTCGGCTGCGCCTCGATCCGATGCCGCTCGCCGTGTTCACCAACGGACTTGTCGTCGCCCAGACGCTGATGGAGATTGCCGGCTTGGCCGTGACCGTGATCGGCGGCCGACTGCGATCCGAAAACGCCTCGATGGTCGGCGCCGCCGCAGAGGCGATGATCGACCGGCTCTGGTTCGACCAGCTTTTCCTCGGCGCCGGCGCGATTGCCGACGACGGCCGGCTCTACAGCCTCGACGAGAACGAAGCACGGCTGAACGAACGGATGATGGCGCGCTCGGCTGAAACCGTGCTGCTGGCCGACGCCTCGAAATTCGGCCAGCGCCTCACCTACTTCGTCACCGCGCTGGGGCCCGCCGTCTCGCTGGTGACCAATGCGGCGCTCTCGCCGGACTGGCGACACCGGCTGAGCGACCTCGGATGCCCGACGACGGTCGTCGCCGTGCCGCTGGTCGCCGCTCCCGACGAGGAGGAGACCTGATGGGCCTGATCCTCGGCGTCGACGGCGGCGGCAGCAAGACGCTTCTCGCTTTGGCCACGAGGGGCGGCGACATCGTCTCGGTGGAGCGTGGGGCGAGCATGGACCCGGCTGCCCATCCCGATTGGGCTCTACTCCTGCGCGACATGATGGTCGCGTCGCGCGCGCCGACCCAAGAAATCGAGGCGGCGGTCTTCGGCCTTTCCTCGTTCGGCGAGATCGCGGCACAGAGCGACCACCAGAAGAGCGTCGTCGCGGCCCTCGCGGGCGACGAGGCGCTTGTGGAAAACGACGTGCGCATCGCCTTCGACGGCGCGCTGGCCGGCGCGGGCGGTGTGCTGCTGCTCGCCGGCACCGGCTCGATGGCCTGGGCGAGCGCCGGCGGGCCGGACGCTCGCCAGGTGCGCATTGGCGGCTGGGGCGAAGCCTTTGGCGACGAGGGCAGCGCCTTCTGGATCGGCCGCGAGGCGCTGGGCCTTGCCACGCGCGCCCTTGACGGCCGCAGCGACGCCCTGCCCTTTGCCGCTGCCCTTCTCGACAATCTCGCGATCGGACCGGACGACCTTCTGTTCTGGGCCGCCGCCCTCGAAAACCGGCGCGCCGGCTTCGCCTCGCTCGCCCGCATCGTGTCGGCGCTGTGCGAAACCTGCGATCCCGACGCCAGCCGCCTGATCCACGCCGCCGCCGCCCATCTGTCCGACCATGCCGGCGCTGCCTGGCGGATGGTCGGCACCGACCAGCCGCTCCGCTGGAGCTATGCCGGCGGCGTCTTCGCCAGCCCGACCTTTCTGGCCGCCGTTACCGCCGACCTCGGCATCGCCCCCGTACCGCCCCGCCTTTCCCCGGTCGGCGGCGCGCTGCTGCGCGCGGCCGAGCGGGCCGGCTGGCCGGTCAACGACGCCTGGATCGATCGCCTCTCCGCCTCCCTCGCCCACCATCCCGTCTCGTCACCGCAACCGTAGCCAAAGGGAAATGCCATGAACCGACGCTCGCTTCTCGCCGCCATGACCGCCATGCCGCTCGTCTTCGGCCTTCCCGCTTTCGGGCAGGATGCCCAGCCGCAGGCGGGCAAGGCGATCTCGGTCCTGCTGCCGCCCTGGGGCACGTTGCCGAAAGACATGACCGACCGGTTCGTCGCCGAAACCGGGATCAGCCTCGAGACCCAGACGCTCGGCTGGGACGACATCCGTACCAAGATCGTGACCTCGATGGTCGCCGGCACGGCGCCGGCCAACGTCACCGAGGTCGACTGGTCCTGGGTCGGGCAGTTCGGCTCGGCCGGCTGGTACGCGCTGCTGGCCGACAAGGTCGACGCCGCGCTCCTCGCCGACCTGCCGACGGCCAAGATCTTCCAGTTCGACGGCAAGCTGCTCGCCGTGCCCTACAACAACGACTTCCGCATTCTGATCCTCAACCGCGATCACCTGACCCGCGCCGGCATCAAGGACGCGCCAAAGACGCCCGACGACCTCCTCGCCGCGGCCAAGGCGATCAAGGCCGCGGGCATTGCCGACTTCCCGATCGGTCTGCCGCTGTCGGCGACCGAGGGCAGTGCCACCGCGTGGTACCTCCTGACCAAGGCCTTCGGCGGGGAGCTCTTCGACGACGCCTTCGCACCGCAATTCACGGCGCCGGATTCGGCCGGCTACAAGGCGATGGAATTTGAGGTCGAGGCGCTGAAGGCGGGCCTCATCGATCCCGCGTCGACCGGCCTGAAGGACGTCGAGATCCAGGAACTGTTCAAGAGCGGCCGCATCTCCTTCGATGTCGCCGGCTGGGCTGGCAACGTCGCGGTCTATTCTGACAAGGCCAAGTCGCAGGTCGCCGAACATGTGGAGGCGGCACTGCTGCCCTCGACCTCCGGCCGGTCACGCACCTTCGGCCTGCCGGGCGCCGTCGGCATCCCTATCTCGGCCGCCGATCCGGAGGCGGGTCTGGCCTTCATCGACTGGCTGCTGAAGCCCGAGACCAGATCCAGAGCTACACGACGCTCGGCAACCTGCCGACCCGCACCAGCGTCCTGGAGAAGCTCAATGCCGACGGCAAGCTCGCCAGCGGCACCGTCCTTCTGCAGCAGGCCGCCACGGTCGAGCCGTTGTTCGCCCAGGGCACGCCTGGCTGGTACCCGGAGTTCTCCAGCGCCGTCGCGACCTATCTGAACCAGGCTGCCAAGGGGCAGATCACCGTCGCCGAGGCGGTGGAGCAGATCGCCGCTGCCGCCAAGACGGCCCAAGAGTAGGACGGGCCGGCGAGGTGGACAGCATGACATCCAGTCCGTCGAAACGACGGCCTCGCCGGCTGGGCGGGGAGGCATGGCTCGGCCTTGCCTTCGTCGTCCCCATCATCGCGATCATGGGCGGGCTGGTCTTCCTGCCGATGATCTCGACGGTCATCGACAGTCTCTACCGGATCGATCCGATGAAGGCGGGAACGCCCTTCATCGGCCTTGACAACTACGCCGCGCTCGCCAGCGACTTCAATGTCCGCCAGGCTTGGTTCAACACGTTGATCTACGTCGTCATCGCGGTGGCGCTGCAGGCCGTCGGCGGGCTCGGCGCCGCCCTGCTGCTCAACCGGGTCAGGACCGGCCGACGCTGGCTGCTCGCGGCCCTCGTCCTGCCCTGGTGCCTGCCGCCGGTGGTCAACGCGCTGGTCTGGCTGTGGATCTACAATCCGAGCTATGGCCTTCTGAACGCCGTGCTGCAGTCGCTTGGGCTGATCGAGACAAACCAGGTCTGGTTCAATGACCGAACCACGGCCCTGTTTCTGATCGCGCTCGTCCATGTCTGGCGCATGCTGCCGCTGACGGCGATCATCCTGCTCGCGGCGCTGCAGAGCATCCCGAGGGAACTCTACGAAGCGGCCAAGCTTGATGGCGCAGGGCCGGTGAAGGCGTTCCGCATGGTGACGCTGCCGCTCATCTCCGGCGGCATCGCCATCGCCCTCAGCCAGTCGACGGTCTTTGCCTTCAACCTGTTCGACGAGGCCTGGATCCTTGCCGGCACCAGTCTGGACACCCGCACGGTGATCATCCAGGTCTACATGTCGGCCTTCCAAAACCTGAAATTCTCCCTCGGCATGGCCCTGTCGGTGCTGGCGATGATCGCCTCGCTGCTGGTCTCGCTGATCTACGTCCTGCGGGTCTACCGCGAAACGCGGTACGAGTGATGAGCCAGCGCAGCCTCTCCCGCACCGCCGGCAAGATCGGCATCGCCGTCGCCGTCCTCGTCCTGCTCTTCTGGTCGCTCGGCCCCATCTACTGGGCGCTGGTCACCAGCCTGTCGACACCCGCCGACCTTGTCTCGCGCGACCCGCATTTCTGGCCGCCGAACGTCACCTTCGAGCACTACGCGAAGCTCTTCGGGGCGACCAGCAGCTCGCAGGGCAATGAGACGCAGTCGATCTGGCCGCAGGTTTCGGCCGCCTTTCTCAACAGCCTGATTACCTCGCTCGCCTCGACCGTGGTGACGATCGTGCTCGCGGCCTTTGGCGGCTATGCCTTCGTCCGGCTGCGCTTCCCCGGGCGCGACCTGCTGTTCATCCTCGTCGTCGCGACGCTGGCCATCCCGGCCTACACCGTGATGATCCCGCTCTACCGGCTGATGATCGCGCTCGGTCTGATCGACACCTATCTCGGCGTCACGCTGATCTACGTCTCGGCCTTCCTGCCGCTGGCACTCTGGTTGATGCGCAGCGTCTACCAGTCGCTGCCGCTGTCGCTGGAGGAAGCCGCCTGGCTCGATGGTGCCGGGCGAACCTACACGCTGATCCGGATCCTGCTTCCGCTGGCCGCGCCCGGGCTGATCGCCGCCTCGATCCTCACCTTCCTCAGCGCCTGGGGCCAGTTCATGGTGCCGCTGGTGTTCTCGCCGACACTGGCGACCAAACCCCTGACGGTGCTGATCCCGGAATTCGTGACGCGCAACTACGTCGACTATGGGCTGATGAACGCCGCCGGCATCCTGGCAATCATCCCGCCGGTTCTCGTCGTTCTCTTCCTCAATCGCTACCTCGTCTCCGGCCTGATGGCCGGTGCCGGCAAATAGACTTCCCCTCAAGGACCGATTTCATGAACGTCACCGAACGCGTCATCCGCGAACAGTTCTCCTATTGGAGGGAGGCACTCGACATCACGCTGCCGGCTCCCGGCGCCGGACTGAACGTCATCGTCGGCTGCGGCACGTCCTACTATCTGGCAATGAGCATCGCGGCGGCGTTCAATAGCCGCGGCTGGATGGCGATCGCGGTGCCGGGGGCCGAATGGGCTCGTCGCCGCGAGAGCTATGCGGCGGGACAGGACGACATCACCGTGGTCGCGCTGTCGCGCAGCGGCGAGTCCAGCGAGACGGTGCAGGCGGTCGAGACGAGCCGCAGGGCGGGACTGAGAACCATCGCCATCACCTGCGAAGGGGACAGCTCGATCGCCCGCGCGGCCGAGACCGTGGTCTTCGCGCCGACGCATCCGAGCGAGGGCATCGTTATGACGTCATCGGCCAGCCTGATGCTGCTGCTTGGCCTGCGCATGGCAGGCGTCAGCATCGATGCCGACATCGCCGCCAAGGCGGAAACACTGATGCGGACCGCCGACCGCGACATCTCCCGCATTATCCAGGGCCGCTCGCACTTCGTCTATCTCGGCTCCGGCGTCCTCTACGGTCTTGCCACCGAGGGCGCGCTGAAGCTGCAGGAGATGAGCCTCAGCTATTCGCAATCCTTCCACCCGATGGAATACCGCCACGGCCCGATCAGCCTCGTCGACGACAAAACCTTCGTCGTCATCGTCTACAACGCCGACACCGCAGAGGAAGAGGCCGGGGTAATCCGGGACGTCCGCGACAAGGGCGCGTTCGTCCTCGCCTTCGGGGGCCCCGGCGATCTCTCGCTCGATGTGCCCGGGGGTAACGAGGACCGCGCGCTTGCCGCCCTCCCGGCCTTGCAGATCTTCGGCGAGCGCGTCGCCGAGATGCGCGGGGCCGACACCGAAGCGCCGCGCCATCTCTCGAAGGTCGTCGTCCTCGCCTGAACAGGGCCACCGTCCGCCGCGAGAGCGTCGGACGCAGACTAGAAGCGGAGGATATCCATGGCGACGGTTCAAATTCGGGACGTGCGCAAGGCCTATGGCACCCAGAAGGTGATCCACGGCGTCAGCCTGTCGATTGCCGACGGCGAGTTCGTCTCGCTGATCGGCGCCTCCGGCTGCGGCAAGTCCACGCTGCTCAGGATGATCGCCGGCTTAGAGGAGATCGACAGCGGCACGGTCTCGCTCGGCGACCGCGTGATCAACGATGTCGCGCCAAAGGATCGCGACATCGCCATGGTTTTCCAGAACTACGCGCTTTACCCGCATCTGACCGTCGCCGACAACATGGGCTTCTCGCTGCGCCTCAGGAAGGTCTCCAAGCTCGAGACGCGCAAGGCGGTGGAGGCGGCCGCCGATCTGCTCGGCCTCGGTCCCTATCTCGACCGCCTGCCGCGTGCCCTCTCCGGTGGACAGCGCCAGCGCGTGGCGATGGGCCGGGCGATCGTCCGGCAGCCGCAGGTCTTCCTGTTCGACGAGCCGCTCTCAAATCTCGACGCCAAGCTCAGAGTGCAGATGCGCGTAGAGATCAAGTCGCTGCAGAAACGCCTTGGCACGACGTCGATCTACGTCACCCACGATCAGATAGAGGCGATGACGATGTCGGACCGCATCGTCATCATGAACGGCGGACGCATCGAGCAGGCCGGCGCGCCCCTGGATGTCTACGACCGCCCGACCAATCTGTTCGTGGCGACCTTCATCGGTTCGCCGGCGATGAACCTCCTGCCCGGCACGCTGCTGCGCGAGGATGGCGCGGCCTTCATCCAGATCGGCGAGACCCGGCTCGCTCTCGCTCCCGACATCGATGCGGCGTCGGGCACGTCGGTCGTCTGCGGCATCCGGCCCGAGCACGCCGACCTCGTCACCGCACAAAGCGCGGCGACGGGCCTGCCCTTTACCGTCGATCTCGTCGAGCCGACGGGCGCCGAGTCGCATCTCTACGGCCGTCTGGCCGGTCAATCCGCCATCATCGCCCTGCACGGCCGTGCCCGTCACGCGCCAGGCGACACGGCCTTCGTCACGCCGAAGCCGGGCGAGATCCACGTCTTCCATGCGGAAACCGGATTTCGCCTCTGACACCAGAGACTTGCAAGACGGAATTGATGTATTTTCACCGGGAGTATCCGGATCAGGCTACGTCGCTCCGCCGCTATAATGTCGTCCATTGCCCGTTCGACCGAGGGGCCGCCGCGACCATCTGCAGCCCTCGAACGCCATCCTCGATGCCGGGCGTCGCGGCGGCCGAGGCGTGCGGCGCGCGGCCCTCGTAGGGCCGGCTCAAGGCTTCGAGAAAGCCCTCTGGATGCCCCGCCGGCAGACGACCGGCATGCTGCGCGCCCCGTCCTGCACGCAGGCTCGTTTCCGTCTTGCCGCCCGGTTCCCGGCCAGGAGCGCCATGCCGTCCCGCCCGATCGCCAATTGTACTTTCCTCGAACAATCCAGACAATTCAGCCATCGACAATCTGCACTCCCACGCGGTGGATGGCAGTGCACTGCATCACTCATGAGCGATTTGACGCCTGACTATCCGCGAATTAGTTTTTCAGTCAAACAAATGGCGGTTGTATTGGTGATTTTGTCGAGCAAGACGAACGAGGCGCGGGCCTTGACGGTGCTGTTCCGGCAGGGGCCGATGACACGCGCCGAACTCGCCCGTTCCCTGGGCCTCACCCGCTCGACGACCGGCAATCTGGTGCAGAGCCTCGTCGAAGCCGGCTTCGCCCGCGAAAATCCGGAGGGCGTGGAAGATGGCGGAGCCAGAGTGGGACGACCGGGAATCCTCGTCGAGATCGACGGCGACGGTGCCTTCTTCCTCGGTGCCGATATCGGTATCGACCGGATCGAAGCCTTGGCCATCGATCTCGCCGGCACGGTCCGTGCCAGAATGGGCCGAGCCTTCGACGGCCGCGACAGCGACCCGGTCCAAACGATCGCAGCGACGGTGGCCCTGATCCACGCGGTGACGGCGACGCTGCCCGTGCCCGGCAGGGTGCGGGGGCTGAGCGTGGCCATTCCCGGCTTCCCCGCTGCAGACGGGGAAAGTCATCACGCGATGATCCTCGGTTGGCACGGCCTGCCGCTGGCGAAGCTTCTGGAAGAAGCGTTCGATGGCGATGTGCCCATCCTGCTCGAGAACGACGCCAACGCCTTCGCCGTGGCCGAGACCTATCGCTGGACCGGCGAGAACCACGACCCCGAGGACGTGCTGGTGGTGCTGATCGAGAACGGGCTCGGCGGCGGCATCATCAGCGGCGGCCGGCTGCATCGGGGCCTGCTGCGCGGCGCCGGCGAGATCGGCCACATGCCGGTCGGCGAAGAGGGCTACGTGTTCGACTCCGTGCGCCCCGGACGCCTGGAGAGCTATGTCGGCAAAAGCGCGCTTCTCGCGCGCGATGCTTATCGGGCCGGCACGCCCCGATCCCTCGATGCCTTTCTGGCGGCATTGGACGAAGGCGAAGCGCTGGCTCGGCTGACCGCGGAAGAATGGGGACGATGGCTCGCCCGGGGGCTCACGGCCGTCGTCTGCATGCTGGAGCCGCAACGCATCATCGTCGGCGGTTCGGTGGGCGCGGTCTATCCCTTCGTCGCCGCCAGCATCGAGGCCCTCATGCGGTCGGCGCTGGTCGAGGGCTACCCGATGCCGCTGATCCAGACCGCCGCCGCCGACATCAACCGTCCGGCGCTCGGGGCAGCCTACCTGATGCACCAGGCCATGCTTTCCAACGAAACGCCGGCGGCGCTGCCCTGCCCTCCCGGCAGCGGCCAAGAGGACACCCACGATGGCCAAAGATGAGAAGCGGCTGCGCATCGGCGTGCTCGGGTGCGGGCCGATCGCCCAGGCGGCGCATCTGGAATCCTGCACCAAGGCGCGCAATGCCGAGCTCTACGCGATCTGCGACGTCGCCGACGATCTGCGCCACCGGATGGCCGCCACATTCGCGCCGGCGCGGTCATTCTCCGACTACCGCGCCATGCTGGACGATCCGGACCTCGACGCGGTGATCGTCGCCACCTCCGACGCGTTTCACATCGAGGCTGCGCGGCTGGCGCTCGCCGCCGGCAAGCACGTGCTCTGCGAAAAGCCGCTCGGCGTCGACATCGAGGAAGCCGAAGGACTGCGCGAGGCGGTCACGGCGTCGGGAAAGCTGCTGCAGGTCGGCCATATGAAGCGCTTCGATGCCGGTATCGAGAGCGCCAAGGCGTTCGTCGACAACGAGATGGGCGATAAGCTCGCCTACAAGGGCTGGTACTGCGACAACACCCACCGCTACGCGATGACCGACGCCGTGCAGCCGCTGATCGTTACCTCGGCCAGCGCCCGCAAGCCGGCGGTCAATCCCAAGGCGAACCTGAAGCGCTACTACATGCTGGCGCACGGATGCCATCTGCTGGACACTGCCCGTCACCTCGGCGGCCCGATCGAAGCGGTCGAGGCGCACCTCACCCAGCGCTTCGGTGCCCATTGCTGGCTGGTCACGGCGCATTTCGCCGACGGCACGATCGGCCATCTCGATCTGACCGTCGCGGTCCGCATGGACTGGCACGAAGGTTTCCAGATCTACGGCGAGAACGGCAGCGTGCTCGCGAAAACCTACAATCCCTGGTTCTACAAAAGCAGCGAAGTCGACATCTTTCGCGAGGCCGATGGCGGCTGGCACCGGACGCTCGGCGCTGACGGGCACTTCTACCGCCGACAGGTGGAAGCCTTCGCGCGGGTCATCCTCGACGGCGCGCCGATGGTCGGCGCCGACATCGATGACGGCATTGCCTCGGTTCGCGCGATGGTCGCCGTGGCGCACTCGGCGGAGACCGGCAGGCTTGTCCGCCTTGCCGACGCGACCGGGGCCGTCTGATGCGGCTCGGAATCTTCGCCAAGACGTTTGCCGCGATCGGCGCCGAACCGGCGCTGCGGGCGGTAGCCGCCGCCGGCTATGAGGGCGCGCAGTTCAACCTCGCCTGCCTCGGCCTTCCCTCGATGCCCGACCGGATCGATCCGGCGGTTGCCGCGACGATCGGTGCCGCGTCACGCGAAACCGGCATCGTCATCGAGGCGGTGTCTGGAACCTACAACATGGTCCACCCGGACCCGGCCGTCCGCCGACGAGGCATGGAGCGGCTGGAAACTCTCTGCGCCGCTACGACGGCGATGGGGACGCGTCTGGTGACACTGTGCACCGGCACGCGCGATCCGGTCGACCAATGGCGCTGGCACGCCGACAACGCGACGCCGCAAGCCTGGCGCGCGCTCTGCACCGAGATGACGAAGGCGCTGGAGATCGCCGAGCGTTTCGACGCCGACCTCGGCATCGAGCCGGAACTTGCCAATGTCGTGGCGTCCGCCGCCGATGCGCGCCGAATGATCGAGACGATGGCGAGCCCAAGGCTGCGTGTCGTCCTTGATCCCGCCAACCTGTTCGAGGTGGCCGAACCGGCCGAGCGCCGCCGCCTCGTGGACGAGGCCGTGGATCTCCTCGCCGGAAGCATCGCGATGGCGCATGCCAAGGACCGCGACCCGAAGGGCGGCTTCACCGCAGCAGGTCGCGGCGTGATCGACTTTCCGCATTTCGTCGCGCGGTTGCGCAGCGCTGGCTTCGACGGGCCGCTGGTCACGCATGGCCTGTCGGAGACCGAGGCAAGGGATGTCGCGGCCTATCTCGGCGGGATTGTCGCCGAAAGCGGCGGACGATGACGGACCGGCACTTCGTCCGCGACGGACTGGCGCTGCGCTATCGCGACGTCGGCACGGGGCTGCCATTGCTGTTTCAGCATGGCCTCGGCGGCGATGCGGCGCAGGTTGCCGACGTCATGCCGACTTCTCCTCTCCTTCGCCGGATCACCCTGGAATGCCGCGGTCAGGGCGGCTCGCCCTTCGGCCCGACCACCGGCTTCTCGATCGCAGGTTTTGCGGACGACGTCGCAGCGCTCGCCGACGAACGGGCCATCGGACGGGCCGTCGTCGGCGGCATCTCCATGGGCGCAGCGATCGCCCTGCGTCTCGCCGTTCGCCGACCGGAGACGGTGCGGGCCGTGATCCTGGCCCGTCCGGCCTGGGTGACGCAACGCGCGCCGGAAAACATGCGGCCCTACGGCCTCGTCGGCGATCTCCTGCAGCGTTTCGAGCCCGAGGAGGCGCGTCTCCGTTTCATGGAAAGCGAGATTGCCGAGACCCTTGCCCGCCTCGCACCGGACAATCTGAGCAGCCTTGCCGGCTTCTTCGCCCGGGCAGAACCAAAAACCTTCGGCGCCCTGCTCTCGGCCATCGCCGCGGACGGGCCGGGCGTGACGGAAGCCGAGATCGCCGCGATCGACAGGCCGGTGCTGGTGATCGGCCACGGCCAGGATCTCGCGCATCCCGAGGCCATGGCAGAAAAGCTGGCCGGCCTGATTCCTGGCGCCGAACTCGTCCGCATCACGCCAAAGGCCGTCGATCGGGATGCCTATCGCCGCGACTTCCAATCGGCGCTGCAGGCATTTCTGGGACGCCTGACATGACTGGCGACGTTCTGGCCGTGGTCGAGATCGGCGGAACATCGGTGAAGATCGGCTTCGGCGTCGATGGCAGGCCGAGCGACTTCACCCGGACGTTCGCGACCCAGCGGATTCGCACGGCGGACCCCGCTGCCGATCTCGCAACCCTCGTCATCGAAGCCTGCACGACTGCCGGACTGTCGCCGACAGCTGTCGTCGCGACCGTGCCCGGCTTCCTGGATCATGATTTCGATACCGTGCTGCACGCCAAGAACGTCCCGGAGCTCGAGGGGCACCGCCTCGCCACGGAACTGTCGAAGGCGCTGCGGTGCCCGGTGCAGCTCGAGCGGGACGTGGTGCTTCAGCTTCTCGGCGAAGCCCGCGCCGGCGCCGTTCGCGGCAGAACGGAAATTCTGGCTGTCTATATCGGCACGGGTATCGGCGCCGCCTATCTCGGGGAGCACGGCATTTTCCGGGGCGGCGGATGGGCGCTGGAGATCGGGCATATCCCGTGGCGCCCCGCCTCCCCCGGCGAGATCCCTGCGAGCCTGGAAACGCACGCCTCCGGCGCTGCCCTCGCCAGTCTTTCGGCTGAATTCGAGATCGACGTCGGGTCGGTGTTTCTGCAGACAGGCATCCCCACCCTCTCTCAAGCGCTGGCTATTCTGATCCGTGATCAGGCCATCGCCATCGCCACCGCGCTGGCGCTGTTTTCGCCGCGACGGCTGCTGATCGGTGGCGGCGTGGTCGACATGCCGGGCTATCCGCGCGAGGCTCTGGCAAGCCACATTGGCGCGTGTCGGCCGCCGGGGAGCGGTGTCCGGTCGCCGGAAATCGTCTATGCAAGTCTGGGCTGGCAGGCGGCCATCTGGGGCGGGCTGGTCCTTCACCGGGTGGACCGCGCGACTTGAACGCGGCCCTTCGCGTATGAAGGGCAGAAGGTGGCGGGAAGGCGAGTGATGACCGTTCTGGGACTTGAGGATATCGCAAGCCAGGAATCCGGACTTGGATTTCCGGCATTCGACGCCAATCTTGCCTGGAGGGTCGGCTCCTGGATTCGACAACATGCGTCAGACCATGCCTTGCCAATTGCCATCGAGATCGTCTCGCCGAGCATGTCCTGTTTCACGTGGCGTTGCCGGGGGCCACTCCCGACAATGCCGAATGGATCCGGCGCAAGCGAAACACCGTCATGCGCTTCAGGCGGTCCTCGCTCGCCATGCGGCTCCTCTGCGAAGCCAAGGGCCAATCGCTTGGCGAACGTTATGGACTGGCCGATCGCGACTACGTGGCCAGCGGCGGCGGCGTCCCGATCCTTCTGACGGGAACAGGCTGCATCGGCGCCGTCGTCGTCAGCGGCCTGCCCGATGTCGAGGATCACGCGCTCGTTGTCAGCGCGCTGCGGGCTTTTCAGCCGTAGGCACAGGCGCCACCCGCCCGCCCCGACGCGGTGCATCGGGCGACGTCGCACGAGGTTCCGCCCGCCCCACGTCGGAGCCTCAGCCGCCCACCATCAGTTTGACCACCTCGTCATGGGTCGTCTCGGCAATTCTCCGCTCGCCGGCGGTGACCCCGCGGCGCAGGACGACGATGCGGTCGGACACGGCGAAAATGTCCTGCAGATTGTGCGAGATGAAGATGACGCCGCGTCCCTGCGCCTTCAGTTGGTGGATCAGCGCGATCACCTTGCGCTGTTCGGGCACGCCAAGCGCGGCCGTCGGCTCGTCCATGATCAGGATTCGCGCATTCCAGTAGACGGCGCGGCCGATGGCGACGGCCTGGCGCTGGCCTCCGGAAAAATTGCTGACCGGCGCGTCCATGCGCGAGACATGGAAGTCGAGCAGCGCCATGGTCTGGCGTGCGGCGTCGGCCATCTTCTTGCGGTCGAGCACCGGCAGAAAGCCGAACTTGCGCGTCATCGGCTCGCGGCCGAGAAAGATGTTGGCGCCGATCGACAGGTTGTCGGCGAGCGCGAGGTCCTGGTAGATCGTCTCGATCCCCTTGTCTCGCGCCTCCTGTGGCGTTGCGAAGCTGACGGGCACGCCCTCCAGACGGATCTCGCCCGAGGTCGGGCGGAAGACGCCGGAGATCGACTTGATCAGCGTCGTCTTGCCGGCGCCATTGTCGCCTGCCAGCGCCACGACCTCGCCGGGCCGCACGCTCATGGAAAAGTCGTCGAGCGCCCGGACAGCGCCGAAATGCTTGGAGAGGTTCACCACTTCGAGGATCGGCCGGACGGTTTCACTCATCGACGCGGCCTCCGCCGAACTGGCGCTGCGCCTGGTCGATCAGCACGGAGATGATGATCACCACGCCGACGCTGATGAACTGCCAGAACGGCTCGACATTCACGAAGACGAGGCCGTACTGGATCACGGCGATGACCAGGGCGCCGGCAATGGTGCCGAGGAGCGTGCCGGACCCGCCGAAAAGGCTCGCGCCGCCGATCACCACGGCGGCCACGCAGTCGAGCAGCAGCGGCTCGCCGGCCTGCGCGGCACCCGCATTGAAGCGGGCCGAATAGAGCACCCCGGCAAGGCCGGCGCAGCAGGCCGAGAGAATGTAGAGGCGCAGAAGATGCGAGCGGATGTTGATGCCCGCTCGCCGTGCCGCCTGCACATTGGCGCCGATCGCGTAGTTGTGCTGGCCAAAGCGGGTTTGGCTGAGGACGTAGTGCATGAACAGCATGAAGACGGCCGTGATGATCACGATATAGGGAATGGTGAAGATCCGCCCGTTGCCGATCAAGGCGAAGAAGGCGTTGTTGACCGGCACCGTCGTTCCATTGGCCAAAAGGAAGGCCGCGCCGCGGGCGACGCCGAACATGCCGAGCGTTCCGATGAACGGCGGCACGCGCAGGCGCGAGATCAGGAGGCCGTTGATGAAGCCGGGGATCGCGGCCACGCAGACGGCGCCGACGAAGCCGACGAAAACACCCAGCGGCATGCCGAGCGATGGCGTCGCGAGATTGATCACATGGGCCGCGACCACCGCCGCCAATCCCATCACGAACCCGACCGAGAGGTCGATGCCGCCGGAAATGATGACGAAGGTCTGGCCCGTCGCCAGCAGCAGCGGCGCCACGGCGAAGATCGCGATCGACTGCAGATTGAACGGGTTGAGGATGAAGGTGCCGCCGAATGAACTGCGGGCCCACACCTCGAAACCGAGGACCAGCGCCAGGAGGAACAGCCAAGCGCGCAGTTCGGCAATCCGCTGCAGGATCGTCCGCGTACGGTCGGCATGGTCGGCCTGCGGCTTGGCGTCCCCGCCCGCAGCCGGACCGTCGCTTAGTGATGATGACATTGCTTCACCTGCTCGGCGGCGATCGTGCTCGTGATCGCCGAATGGGGATCGGACGGGCGGAAGGCCGGGTCCCCGGCCGCCGCCGCGGCTGAGGGACCCGGCCACAGGCTCAGTCCGAGTAGATGTATTTGGCGACCTCGGGATCGGAGACGTTGTCCTTGTCGATCACGGTGAAGCCGGTGCCGATCGAGACCGGGATCGACTGGCCGGTGAGGTGGGCGAAGGCCGAGACGACGCCGTAATAGCCGATCTCGGCCGGATGCTGGGCGATCGCGGCATCGACGAGACCGGACTGGATGTTGTCGACGATCGACGTCGGCGCGTCGAAGGCGATGACCTTCACAGTGCCCGTCTGGCCAGACTGCTGGACGCCGTTGCCGGCGCCGAGCGCCGAGAACAGGTTGGCGCCGAAGACACCCTTGAGGTCGGGGTTGCGGGCAAAGACCGCCTGCAGCTGGCTCGCTGCCTTGTTGGCGTCGTTCTCGTTGAACTGAGTTTCGAGCACGCTGATGCCGGGAAAATTCTCGGCCATTTCCGCCTTGAAACCTTCCTCGCGCTGGTCGGTGGTGGAGATGCCGGGTTTGACGTTGGAGACGTAGACCTTGCCGCCACCCTCGCCGATCGCCTTGGCCAGCGCCCGCGCCGCCATGCGCCCGCCCAGAACATTGTCCGACGCGATGTAGGACAGCGGGAAATCGGCGCCGCCCTGACCGGTCTGGTATTTTCCCTCGCCGATGAAGGTGTCCACGGTGATGACGGCAATGCCGGCATCGAAGGCCTTGCGCAGCGGTTCCACGAGCTGGGTCTTGTCGGTAGGGGCGATCAGGATGGCATCCGGCTTGCGGGCGATCATCGCGTCCAGCACCGGCACCTGCACGACAGGATTGAACTCCGGCCCCCCTTGGAATGCCAGCTCGACGCCGAGCGCGTCCGCCGCAGCCTGCGCGCCTTTGCGCATGGTGATGTAGAAGGCATCGGTCGTCAGCCCGGGAATCAGGGCTATCCGGTATTTCTTGGGTTCCTGGGTGTTTCCGGGTGCGACCCCAAGGCCGATGGTTGCGACCGCGGCCATGGCGGCGGTGGCTTTCAGTATCGTGCGACGCTCCATATCGTCCTCCCTTGGATGAGCTCTTCCTCTGCACGGTGCTCCCACACCTGCTCCCTGGGACCCTTTCCGGGTTGCTCACCCTGTCTTATGAAGTCTTCGTCTGACGCAGGGTCAAGTGCAATCGTTCACCCCTGCCGTGTGCCGCACGGCGCACCGTGATCGCCCAACTTCGATGGCACGACGCGACACCGGCGGCTCAGGCGATCAGATAGCCGCCGTCGACCGGCATCGACAGGCCATGCACCATGCCGGCGGCGTCCGTCAGCAGGAAAAGGATCACCTCGGCGATGTCGTCCGGCTCGGCGAAGCGGCCGAGCGGGATGCGCGTCAGCATCGCCGCAGCCTTGTCCGGGTCGCTCCACGCCTTGACCGCCATCGGAGTGAGCGTCACCGTCGGCGCAACGCCGTTGACGCGGATGCCCTTTGGTCCCAGTTCCTTCGCCATCACCCGCGTCAGCCCGTCCAAGCCCGCCTTCGACGCGCAGTAGGCCGCGTGGTCGGGAATGCCGACGAAGGAGGCGCAACTCGAGACGTTGACGATCGCTCCCTTGCGGCCCGAGGCGACGCGTTCGCGAGCGAACTCCTGGGCGACGATCATCGGCGCGCGGGTGTTGACCGCATGCAGAAGATCGAAATTCTCGACCGAGACATCGAGAAAGGCTTCGAGCTCCGTGGTGCCGGCGCAGTTGACCAGGAGATCGGCGGGTAGCGCCTGGCGGGCGGCGGCACGCGTGGCGTCGGCGTCGGCGAGATCGACCGCGATCGAGATGCAGCCGATCTCGGCCTCCAGCGTCTCCAGATCGCGGGGCGATCGCGTCAGAGCGACGACGGAAGCGCCGCGCCTGGCCAGCATGACGGCGGTCGCCCTGCCGATCCCCTTGCCCGCCCCGGTGACGATGACGCGCTTTCCTTCGAAATCCATGGCCTGCCTTTCCTTGATGTCCGGGAAGATTTGCAACCTGCCCCAGTGCGGATCAGATCCGTGCCGCCGTCTTCGCATCGAAGATGTGGGCCCGGCGGGGGTCGATGGTGAACAGCACCTCGTCACCGGGGTTGACGTCGACCCGGTCCTTGACCACCGCATCGATCGCGTCGCCGCCGATCCTGGCGAAGATCTGCGTCTCCGAGCCGGTGGGTTCCAGCAGCGACACCCGTGCGGGAATTCCGCTAGGTCCGATGGCAATGTGCTCAGGCCGGATGCCGTAGATCACCGACTGGCTCTTCTCGGCGCGAACCTCGCCGACCGGCAGCGTCGCCCCCTTGTCGGAGACGAAGACGGGCCTGCCATCCGCCTCATCGATCCGGCCCTTGATGAAGTTCATCGAAGGCGAGCCGATGAAGCCGGCGACGAAGATGTTGCGCGGGCTGTCGTAGAGTTCCAGCGGCTTGCCGATCTGCTCGACATGGCCGTCCTTCATCACGACGATCTTGTCGGCCATGGTCATCGCCTCGATCTGGTCGTGGGTGACGTAGACCGTCGTCGTCTTCAGGCGCTGGTGCAACTCCTTGATCTCGACGCGCATCGCCACGCGCAGCTTGGCGTCGAGATTGGACAAGGGTTCGTCGAACAGGAAGACCTGCGGGTCGCGCACGATGGCCCGCCCCATCGCCACGCGCTGGCGCTGACCACCGGAAAGCTCCTTGGGATAGCGGTCGAGCAGCTTGGCCAGATCGAGGATATCGGCGGCCTTGGCGACTTTGGCCTCGACCTCGGCTTTCGGCAGCCCCTTGATTTTCAGCGAGAAGCCCATGTTCTCGCGCACGGTCTTGTGCGGATAGAGGGCATAGGACTGGAAGACCATCGCGATGTCGCGGTCCTTCGGCAGCATGTCATTGACCACCCGCCCGCCGATGCTGACGGTTCCGCCGGAAATCGCCTCGAGGCCGGCGATCATCCGCAACAAGGTCGATTTCCCGCAGCCTGAAGGGCCGACCAGCACGACGAACTCGCCATCCTTGATGTCGACGTCCACCCCGTGGATCACCTGGACGCTGCCGTAGCGCTTGACGATATTCTTGACGCTGACCTCAGCCATTCATCGATCCTCTCACTGGGGCAGCTCAATCTGCATCTTCACTTCGCCGGCCGGAGCCGTGGCGGCGACCTCGAAGGCGTGGACGCTTTCCTCAAAGGCGAAACGACGCGTGATCAGCGGTTTGACGTTTATCGCGCCGGACGAAAGCATGGCGACGCAGCGCGGAAAGACATGGGCGTAGCGGAAGACGTGCTCGACGCGGGCTTCGCGAACCATGGCCTTGCCGACGTTGTAGGCGACGTCGTGCATCTGCGACCCGATGAAGACGACACGGCCCGCCGGACACAGGGGGTCGAACACCCCGGCCGCCGCCCGGCCGTTGCCGGAACATTCGAAGACGATCTCGACCCCCCAGCCGTCTGTGGCCTTGAGGATCACCGCCGAGGCGTCCTCCGCGGCAATGTTGACCGGAATGATCGGGCCGAGGCTGGCAGCCAGCGCGAGCTTCGTCGGATCGACGTCGCTGACGAAGACCCGCGCGCAGCCGGCGGCCAGAGCCGACAGCGCGGTGACGAGCCCGATCGGCCCGGCGCCCATGACGAGCGCGACGTCGCCGGGCTTCACATCCGCCTTGATCGCGGCATGCACGCCGACGGCGAGCGGCTCGACCATCGCAGCCTCGCCGAACGAGACGTTGTCCGGCAGCTTGAAGGTGAAGGCTTCCGGATGCACCACGGTCGGCCTCAGCACACCGTGCACCGGCGGCGTTGCCCAGAAGCGGACGGCCGGATCGACATTGTAGTGGCCGAGGCGGGTCGCGCGGCTCAGGGGATCGGGAATCCCCGGCTCCATGCAGACGCGGTCGCCGACGGCCAGGCTGGTCACTGCGGTGCCGGCCTCGATCACCGTGCCGGAGGCCTCGTGGCCGAGGATCATCGGCGCCTTGACCTGGAAGATGCCCGCGCCACCGTGCGTGTAATAATGGACGTCCGAGCCGCAGATGCCGACGGTGTGCAGCTTGATGCGCACGTCGTTCGGTCCCATCGCATCGTCGACGGCCACGTCGCGCATCGACAGCTTCATCTTCTCTTCGAGCACCAGCGCCCTCATCGCGCCCCTCCCTCGGCGTTCATCGTCAGCCCTTCCAGATGATCAGCGCGCCGAGCGCCACGGCGAGGATGTGGCAGACGGTCAGCGGCACCATCCATTCGACGAAGCGCAGCCAGAAAAGCTCGAGCGCGACGAAGAGGTAGATTCCCATGAACAGCCGGTCGAACCAGTTGGTGACGATCGGCAGGAAGCCGCGACGCTCCGGCGCGGCGGCGACGATGGCGGCCTCTTCGTCGGCGGCATCGAGATCGACGAGTTGGTTCATCCGTCTACTCCTTCACCGCGCCGAAGGTCAGGCCGGCCACGATATGCCGCTGCACGACCGAGAAGATGATCAGGGCCGGAATGAGGGTGATGATGGCGATGGCCGCCATGGTGCCCCATTCGGTGCCGGTCGAGGTCACGTATTCCGAGAGCCCGGTGGTGATGGTGCGGGCGTTGAAGCTGGTCAGCGTCGCGGCCAGCAGGAACTCGTTCCAGGCGAAGACCCAGGTCAGGATCAGCGTCACCGCGAGGCCCGGCCGCGCCAGCGGGAAGATCACCTGGCTGATGACCTGCCAGGTCGAGCAGCCGTCGACGGTCGCCGCCTCGTCGAGCTCCTTCGGGATCCCGTCGATCGTCGGACGCAGGGTCCAGATCGCGAAGGGCAGGTTGAAGGTGCAATACAACAGGATCATGCCGATTCTGGTATCGTAGAGCTTCCAGTCGCCAATCGCGAAGACCTGCGTGAACAGCAGGAAGAAAGGCAGCAGGAAAACCGCCGCCGGCGCCATCCGGTTGGTAATGGTCCAGAAGAAGATGTTTTCCTTGCCGGCGATGTCGAAGCGCGACAGCGCATAGCACGCCATGAAACCGAGCGTCGTGACCAGGAAGGCGTTGCCGGTCGAGATGATGATGGAGTTCATCATGTAGCGGCGAAGCGTCTCGTTGCCGAGGACGTCGGCGTAGTTCTTCCAGTACACGGAGTCGAGGATGACGCTCGGCGTGGTGAAAAGATCGACCGCCGGCTTCACGGAGATCACGAACAGCCAGTAGACCGGGAACAGGGTCGCGATGCTGAGAATGGACCAGAGAAGGATGGCGAGGTAGGGACGCTCGGTCGGCATCAGCTTGTCCTCTTCTTCCTGTCGCGCGGGGCGACGAGCGCGACGTAAAGGATCCAGCACATCACCAGGGTGAGGTAGAGAACGATGACCGAAATGGCCGAGCCGTAGCCGTAATCGGTCTTGGGAAAGACCACCTTCCAGATATGCAGGCCGACATAGCGGGTCGCCGCCCCCGGACCGCCGCCCGTCAGCATCCAGACCTCGTCGACGGTGCGCAATGCATCCATCAGTCGGATGAAGACCGTCGCCAGGATCGCCGGGCGGATCATCGGCAGCGTGATGTGCCAGAAGATCTGGAACTTGCTGGCGCCATCGATCTGCGCCTGCTCGAACGGCTCCTTGGGCAGCGACACGAGCGCCGCCAGCAACGTCAGCGTGACGAGCGGCGTCCAGTGCCAGATGTCCATGATGACCGTCAGCGCGAAGGCCGCCCCGGCATCGCGTCCGATGTTCAGCTCGTAGCCGAACCAGGCATCGAGATAGTAGGGAATGATGCCGATGCTCGGCGTCGTCATTAGCCGCCAGACCGATCCGACGACGATCGGCGCGACGATCAGCGGCAGCGTGTGGATGGTTCGGAAGAACGCCTTGCCGGGGAACTCGCGGGTGAACAGCTGCGCCAGCAGATAACCCAGGGCGATCTCGCTGGTCACGGCGAAGAAGGCGAACTTCAGGGTCACCCAGAGCGACAGCAGAAACTCGCGATCGAAGACCAGGCGGCGGAAATTCTTCGCGCCGTTGTAGATCATGTCCGGACTGAAGCCGAACGGGTTCCACTGGTGGAACGCGACATACAGCACGTAGATGAAGGGCATGATCCCGAACAGGCCGAGGATCACGAGCGTGGGAGCGAGGAGAAGCCATCCCACCGTATTCGACCGCATGAAACCATCCTATCGGAAGCGTCGCACCAGGGTGCAGCGACGAGCGCAGGGGCGATCACGCCGCCGCGACAGGGCGGCGGCGTGATCCTCTGGCTCTGGACTACTTGCGATAGCCGAGGTTGGTCAGTTCCTCTTCGGCCGCGGCAGCCATCTGGTCGAGGCCCTCGTCCGGGCCGACCTCGCCGGTGAGGATGCGGTAGAAGATCGATGCGGTCGCCTCGCGCACCTGCGCATGGAAGGGATAGGGCGGCGCACCCGCGAACAGCTTCCCGTCGTCCTTCAGCATCGTGTAGTAGCCGCCGAGCTTGGCGTCCATGTCCTTGACGCCCGGGTCTTCATAGGTGGCGGTGTTGGTGATGCGCGGCGCAGCCACGGCCCAGCCGCTCTGGACCGAGTCTTGCCCGATATATTGCAGGAAGAGCAAAGCCGCTTCCTTGTTCTTCGAGGTGACGGGAAGCCCGAAGGCGCCGCCGTCATAATAGCCGATATAGCCCTTGCCGGCCTCGACCTCCTCCATCACGCCGGGCTCGACCGGGGGCAGCGCCACGCCGACCTTGCCGACGACCTTGGACTTTTCGGAATCCGAGGCGATCCAGGCGGCATTCTCGCCATAGACGAGGCCCTGCGCCGCGCGTCCGGCGGCGAAGGTCGTTGCGACCTCGGTCCAGGTGCTGGCGGCCGATTCCGGCGGCGCGATATCACGCAGATGCAGCCAGTACTTCAGCGCCGCCTTCGACTTGTCGCTGTTCATGGAGCCGCCGTTGGCGACCGAAGCGGCATAGTTCTTCGAGGTGTCGATTCCCCAGTTGTAGACCCCGAACGTGGGGGCGACGGACTCGAAGAACTCGTACCAGGAAGCGGGATGGCCGGTATGCGCCTGGGCCGTCGTGCCCCAGAGCTGCTCACCTTTGTCCTTGCCCCATTTGGTGAAGAATTCCGCGATCTGCGTGTAGTCCTCGTGCGTCTTGGCCGGCGCGAGGTCCTTGCCGGTCTCCGTCTTGAAGGCCTCCTTCACCGCCGGATCGTTGAACAGGTCGGTCCGGTAAAGATAGATCTTGATGAAGGCTTCCATCGGCACACCGAAGAGGTTGCCGTTGTCATCCTTGAAGTAGTTGGCGAAGGTGGTGAAGTGCGATTCATCGAAATCCGGCGCCTTCAGCGAAGGGTCGTCCTTGAGCGTCTTGGTGACATCGACGAGGAAGTTGCGCGAGAGGTAGGCGTAGATGATGTCCTGCTCGATGTAGACCATGTCATAGATGCCGGTCTTGGCCTCCATGTCCTTGATCGCCTTGTCGTACATCTGGTCCCAGGATGTCGTCTCGATCTCGACCTTGATGCCGGTCTTCTTTTCGAATTCAGGGGCGAGCACGTCCTTGATGTAGTTGGACGGCGGCGTGCTTTCGGTCACGCCATGCAGGGTGACGCCCTGGAACTTGGCACCGGCGTCCGACCAGAAGTCGGCACGGGCCGGAGCCATGCTGCCCATCAAACCCGCCGCGAGGGCGGCCAGACTAACTGCGACTGCGCGTCTCATGCTTATTCCTCCCAAAGCCGTCGACCATCTGGACCGACTATTGACCGCGAAACACCCCGTCTTCGACGGTGGATTTCCCCTTCAGCGAAGGGACATTTCGGGCTGCCCGCGACGACCGGCGCCGCAGATCTTCAAGGACGTTAATGCAAAAAATTGGGATGCACAACATTTGTTGCGATAGCATTCAAATTGGCCTTCCAGCTTCACCAGCCGCGTTGTCCTTCAGTGCAGAAGGCTTCATCCTCGGCTGCTGTGAACATCCAGCGCCATCGGTTCTCTGTCGATTCCAACGCCTTGCAGCCTATAACCTGTAGACTCAATAATCTCGCATTTGCGAACAATTACTGCAGCGCAACCGTATAGTGCCTGCCACTAGACTTGTGATTGGCACTCTGCCTCTCGGGAATGGTGCGGAGGAGAGTTGATGAAATCCTGCTTCCGGAGTGCCAGCGCCGAAATCTTGACAAAGCGCGCACTTCCCCATTTTGTTGCGGTATACAACAATTAAGAAAAGCGCCCTGCGGAGGAGAAAGTCATGCGTCGTCTCGGAATCCATTCCTTCTGCTGGACTGGCGGGGCCACCCAGGACGACATCGAGAAGGCGATGGAGGCCTCTGCCGGCTGTGGCTTCAAGCTGATCGAACTGGCCTATCTCAGGCCGGAAAAGTTTGACCTCGATCGCCTCGCCAGGCGCGCGCAGTCGCTCGACCTCGACATCGCCGTCACCATGGGCCTGCCGGCCGCATCCGACGTATCCAGCGAGGACCCCGATGCGGTAAGGCGTGGCGAGGCGCTTCTGGCCAGCGCCGTGACGGCCGTGCGAGACGTCGGCGGCTCGAAGCTCGGCGGCATTCTCTATTCCGCCCACATGAAATACGCCGCGATGCCGACTGACCGCGGTCGTCAGAACAGCGTGGAGGCGATCGCCAGGACCGCGGACATCGCCCAGGCGGCGGGGATCGACCTCGTGCTCGAAATCGTCAATCGCTTCGAGACCAACCTTCTCAACACCACCGCACAAGGCCTGGACTTCATCGCCGCCACCGGTTCGGACCATGTGCGGCTCCACCTGGACACGTTCCACATGAACATCGAGGAGGCCAACCCCGCCGCCGCGATCCGGTTGGCCGGCGACAGGCTTGGCTATTTCCACATCGGCGAGAGCAATCGGGGCTATCTGGGCGACGGCACCATCAACTTCGACCTGATCTTCGACGCGTTGCTGGACATCGGCTATGACCGGGACATCACATTCGAATCCTTCTCCAGCGCCGTCGTCGACGAAGGCCTGTCCATCGCCTGCGCGATCTGGCGCGACACATGGACGGAAAACCTGCCGCTCGCGCGGCACGCCAAGGCCTATATCGACATCCGGCGGGAGGAAGCGGCGCGGCGCCGCGCCACGGTGAGCCGCGCCTGATCGCAGCCAGCCCGCGAGGACCGCGCAGGGTTGCAGCCCCCCGGTGCCGGTTCTATGCAGGATCGCGTTCAAGCCAACCCGTCGCGCCTTCCGACGTAAGGAAATGCCGTTGTCCGACCCCGCCGCGATCGCCAGTTCTCCCCGCCGCGTGCGGCAGAGCAACGAGGTCGCCGCCCTGCAGGCACTCCACCAGTTCGGCCGGCTGAGCCGGGCCGAACTCGCGCGCAAGCTGAAGGTCAACCGCTCGTCAGCCGGCCATATTATCGCCGGGCTCACCGCCAGCGGGCTTGTGCGCGAGGTGGTGCAGGATGCTGCGGAGAGACCGAACTATGCTCGCGCGGGCCGCCCCGGCATCCTGTTGCAGCTGGTGCCCGACGCGATGTTCTTCCTCGGCATCGAGATCGGCGTCGAACACATCAGCGTCGTCGAGCTCGATCTGGAGGCGAAGATCGTCTCGTCGAGTGTCGAGCCGCTCGACGTGCCCTCGCTGGGGATCGAGGCGGCGGTCGAGCGCGCGGTGCGGCAAGCCTCGAAGTCGATCCCGCCGGAACGGTGGGAGCGCTGCGAGGGCGTGGGCCTGTCGGTGCCCGCACAGATGGACAAGAACGGTCTCCTCCGCATCGCGCCACTGCTCGGCTGGCGCAACCTCAACCTGGCCAAGATCGTCGAGAAGGCGCTGCCGGTTGCCGTCGCGGTGATGGCGGAAAACGACGCGAATGCCTTCGCCATCGGTGCCAGCTATGGCCGAGCGGCGCCGATATCCGGGGTCACCCTGTTCCTGGTCCTGGAGAGCGGCGTCGGCGGCGGCATCATCGTCGACGGCGTCCTCCTGCGCGGCGCCCACGGGCTCGCCGGCGAGATCGGCCATCTGAAGGTTCTGGAAGGCGAGCCCGGCCGCACGCTGGAAGAGATGATCGGACTGGAAAGCCTGATCGGCGCCTATCGCGAGCCGAACAGCACCGAGTTGCCGAGCTTCGACAGGCTGGTCGCCGACGTTCGCGACCGGGTACCGCGCGCGGTCGCCATCGCGGAGGAATGGGCAAGGGCGCTGGCCTTCGGCCTCGTCCAGGCCTGCCGCATCATCGACCCGGATAGGATCGTCCTCGGCGGATCGGTCGCCGCGCTCTATCCGCTCGTGGCCAAGCGGGTATCGGCCTATGTGGAGCAAGGGCAGGAAAGCAGCTTCCCCTGCCCCGAGATCACCGTGAACGAGGAAGCCGCGTTCGGCGGCGCCTTCGGTGCAGCCTGCATGATGCACCAGCGTTTCGTTTCCGTGGACGCGGCCCGCTACGTCGAGGTTGCTGCGCCGAGCGACGACGAGCCTGCGTGATGACGCGCTGGACACCGTCGCGGCTGGCCACTCGGTGTCCAGCGCGCCGTTCCGCGTCGCTCCCCCGCCTTCGCCCTGATAATATGTTGCGCCTTGATACAATCTCGTTTACGCCTGACTGAAAATCGGCGCCAGCGGGCGTCCTGACCCAGTGGCCGGGCACGCGAACTCCGTCCCGTCACCGTTGGGTGGCCCGCAGGGAACGACCGAGCGTGGGAGGAACGGCATGAACGCCGCTGACAGCGAAAGCCGCGCCGGCGATGGCTGACGCATCCGCCAGGTTGACGCCGTCGCGGTTGGCGCCGGACGGGCTCGGGCCGACCGTCGTGATCGGAGAGATCCTCGTCGAGATCATGGCCGTCGAGCCGGGCTTTGGCTTCCTCGAGCCGCTGCATCTGGTCGGCCCCTATCCCAGCGGCGCGCCGGCCATCTTCATCGACCAGTGCGCCCGGATCGGCGGCCGGGCGGCCATCGTTGCCTGTGTCGGCGACGACGATTTCGGACGCATCAATATCAGGCGGCTGCGCAAAGACGGCGTCGACGTCTCGGCGATCGCCGTCAGCCCGTGCCTTCCGACCGGCAGCGCCTTCGTGCGCTACCGTGGCGATGGAACCCGTGACTTCGTCTACAATATTGCGACCTCGGCCGCGGCCGAGATCGGGCCGACGGAAGCATCCCTTGCCCTGTTCGCACGTGCCGGCCACCTCCACGTGATGGGCACCGCCTTTGCCATTCCCGGCGTCTGGGAACTGATCCAGCAGGCCATGGAAACGATCCGCGCGCGCGGCGGCAGCGTCTCGTTCGATCCGAACCTGCGCAAGGAACTGCTAGGCCAGGGTCAGACGCATCAGCGCTTTCAGGCGCTCGTCGACAGCGCGGATCTGCTGCTGCCCTCTGGCGGCGAGCTGTCCGTCGCCGCCGGCGTCGACGGCGAGGCAGAGGCGGTCGCCGCCCTCTTCGCCCGCGGCGTCGGGGAGATCGCGCTGAAGCGCGGCGGGCGCGGCTCGACCGTCTTTGCAGCCGATGGGACGCGCATCGACTGCCCCGCCTTCGCCGTCGCGGAAGTCGACCCGACCGGCGCCGGAGACTGTTTTGGCGGCGCCTATGTCGCCCTCCGGCGTCTCGGCCTCGCGCCGGCGGAGGCGCTGACCTACGCCAACGCCGCCGGCGCCCGCAACGTCGCCGTGCGCGGGCCGATGGAGGGGGCAGGTTCCCGCGCCGAGCTCGAGGCATTCATCGCGGCGACGGACCGTGTCGCCTGAGGGCGGCGCCACGCATGCGCTCCGGACAGCCGTCCGGGCGTGGATCACGACACCAGGGAGGGAGACCCATGTCACTTGGTCAATTTCGTCTCGATGGAAAGGTCGCGCTGATTACGGGCGGCAACCGCGGCATCGGGCTCGCCTGTGCCGAGATTTTTGGCGAGGCCGGCGCCCGATCCGTCCTCACCGCCCGGCGCGACAATCCCGAGGCGGATGAACTGCTCAAGAGCAAAGGCTACGAATACGACTTCGTCTCGGCCGACGCGACCGCGGAGGATACGCCCGAGCGACTGGTCCAGCACACGCTGGACAAGTACGGACAGATCGACATCCTGATCAACAATGCCGGGATCGCCCGGCATGGCGACACCACCGATTTCGACGACACGCGGGTCAACGACCTGATCGCCACCAACATCACCCAGGTTTTCCGCTTCTCGCGCGCCGTCCTGCCGGTCATGCAGCGCCAGGGTGGCGGCTCGATTCTCAATGTCGGGTCGATGTCGGGGTTCGCCACCAACATGCCGCAGCGCCAGGTCATGTACAACGCGTCGAAGGCGGCGGTGCACATGATGACAAAGAGCCTCGCCAGCGAGTTCGCCGCCGAGAACATCCGCGTGAACGCCGTCGCTCCAGGCTACATCGACACCGACATGTCGCGCGGCGGCTTCACCAACCCGGACTGGGACCCGATCTGGCGCGGCCGCACGCCGATGGGCCGCTATGGCAGCGCCGAAGAGGTCGCCAACTGCGTGCTCTTCCTGGTCTCGCCCGCGGCGGGATACGTCACCGGTTCGGTGCTTCTGGTCGATGGCGGCTACACCACGCGTTAGCGCGACCGCCAGAGCCGACATCAATCATTGGGAGGAAAGTTCATGAGCGAAATTCTGTCCGGCAAGGTCGTTGCGATCACCGGCGCTGCCTCGGGCATCGGTCTCGCCTGCGCCAGGATGGCCGTGGCCGAGGGTGCCACGGTCTTTCTGGTCGACTGGGCAAAGGACCAGCTGGATGCGCTGTGCGCCGAGCTCGGCGCCTCGGCCCACGCGGTCGTCGTCGATCTCACCAGCCCTGAAAGCGTCGCGGGCATGCTGCCGCAGATTCTCGCCAAGGCGGGCCATCTCGACATCTTCCACGCCAATGCCGGGTCCTACGTCGCCGGCGACGTCTCGGACGGCGACCCGGACGCCTGGGATCGCATGCTGGCGCTCAACATCAACGGCGTGTTCCGCTCTGTGCAGGCGGTGCTGCCGCACATGATCGAACGCAAGACCGGCGACATCATCGTCACAACCTCGGTCGCCGGCCATGAGCCTATCCAGTGGGAACCGATCTATTCGGCATCCAAGCATGCCGTGCAGGTCTTCGTGCACACCCTTCGCCGCCAGGTGATCAAGCACGGGCTGCGCGTCGGCGCCGTCGCACCGGGTCCTGTGCGCACCGCACTTCTCGACGACTGGCCGAAGGACCGGCTGGAACGGGCGATCGCCTCGGGTAGCCTGATCGAGCCGCGAGAAGTTGCCGAGGCGGTGCTGTTCATGGTCTCGCGGCCGCGCAACGTCACCATTCGCGACCTCGTCATCCTGCCGCAGGCGCAGGACGTCTGACGGCGCCCGCCACAACCGACCTGCCCCCCCCCCGGCGGCGGGCCTCAGGGATTTCGGAATGGGAGTGACACCATGCAGATGAAGCGTTTCCGGGTCGACGGCGAAGTGGCCGCGATTACCGGCGGCGGCCGCGGCATCGGCCTTGCCTGCGCGGAGGTCTTCGCCGAAGCGGGAGCCAGGCTGGTGCTGATCGAGCCGACGGAGGAGGCCGGCCTTGCCGGCAAGGCCGCGCTCGCTGCCAAGGGCTTCGACGCCGAGGCCCTTGTCGGCGACGTCACTTCTTCGGTGCGGATGACCGAAATTGCCGACATGCTGGCGGCACGAGGCACCCCGGTGACGATCCTCGTCAACAATGCCGGCATCGGCGAGAGCGGCATTGCGGCCGAGGATGTCACCGACGCCTCCTGGCTGCGGATGATGGACGTGAACGTCAACGGGGTGTTCTGGTGCTCGCGGGCCTTCGGCCGGCACATGATCGCGGCCAAGCGAGGCGCAATCGTCAATCTCGGCTCGATGTCAGGCACCATCGCCAACCGGCCGCAGCCGCAGACGCCCTACAACGTCTCCAAGGCCGCGGTGCATCACCTGACCCGCTCGATGGGTGCCGAATGGGCGCAACACGGCGTGCGCGTCAACGCGGTGGCGCCGACATACATCGAGACGCCGATGGTGCACGCAAACCCGCTGAACCGAGACCGCATCCCGGGTTGGCTGGCCGACACGCCGATGGGCCGCATGGGCCAGCCGGACGAAGTGGCTTCGGCCGTGCTCTTTCTGGCCTCCGATGCAGCCAGCCTGATGACCGGTGCGATCGTCGCGGTCGATGGTGGCTTCACCTGCTGGTAGGGATGGAGCCAAATCCGGCAAAATTCTCGCCGCGCTTTCCAACGATCTCCGTCGTCACTTCGGACGATGACTCCGGCCAAGGCTTGCCGCGCCGGCACTTCTTGTCCTTGTCAGGAGGTGAGGTCGGAGGTGTCGCTTTGCATTGCCCGGACGGCAATGGACACGGCGATCCGCTGGACCACCTGACGGTCTTTCGGCCTGCGCTCCTCGAGCGACGGTTCCGGACAGATCTCGTTGTCGTGCGTCCTGCCCCGCGGCGAAGGCCTGGAGGGTGGATCGCGGCGATTTCCCCCGGTCCGGCAGGCTCTGGCTGTGTTTCCACGAGAAATTAACGCCTTTCGCCGCCCAATGCGGAGATGGCCAGACGTCCCCCCGGCACTCCGCGATCCCTGCCGCTTCGGCGCGAAACCGAAACGGCCCTGCGTGGGCCGATGGCGCCGGCGCGCGATCCGCGGCAGCCGCAGCTTCCGCTCGACCCGATGCCTTCGCGTGTCGAGCCCTGCCTCGCGCTGCTCGCGTCGCAGCCGCCGATCGGACGCGACTGGAGTTTCGAGGTAAAGTGGGACGGGTACCGCCTGGCCGTCCACGTCGAGCCGCAGGGCGTGCGGATCCTCACCCGCGGCGGGCATGACTGGACGCATCGGTTTCCCGGCATCGCGGCGGCAGCGAAAGCGCTCGACGTCTCGACGCTCATCCTCGACGGCGAGGCGGTGGTGCTGGACGCGGAGGGGCGCTCCGACTTTGGCGCGCTGCAGCAGGCGCTGGGCGGGCGCAGCGGCAAGCGCGCGGCGGGCGAGGCCCTCCTCTACGCCTTCGACCTCCTCTACCTCGACGGCATGGACCTTACCGGCATGGCCCTGGCGGAACGCCGGCATCTCCTCGAAAGCCTCCTTTCCGGGCAGACGGGAGAGGTCCGCCTGTCGGAGGAGATCGAGGCCGATGGCGCGGCCCTCCTGAAAATCGCCTGCCAGCATGGCCTGGAAGGGATCATCGCCAAGCACCGCGACCGCCCCTATCGCTCGGGCCGGCAGGGCGACTGGGTGAAGATCAAGTGCGTCAGGAGCGAGAGCTTCGCCGTGATCGGCTACGAGCCGTCGACCGCGATGCGCGGCGCCATTGCCAGCCTCCTTTTGGCCGCGCGGCGCGGGAAGGATCTCGTCTTCGTCGGTTCGGTCGGGACAGGCTTCAGCCAGGACGCGGCGCGCGCGCTGAAGGTGCGCCTCGACACACTCGAGATTTCAGCGCCGGCGGCGACGCTCCCGGCGGACGCCAGCAATCGGCTGGTGTTCGCGCGTCCCGATCTCGTCGCCGAGATCGAATTCCGGGCCTGGACCAGCGACGGGCGTCTGCGGCATGCCGCGTTCAAGGGCCTGCGCGACGCGGCGGATGTCGGCGCCGTGCTGGAGATCTGACGGCCATCCTCGCGCACCGGAATTGATGGTGGCCCCGAGGTTCTGCGCGGAATGCGGCGGACGGGCATTCCGCGAGATGGCACCGAACTTGCTTCGATCGACGTGAGTTGAAAGCTAGGGTTCCGGCCATGTGGCGTCTGCGACCGAGAGCTTTCGCCCGCCCCGATAGGCGGGTCCACGGCGGGGGAAAAGCCCGGGAGACCTCGACAGGCTGGAGGGCGCGCTGCCCTCAAGGCTGTGCGTCGCTCTGTCCCAACCGTCGCCCGAAAGGCTCTCCATGCGCATCAAATCCCTCGTATCCGCGACCCTTCTGGCTGTCGCGCTGGCCACGGCCCCCACCGCCGCGATCGCCGCGGAAAAGACCGCCTTCAAGCTCGGCTGGTCGATCTATGTCGGCTGGATGCCCTGGGGCTGGGCCGATGACACCGGTATCGTCAAGAAATGGGCCGACAAGTACGGCATCACGATCGAGGTCACGCAGTTCAATGACTACGTCGAGTCGATCAACCAGTTCACGGCGTCCGACTACGACGCCGTGACCCTTACCAACATGGACGCGCTGTCGATTCCCTCGGCTGGTGGCGTCGACACATCCGTGGTGGTGATCAACGACTATTCGAACGGCAACGACATGGTCATCGCCAAGAACGCCAAGGACGTGGCCGGCCTGAAGGGCGAGAAGATCAACCTCGTCGAGCTGTCGGTCTCGGAATATCTTCTCGTGCGCGCGCTCGAAACCGCCGGCCTGACGTCGAGGGACGTCACCGTCGTCAACACTTCCGATGCCGACATGGTCGCTGCCGCGGCGACGCCTGATGTCTCCACCGTCGTCACCTGGAACCCGCTGGCCTCCGAGATCGTCGCCGCCGGCAATGGCACGGCGATCTTCGATTCCTCGAAGATCCCGGGCGAGATCATGGACCTCACCGTGGCCAAGACCGAGGTCCTCGCCGACAATCCTGCCTTCGGCAAGGCACTGGCCGGGATCTGGTATGAGACCATGGGAGTCATGACCGCCGAAACGCCCGAGGGCGCCGCCGCCCGCGCCGCCATGGGTGCCTCCTCCGGCACGGATCAGAAGGGTTTCGAGTCGCAACTCTCGGCGACGAACCTGTTCGCGACGCCCCAGGCCGGCCTCGACTTCGTCAACAGTGCCGACCTCAGCGCCAAGATGGACGCCGTTCGCCAGTTCCTCTTCGCCAAGGGCCTGTTCGGCGCCGGTGCCGCTTCGGCCGACATCGTCGGTATCGCGCTCGCGAACGGCGACACGCTCGGCGATCCCGCCAACGTCAAGCTGCGCTTTGACCCGGTCTTCATGCAGGCCGCAGCCGACGGCAAGCTGTAGCAAACTTGCCGGCGTCGCCAGTCGGCGCCGGCAACGGCCGGAAATGAGTCCGGCCACATTTCCATGCATGCAACCGTGCAGATGCCTAATATTCGAGCAAGCTGGCCCATGTCACACGCGGCGCAGTCCGGGAGACAGGCCGCTGCAGTCTGGCACGGTCCTTGCGTGGGACGTTTTGAGTTGGCGGCTAGGGTTCCGGTCTCGTCCCTCGGGAGAGATGCTGGTCCGAGAGCTGCCGCCGGGCGGGAGACATCCGCACGGCGCACGGCGGGACAAAAACCCGGGAGACCTCGCAAGCCAACGGACCGGCGCTGCCGGTTGCTGAACGCTCGTCAGGGAATGCCGCCGCCGATGTCACGGGTCTATATCCCTCCTGTCGCCCCATCAGGCCCTTCCCCCGGCCGGACAAAAGGGCTGCGCTGGATCAACCGGCGACCAAGCCGGACGGGCGCGCTGTTTCTGGCCCTCCTGCCGTTCGTCCTCGCCATCCTCGTCTATGCCGTCGCTTCCGAGGCGCGGCTGGCCGCCAATCCGGCGGACAAGCTGCTGCCGGCCTTTGCCGACCTCGTCGACGGTGTGAAGCGCATGGCGTTCACGCCCGACGCCCGCAGCGGCGACTACCTCATGTGGGTCGATACGCTGGCGAGCCTGCAGCGGCTCCTGTCGGCGCTCGCCATCGCCACGATCGTCGGCCTCGTCACGGGGCTCGTCCTCGGCCTCCTGCCGCTGGCGCGCGCGACCTTCGCGCCGTTCGTCGCGGTAGTGTCGATGGTGCCGCCACTGGCGCTGCTGCCGATCCTCTTCATTCTTCTCGGTCTTGGCGAGAGTGCCAAGATCACCCTCATCACCATCGGCATCACGCCTTTCCTCATCCGCGACCTTGCCGCCCGCGTCGAGGAGCTGCCGCGCGAGCAGACGATCAAGGCAGAGACGCTCGGCAGCAGCAGCTGGCAGATCGCCCTCCGGGTGACGCTGCCGCAGGTCCTGCCAAGGCTTCTGGATTCGCTGCGCCTGTCGCTCGGACCGGCCTGGCTGTTCCTGATCGCGGCCGAGGCCATCGCGTCGGAATCGGGGCTCGGCTACCGCATCTTCCTCGTCCGTCGCTACCTCTCGATGGAGGTGATCCTGCCGTATGTCGCCTGGATCACCCTCCTCGCCTTCCTGATGGATCTCTGTCTGCGCCGCCTTCAGGCAAAGGCCTTTCCCTGGTTTGCCGGGAGAGCCGGATGAGCGGCACCCTCTCCATCCGCAACGTCTGGAAGGAGTTCGGCGACCAGGTCGTCCTCGAGCGCATCGATCTCGACATCGCGCCCCGCGCCTTCGTGGCGCTCGTCGGCCCGTCCGGCTGCGGCAAGACCACCTTCCTGCGCATGCTCCTCTCGCAGGAAAGGCCGACGCGGGGCGAGATCCTCCTGAACGGACGGCCTCTTGCCGCCGAGGCCGGTCCGGACCGTGGTGTCGTCTTCCAGCGCTATTCCGTCTTTCCGCACCTGACGGCGGTTGGAAACGTCATGTTGGCGCGCGAATTCCAGACCGGCGGCGTCCTCGCCCGGCTGTTCGGCGCCGACCGGCGCCGCGCGCGCGACGACGCCATGGCACTGCTTGTCGAGGTCGGTCTTGGCGGCCAGGAGGATAAATATCCGGCGCAGCTGTCGGGCGGCATGCAGCAGCGACTTGCCCTTGCGCAGGCGCTGATGCAGCGGCCAAAGATCCTTCTCCTCGACGAGCCCTTCGGCGCCCTCGACCGGGGCATCCGCGCCGATATCCACGCCCTGATGCGCCGGATCTGGAACAGCGCCGACCTCACCGTCGTGATGGTGACGCACGACCTGTCCGAGGCCTTTGGCCTGGCGTCGCGGGTGGTCGCCTTCGAGCGTCCGCGCGACCGGCCGGAGGAGCGCGAGCGCTACGGCGCGACGATCACCCGCGACATCGCGCTCTGGCCGCCGCGCCTCGCCGCACCGCTCGGCACGGAAGTCCCGCCAATGGCGCCACCGCCTCCCCCGGCCCGCGACGACGCGGCGACGGTGTTCTCTCCTGGCCGGGACGACCCGGCGCTTTCCGCCTGAAGGACCCCCCATGCCCCAGACCGAGGACGCCCGCGCCGCCACGGCCGAACACAGGCGCCGCTATGATGCGCTGAAATCGGCCGGAACCGGCGTTTCCCCGGAGGCCCTGCCCGGCCCGACGGCGCCGGACGCAGTCCCGATCGATCCCGCGACCGTGGTCGGCCGCGAGACCATCCCCGGCGGCTGGTATGCGCCGCTGCGGCTGAAGCGCGGCGAGACGCTGCGGCTGGTCGATGTCGAGGGAACGGCCGCGGCCTCGCTTCTCGCCTGGAACGCGGCCGACCCGTCGGAGCGGCTGAACCATGCCGATACGATGAAGATCCAGTGGTCGGCGCGCCTTCGCAAGGGACGCGTGATCTTCTCCGACATGGGCCGCGTTCTCCTGTCGATCACCGAGGATACGAGCGCCGCGCATGACGCGCTCGCCGGCGGCTCGACCGCGGCCTCGACCCTGTTGCGGTTCGGCGAGGGGAGTTTCCGCAATACCCGCGACAACTTCATCCAGGGCGCGCTGAAGCTTGGCCTGTCGCGCCGTGACATTGCGCCCTGCGTCACCTTCTTCGCCCCGGTCTCGGTCACCGCTGACGGTGCGTTGGAATGGCGGAACGGCGGGCGGCAGCGAGGCGGGTTCGTCGACCTCCGGGCCGAAATGGATCTTCTTCTCGTCGTCTCCTGCGCGCCGCATCCGCTCGACCCCGCCCCCGTCTATGCGCCGGGACCCGTCGAGGCGATCCGCTTCAAGGGCACCGAGCCCGGTCGCGATGATCTCTGCCGCAACGCCTCGATCGAAGCCAGACGCGGCTTCGACAACACACTCACTTACCTCGCCGGCTGAAGGACCAGAGCATGCCCCCGATCTTCGACGGCTCCCCCTCTCATGTACCCCTGCCCCGCCTCGACCATGTCGTTCCCGCGCGCGCTCCCTGGTCCGGCATCGTGCGCCAAGGCGAGACGCTGCGCCTTGTCGACAGCTTTGGGCAGCAGGCGGTCGATACGCTCTTCTACCGCGCCGACGACTTTGGCGAGCGCTACAGCGCGCAGGATACGCTGCGGGCGCAAGGCGCTGCCTATCTCGGCACCGGCACAAAACTCCTCTCCAACGAGGGCCGGGTCATGCTGACCATCACCGCCGATAGCTGCGGCCGGCACGACACGTCTGCCGGCGCCTGCTCCTGCGAATCCAACACCGCCCGGTTCGGCGAGGAGACACGCTATCTCCATTCCTGCCGCGAAAACTTCCTGCTCGAGGTCTCGCGCCAAGGCATGAGCAAGCGTGACATCGTGCCGAACATCAACTTCTTCATGAACGTGCCGATCGACCCGGCCGGCGATCTCGTCATCGCCGACGGCCTGTCGGAACCCGGCGGCACGGTCGAGATGGTGGCGGCGATGGACGTCCTCTGCGTCATCTCCAACTGTCCGCAGGTCAACAATCCCTGCAACGGCTTCGATCCGACCCCGATCCGCGTCCAGATCTTCCCGCCCGAAGGTCTCTGAGGCATGTTCCGAAAGGTCCTCATCGCCAATCGCGGCGAGATCGTCGGGAGAATCACGCGGACGCTCCGGCAGATGGGCATCTCGTCGGTCGCCGTCGCGTCGGAGGCCGACCGTTTTCACCGTGCCGTCCTGGACGCGGACGAGCATCTGGTAATCGGTCCTGCGCCTGCAGGGGAAAGCTATCTCTGCATCGAAAAGATCCTCGCCGCGTGCAGGCGTACCGGCGCCGAGGCGGTGCATCCCGGCTACGGCTTCCTGTCGGAGAATGCCGGCTTCGCCCGGATACTCGAGGCGGAAGGCATCGCCTTCATCGGCCCCAGGCCTGAGCATCTCGAGGCATTCGGCCTGAAGCATTCGGCGCGGGCCCTGGCCGAGGCGGCGGGCGTCCCGCTGCTGCCGGGCTCGGGTCTTCTCGCCGATCTCGGCGCAGCGCTGGAAGCGGCCGAGGCAATCGGTTTTCCCGTGATCTTGAAGTCGACGGCCGGCGGCGGCGGCATCGGCATGCAGGTCTGCCGCGATGCGGCCGACCTGTCGGAAAAATTCGCCAATGTGCAGCGCATGGCGCAGGCGAGTTTCGGCGACGCGCGCGTCTATCTCGAGCGCTTCGTCGCCACCGCCCGCCACATCGAGGTGCAGATCTTCGGCAACGGCAAAGGCCAGGTGACAGCGCTCGGCGAGCGCGACTGCTCGCTACAGCGCCGCCACCAGAAGGTGGTCGAGGAAACGCCCGCGCCCGGCATCTCGGCGGGGACGCGCGCGGCGCTTCTCGATGCGGCGGTACGACTTGGTGAAAGCGTCGCCTACGCATCCGCCGGCACGGTCGAGTTCGTCTACGATGCCGAACGCGAGGATTTCGCCTTCCTCGAAGTGAACACGCGGCTCCAGGTCGAGCACCCCGTCACCGAAATGGTCACCGGCATCGACCTCGTCGAATGGATGATCCGGCAGGCCGCCGGCGAGGACGTGCTGGCGGGCCATGTGCCGACCGCACCCCAGGGCGCGGCGATCGAGGTCCGGCTCTATGCCGAGAGCGCGCTGCAGGATTTCCGCCCGAGCGCCGGACGGCTGACGGCGGTGAATTTTCCGCCGGCGAGCGAGAATGTCCGGGTCGACGGCTGGATCGAGACTGGCAGCGACGTCACGCCCTTCTACGATCCGATGCTGGCGAAGATCATCGTGCGTGGCGCGGATCGTCCCGCGGCCATCGCAGCCCTGCGGTCGGCGCTGGAGGCGACGACGGTCGCCGGGATCGAGACCAATCTCGGCTATCTCAGAGCCATCGCAAGGAGCGACATGTTCGCCGATGGCGCCGTCGCGACCTCGGTCCTCGGTGATTTCCCCTATCGGCCCGAGGCGATCGAGGTGATCCTGCCCGGCGCCCAGACGAGCCTGCAGGAACTGCCGGGCCGGCTCGGCCTCTGGCATGTCGGCGTGCCGCCGAGCGGGCCGATGGACGCGGTCTCCTTCGCCCTCGCCAATCGCGCCGTCGGCAATGCGCCGGAGACGGCCGCGCTGGAACTGACCCTGTCGGGGCCGACGCTCCGCTTCCACGCCGATGCCACGATGGCGCTCGCCGGCGCCAAGATGGCGGCACGGATCGCCGATCGCCCGGTGGCCTGGGGCGAGCCCGTCCTCGTGTCGGCCGGCGAGACGCTGGTGCTCGGCGGCATCGAGGGGCCGGGACAGCGGACCTATCTTGCCGTGCGCGGCGGCCTCGATGCCGCAGAAATCCTCGGATCGCGCGCGACTTTCGCGCTCGGCGGTTTCGGCGGCCATGCGACCGGCACGCTGAAGCCCGGAGACATCCTGCCTTTCGGCGGGCGGCCACACGTTTCCGAGCCGGCAGCGCAGCCATTGCCGCTCCTCTCGCATGCCTGGACCCTTGCCGTGGTCTACGGCCCCCACGGCGCACCGGACTTCTTCACCGAAGAGGACATCGCGACGCTTTTCGCCGCGACCTACGAGGTGCATTTCAACAGCGCCCGCACGGGCGTCCGACTGATCGGGCCAAAACCCGAATGGGCGCGGGCCGACGGCGGGGAAGCAGGACTCCACCCGTCGAACCTGCACGACAACGCCTATGCCATCGGCGCGCTCGACTTCACCGGCGACACGCCGATCATTCTCGGGCCGGACGGGCCGAGTCTTGGCGGCTTCGTCTGCCCGGCCGTGGTCGCGGCCGAGGATCTCTGGAAGATCGGTCAGCTGAAGCCGGGAGACGCCGTCCGCTTCCACCCCGTCCCCCGCCCGGCCGATCCGGTGGCCGGGCCCGTCATCCACGCCCGACCGGACGCCGGCTCCGCGGTTCTTGCGCGCAACGACGGGGCTGCCGTCCCCGTCGTGTACCGGCGCCAGGGCGACGCAAACCTCCTCGTCGAATACGGCGCCATGTCGCTCGACATCGGCCTGCGCCTCCGGGCTGAAGTGCTGATGCGCGCTTTGCAGGAGGCGCGGCTGGCGGGCGTGATAGACCTGACGCCGGGCATCCGCTCGCTGCAGGTGCATTACGACCCCGCGGTCCTCTCACGGGCAAGACTGCTGGGTGCGCTGGCGGAAATCGAAGGGGGGCTGCCGGCGATCGAGGACATCGTGGTCCCGAGCCGCATCGTCCATCTGCCGCTGTCCTGGAACGATCCCGACATCCAGCTGGCGGCGCGAAAGTATCAGGAGCTCGTCAGGCCGAACGCACCCTGGTGCCCCGACAACATCGAGTTCATCCGGCGCATCAACGGCCTTGCGGACGAGGCAGCCGTCAAGCGCACGATCTTCGACGCCCGCTATCTCGTGATGGGGCTCGGCGACGTCTATCTCGGCGCGCCGGTGGCGACGCCCCTCGACCCGCGCCACCGGCTGGTGACGACGAAATACAATCCGGCCCGCACCTGGACGCCGGAAAACGCCGTGGGCATCGGCGGCGCCTACATGTGCATCTACGGGATGGAGGGTCCGGGCGGCTACCAGCTGTTCGGTCGGACCCTCCAGGTCTGGAACGCCTGGCGGAAAACGAGGGAGTTCGAGAACCCCTGGCTCCTGCGCTTCTTCGACCAGATCCGCTTCTACCCCGTCGACGGGGCGGAACTGGCCGAGGCGCGCGTGGCGTTTCCGCATGGGGCCTATCCCATCCGGATCGAGGAAACGGCGTTTCGCTACCGCGATCATCTGACGATGCTTGGCACCGAAGGCGCGTCGATCACGGTCGCCAAGCGCCGCCAGCAGGAGGCTTTCGAGGCGGAGCGCCAGCGCTGGAAGGCGGACGGCATCGACGACGCGGTCGCCGATGCGGCCTTTGCGCCCGACCCCGCCGAATTGCCGGCCGGTTGCTCGGCGCTGACGACGCATGTGCCGGGAAGCGTCTGGAAGATCCTCGTCGCCGACGGCGCTATCGTCGAGGCGGGCGACACGGTCGCGATTCTGGAGTCGATGAAGATGGAGATCGCCGTCCCCGCACTCCAGCGCGGACGAGTCCGTGAGATCCGCACCGAGCCCGGCCGGCAATTGCGTGCCGGCGACATTATTGCCGTTCTGGAGGCTTTGACATGACCGCCCTGCCCGCCGTTCTCGACTTCGCCGCGCTGCGATCCTTCTACGCCACGGGCGGCACGCCGCTCGCGATGGTCGAGGAAGTGATCCGGCGCATGGTAGGCTCGGGCGATCCGGCGATCTTCATCACCCCGGTTGCCCCGGAGGCCCTGCGGGAGGCGGCGCGCACCTTGATGGCGCGTGCGCCGGAGCCGGGTTCGCTGCCGCTCTGGGGGCTACCTTTCGCTGCCAAGGACAATATCGACGTCGCCGGCCTGCCGACGACGGCCGCCTGTCCGGCTTTTGCCTACGATCCCGCAAGTGATGCGACGGTCATCGCGCGGCTGACGGCAGCCGGCGCGCTCCTCGTCGGCAAGACCAATCTCGACCAGTTCGCCACGGGCCTGAACGGCAGCCGTTCGCCCTATGGCGCGCCGCGCTCCGTCTTCGATGCCGACTACGTCTCCGGCGGTTCCAGTTCCGGCTCGGCCGTCGCCGTGGCGTCAGGCCTTGCCGCCTTTGCGCTCGGCACCGACACGGCCGGTTCCGGCCGGGTGCCGGCGGCCTTCAATAACCTCGTCGGCATCAAGCCCTCGCCCGGGCGGATCCCGACGACGGGCGTGGTGCCGGCCTGCCGCAGCATCGATGTCGTCACCGTGTTCGCGGCGAGCGTCGCCGACGGCATCGCGGTTCGCCGGATCGCCGAAGGGTTCGATCCGAGCGACGAATACAGCCGGACATTCGACGACATCGCCCTGCCGACACGGCTCCGGATCGGCGTGCTCAGGTCGGAGGAGCGCGAGTTCTTCGGCAATGACGCCTATGCCGCGCTCTATGAGGAGGCGATCGAGCGGGCGAAGACCCTGGGCGCCGAGATCGTCGAGTTCGACTATCGCCCGTTCCGCCTGGCGGCCGCCCTCCTTTATGAAGGACCCTGGGTGGCCGAGCGATTTGCGGCGGTGAAGGAATTCATCGGGATCCACGCGGACGCCATGGATCCGACGGTGCGACGGATCATCGAGGGCGCCAGAGGCATGACCGCGGTCGATGCCTTCGAGGGGCAGTACAAGCTTGCAGCCTACAGGCGGCAGGCGGAAGCCGAATGGGCCAAGGTCGACGCGCTGCTGCTGCCGACATCGCCCGACATCCAGACGGTCGACGCGATGCTGGCCGATCCCATCGCCCTGAATGCCCGCTTCGGTCGCTTCACTAATTTCGCCAACTTCTTCGGCTGCGCCGCGATTGCGGTTCCCGCCGGCTTCACGTCGGCTGGTCTCCCCTTCGGCGTCCAGCTGGTCGCACCGGGGGATACGGACGAGGCACTCGCCGTCTTTGCCGACAGGATGCACGCGGCAGCCGCGACCGGCGCCGGCCTTGCCCGCGATCTCCCGACGCCACCGCTGCCGACGCCCTCGGAGACCGGGCGCATCGCCGTCGCCGTCGTCGGCGCGCATCTCACAGGCATGCCCCTCAACCACCAGCTGACCAGCCGCAAGGCGCGGTTCCTGCGCGAGGACCGCACCGCGCCCGACTACCGCCTCTACGCCCTCGCCGGAACGGTGCCGGCGAAACCCGGCCTCGTGCGCGAGCCGGGCTTTGCCGGTCCCGGCCTGATCGTCGAGATCTGGTCGCTGGATGCCGCAGGCTTCGGCAGTTTCGTCGCCGAGATCCCGCAGCCGCTGGGCATCGGCAAGCTGACGCTGGCCGATGGCAGCTGCGTTTCAGGCTTTATCGCCGAACCCGCGGCGGTATCGGGAGCGACCGAGGTGACGGCGTTCGGCGGCTGGCGCGCCTATGTCGCATCGCTCGCCCCTTGAGAAGGCCCATGGGCCTCGCCATCATTTGGGACGAGGTGCAGGGCAGATGAGCAGGACCGCGATCCTTCGCCCGCACCCCGGGGCAGCCGACCGCTGTCGTGGAAAACGAGCCGGCGGTCCGCTCGCCTTACGCCGACGAAGGACTGCCGAAACCGGAAAACGCGGGCCGGGGCTTGCCCGAGCGCTTGCGTCCCTGTCATTGAAGACCTGACGCAGCCGTCCGCCGCGCCAGCAAGGAGAGCGCCATGTCCGCCGCCGCCCCGACGAGTCCAGCCCCCTCGTCCTTTTCCGCCGTGCCAACACAGCCCAAGGCAGACGCCGCCTTCGACTGGGCCGATCCGTTCCGCCTCGACGACCAGCTCTCGGAAGACGAGCGCATGATCTTCGAGTCGGCCGCCGCCTATGCCGAGGAAAAGCTGCGGCCGCGCATCGTCGACGCCTATCGCGACGAGAGCTTCGACCGCTCGGTCTTCAACGAGATGGGCGAACTTGGCCTGCTCGGCGTGACGCTGCCGGAAGACTACGGCTGCGCTGCCGCATCCTACGTGTCCTACGGCCTCGTTGCGCGCGCCGTCGAGCGTGTCGACTCCGGCTACCGCTCGATGATGTCGGTGCAGTCCTCGCTGGTGATGTATCCGATCTACGCCTACGGCTCGGAGGCGCAGCGGAGGAAGTATCTGCCGAAACTCGCCTCGGGCGAATGGATCGGCTGCTTCGGCCTGACCGAGCCGGATGCGGGCTCGGATCCCGGTGGCATGACGACGCGGGCGGAGAAGGTCGCGGACGGCTATCGCCTGACCGGCGCCAAGATGTGGATCTCCAATTCTCCCGTTGCCGACGTCTTCGTCGTCTGGGCGAAGTCGGCCGAGCACGACGACAAGATCCGCGGCTTCATCCTGGAAAAAGGCATGGCGGGCCTCTCCGCGCCGAAGATTTCCGGCAAGCTCTCGCTGCGCGCCTCGATCACCGGCGAGATCGTCATGGACGGCGTGATCGTGCCGGAGGAGAATCTCCTGCCCAACGTGTCGGGCCTCAAAGGGCCGTTCGGCTGCCTCAACCGCGCCCGCTACGGCATTTCCTGGGGCACGATGGGCGCCGCCGAGGATTGCTGGTTCCGCGCCCGCTCCTATACGCTGGAGCGCAAGCAGTTCGGCCGGCCGCTGGCCGCCACGCAGCTGATCCAGAAGAAGCTCGCCGACATGCAGACGGAGATCGCGCTCGGCCTGCAGGGATCCCTGCGCGTCGGCCGCCTGTTCGACGAGGGCAAGATGGCCCCGGAGATGATCAGCCTCGTCAAGCGCAACAACTGCGGCAAGGCCCTCGACATCGCGCGCCAGGCCCGCGACATGCATGGCGGCAACGGCATCATGGGCGAGTACCACGTCATCCGACACTCGCAGAACCTCGAGACGGTCAACACCTATGAGGGCACGCACGATGTCCACGCGCTGATCCTCGGGCGGGCGCAGACCGGGCTGCAGGCGTTCTTCTGAGCCCACGACTGGAGGCCGCGGCGTAATCCTGCCGCGGCTGCTCGGCGGACTGGGACCTCTGGCCCGACCTTCATTGCGACGGCCAGGCCGCGAGGATTACCTTTGCCGACCCCGAGAGCTTTCGCGTGCACGATGAAGGTGAGCTTCTGACCTGCCGGGCTGCACGCCGTGCACAGGGCGCAGAGTTCGGGACCATCCATGCGATGGAGACAGTATCGTCTGCCGACGAATTCGCCGACGGGTTCGGCGAAGGCAAGGCATTGCGGCCCTTCTTGGTGGCGGGGCTCGACACGCGCGTGGAGGTGGATGGCGTTCACTTGCCCCAAGTCCTATCCGGGTCCGGCATGTCTGCTTGGGTCGAACGGCCGATCCGTTGGTGGCTCTTGCTACCGAATGCCGCTTCGATCCCTATTCGGCTCCGAATGGTGCCGCCATGTCGACCTCCCCTGGGTCAAAGCCGGGTCAGGCGCTTCGACCAGCAGCCAGAGCAGTTGTTTCCGACGGGGTCTGACCATGAAAGGCCGCGTTGGCGTGGTCTTGTCGGCAATGGAGAGAAGCGCTCTATTTCAACATCCGCCGGCCGCTCGAACGAGTCGGCGCAACGGGAGGATGACCATGCCGAGGACACGATACGTGATCGAAACCGGGAACGACGCGGACGGCGGCTGGACCGCGGGCAGCTTCCACGAGGCCTTCAACGCCGCCGATGATGCGGCGGCCAAGGGCGGCCTGCGGACCGCGCTGACCGGGCTCGGCTACCAGCAGGGCGAGGAGACCCATGTCCGTCTTCTCGATCCCGATAAGGCCGAGATCGCAAGGTACCCCCTGAACGAGGCCTTCTGGACAAGCTAGACGGAGCGTTCGGCACGCGCTTTGCAGCCGACAATCCTGGCCGTCTCATTCGACCAAACCGGATCCTTCCGTCCTTCCGACGGCATGCTAGGAAGGACCGCGCGGTGCGACCTCCGTCGCGCCGGCGGCCGTCGCCCTTTCCCAGGATCGCCTCATGCTCGTCGACCCGACCATTCCTGCCGGCGATGCCTGGAACACCTGGAGCGATCGCCCGGCGGAAATGGTGTTCCTGCCGCTCGGCGTGCGGGTGACGCCGGTTCTCTATGCGGCAAGCCTCGGCAAGGCGACGACGCTTGCGATGATGCGGGACCTCCTCCCCGGCCGGCACGGCCTCCATGGCGAGGCGGTGGAGTTCGAGGCCGAGCACGGCGGCACGCGCCTCGCCTTCGCCTATGCCAAGCGCGATCCCTGGACGATCAGTGGCAACTGGAAGGATTTCCACCGGGCCGAGTGGGGTCTGCGCTTCTGGGTGACGATCTGTCTCTCGACTGATTCTGGCGAAGAGGTGCGGTTCAGCCAGACCGATGGCGCGGCGGTGGTCCGGATCGGCTCTCGCTGCGTCGCGCTCGCCTCGCGCGAGACCCCCGTGCAGGTCACGGGCCATGCGAGCGTCGAGGCTCTCGTCGCCGACTACGACGCCCACGGCTATTTCGACATTGCCAGCCGATCGACCGCGGCGCCCGTCATCGCCTTGCGCTTCAATCTGGAAATGCAGCCGCACGGTGCCTTTGCCGCTGCCGTCGCCGATACGCCGGAACTGGCGATCGCGCGGGCGGAAGCGGCCGTCGCAGACGCCGGCCGAGCCGTCGGCGATCCCAGCGCCCCGCCGCCTCTTGCAACCCAGACGGGCCGCCATGCCGGCGCCCTCGACGCGGTCCGCGACGTGATGGGCTGGAACACGCTCTATGATCGCCGCAATCACCGCCGTACCACCGCCGTGAGCCGCATCTGGAATCTCGGCGACTTCGCGGTCTGGTTCAACGACCAGACCTATGCCGCACTGATGACAGGTGTTTTCGATCCCGCACTTGGGCGCGAAAACCTCGCAGTCGCCATGGCGAGCGCGACGCCGCAGGGCAATATCGCCTGCCTTCTGACCTCGCGAGATTCCTGGGTGGACCGCAGCCAGCCGCCGAACGGCGCCTTCATCGCCTGGACGATGTATCTGCGCAGCCGCGATCGCTCGCTGCTCGATCTCGCCTACGCGACGTTTGTGCGCAACCAGCGATGGTGGCGAGAGCATCGCGACCCGGACGGGCACGGCCTCGTTTCCTGCGGCACCGACGAGGTCGGCGCGGGGCTCTACAAGGGCACGCATTTCGGCGCCCGCAACGAGACCGGCATGGACAATTCGCCGACGCATGACGAGGCGTTCTACGATCCGATCACGCGCACGCTGTCGACCCTCGACGTCGGGCTGAACGCGGCCCTCGCGCTCGATGCCGAGATGCTGGCACTCATGGCGGGCGAGCTCGGCCATGCCGAGGACGCTGCCGAATTTGCCGTCCTTGCCGCCGATACGCGCTCCAAAATCCAGAGCGAGCTTTGGGATGAGACACGCGGCCTTTTCGCCAACCGCCAGCGTTCCGGCGGCTTTGTGCAGAGCGTCGGGCCGACGAGCTTCTACCCGCTCCTCTGCGGCGCCGCGACGCCGGAGCAGGCGGCCAGCCTCCTCGCCCATCTGGCCGATCCCCGGACCTTCGGCGGCGAATTCGTCATTGCGAACGTATCGCGCGACGACCCTTCGTTCGCGGACAACGTCTACTGGCGCGGGCGGATCTGGGCGAACGTCAATTTCTTCGTCTGGCAGGGCCTGCGCCGCTACGGTTTCGACGCCGAGGCCAGCGTATTGGCGCAGAAGAGCGTCGCCTTGTTCGAGCAATCCTGGCAGGACCGGCGCCAGTGCGGCGAGAACTATTCGGCGACATCGGGCGAGATCACCGACCGGCCGGACAATGACCCCTTCTACTCCTGGGGCGCCATGATGCCGCTTCTGGGCGTCGCCGAGGTCATGGACGTCGGTCCGTGGAACGGCTGGGAGATCACGAATACCGGTGCTCCCGTCCGGCTCGGTCCGGTCGCGAGCCCGATCGGCGCTGTCACGATCGAGGTGGAAGACGGCGTGCTGACAGTGCTCAAGGGCGATGCACCGGTCTTTTCGACCGGGTTCCACGGGCGGCTCAGCCATCTGGTCATCGAGCGCGGCATGTTTTCTCTTCTCTTGCGTGGCACGGCGGCGCAGGGCGCGACGCTGCGCGTTGCGGTCGACCCTCATCGGTCGCTGGTGTCGGCACGACTCGGCGGGAAGACCGTGACGCCGAGGGTCGCTGACGGCTGGCTGATGGTCGACCTCGCCGCCGCGGCCAGTGGCGACAGGCTCGACCTGCATTTCGCGCCGTCGGCATGAGCGAGGTCGCCCCCGACTTCGAGGTGCCGGACTGGTTCCGGGCGCCCTCCGCCGATTTCCAGCCGTCGACCTTCTGGTTCTGGCACGCCATCCCGTCCGAAGCGGAGATGCTGCGTCAGCTTGCCGACATGGCGGCGACGGGCATCGGGACGATGATGATCCAGCCGCGGCTGGCCCTGCCGATCGAGGACTATCTCTCGCCCGCCTTTCTCGCCGCCTACCGCTTCGCCTGCCAGGAAGCGCGGCGCCTTGGCCTGCGGGTGACCGTTTACGACGAGTACAACTGGATGTCCGGACATGGCGGCGGGCGCACCGTCGCCGGCGCCGACCATCTGCGCGAACGGCATCTCTTCTGGACGAGCGGCACGGTCGGCGAAGAGGGCGCGCTGTCCCTCAACATCTCCGGCATCGCCTCGTCCTTCTACGACTTCCTCGGCGATGTCGGGCGGCACTGGGTCTATGAGGGCGGAGAGCCGCTCTGGGACGAGTGGACCATCGTCGCCGCCGCATCGGGGCCGGCAGTCGAGAATCAGTTGGACGGGAAGTCTGCGCGGCCTGCCGGTGCGCCTGACGCGTCCGGTCAGGATAGTGGATTTGCCGATGCGACGGCCAGCGTCCGCCTCTCAGCCGCGGGTGATGGGGGCTGCAGGATCGCGCTCGTCGAGGCCGGTCTCCCCGCGGGCACGCCGGTTACCGTGTTCGTCGCCGCGCGGTGCCGCTCCTCGCGCATGATCAACTACCTCATGCCCGAGGCGGCCGAGCGTTTTGCCGATGTCGTCTATGCCCCTTTGCTCGAGGCAGCGGGTGGAACGGCCGAGAGCTTCTTCTTCGACCACCCCTATGCCGGCTTCTACCGCTGGGACCAGCATCGGGGCGATCTCGGCAACAGCCCGTTGTGGGATGACCGCCTGCCCGCCCTCCTCGGCGGCGAGGCGCCGCTGGCGCTGCAGCTCCTCTCACTGACCCAAGACGTCGGACCACCGACAGCGAGCCTGCGCGCCGGCTTCTTCGCCGCCTATCAGTTGCAGTTGCACGAGGCCTTCTTCGGCACGTTGTCACGTTGGGCGGCGGCGCGCGGCATTGGTTTCTCCGGCCACGAACTCCTGACGCATGTCGGCGCCTGGGGCCTGCAGGAGGGGATCGGCGGCGTCGATCCCCGCTCCATGCCTGGCGTCGACTACTTCGCCATCGACGCCTATCGCAGCCACACGACCGTCGACGCTGCCGACTACGCCCCGCAACTCGCGGCACGCTTCGGCGACAGCGTCGCCCGCGCCAACGGTCGCAAGCGCTGCACCATCGAGCAATATGCGACTGGCCGGGAAGCCGGCCTGCCGGGCCTGGCAGGCCAATGGGGGCTGACGCTGGAGAAGTTTCGGGCGCAGGCCATCCGGCACCTCCTGTTCGGCGCGCGACAGATCGTGCTGCATTCCTACAACGCCAGCGACGAAACGGACGACGAAAGTCGCTTCCTCTCGCCGCGCTTCGATTTTCCGCCCGGCTTCAACTTCGAGCCCTGGTGGGAAGATTGTCCCGGCGTCCTTGGCGAGCTCTCGCGCATCTCCGCCTTCCTGGAAGACGGCAAACCGCTCCGACCCGTCGCGCTGCTCTACCCGCTGGAAACGATCCGCGCCGGCGCAGGCTCTCCCGACTGCGGACGCCATTTCGGCTGGTGGGCGGAGGCGCTGGCGCAAGCGGGGATCGGCTACGACATCATCGACGAGGCGGGGCTGGAACGGCTCGGTCACGCGCTGGGCTCCTCGAGCACAGCGGGGTCCAAGACAGCGGAGTCCAGGCGAGAGACGCCAGCCACCGGGCTCCCGACAGCGACAGGTGCGAAGGCATCAGCTACCTACGAGACGCTGATCCTCCCTGCGGTCGACACCCTCGCCTCGGTCGGTTCGGCGGAGCACATCGCCGCCTTCGTCGCCGCCGGCGGCCGGTTGCTCGCCTCCGGCGTCCTGCCGTCCCAAAGCCGGGCGGAAGGAGAGGATGCGCAGTGCGCGGGGATTTTCGCTGCCCTCGCCGCATTGCCCGCCGTCCAGCATCTTCCGACTGCATCGAAGCCGACCATCGATGACGCCGTCGCGGCGCTTCCGCGGCCGCAACCCGACATCCGCTTCGACGCAGGCCCTGGCTGGAACACCGTGCTTCGGGACGACGACGCGTGGAAGATTGCCCTCTTCAACGATGCCGACACGACGCGGCGCGTGACGATCACGCTGGGCGGGCCGGTCGGGCTCGTCCGACGCTGGAACCCGGAAACCGGCACCGTTGCCGCCATCGACGTGCACGCTGGCAGGGGCGGTTTCGAAATCGACGTCGGCGCGCAGCAGGTGTTCTGCCTCTCCGTCCGGGATGGCGAGGCGATCCGGCGCGCGCGCCCCAAGCCCGACACATCGCTTGCCCCTCCGCCTGCGGTGGTGCTCGCAGAGGGCTGGACCTTCCAGATCCGCGGCAGCCGGGAAGCGGCGGTCGCCATCGACGTGACACGCGGCTGGGAAGTCCAGGGCTTTGCCGGTCTCGCCGGTACCGGCATCTATCGCTGCGACGCCGTGCTGCCACAACTGGCTGCCGGACTTGCCTGGACCCTCGCCCTGCCCGGCCTTTGCGAAACCGCCGAATGCTTCGTCAACGGCACCTTCGTCGGGCGTCACGTCGCCGGCGAAGCCGCCTTCCCCCTGACTGGCATCAGCGGAAACGCGCATCTTGTCCTTCACGTGCGAAACACGGCCGCCAACCGCTACTATCCCGGCCAGCCCTTCTGGAACGGAACATACGAGCCATCTGGAATCACTGCCACACCCCGCCTGGAAGCACGGGCCTTATGAGGCCCGGCCGGATCCGCTTGAGCCGACCGGGTCGAACGATCCCTGACCGGCTATCCGTCCATCTGGAGGGCGAGCCAAGTCCAGCGAACACCCAACGCCTGGTTTCCCGGCTGGATGGAGCCCGTCTCGCACCTTCGGAGCACCCGCAGACCGCAGGCATTTGCGTCGGAAACCGTCGACTCCGGATCAATGGCAATGACCCGCCGGGCCCCGGCGCCGGGACCGTGGCGGAGCGACATGATCAGACGGCCCCCGGGCCGCGTCATGGCCGCGATGCTGCGCATGGCGGTCTTTCGGTCCTCATCCGCAATGTGCTGCCAGACGCCACCCAGAAGAACCAGGTCGAAGGGGTCCTCGAGCCTTGCTTTGGCGAGGTCGGGAAAGCGATCGTCCAGCCAGCTTATGTCAGCGGAGCGATGGAGTTGCCGACCGGCGTCGCGAAGGCCGCTCACAGGTTCGATGGCGAGCACGCTGTGTCCCCGTTCGGCGAACCAGGCGGCATCCCGGCCTGTCCCCGCACCCACATCGACGATTCGGGAAACATGCGCCGGAAAGAGGTCGATGACGTTCTTGTAGATCGTCTCGGTCGACAAGGATTCATAGGCGGCGATGAAAGCCGGCGTGGTGGCTGCCGCGTAGGCGTCCAGAATGTCCTGCACCTCGGTTCCCGTCCCGTCTGGCCACCCAAAGCCTTGCCAGAAATCAGCCCGGCTTGAAATCTCCCCGGCACTGCCGCGCGAACGCTTCCGGCCACGCGTCGCCCCGGGGGTGGAATACGCCGGAAGCACCCGCCACGACGCCGTCGGCTGCCGACATTGGCATTATCCAGTGGCCCACGCCGCCAGCACCTCATCCGCATCGGCGATATCCACCTGCTCCGGCATGCGCGGCAGCAGGATATCCATGATCGACCGGTGCGATGCCTCGTCCGAACTCGTCAGCGCGTCGGAGACGGCGACGACGCGAAAGCCGCGGTCGACGGCGGCAAACAACGTCGCAAGGACGCAGACATCGGTCTCTACGCCCGTGAGGATGATCGTGTCGGTGCCGTCGGCGGCAAGGCGCTTCACGAAGGGCTCTGTCTCGAACAGCGAATAGGTCGGCTTGTCGTAGACATTGCCGGGCAGCGCCAGGGCCTTCAGCGGCTCGACGAGATCGACGAGGCCGGGGTCCATTCTCTCGCCGGTGAACATCGACCAGCGCTGGTAATAGGTCTTCCAGCGGCCCGTCGCGGCACCGGCATGGTCGGGTACGGTGAAGCGGCTGTAGAGCGTTTCACGCGGGCGGGCCGAGGCGAGGCGAAGGATCGCCGGCAGGACGTCTGCCATGGTCGGAGAATACCACTCCGTCCGTTCGGCGAAGATGCGCTGCATGTCGACGACGAGGTGCGCGGCGTTCGGGCCGATCGGTGCAAGGGTCATCGGATATCATCCCCGACGAGCACGGTGTGTTCGGGCGACCAGCACAGCGTCACGGCTGCGCCGACGTCCTGGCTCCGGGCGTCGCGGTTCTGGGCGAAGACCGTGAACCTCTGCCCGAGCGCCTCGGCCGTATAAGTCAGGGCCGCGCCGGAATAGACGACGGCGGCGATGATGGCGGGGGCACGGTTCTCGGCACCCCCGCCCTGCCCGTCGGCAACGCTCGGCTCCGGCATTCCGGACACGCTGGCGCCCTCGATCCGGATTTTCTCCGGCCTTATCGCTGCGGTGATCCTCGTTCCCGGCGCCGGCAATGGCCCGCGACAGCCCAGGGTCTCGCCGCCGCCGAGGCGGATGCCGTTCTCCGTCGCGATGCCCTCGAGAAAATTCGTGTCGCCGAGAAATTCCGCGGCAAAGCGCGTCTTCGGGTTCTCGTACACTTCCGACGGGGCGCCGATCTGGACGATGCGGCCACGGTCGAGAATGGCGAGACGGTCGGAGAGCGTCAGCGCCTCCTCCTGGTCGTGCGTGACGAAGATGGTGGTGAGGCCGCTCTCGCGCTGGATGCGCAGGAGCTCGACCTGCATCTCCTGCCGGAGCCGCCGGTCGAGGGCCGACAGCGGCTCGTCGAGAAGGAGAACGCTCGGCTTCGTGGCGATGGCGCGGGCGAGCGCGACGCGCTGCTGCTGGCCGCCGGAGAGCTGTTTCGGCATCCGCTTGGCGTATTCCGGCAGGCGCACGAGTTCGAGCACCCGCGCCACCTCGCGGCGGGCCGCCTCACCCTTGATGCCGCGGCGGCCGAGGCCGAAGGCGACGTTGTCGGCGACGCTCATGTGCGGAAAGAGCGCGTAGGACTGGAAGACCATGCCGATATTGCGCGCCCAGACCGGCACGTCGGTCACATCCTCTCCGCCGATGCGCACGCGCCCCCTGTCGGGCGCGACGAAACCGGCGACGATGCGCAGGAGCGTCGTCTTGCCCGAGCCCGACGGGCCGAGCAGGCTGGTGAACGATCCCTCGGCAAAATGCACCGAGATATCGTCGAGAACTCTCGTCGCGCCGTAGCTCTTGGCCACGGCCTCGACATCAACTGCGGTCACTGGCGGCTCCCGGGCGGGCGAAGATCGCGAAGGCGAGGATGACGGCCATGGAGCCGAGGAGGAGGATGGTCGAGATGGCGTTGATCTCCGGCGTGAATCCCTTGCGGATCGCCGAATAGATCTCGACCGGGAGTGTGCTGGAGCCGGGCGTCGCCAGGAAATAGGAGACGACGAACTGGTCGAGTGAGACGGCAAAGGCGAACAGCGCCGCGCCGATGATGCTCGGCGTCAGCAGCGGCAGCGTGACGCGGAAGAAGGCCGCGAGCGGCGGCGTGCCGAGACTCATCGCCGCTTCCTCGAGGTCGACCCGGATGGTGGCGAGCCCGGTGCCGACGACAAGGACGACATAGGGGATCGCCAGCGCGACATGGCCGATGAGAATGGCGTGGAAGCCGCGGCCGATGCCGGTCCAGAAGAAGAACACCAGCATGGCCGTGCCGGTGATCAGCCAGGGAATGGCGATCGGCGGCAGCAGCAGGATCTTCAGGAGCGTCACGCCGCGAAAGCTCCGGCGCGACAGCGCGACGGCGGCCATTGTGCCGAGGGTGGTGGCGATGACGGCGACAATCGCCGCGATGAAGACGCTGTTCCAGCCCGCCGATAGGAGTTTCCTATTGCCGGCAAGCGCCGAATACCAGTCCGTCGAGAAGCTGAACGGCATGGCGTAGAGCGGCGAGGCGTTGAATCCCATGGTGATCATCACCGCGATCGGCAGATACAGGAAAACGAGGATGACGACGAGGTAGACCCTGGCGAGACCGCGCATGCTCCCTCTCCTCAGATCGTCGCGCTGCGGCGCAGAACGCCTGAAAAGGTGGCGAAGACGGCGAGCACCACGGCGAGGATGGTGAAGGAGAGCGCCGCCCCGAGCGGCCAGTTGAAAGCTTGCGTGAACTGGTCCTCGATCACCGTGCCGAGCGTCACGCCGACCGTGCCGCCGAGAATGCGCGGCTCCATGAACGAGCCGATCACGGGCACGAAGATCAGCACCGCGCCGGAGACGAGACCGGGCATCGCCATCGGGATCAGGATCCTGGCGAGGATCGTCCACCAGCGCGCGCCAAGGCTTGCCGCCGCCTCGATCACCGCGTCGTCGATGCTGACGAGGGCGATGTAGCAGGTGAGGACCATGTAGGGCAGATAGCCGTGCACGAGGCCGAGAACGATCGCCGGCTGGCTGTAGAGAAAGCCGAGGGACGGCGCATCCGCCCAGACACTGCGCACCATCCAGTCGAGGAACCCGCCCTCGCGGATCACCATCGTCCAGGAAAAGACGCGCACGAGGCCATTCGTCCAGAACGGCAGGAGGATCAGGATCAGCAGCGTCTCCCGCACCCGTCCGGCGGTCGCCTTGGCCAGCGCGAGCGCGGCGAGAAAGCCGACGACGGCCGAGATCGCGGTCGTCCAAAGCCCGATCGACAGCGAGGTCCAGGCGACGCCGAGAAGATACGGCTGGTCGGCAAACACGCGGTAGTTCTTCAGCGTGAAGCCGATCTCCTTGTTGCCCATCGGCGTCGCCGTCAGGAAGGAGAAACCGAACATGGTGGCCAGCGGCAGGAGGACCGCGAGGGTCAGCCAGCCATAGGTCGGCAGGAGCAGCGCCGTCGTCGCGACCCAGGGAGGAAGCCGCCCGAACCGCCCCGCCGACGGGAGGGCTGCAGGCGCGGCAGAATGGCCAGTGGCTGAGGCCGGGGCCTCAGCTGGCATAGAAGGCTTTCACCTCCTGCCAAAGATCGTTGAAGGCCTGGCGCTTGTCGTCTTCCATCGGCGCCATCAGCGTCATCGACGCCAGGAATTTCGGGTCGTGGACGGTCCGGCTCAGATCGTCGGCCGGAAGCTTCTCCATCGCCGCCTCGTTGGCCGAGGCCGGCGCGCCGATCTTCGTGGCCCATTCGACATAGAAGACCGGATCGATCATGTAGTTGATGAATTTCGCCGCATCGTCCTTGTTCTCTGATGTCGCCGGGATCGCCAGCGTGTCGAACCAGCCGATGGCACCCTCCTTCGGCACGTCGAAGACGACCGGCAGGCTGAAATTGCGTTTCGAGCGCACCGAGGCACCGGACCAGTAGATCGACAGGTCGAACTCGCCGGCGGAGAAGGCCTTGTTCCACTGGTCCTCGCTCGACCAGATCGTCTTCACATTGGGCTTCAGCGCCTTCAGCTGGGTCTTGATCGCCTCGAGGTCCTTCGGATCGTTCATGTCCTGGCCGGTCATCAGGGCCGCGACCGCGATCGCCGTCACGGCGTCGTCGTAGAGGCCGACCTTGCCGGCGAAAGCGGGGTCTGCGAGCGCCGCGTAGCTTTCCGGCACGGCGCCGCCTTCGCGATAGGCGAGCGCGTTCATGCCCCACACCCAGGCGACACCGTATGTCTTGCCGTCGACGACGATGAACGGATTGTCCTTCAGCTGCGGCGACAGCCCCTTGGCATTGGGGAAAGCGGCAAAGTCGATCGGGTCGAGCAGCCCTTCCGAAACGGCCTGCCGGGTCCGCGCGCAGTTGACGAGGACAACGTCATAGACGCCGGGATTGGTCCGCAGCTTCGTCAGCATCTCGGCTTCGGAATTGAAGTAGTCGCTGACCACCTCGATGCCGGTCTCCTTCTTGAAGATCTCGAGCGCCCAGGCCTCGTCCGTGCCGTAGCCCTGCCAGTTGAGGACGGTGATCTTGCCGGCGGCACGGGCGGGTCCGGAGAGACCGCCAAGCCCCGTCGCCGCGACCGCGCCGGTTCCCAGGATGGCCATGATGTCACGCCGTGTCAGCCGCATTGGAAGCTCCCACATTTTGCTGTCTGCCGCAGCGGATCCAGCCTGGACAGACCGTCAGCCGACGGCGGGCGCCCGCCGAGGCGCCGTTGGCTGGCATGATAGCGACGCCGGCCCGCGGTGCAAGTGCGCGGGATCGTCTCGCGTCCGGCCTGCAGACAGCCTCAGCTGCTCGCGACGACGGCCTCGGCATCGATCTCGACGGCGTAGTCGCCGACGAGCGCGCCCACAGCCAGAAGCGTGTTGGCGGGACGGATGTCGCCGAAAACGCGGCCGTGCGCGCGCGAAACCGCTTCCCAGTCCTCGACCCGCCGGAGATAGACGCGGGTTCGCACCACGTCCTCCATGCTGCCGCCGAGGGCTTTCAGGCTGGCGGCGATCTTGTCGAGGACGTAGGTCGCCTGGGCTCCCGCATCGCCGGGTGCGACGATTCGGTCAACGCCGTGCGTCGCCGTCGTTCCGGACACCATGATCCGGTCGCCGTCGCGCACGGCGCGGCTATAGCCCGCCAGCGGCTCCCAGATGCTGCCGGACGAGACCCGGCTGCGGCCCGGCCGGCCCGCCACCGGCTCGGCGGTGAAGACCGAGGGAATCGCATCGAGGTGATGGCTGAGGTCGCCTGAGGCCGTGAGGTAGGGCGGCCGGCGGTACTCGTCGCCGCAATCTCCCGGAATGGGCGTCGTGCCGGCGAGCGCGGCGGCAAGGCGCTCGCGGTCCTCGGCGTCGAAGACGAGATTGAAGAGCGCGAGATTGTCGGCGCGGTGCTCGCGCTCGCCGATCCGCGCCCCGACGATGACGCCGGCGACGGCGGGATGGTCGAGCACCCAGCGCGTCGCGACATTGGCGATGGAGGCGCCGTGCCGCCGCCCGACCGCGGCGGCCGCCTCGAGGACGGCCTGGAACACCGCCCAGCCGCCGGCGGCGTCGATGAAGCGCTTGTACTTCATGCCGCTCCAGTCGCCGATCACTTCCGGCTCGGGCTTGCCGAGCCAGCGGTCGGTGAGGAAGCCGCCGCAGAGCGTGCCATAGGCGAGGAGTTTCGTGCCGGTGCGGGCGCAGACGGCGGAGAGGTCGCCGGCGGCGCGCCGGTCGAGGAGCGAGAAGGACACCTGGTCGGTGACGACCGGAATGCCGTCGGCGACCGCGAGCGCCAGATGCGCCGCATCGACATTGGTGAGACCGATCGCGCCGATCTTTCCCTCCGCCTGCAGGTCCTTGAAGACGTGGAGGGCGTCGAGCCAGGCCGGATGCTCGAACGACCACCAGTGCAACTGCAGGAGATCCACGGTCTCGACGCCGAGGCGCACGAGCCGTTCCTCGACGCCGGCCCGCACGATCTCCGCCGTCATCGGTCCGGGCGTCGGGCACCACTTGGTGAATGCGCGGGGGCGATTGGTGCCTTCGTGCCGGGCCAGCAGACGGCCCGCGACGAGTTCGGCGCTGCCGTAGTGGTCGGCCATGTCGAAGGTGTCGAAGCCGGCAGCTGCATAGGCGCCGAGCGCATCGGCGGCGCGCTCGACATCGAGCGGCTTTCCCGAGCGTTCCATGTCGGCGACCTGCCAGAGCCCGGTGATCACCCGGCTGATGGACAGTTCCGGGGTCAGCACGAAGCGGTCGGGCCGGTCGGTCATGGCGAGGTCTCCTCGGTCGGAAATGGGAGTATGCGCCTTGGCAAAGGCCCCGTCGGCATCATGGCTCGGGCTTGCGCGGCCCCGCCTGCGATCGCGGGGCGAGATGGCGGGACACCGTCCGGCGCTCGCCGAGGATGCCGCGCGGTCGCAAGAGGAGGATCGAGCAGAGCGCGACGCCGATGAGGACGATCTGCAGCGAAGCCGCCCTCGCCTGCTCGCCCGCCGGCACCACCGCGCCGATGAGCGAGGCGGAAGCCGCCCAGAGCGCCCAGACGAGGACTGCGCCGACGATGGCGCCGCGGTGGTTGCCGGATCCGCCGACGATGAGCATGGCCCAGACCTGGAAGGTCATCAGCGGCAGGTAGTTCTCCGGCGCGATGAAGCCGATGAAGTGAGCCTGAACGGCGCCGCCGAGCGCCATCAGCGCGCCACCGACGGCAAAGGCTTTCAGGCGGAATCGCACGGCGTTCTTGCCGAGCGAGATCGCCGCCGCCTCGTCCTCGCGGATCGCCCGGAGCACCCGCCCGAACGGCGACGCGCCGAGCCGCTCGACGACAAGATAGACGACGACCAGCACGACCGCGACGAGGCCGAGATTGGCAAGGCCGAAGGTGAACGGATCACCGGCAAGCGAGGCGAAGGGGCGCGGGATGAAGCCCATGCCGAAAGGGCCGCCGGTGATGCTTTCCAGGTTGAGGGCGGCAAGCTGCACTGTGACGGCGAAGCCGAAGGTGGTGATCGCCAGATAGTCCGAGCGCAGGCGAATGGTCATCCACCCCAGCGCGAGGGAGCAGAGCGCTCCCGCCGCGAGCGCCGCAATCCAGCCGACCGGGATCGGCAGGTCGAAACCGCCAAGCCGGTCCGCGACGGCGGGCGTCGTCAACAGGCCCGAGACATAGGCGCCGATGGCGACGAAGCCGGCGACGCCGACGTTGAAAAGGCCGGTCTGGCCCCATTGCACGTTCAGGCCGATGGCGATGATCGCATAGGAAAGAGCGATGGTGAGGAAGAAGGCGCCGTAGCCGAGAAGGTCGATCATCCCCGCGCCCTCCCCAGAATCCCCTGCGGGCGGAGGACGAGGACGGCGGTGAGGATCACGAAGCCGACGGCAGCCCGCCACTCCGCCCCGACGGTCTGGACCGCCAGCGCCTCGCAGAGGCCGACAACGAGGCCACCCAGCACGGCACCCGGAACCGAGCCGATGCCGCCGAGAATGGCCGCAGCGAAAAGCGGCAACAGGAGGTCGAAGCCCATATAGGGGCGGATCTGCACCAGCAGCCCGGCCATCACGCCGGCAGAGGCGGCCAGCGCGCCGCCGAGGAACCAGACGGTCCGGATCACCCGGCGGACGTCGATGCCGACGATGCGGGCCAGTGCCGGGTTCTCCGCGACGGCGCGCATCTGCCGGCCTGTCGCCGTGCGCGTCAGGAGAAGGTGGACTGAGACGACGAGCAGGACGGTAACGCCGAGCATCAACAGCTGGTCGGGGGTCGCCCGGATGCCGCCGCCGAGCGGCAGAGCGATCTGCAACTCGCGGGTAAAATAGGCGGGCTTCGAGGTGAAGACGAATTCGAGCAGGCTGCGCAACGCCATCGAGGCGCCGAAACTCGCGATGACCATGATGATCGTCGCCGAGCCGCGCCGGCGGAAGGAAGCGAACAGCAGCGCGTCGAGGAGGACGGCCAGGCCGCCGGTCAGGAGGGCGGCAAGGAGCGCGGCGACCGGCAGCATCCAGCCGAAGGAGAAGGGGCCGAGCGGCGACAGGCCGATGCCGAGCGCCCCGGCGGCGGCCGTCGCCACCGCCAGTGCGGCATAGGAGCCCCAGGCGATGAATTCGCCATGGGCGAAGTTGGCGAAGCGCAGGATCGAATAGGTCAGCGTGACGCCGATGGCGCCGAGCCCGATCATCGAGCCGGCGATGGCGCCGTCCACCAGGAACTGCGCGTTCACGCGCCCGCTCCCGCCGCGGGGTGGCGGCCGAGGAACATCTCGCCGAGTCGCGGGTCGCCCGCCAGAGAGGCGGCAGGTCCGTCGTGGACGATATGTCCGTCGGCCAGAACCAGGGCTGTTCGCGCGACGGCGAGCGCGGCGCGAACGTTCTGCTCGACGAGGAGGATGGCGACTCCCGCCGCATTGATGCGGGCCAGCGTCTCGAAGACCTCGCCGACGAGTTTTGGCGACAAGCCGGCTGAGGGCTCGTCGAGGATGATCACCTCGGGCTCGACGAGCAGCGCGCGGGCCGTCGCCAGCATCTGGCGCTGGCCGCCGGACAGGGCACCCGCGATCATCGAGCGGCGCGAGGCGAGGTCGGGAAACAGAGCATAGACCGCCTCCATCCTTTCCGCTCGCCGGTTCGCCGGCAGTATCCCGGCGCACAGCCGGAGGTTCTCGTCGATGCCGAGGGTGGCGAAGATGTTCTCGGTCTGCGGGACGAAGGCGAGGCCGGCGCGGACGAGTTCGTGGGCTTGCGTCCGGGTGATGTCGCGTCCTGCGAGGCAGACCTCTCCGGAATGGACCGGCACGAGGCCAGCCATGGCCTTGACGAAGGTCGACTTGCCCGCCCCGTTCGGGCCGAGAATGGTCGTGAAGCCGCCGGGCGGCAGTTGGAAATCGATGCCCTTGACGATCGGCAGGTCGCGCTCGTAGCCGGCGACGAGCCGGGTCGCCGACAGGACCGGTGGCGCGTCCGGGATCATGCCGAAGCTCCGCCGAGATAGGCGAGAACCACGTCGGGATCGCGGACGAGCTCGTCGGGCCTGCCTTCGGCGAGCTTTCGCCCCTGCGCCATGACGAGGGCACGGGGACAGAGCCGGCGGATCATGTCCATGTTGTGCTCGATCAGGAGCACGGTCATGCCGCGCGCGTTGATCGTGGCGATGCGGTCGATCATGAAGTCGAGGAGCGCCGGATTGACGCCGGCGGCCGGCTCGTCGAGGAGGATGATGGCGGGCTCGGCCATGAGGGCCCGGCCGAATTCCAGGAGCTTGCGCTGGCCGCCCGAGAGCACCCTCGCTTCCTCGTCCCGAAGCCGCGACAGCTGCAGGAAATCGAGGAGCTCGCCTGCCCGCTCGACCGAGGCGCGCTCCTGCCGCGCCACTTCCCGGGGCCTCAGGAAATTGCCGAGCAGCGTCTCGCCCGCCTGCCCGCGCGGCGCCGTCAGCATGTTCTCCAGCACCGTCATTGCCAGAAACGGGCGCGGCAGCTGGAAGGTTCGCGCCAGCCCCCGGCCGACCCTTTTGCTGGCGGCCTCGCCTTCGACCGAAACGCCGGAAAGAGCGATCCTGCCGCTGTCCGGCTTCAGCGTGCCGGCGATGAGATTGAACATCGTCGTCTTGCCGGCGCCGTTCGGGCCGATCAGCCCGAGCATGCCGCCCGTTTCGATAGACAGCGACATTCCGTCGACGGCTTTCACCCCCCCAAAGGCGATGGACACGGACTCGACGGCCAGCGCCGGTGGACGACCGGCTTCGTCATGCGCAAGCGACGAGCGATCAGCGGCGGGAGATGCCGAGGGGTCAGCGCCAAGCGGCAGTGAAGTCCGCCCCTGCGGCTGTTCGCCGGGGTCCAAATGCATGCCGCTATCGCTCAAATCCTGGTGCCCGTTCCGGCAAAAAGAACCGAATATTCTGATATGTGATCAAACTTTACACCCTCAGGCTATTCGGCTACCGTTTTGATGGCAAGCAATAATGCAGTGCCGAACAAAGAGGCAGTCGGACATGTCGGTCTCGCCCATCGTCACCGACGGCAGAGCATTCCCCTCGTGCTGACCGACACGGCGTCGTCCGCCGACCCGTCGGAAGTTGAAGCGCTCACCACGCCATCGCTCGTTTCATCCAATGGTCTGACAGCTCTCGTGCCGCTCGAACGACGGACGGTCCACCAGCGTGTCTACGATGCCTTGCGGCGCCTTCTGATCGAAGGGCAGCTCGACGCCGGCGAAGTCCTGCGTATCCAGACCGTGGCGACGAAGCTGGCGACCAGCACGATGCCGGTGCGGGACGCGCTGGCGCGGCTTGTCTCCGAGCGGGCGCTGGAAGCCCTGCCGAATCGCTCGGTCCGCGTTCCGGAAGCGACCCGCGAGCGACTCGACGATGTCGCGCGCGCGCGCAGCCTCGTCGAGGGCGAGGCGATCCGCCTTGCCGCACCGCGTCTGTCGGTCGATGACATCGACCTTCTGCGCGCGATGACGAAGGCCTACGACAAGGTCGCGACAACTGGCGGCGATCATGGCTACCGCGCGTCCTACAACCATGCCTTCCATTTCGGCATCTACCGGGCCTGCGGCTCGGCGGTACTCCTTCCGATCATCGAGAGCCTGTGGCTGCAGTGCGGACCCTTCATCCGCGCCTCCGCCGACCTCTACGACGGGAGCAGCGAGCTGAGAGCGACGCATTTCCACTGGGAAATCCTCGAGGCGCTGGAGCGGGCCGACGCGGATGCGGCGGTGGAAGCATTGCGCCGGGATATCGGCCGTGCGTTCGACCTGTTGCGCACGCGGTGGCCGACGCAACTGCCGGCAGGCCAAGGGGCCGGCGCATGACGTCGACGGACAGCCCAGACGACGGTTTCTCGCTCTACGATCTCAAGGTCGAAGTCGTCAGCCCGCCGGGTGCGACGATCTACTGCGGTGCCAAGCCGGGGGACAGTTTCGAGCTGCACGGCGAGATGCTGCACTTTCCCGACGGCCAGGGGTTCTCGATCTATTCGCTGGCCGCCATCCTTCCCCTGCTGCCGGCCAAGCAGCGTCAGACCCATCCGAACGACTGGATGACCAGCGATGCCGAGGTCGCCTGCCCCGATCCGAACTGCCCGACGCGGATGCGGATCACCCGTCTCGGCCTTCGCCGCTTCAGCCATGCCGCGACGACCGCCGTGCCGCTCGCCAGGAAAGACTGACATGCTCACGACGACGCTCTCCCCCGACCACCGGATCTCGCGCGTCATTCGCGGCAACTGGCAGCTCGCCGGCGGCCATGGCGCCATCGACCGCGATGCCGCCCTGGACGATCTCATGGCCTTCGCCGAGGCGGGCATCACCACCTTCGACTGTGCCGACATCTACACCGGCGTCGAGGAACTGATCGGCGATTTCCGTCGGCGTCTGCTCGCCGAGCGCGGTACGGCGGCGCTGGACGCCATCCGCGTGCACACCAAATTCGTGCCGGACCTCGACATGCTCGCGCGGATCGACCGGCGGTCCGTCGAGACGGCGATCGACACCTCGCTGAAGCGCCTGAACACCGAGCAGCTGGACCTCGTCCAGTTTCACTGGTGGGACTATGCGGTGGACGGCTGGCTGGAGACCGCCGGCTGGCTCGGCGGCCTCAAACAGGCCGGCAAGATCCGCAATGTCGGCGGCACCAATTTCGACACGCCCCACCTCACCGCCATGCTGGATGCGGGCGTGCCGCTGGTCTCGATGCAGGTCCAGTATTCCCTCCTCGACACCAGGCCGGAACAGTCGATGGTCGCCGTCGGTGCCGAGCGCGGCGTGCAGCTTCTCTGCTACGGGACCGTCGCCGGCGGGTTTCTCAGCGATGCCTGGCTCGGTGCCCGCGAGCCGGCCGAACCGCTCGAGAACCGCTCGCTGGTGAAATACAGGTTGATGATCGACGAGGCCGGCGGCTGGGCGGCGTTCCAGGCGCTGCTGCAGGCGCTGCGCGGCGTGGCCGACCGGCACGGCAGCGATATCGCGACCGTCGCCAGCCGCTGGGTGCTGGACCGGCCGGGCGTTGCCGCGGTCATCGTCGGCGCGCGCAACCGCAGCCATCTCGCCGCCAATCTTGCCATTGCCGACCTCGCGCTCGATGCCGACGATCACGCCGCCATCGCAACAGCCCGCGCCGACCTGCAGACGGCGACCGGCGACGTCTACGCGCTGGAGCGCGACCGCGACGGACGGCACGGGGCGATCATGCGCTACAGCATCAACAGCGAGGACGCGTGACCGCCGGGCATCCGGATCTGGGCGCGGCGGCGCTGGTCGAGGTCGCGGCGTGCCATGCCTTTTTCGTCGACTGGTATGCCGGCCGGCTCGAAGAAGCGGCGCTGTCCGATCGGCTGGCGGCCTTCTCGCCGGACTTCCTGCGCATCGCGCCCGATGGACGGCAGGTGCGTTTTGCCGACCTCTCCATGTTCCTGTCGGCCCGCCGCGTCGCCACGGCGCCCGATTTTGCCATTCGCATCGAGGACGGCCACACCGTCTGGCGCGACGATCGCGCAGCACTCGTCTCCTACGTCGAACGCCAGTCTGCCGGACAGGTGGAGACTTGCCGGCAGTCGACCGCCCTCTTCATTGCCTGCCCCACGGCACCGCTGGGTGTCCTCTGGCGGCATCTGCAGGAAACCACCATCCAACCCAACGGGCCCGCAGGGCATTCCCCCTCGGCCGAGTGAAAGGACCGCGCGCCATGCACGTCAAGCTTCTCCTGTCGACCGCGCTGTGTGCCGGCGCGCTCTCCCATGCCGCGCCGGCGCTGGCGGCCGACTGCACCACCACCGTCGGCATGGTGATGGAACTGACCGGTCCGGCCGGCGCCTACGGGCAGGCCGGGGCCAAGTCGGTCGACATGGCCTTCCGCGACATCAACACGGCCGGCGGCGTCAACGGCTGCGAGCTCGCCAGCGATACCCGCGACTCACAGAGCCAGGGCAACGTCGCCGTCGACCAGGCGACGCAGCTCGTCAACGTCGCGAAGGTGCCGGTGATCATCGGGGGCATCATCTCGTCGGTGTCGATCCCGATCCTCACCTCCGTCACCGCGCCGGCCGGTGTGCCGCAGGTTTCGCCCGCTTCCTCCTCGCCGACGCTGACCGATCTCGCCCGCGACGGCAAGACGAACGGCGTCTTCTTCCGCACGATCACCTCGGACGCGCTGCAGGGCACGGCGGCTGCGAAATACGCGATGGATCAGGGTCTGAAGAAGCTCGCCGTCGTCCACGTCAACAACGATTTCGGCGTGAACATGCAGCGGGAGTTCGAGAAGGCGTACAAGAAACTCGGCGGCACGATCACCTCGGTCACGCCCTATAACGAAAAGCAGTCGAGCTACGCGTCGGAGGCCACGGCCGCGATGGCGGGCGAGCCCGAGGCGCTCTATCTCATCAGCTATCCCGTCGACGGCGCGACCATCGCACGGGCCTGGGTCTCGCAAGGCGGGCCGGCGACCTTCCTCCTCAACGACGGCATGAACTCCTCGGACTTCATCGAAGCGGTCGGCGCGAAATATCTCGAAAACGCCTACGGCACGTCGTCCGGCACCAGTCCGACGAAGTCGACCGAATACTTCAACGCGAACTACGAGGCCTTCTCCGGCGGCATCAAGCCGGACGCGCCGGCCGCCGACCGCTCCTATGACGCGGGCGCGATCGTCGGCCTCGCCATCGCCAAGGCCGGCAAAGCCGAGCCCGCCGCGATCAAGGCGGCCATCCCGCAGGTGGTCGACCCGGCAGGCGAGCCGATCTTCGCCGGTCCCGAGGAGTTCAAGAAGGCGCTCGGCCTCATCAAGGAGGGCAAGCCGATCCGCTACGAGGGCGTCATCGGTCCGGTCAATTTCGACCAGAATGGCGACATCACCGGGCCCTTCCGGCTCTGGAAGATCACTGGCGGCGAGGTGACGACGACCGGCGAGATGTCGGCCGACACGGTCACCCAGTTGAAGGCCGAACTCGAAAACTAGGCCGGCAAGGCCCGCGGCAGAAGATCCTGTCGCGGGCACCCTCTCACCCACGCCCCTCTCACGCGCGCCCCCCTCACTCGCGCCCTGGCACCCCCGCCCTGGCCAGGCGCGCCGAGGCCAGCCGCGCCGTGGCACCCGAGCCTTGCGCCGCGCGCCGGCAAGGGCGCGCAAAGGTGGCCCCTCCCGTCCGACGCCTCAGCTCAGAAACCGGTAGTGCGCGGCGCGGGCGACCATTTGCGCCCGGTTGCGGGCCTGCAGTTTCCGTGCCGCGGCATTGAGATGCATGACGACGGTCGCGGCGGATCGGCCGAGCTTCAGCGAGATCTCCTTGGCCGAAAGGCCTTCCGCGGCGAAGCGGACGCATTCCAGTTCGCGCGGGCTCAGCCGCACGGCCTGCGACTGGCGCTCCCGACGACCGAACAGCGGCTCGAGCGCCGCGTGCAGGGCGTGAGCCAGCACCGTGAAGCCGCCGAGATGGACATCTGCGGCACGATCGAAACCGGCCTCCGCATCCTGCCGGATCCCGGTGACGGTGGCGCAGCTGCCGCCCGGAAGATGCACGGGCACGGTCATGCCGCAGGTGATCCGCGTCGCGTGGACATAGTCGACGACGGGCGCATGGCCTTCGTTGAGATAGGGGTTGAGGACCGTCCTTGCTTCCTGCCGGTAGCTCCACACGAAGGGCTTTGGCGAACGAAAGGCGAGGTGCTGGACCGGATCGATCTGGTAGTAGCCGCCCTCGCACCAGAGTGCGGCAAAATCGTCCGGCACCCCGCGCATGCCGAGGAAGGACGGGTTGATCAGATCACCATCGTGCGAATAGGGGACCGGCGTATAGTCGTAGATCAGCGATGTCAGCCCGAAATCGCCCGCGACGGCATGCGCCCGCGCCAGTCGCCCTTCGAGCGTGGCGGCATCCGAGAGCTTGGCGTCGATGTCACAGACGTCCTGCAGCATGAGTGTCAAAACGTCCCTGCCTTCCTTTTCATCACGATTACATTCTGTGCGGATCATGGCAAGCCGGACCTATCGAATGTGATAGCTACGCAAGTCCCGGCGACTGCGCATAGAGTCGGCGACTGAACGAAATGAAGGACATGGACGATGTGGCGCGAGATGGCCCCTGACGAGACCCGGACAATCGACGTCCACGGCCACAGCATCGTCACCTACAGCTTTGGCAGCGGCGACGACGTGGTCTTCTGCCTGAACGGCGGACCGGGACTTCCCTGCGACTACCTGCGCGATTCGCATTCCTGCCTCGTCGACGAGGGGTACCGGGTCGTCGCCTTCGACCAGCTCGGCACCGGCAAGTCCGACCGGCCGACCGACCCGGCGCTGTGGACGATCACTAGGTATGTCGAGGAGGTGGAGGCGGTGCGCCTGGCGCTCGGCCTCGGCAAGGTGCACCTCGTCGGTCAGTCCTGGGGCGGCTGGCTCGGCATCGAATACGCATTGACCCATCCGGAAGCGCTGAAGACGCTGGTGCTGGAAAACACGGCCGCCGATATTCCCCATCTCGTCGGCGAGTTGAACCGCCTGCGGGAAGCGCTGGGCTCGGAGACCGTGGCGATGATGCAGCGGCACGAGGCCGAGGGCACCTTGTCGCACCCGGAATACCAGGCGGCCGTGACGCTTCTCAACTACCGTCACGTCTGTCGCCTCGCCGAATGGCCGGCACCGGTGAAGCGCTCGCTGGAGGATTGGAACATGGGCCCTTACGAGACGATCCAGGGGCCGAACGAATTCACCTATACCGGCAACCTCAAGGACTGGAACCGCATCCCGGACATGCACAAGATCACCGTGCCGGTGCTGATCACCGTCGGCCAGCACGACGAACTGACACCCGCCTGCGCCGCGCGGATGAAGCAGGCGCTGCCGGATGCCGAGCTCAAGGTGTTTCCCAACTCCAGCCACATGCCGTTCTTCGAGGAGCCGGCGGCCTTCTTTCCGGTGCTGATCGATTTTCTCGCCCGCCGCGGCGGAAGAGCGTGACAGGACGGATGGCAGCCGGGGCGGTCGCGCCGCGAAAGACCGCGATCTTGCCGGTACCGGCGTGGTCGGCGAAGGTGTGAGATGCATCGCTTCCGCTTTGTCCTGACGCGCCCTTTCCAGCTGATCCCCGTCCTTTTCGGCATCAGCCTGATCACCTTCGTCCTGGTTCGTTCGATCCCGGGTGACCCGGCACGGCTGATCCTCGGCACGCGGGCGACTCCGGCGGCGCTGGAGCGGATCCGCGCCCAGTTCGGCCTCGATGAGCCGCTCTGGCTGCAGTACTTCTACTTCCTGAAGAACCTCGCGAATGGCGAGATGGGCAAGTCCATCCTCTACAAGATCGACGTTCTCGGCCTCGTCGCCGACCGGCTCGAGCCGACGCTCGTGCTCGTCATCGGCGCCGTCCTCCTCTCCGTTCTCATCGCCGTGCCGTTGGCGACGCTCGCGGCGAAGAACCGTGGCGGCATTGTCGACCAGGCCGTGCGGGTGCTGTCGACGACGGGTCTCGGCCTGCCGAACTTCTGGCTGGCGATCATGCTGATCATCGTCTTCAGCGTCACGCTCGGGCTTTTCCCGGTCTCCGGCTATGGCCGGACGTTCGGCGACAAGCTGCACCACATGGTCCTGCCCTGGCTGACCATCGCGCTGTCGCTGTCGGCGGTCCTGACGCGCAGCCTGCGCTCCAGCCTCATCGCCGGCTTGTCCTCCGACGTGGCCCTCGCGGCAAGGGCGCGCGGCATCCCGGAAAAGATGACCTTCCGCCGCCACGTCCTGCCGAACGCCATCATCCCGACGCTCAATCTCCTGGCCGTCAACATCGGCTGGCTGATCGGCGGAACGGTGGTGGTGGAGACGGTCTTCGCCATTCCCGGCACCGGGCAGCTGCTGGTGCGGGCGATCTTCTCGCGCGACTACATGGTGGTGCAGGCCGTGGCGATGGTGTTTGCCTGCGCCACGGTGATCGTCAACTTTCTCGCCGACATCCTTACCGCCACTCTCGACCCGCGGGTGAAGTTTTGAGCGCCTCGCCGGGCGTCGTCCCGCGCCCCTTGCTCGACGCCGAGCCGGCCAGCAGGCGCCGGCGCCTCGCCGGTCTGCCGCTGCCGCTCCTTGCCGGCGGATTTCTGCTGGCGGCCTTCGTTCTCGTCGCGCTGCTGGCGCCCTTCATCGCCCCCTACGACCCGATCGTCCAGGACGGCACGGCGCGGCTCGTCCCGCCCTCCCTCGCCCATCCCTTCGGCACCGACAACTACGGCCGCGACATCCTCTCGCGTGTGATCCACGCGACGCGGATCGACCTGCAGCTGGCCTTTCTGGGCGTTGCCTTCCCGTTTCTCATCGGCACGGCGATCGGCACCATCGCCGGCTATTTCGGCGGCCTGGTCGACACCCTGCTCATGCGCCTCGTCGACATCATCCTCGCCTTCCCCTTTCTCGTCCTGATGCTGGCGATCATCACCGTGCTCGGGCCCGGGCTGCAAAGCTTCTACGTCGCCATGGCCCTTGTCGGCTGGGTCTCCTATGCACGGCTCGTCCGGGCGGAAATCCTGATCCTGAAGTCGAGCGACTTCGCGCTGGCTGCGCGCAGCCTCGGCTACGGGCACTTCCGCATCATGTTCCGGCATCTCCTGCCGAACGCGCTGTCGGGCTCGATCGTCTTCGCCATGTCGGACTGCGTGCTGGTGCTGCTTGCCGGCGCCTCGATCTCCTATCTCGGACTCGGCGTGCAGCCGCCCTCGGCGGAATGGGGCATCATGGTCGCGGAAGGCCAGGGCTTCATCACCCAGGCCTCCTGGATCTCGGCCTTTCCGGGACTTGCCATCGTCGCGCTCGCCTTTGCCTTCAGCCTTCTCGCCGATGGTCTTGGCGAGAAGCTGGGAGCCCGGCCATGAGCGAGCCGGTGCTGACGGTAGAGGCACTGACCGTCGAGAGCCGTGACGGCACGACGCGCCGCGCCATCCTCGACGGCCTCTCCTTCGCGCTTGGCCAAGGCGAAATCCTCGGCCTCGTCGGCGAGAGCGGATCGGGCAAGACCATGGCGTGTCGCGCACTGATGCGGCTCCTCACCTCGCCGACCCTGTCGATCTCGGCCGACGCCATCCGTCTCGGCGGGCGCGACATCTCCAAGCTCGGCGAGACGGAATTTGCCAGGATTCGCGGCCGCGAGATGGGCATGATCTTCCAGAACCCGTCGAGCCATCTCGACCCGGTGATGCGCATCGGCGAGCAGATCGCCGAGACGGTGCGCGTCGCGAAGGGCGCGAGCCGGCGCGAGGCGAAGGCGGAGGCGGTGGATATCCTGCGCCAGGTCGGCATTCCCGATCCGGTCGCGCGGGCCGACGCCTATGCGCACGAATTTTCCGGCGGCATGCGCCAGCGCGCGATGATCGCCGTGGCGCTCGCGTCGGACCCGAAGATCCTCATCGCCGACGAGCCGACGACGGCGCTCGACGTGACGGTGCAGGCGCAAGTGCTCAGGCTCCTGAAGGAACTGCGCGACAGGCGCGGCATGTCGCTGATCTTCATCACCCACGATCTCGGGGTCGTCGCCCAGCTCTGCGACTCCATCGCCGTGCTCTATGCCGGGCGGCTCTGCGAAAAGGGCCCGGTGCGCCAGATCCTGCGCCATCCGCACCATCGCTACACCGCCGGCCTCATCGCCTGCCAGCCCGGCGGCGCTGCGGTCCTTTCGCGGCTGCGCACGATCGAGGGCCAGCCGCCCTCGCCGACCGCCATGCCGCCCGGCTGCCGCTTTCATCCGCGCTGCGGCAACGCGTCCAATCGTTGCCGCAGCGAGCAGCCGCAGATGATGCCCTTCGGCCCGGCGGAGTCGGCGGCCTGTTTTCACCCGGTCGGCGATCCCGCCCATCTCGGGGTGTCGGCATGACGGGGCGCCCGATCCTCGAGGTCGACGACCTCGTCGTGCGCTTTGCCGCGCCCGGCGGCGGGGCACTCGGGCTCCGGCCGCGTTTTCTGCATGCGGTCAATGGCGTCTCCCTGCGGGTCGCAGCCGGCGAGACGGTCGGCATCGTCGGCGAGAGCGGCTCGGGCAAGTCGACGCTCGGCCGGGCCATCCTCGGGCTGGAGCCCTCCCATTCCGGCCATGTCGACTTCGACGACATCCGGGTCTCCGGCGGTCGCCGTGAGGCGCTGGCCCGGTTGCGGCGCGAGACTGCGATGGTCTTCCAGGATCCCGCCAGCGCGCTGAACCCGAAGATGACGGTCGGCGCCACGCTCGGCGAGGTGCTGCGCGTCCACCGCAAGGTCCCGCGCGGCGCGGAAGCGGCGCGGGTGGCGGAGCTCCTGGAGACGGTCGGGCTCGATCCGGCGCTGGCATCGCGCCGACCGGCGGCGCTCTCGGGCGGCCAGTGTCAGCGCGTCGGCATTGCGCGGGCGCTGGCGGTCGAGCCGAAACTCGTCATCGCCGACGAATGCGTCGCCGCCCTCGACGTCTCGATCCAGGGCCAGATCATCAATCTCTTCCTCGACCTCAAGGAACAGATCGGCCTGACGCTGATCTTCATCGCGCATGACCTGGCCATCGTGCGCCGGCTCTCGGACCGGGTGGCGGTGATGTATCTCGGGCGCATCGTCGAGGAGGGCCCGACCGAGGCGGTGTTCTCGGCCCCCCGCCACCCCTATACCGCCGCCCTCATCGCCGCGATTCCCGAGATCGATCCGGACCATACGCTGCCCGAAGCGCCGGTTATGGGCGAGCCGCCGAGCCCGCTGGCGCTGCCGCCGGGTTGCGCCTTCCATCCCCGCTGCGCTTTTGCGCAGGACGTCTGCCGCAGCGGTCCGCCGCCGTCGCTGAACCGTGCCGACGACCACGGCTGGGCCTGCATTCTGCCGCCCGGCAGCCTGTCGCCCTCCCCCACCCCGAACCGCCTTCCCGCCCCAAAAGGAGAATTCGCATGACCAGACAGCGCATGACCCGCCTTCTCGCCGCCACCATGCTTGCCGGCCTCACCTTGGGGACCTCGATCGCCGAGGCCGCCGGCATTCTCACCATCGGCCGCCGCGAGGATTCGACCACGTTCGATCCCATCGCTTCCGCGCAGAACGTCGACAACTGGGTCTATTCCAATGTCTTCGACGTCCTCGTGCGCGTCGACAAGACCGGCACCAAGCTGGAGCCGGGCCTCGCCGAAAGCTGGACCATTTCGGACGACAAGCTGACCTACACGTTCACGCTGCGCGACGCGAAATTCTCCGACGGATCGCCCGTGACCGCCGAGGACGCCGCCTTCTCGCTCCTGCGCATCCGCGATGCCGAGACCTCGCTCTGGTCCTCCTCCTACACCATCGTCGACACGGCGGTGGCGACCGACGCCAAGACGCTGACGGTGAAGCTGAAGGAGCCTTCGGTGCCTTTCCTGGCTTCGCTGGCGCTGCCGAACGTCTCTGTCCTGCCGAAGGCCGCGATCGAGGCCGACGCCGAAGGCTTCGCCTCAGCACCCATCGGCTCCGGGGCGTTTTCGGTAAAGGAGTGGATCCGCGGCGATCGGGTGATCCTCGAGAAGAATCCGAACTACTGGGAAGCCGACAAGGTGAGCCTTGATGGCGTCGAGTGGATTTCCGTGCCCGACGACAATACGCGCATGCTGAACGTCCAGGCGGGCGAACTGGATGCCGCGATCTTCGTGCCCTTCTCGCGCGTCGCGACGCTGAAGGAGGACAAGAACCTCAAGGTGACGCTCGACCCCTCGACCCGCGAGGATGCCCTCCTCATCAACCACGAGAAGGGCAAGCTCGCCGACAAGGCCGTGCGCCAGGCGCTGGATATGGCGATCGACAAGCAGGCCATCGTCGACGCCGTCACCTTCGGCATTGGCGAGGTCGCCAATTCCTACGTTCCGAAGGGCGCCCTCTACTACAACGCCGCCAATATCCAGCGTCCTTACGACCCGGCCAAGGCCAAGGAGATGCTGGCGGCCGCCGGCGCCTCGGACCTCACCCTCGACTACAACGTCAAGGCCGGCGACGAGGTCGACGAGCAGATCGCCGTGCTCCTGCAGCAGCAGCTACAGCAGGCCGGCGTGACCGTGACGATCAACAAGGTCGACCCGTCGAGCCAGTGGGACATCTTCGTCGCCGGCGATTTCGACGTGTCGGTCGGCTACTGGACGAACGACGTGCTCGACCCCGACCAGAAGACCACCTTCGTCCTCGGCCACGACACCAACCTCAACTACATGACCCGCTACAAGAACGACGAGGTGAAGGCACTGGTCGCCGAGGCGCGTACCGAGGCCGATCCGGTCAAGCGCGAGGCGATGTACGTGAAGTTGCAGGAGACGGCCAAGGAGGACGTCAACTGGATCGACCTCTACTACAGCCCCTACATCAACGTGACGCGCTCGAACATCGACGGCTTCTACCAGAACCCGCTCGGCCGCTTCTGGCTCGAGGACGTCGTGAAAAACTGAGCACGCCCGGCGACCCGCCTGCCGGCGAATGGCAGGCGGGTCGCTCCCTCGCGCGGGACCGTGACCGGGATGCCGGCACGACCGGTGGTCGAAAGCCCAGTCGCACGGGGTGGATTGCGGCCTTGCGGCCACGACTGCGGCGAAGAGTTTCGCCAGGCTGCGAAATGACGGCCGCAAGTCGCTGCAAGCGATTGACAATGCGGCCGCAACGCACTTCGACGGGCGGACAGACCAACAGGAAGCGCATCCGATGTTGAGCAACCAGACCGTCGATCTCCGCAGCGATACCGTGACGCGGCCCTCGCCGGAGATGCGGGCGGCCATGGCCGAGGCGCCGGTGGGCGACGACGTCTGGGGCGACGATCCTTCCGTCAAGGAGCTGGAATCGGCGGTCGCACACCGCGCGGGCAAGGCGGCGGCACTGTTCTTTCCCAGCGGCACCCAGAGCAATCTCGCTGCGCTGATGGCCCATTGCGAGCGGGGAGACGAGTACATCGTCGGCCAGGGCGCGCACACCTACCGCTTCGAGGGAGGCGGCGCGGCGGTGCTTGGCTCCATCCAGCCGCAGCCGATCGAGCACGATGCCGACGGCTCGCTGCCGCTCGGCAGGATTCGCGCGGCGATCAAGCCGATCGACCCGCATTTTGCCCGCACGAAACTTCTGACCCTCGAAAACACCATTGGCGGCCGCGTCCTCGACCCGGCCTATGTCGAGGCCGCGGGCGCGCTGGCACGCTCGGCGGGCCTCGCCTTCCACCTCGACGGTGCACGCGCCTGGAACGCGGCCGTCGCCGGCGGCGTGACGATCGGCGAGATCTGCCGCCCCTTCGATTCGGTTTCCCTCTGCTTCTCGAAGGGTCTCGGGGCGCCGGTCGGTTCCTGCCTCGTCGGCAGCGCCGAACTGATCGCCAAGGCGCTGCGCTGGCGAAAGGTGCTCGGGGGCGGGATGCGCCAGTCCGGCATCCTCGCCGCGGCCTGCCTCCATGCCCTCGACCACAATATCCCGAGCCTTGCGGCCGACCACGACAAGGCGCGGCAACTGGCTTCGGGCCTGCAGGGTCTTGCCGGCGTGACGATCACCCAGGCGGCGACCAACATGGTGATGCTGCATGTCGATGCGCCGCTGCTCAAGCCCCTCGCCAGCGCGCTGCAGGCCGCCAACATCATCGCCGCGGTCAGCCCACAGATGCGCCTCGTCCTCCACCGTGACATTCCGGAAGACGGCGTCGCCCGCACCCTCGACGTCTTCGCCAAGGTCGCGCGCCGCGCCGCCTGAGCATGCCGGCGTTGACCGGCAACGCGAGACCGAAGCCGCCCTGCCAAGCCGGAGCCGGCCCATGACGACCCTTTCCGATGCCGAGACGGATGATCGCCCCGGCCCGCTCCTGTGGAGCATCCTGGCGGGCGCGACGGCAGTGCAGGTTGTGGCGACAGCCGCGGCCCTCGCGCTGACGGCGATCTCTCCCGCCGTCAGCAAGGCACTCGGGATCGGCCCGCATTTCGTCGGCTATCAGATCAGCCTGATCTATCTCGCCGGCATTTTCGCGTCCGCCTATGCGGGCGCGACATTGCGCCGGTTCGGGGCGCTGCGGGTCGAGCAGCTCTGCCTTGCCTGCTTTGCCGCGGGTCTCCTGTGCTTCTCGGCCGCGCGCCTCGATCTCCTGATACTGGGTTCCGTCTTCATCGGTATCGGCTACGGCTACCAGAATCCGGCGGCGTCACAGATGCTGATGGGGATCACGCCGGCGCGATGGCGCAATCTGGTCTTCTCGATCAAGCAGGCCGGCGTGCCTATGGGCGGCATGCTGGCGAGCCTCGCCTTCCCGTTTCTCGCCCTGTTTTTCGGCTGGCAGGGCGGACTGGCGCTGTCTGCGATCGTCCCCGTCGTGCTCGCCTGCCTGCTGCAGGCGACGCAGGGCGACCTGCACCCCGTCAAAACGGCGTCTCTCGCCTCGAATGCGGCGAACGGCTTTCTCGCGGACCAGCGTCTTCTCCTTGCCGATCCCAACCTGCGGGCCCTCGCCACGCTGGGCTTCCTCTATTCCGGCGTCCAGCTGTCGCTCAGCGCCTTTGCCGTGACGACGCTCGTCGAGAACGCCGGCTGGTCCATCCTGGCCGCCGGTTCCCTCGCGGCGGCCATGCAGCTTGCGGGCGCGATCGGGCGCGTCAGCTGGGGCTATCTCGCCGATCGGCTCGGCGGCGGCTTCGTCACGCTGTGCGGCCTCGGCATTGCCGGGGGCCTCAGTGCCGTCGCGCTCTTCTGGCTGGATGTCATGCCGGCTCCGCTGCAGGTTCTGCTGATGACGGTAAACGGCGCGCTGTGGCTCGGCTGGAACGGCGTGCTCCTCGCCGAGACGGCGCGGCATGCCCCCGCCGGACGGGCCGGCGCGATGACGGGGGGCGTCCTGATCTACACCTTTCTCGGTGTCATGGTCGGACCCTCGACCTTCGCCCTCGTCGCCGGCGCGCTCGGCAGCTTCCCCTCGACCTTCGCGCTGTTCGGAGGATGCGGGTTCGCCGGGGCGGTCGTGGCCTTTCGCCGGGCGCGCAGGGGCTGACTCCCAGGGGCGATCGCAGTCCCTGCTATCTCGCCTGCTCCGCCCTGTGCTTTTCGTAGACCAGAACCGCCGCCGCGAGATCCTCCAGCGAGGCGCCGACCGATTTGAACAGGGTGACCTCGTCGGCGCTCCGACGGCCAGGGTGAAGGCCGAGACAGAGCTCGCGCAGGTCGGCGGCGATCGCGTCGGGGCCGATCAGGCCGGCGCGGATCGGCTGCACCAGGTCGCCCGCCTCGTGCAGGGCGCCTTCGCGGGTGTCGACGAAGATCTGCGACCGCAGGACCGCCGCATCGTCGCTTTCGCGCATGCCGGGATTGAAGGCGCCGACGAGGTCGAGATGGGCGCCGGGCTGCAGCCAGGCACCCCTGACCAGCGGCTCCCGCGACAGAGTGGCGCAGCTGACGATATCGGCGCTTCGCACGGCGGCTTCCAGATCGACGACCGGCTCGGCGTCCAGTCCGTCCGCACGGATGCGAGCGGCCGCCTCCCCCGCCTTCTGTCGATCGCGGCCCCAGACTGCAATTCGACGGATCGGCCGGACGCTGGCATGTGCCGCTGCCAGCCGCGCCGACAGCGCGCCGGTACCGACGACGAGGAGGTTCGCGCTGTCCTGGCGCGACAGGTACTGCGAGGCGAGCGCCGAGGCCGCGGCGGTGCGCCAGGCGGTCAGGCAGGCGCCGTCGATGATGGCGAGCGTCTCGCCCGTCAGCGCGGATGCCAGGATATACGTCCCGGCGATGGCGGGAAGCGCACGGCTGCCATTGTCCGGGACGACGCTCACCATTTTCACGCCGAGATAGGCGCCGGGGACCCAGGCCGGCATCAGGAGCAGCGTGCCGGCGCTTTCGCCGGGGATGTCGAAGGGGTGGTGATGGCGGGGGGGCGCCGCGCAGCCCCCACGAAACATGGCATCGAGCGCGCCGACGAGCTCCGGCCAGGAGAGTCGCTGCTCGACCTCGGCAGCACCGATGACGATCATGCCGGCCTCGGAAACGTTTGCGTGCCCATCTTCCGCGAAGACTATTCGACGGTCGGCTTGGCCTTGCGCTTCTTCACCGGCTTCGGCTTTGGCTCGGCTTCGAGGGCGACACGGTCGGTCTCGTCGCGGGCCAGTCGGGCAGCCTTCAGGCGTTCGTTCTTCGCCTGCGTGGCGTCGGCTGCCACGGCGATCATCGACATGGCCGTGCCCTTCTCGGCGCGCATCTCGGTGTTGCGAAAATAGGCTTGGGCGGCTTTGACGGCCGGAGTTTCATCAGACGACATGGGTGGATCTCTTCTGTCCGGGCAGGACCGATGCGGCTGCCCGGGCTTCCTACGGGGTAAGGGACGCGGCCGCTCATCATCGCGTGTCAAAGTCCGTAGCATTCTCAGGACATGACGACCAGAAGCGGGTGACCGGGTGCGGGGGCGATCGTGCGAACCCTACCCCCTTTTTGTTGAGGACACACGGCTTTTGGCGAGAAACTTGAGCCTGCCGCAGGCGATTGCCACCGTTTCACTCCGCGCATGCCGGCAGACCCTGGATCCTCGGCGCGTGCTCGGCCTGACAACCCCCTCGGGCAGCGGAGGACAGACCTGCCGCTTCGCTCGGCGACCGGCGCGGGAAAGGGTCCTTGCCAGCGCCGGGGCGCAAGCCTATGGCCAAGGTCGAGATTTCCTGCCGAACCCTTTGCCTTGAGGGCTCCCTCGACTTCACGCGAAGTTGCCGCGACGGTCAGCCGTCGGCGAGGGCCACGTCCTTTGGCCATCAGCCAAGCGATAATGCCGATGCTTGCCTCCCCCACCCTGCGTCGCCCTCTCATCCTCGGATCGATCATGGCCTCGATGGCGATGATCGCCATCGAGGCGACGATCGTCTCCACCGCCATGCCACAGATCGCCGGGCAGCTCGGCGATCTGCACCTCTACTCGTGGGTGTTCTCGGCCTTCCTGTTGGCCCAGACGGCGACCACCGTGGTGTTTGGCAAGCTTGCCGATGTCTATGGCCGCAAGCCCGTCCTCCTCATCGGCATCACGGTTTTCCTCATCGGCTCGGTGATGTGCGGCCTGGCCTGGTCGATGCCCTCGCTGATCGCGTTCCGTCTCGTCCAGGGACTGGGCGCGGGGGCGATCCAGCCGGTGGCGCTGACGGTCGTCGGCGACCTCTATTCGATCGAGGAACGCGGCAAGATCCAGGGCTATCTCGCCAGCGTCTGGGGCATATCGTCGGTTGTCGGCCCGTTCGCCGGGGCCCTGATCATCCAGCAGGTCAGCTGGGCCTGGATCTTCTGGATCAATGTGCCGATCGGCCTGGCCGCGGCGGCAGGCTTCATCGCCTATCTGCACGAGAGCGTGCCGCAGAAGAGCCAGAGCGTCGACTATGCCGGCGCGGCGCTTTTTGCCGTCGCGGTCGCGGCGCTGATGATCAGCCTGACCGAGGCAGGCACCGACGGCGGTGGCTCGATCGCGCTCGGGGCTCTCGTCGTCTGCGTGATCGCGGCGCTCCTCTTCATTCTGCAGGAACGGCGGGCCAGCACGCCGATGCTCGACATCAGTCTCTGGCGCCGTCGGCCGATCGCAACCGCCAACATCGCCACGCTCCTCAGCGGCATGTCGATCATCGGGCTGACGACCTTTCTGCCGATGTATGTCCAGGGTGTTCTCGGGCAATCGCCGCTCGTCGCGGGCTTCACGCTGACGGCCATGGTGCTGGGCTGGCCGATCGGCGCAACGCTCGCCGCCCGCAATTTCTCCCGGTTCGGCCTCCGTCCCACCCTGCTCTTCGGCGCGACGCTTCTGCCACTGGGGGCCATCGGCTTCGTTCTGCTCAATCCCTCGACGTCGCCGCAGGTCGCCGCGATCGGTTCGGTCGTCATGGGGCTCGGGATGGGTTTTCTCAGCACCGCGGCGATCGTGATCATCCAGAGCAGTGTCGACTGGGGCGAGCGGGGCGCCGCGACGGCGTCGAATATCTTCGCCCGTAACCTTGGCAGCACGCTCGGCGCCACCGCGCTCGGCGCGGTCTTCAACATCAGCCTGGCGACCGGTGGGCGGGGCATCGTCGCCGTCGACTTCGACACCATCCGGCAATTGCTGGAGAGCCCGGGGACGCTCGTGGGCGAAGCATCGGCGCGGCTGGCGCTCGGCCATTCGCTGCACCTGACGTTCTGGGGCGTCTTCATCGTGTCGGTGCTGACCTTCTTCACGGCCCTCATGGTGCCGCGCGTTCATCACCCCGCCGCAACGACCGCAGCACCGTCGGCATAGAACCCTGAGGTTCCTTCGGCGAGACGCACCAGGCACGGCCTGAGCAACACTTCCCGGCAGAATGAAGCGATCATTTCGGAAGACGCGAGGGATCGACCGCCAGAAGCTCTCCGCAGAGCTCGAGGCTGCCCGTCAACGGAGAATGGCGGGGTCTACGGCCAGCGCCGGAGACTTGGTAACCAGCGAAGCGAATTTGGCGGCGACACTTGTCAGCCTCGCGGATGCGCCGGGGGATCCACCGGCGAACGCGGATGGTCCGGAAACCTGGTTTCCCGCAGGGCCGACATGGCGGTCCTGCGGACAAGGCAGTTTCCAGCGCCGGCTCGGTGTGCCGGTGCTGTCCACTACACGCGGTGGTCGGAGACCTGGCCTGATCGCCTGGCGGATGCCAGGATGCGCCAGCTGGACACCCTACTTGTTGACGGCGTCCTTCAGGCCCTTGCCGGCGGCGAACTTCGGCACATTGCGCGCCGGAATGTCGACCTCGGCTCCGGTGGACGGGTTGCGTCCCTTGGAAGCGGCGCGGTGCGACACGGAAAACGTGCCGAAGCCGACGAGACGAATGTCGTCGCCCTTGGCCATGGTGGTTTCGATCACGTCGAACAGAGCATCGACAGCCTGGCTTGCCTGCTGCTTCGACAACTCGGCCTTTTCTGCAACGGCCTGGACCAGCTCGTTCTTGTTCATCAGACATCCTCCTGATTTTCTGTAAGTCGCATCGACTCCCGGGGACGATGGGCGAGTCTTGAGGATCATTCAAGCCGCATCGTCCCGCAAACCGCGCAAAATAAGGGTTTGCTCACAAAAATGCCGCCCCGAGGGGCGGCATTTCAGTCACAGGGTGTGTCGGCCCGCCTCAGTGAGCGATCGAGGCGGCGCCATCTTCGACCTTTTCCGCTGCCGCGATCGGCGTCGCCGGCTCGGTCCATTCGATGGCAACCGGCTCGCGAACGAGCGCGTGCTGAAGGACTTCGCCAATGCGGCCAACAGGAATGATTTCCATATTGTTCTTCACATTGTCCGGGATGTCGGCGAGGTCCTTGGCATTCTCCTCGGGGATCAGGACCGTCTTGATCCCTCCCCGCAGTGCCGCCAGCAGTTTCTCCTTCAACCCGCCGATCGGCAGGACTCGTCCACGCAAGGTGATCTCGCCGGTCATGGCAATGTCGCCCCGGACCGGAATACCCGTCATCACCGAGATGATGGCGGTCGCCATCGCGACACCGGCAGACGGTCCGTCCTTCGGGGTCGCGCCTTCCGGCACGTGGACGTGGATGTCCCGCTTGTCGAACAGCGGCGGTTCGATGCCAAAGTCGACGGCGCGCGAGCGGACGTACGACGCCGCCGCGGAAATCGACTCCTTCATCACGTCCTTCAGATTGCCCGTCACCGTCATCTTGCCCTTGCCGGGCATCATGACGCCTTCGATGGTCAGAAGTTCGCCGCCGACCTCGGTCCAGGCAAGACCCGTGACGATACCGACCTGGTTCTCGAGCTCCGCCTCGCCGTAGCGATAGCGCCAGACGCCGAGATAGTCCGGCAGGTTGTCCTTGGTGACCTCGACGGACTTCGTCTCGCCCTTCAGGATCTTCGTCACGGCCTTGCGGGCCAGCGTCATCAGTTCGCGCTCGAAGCTGCGCACCCCCGCCTCGCGGGTGTAGCGCCGGGCGATCTCCTGCAACGCATCATCGCTGACGGAGAACTCCTCGGGCTTCAAGGCGTGATCGCGGATCGCCTTGGGCAGGAGATGCCGGCGGGCAATCTGGACCTTCTCGTCCTCGGTGTAGCCGGCAATGCGGATGACCTCCATGCGGTCCAGAAGGGGACCTGGAATGTTCATCGTGTTCGCCGTGGTCACGAACATCGTCGCCGACAGGTCGTATTCGACCTCGAGATAGTGGTCCATGAAGGTCGAGTTCTGCTCGGGATCGAGAACCTCGAGCAGCGCCGACGACGGATCGCCGCGGAAGTCCTGCCCCATCTTGTCGATCTCGTCGAGCAGGAAGAGCGGGTTGCTCTTCTTGGCCTTCTTCATCGACTGGATCACCTTGCCGGGCATCGAGCCGATATAGGTGCGCCGATGGCCGCGGATCTCCGCTTCGTCGCGCACGCCGCCGAGCGCCATGCGAACATATTCACGGCCCGTGGCCCGCGCGATCGACTTGGCGAGCGAGGTCTTGCCGACGCCGGGAGGGCCGACCAGGCAGAGGATCGGACCCTTCATCTTCGTCTGGCGGCTCTGCACGGCCAGATATTCGATGATGCGCTCCTTCACCTTGTCGAGGCCGTAATGCTCCTCGTCGAGAATCTTCTCGGCTTCCTTCAGGTCGATCTTGACCTTCGAGCGAACGCCCCAGGGAAGCCCGAGGATCCAGTCGAGATAATTGCGCACGACGGTGGCTTCCGCCGACATCGGGCTCATCTGCTTCAGCTTCTTGAACTCGGCGGTCGCCTTCTCGCGGGCTTCCTTGGAGAGCTTGGTCTTCTTGATCCGGTCATCGAGTTCGGCCAGTTCGTCGCGGCCGTCCTCGCCGTCGCCCAGTTCTTTCTGGATCGCCTTCATCTGCTCGTTCAGATAGTATTCGCGCTGCGTCTTCTCCATCTGGCGCTTGACGCGCGAACGGATCCGCTTCTCGACCTGCAGGACGGAAATCTCCGCCTCCATGAAGGAAAGCGCCTTTTCCAGCCGCGCACGGACGCTGATGATGCCGAGCATCTCCTGCTTCTCGGCGATCTTGATCGCCAGATGCGAAGCGACGGTATCGGCGAGCTTCGAATAATCGTCGATCTGCCCCGCAGCACCAACGACTTCCGGCGAGATCTTCTTGTTCAGCTTGACGTAGTTCTCGAACTCCGAAACGACAGAACGCGCCAGCCCCTCGACCTCGACGGCGTCCTCCTCGATCTCGGGAACGATCCGCGCAGACGCCTCGTGCCACTCGGTGCGGGAGGAGAAGCTGTCGATGCGCGCGCGCATCATGCCCTCGACCAGAACCTTCACGGTGCCGTCAGGCAGCTTCAGGAGCTGCAGGACATTGGCAACGGTGCCGAGGTCATAGATGGCGTCGGCGGCGGGGTCCTCGTCGCTGGCATTCTTCTGGGTGACGAGCAGGATCTGCTTGTCGGCGCCCATCACCTCTTCCAGGGCCTTGATCGACTTCTCGCGCCCGACGAAGAGCGGAACGATCATGTGCGGGAAGACGACGATGTCGCGAAGCGGCAGGACGGGATACAGGACCGCGCCGGCCTCATTGATACTCGACATGGTATTTCCTTTCTTCGGCTTTCGCCGCTTTTGGCCATTGCGCCCCGGGCCTTGCACAAGCACCCGGCGTGAATGCCGTCGTCGTCCTATGTGGGAGGGAGCGCCCACCGCTTCAATGATTCAATTCCTTCAGCGCACATTGTGCGCGCCTGTTCCGTTGCAGGCAACAAAAAGCCCGTCCTGACAAAGCCAGGACGGGCTTTTCTGTGTCCGCCGAGGCTGAAGCGAAGGGACTCGTTAGGCGCTGGCGGTTTCCTTCTCGTCCTTGCGGTCGGCATAGATGTAGAGAGGACGTGCCTTGCCGTCGATGACCTCCTCGGAGATCACGACCTCCTGCACGCCTTCCAGCGTCGGCAGGTCGAACATGGTGTCCAGCAGCATGGATTCCATGATCGAGCGCAGTCCGCGGGCGCCGGTCTTGCGCTCGATCGCCTTGCGCGCGATCGCCTTCAGCGCGTCGTCGTGGAAGGAGAGTTCGACGTTCTCCATCTCGAACAGCCGCTGATACTGCTTGACCAGCGCGTTCTTCGGCTCGACCAGAATCTGCACCAATGCCGGCTCATCGAGATCCTCGAGCGTCGCGAGCACCGGCAGACGGCCGACGAATTCGGGGATCAGGCCGAACTTCAGGAGATCCGACGGCTCGACCTGGCGGAAGAGATCGCCGGTGCGGCGATCCTCGGGGGACGAAACGTTGGCGGCAAAGCCGATCGAGGTCTTGCGGCCGCGATCGGAGATGATCTTGTCGAGACCCGAGAAGGCGCCGCCGCAGATGAACAGGATGTTCGCCGTGTCGACCTGCAGGAACTCCTGCTGCGGATGCTTGCGCCCGCCCTGCGGCGGCACGGAGGCGACGGTGCCTTCCATGATCTTCAGGAGCGCCTGCTGCACGCCCTCGCCAGAGACGTCGCGGGTGATCGACGGGTTGTCGGACTTGCGGGAGATCTTGTCGATCTCGTCGATGTAGACGATGCCGCGCTGTGCCCGCTCGACATTGTAGTCGGCCGATTGCAGGAGCTTCAGGATGATGTTCTCGACGTCCTCGCCGACATAGCCGGCCTCGGTCAGCGTCGTCGCATCCGCCATCGTGAACGGCACGTCCAGGATGCGGGCGAGCGTCTGGGCCAGCAGGGTCTTGCCGCAACCGGTCGGGCCCATCAGGAGGATGTTGGACTTCGCCAGTTCGACGTCGTTGTGCTTGGAGGCATGCGCCAGCCGCTTGTAGTGGTTGTGCACCGCGACCGACAGGACCTTCTTGGCAAAGGACTGGCCGATGACGTAGTCGTCCAGCACCGCGATGATTTCCTGCGGGGTCGGCACGCCCTCGCGCGACTTCACCATCGAGGATTTGTTTTCCTCGCGGATGATGTCCATGCACAATTCGACGCACTCGTCGCAGATGAAGACCGTCGGACCGGCAATCAGCTTGCGAACCTCGTGCTGGCTCTTTCCGCAGAAAGAGCAATAGAGCGTATTCTTCGAATCGCCGCCGCTGACTTTGCTCATCGTTCTTCCTTCCGGTCCGGTATCCGCAGGCCCGCCTTCGCGCCGGTGGCCTCGAACCCGGATGTTATGCCACGTCGCACCGATTGCAACTGCGGCGCCACAAGGGCCGCATTGTCGCGTATGACACTTTGACTCATGCGGATCGTGCGGGACAAACCTTGAGCGACCCTGAACGGCCCACCCCTTGGTTTGCTCTAGGGTAGGGTCGCCCCGTGTTCAGATCAAGGCTCCGGACGACTGGTCGCGGGCGCGTCCCGGACGAGACGTTCGGTGCCTTGATGCCGAAAAGCGATGCAGATCAGCTGGGTACGTGAGCCTCGAGCGCCTCGCGCGAAGAGTAGACCTTGTCGATCAGGCCGAACTCCTGCGACTCGTCCGCGGTCATGAAATGATCGCGGTCGAGCGTGCGCTCGATCGTCTCGATGTCCTGGCCGGTGTGCGTGACGTAAATCTCGTTCAGCCGGCGCTTCAGCTTGATGATGTCCTGGGCATGGCGCTCGATGTCCGATGCCTGGCCGGAGAATCCACCGGAGGGCTGATGCACCATGATGCGGGCGTTGGGCGTGGCAAAGCGCATGCCTTTTTCGCCGGCGCACAGGAGCAGCGAGCCCATCGAGGCGGCCTGCCCGATGCAGAGCGTCGACACCGGCGGACGGATGAACTGCATGGTGTCGTAGATCGCCATGCCGGAGGTGACGACGCCACCCGGCGAGTTGATGTAGAGGGCGATCTCCTTCTTCGGGTTCTCGGCCTCCAGGAACAGCAGCTGCGCGCAGACCAGGGTCGCGATGCCGTCTTCGATCGGACCGGTGATGAAGATCACCCGCTCCTTGAGGAGGCGCGAAAAGATGTCGTAGGCGCGCTCGCCGCGGTTGGTCTGCTCGACCACCATCGGGACGAGGTTCATCGCTCTTTCCACGGGATGCATCATTAGGGTGCTTTCGGTTCTGGTGTGGCAGGCGCGGCGGAACCGTACCTTCGGAGAATCAGTCGGCCGTGGCCCATGCCGTAGATAGGGCTTGACGACCCTTCTGTGCAAGATGTGCGCCGACGAAGCGAAGCGCAGGCTTAATCGTCTGGATGGCTGCCCGACGATCGGCAGGGTTCGCGTCAGCGCCCCTCATCTCCGTCCGCGGCGTCGTCGATATCATGGACGCTGGGCGGGATCGGCGAGCCGTCGGCGTTGACCGACCCGTAGCGCGATGGACTGGATCTTGAGATCTGGCGACCGACCTGCGTCGGATCCGCCGCGACGAGAGGCGCGGCGAGGTGCACCGGCGGCGCATTCCCGCCCTTGTCCTCGCCGAACCAGACCGTCATGTGCGGAAACGGGATCTCGACGCTGCGCTCGTCGCACAGGCGCTTGACGATCTCGTTATAGGCCCGGCCGACGCCCCACTGCTTGCCCGGCAAGGTCTTGATCCGGCCGCGGACGACGACGGCGGAGGCCCCCAGCTCGTTGACCCCGAACATCTCGAAGTCGGCGATGATATCGGCGCCGAGGTCGCCGGCCTTCAGCTCGTCGAAGGCATCCTGCATCAGGCGCTTCACGTCGTCGGTGTTCTCGCGGTAGGCGACGCCGAGATCGGCGACGAACTGCGAGAAATCCTTCGTCATGTTGGCGACCTGGTCGACGGAGGAAAACGGAATCAGATGATAGGTCCCGTCAAGGGCCCGCAAGCCGACCGACCGGATGGTCAGCCGCTCGACCACACCCGAGACCCCGGCGACCAGAACGACGTCGCCCTCGTTCATGGCATTCTCGAACTGGATGAACGCGCCGGTGATGACGTCCTGCACCAGCTTCTGCGCGCCGAAGCCGATGGCCAGGCCCACCACCCCGGCGCCGGCGAGAAGCGGCGCGATGTTGATGCCGATCTGCGAGAGCACCAGCATCACCGTCATCGCCAGGAGGAGGATGGTGAAGGCGTTGCGAAGCAGCGAGAGGAGCGTGCGTTCCCGCGCGGTCGGAACCGAGCCGAAATTGGGGTTGAGGCGGTACTCGATCCAGGAGGAGACGGCGAGAAAGGCCGCAAAGCCGAGCATGATGACGGCGCCGGCGCCGATCGTGCCGCCAATGATGCTCTGGCCGACTTCGGTGGCCGCCCAGCCGCCGAGGTCGAAGAGGCTCCAGGCCTCCATGATGAAGGCAAGGACCACGATCACCACGAGGACCCGGATGATCGTCAGCGCATTCGGAATGAAGGAATTGACCCGTCGTTCGAGCAGCGGCAGGCGGTCCCGGATCCTGTCGGGCACCGGAATGCCCTTGACGATGATCTTCGTCAGGATGGAGACGACCAGCCCCCCACACGCCATGGCCGCGATCGACTTGAGGGTCGCGACGGTCATGAAGCGCAAGCCCTCGTCCGGGCTGCTCAGCCAGACAGAAAACAGGGCCAGCACGAACACGATGGCGAAGATCCACCAGACATGGCCGAGGAGGGAGTAGAAACGGGCACGAAAGCTTCGGTCTCCCCTCGCCCGCTGGCGGCCGAGCCGGTCGCGGACCGTGGCGCGGTTGCGCAGGATCAGGAAGATGACCGTGCACAGGCTGAGAAAGGCGACGATGAAGCGTACAGCATCGCCGGCGGCTGCATTGGAACTGGCTTCGACCACCGGCGCGACGAAGAGAAAGCTGTAGCCGAGGACCGAGATCAGTCGCGATATCCAGAAATACCAGTATCGCGCATGGCGGTCCCCGAAGGGTGTCAGGCGCAGTTTTGGCTGGTCGGGCGCGACGAAGACGTGAAAGAGGCCCTTGGTCACCTCGATGAAGAGAAAGGCGTTGAGAAACAGCGCCTGGTTGATGTTCGGTGGCCCGCCGAAGAAGAGGATCGCCGTGGCGTAGCCGGCGGCGAGACTGATCAGGATGGCCAGCAGACTGGCGCCCGTCAGCAGCAGGAGCAGGCCAAGCTTGGCCAGAGGGCCGGCATGTTCCGCCCGCTTTTCGAGCCGGTCGGCGATACGGTGCCTGATGGCGCTGAGGATCGCATAGATGGCAAAGACGATCAGCGCGACCAGCACGACCGGCAGGATGGCGTCGTAGAGCCGTGGCAGATGCACCGCGCTCGCGCCTGACAGGAGGCTCTCTGCCTCCCGAACGGAGACGGCGACCTGACCGGCGAGGGCAAAGCCCTGGCCCACGAGGATCTGGCTTGCCCGGGCGATTTCGCCGGGCACGGAAAGGCTTTCCGGGGAATCCGCCGGAGCCGCCGCGCCGGCGCCAGCCGCCGCCGCCGGTGACTTGTAGGCCGCGGCCTTCAGCGACTCCACCAGCTTCTGCCGGGTGTCGTCGTTCTCCAGGAGGCGGATCAGATCGTCCAGCGAGGGGTCCGCAGCGGCCGGGCTTTCGGCTGCGGCCGGCTCCTGAGCGGCTGCGGGGAAGGACAGGCCCGGGATTTGCGCGCTGGCTCCCGTCGAAGCGAACAGCATCGCCACAAACAGGAGGGCGGCGCCCGCGGAGATCAGTCTGTGCATCGAGGTGATTTCTTCGGTCCTGGTGTGGTCAGTCGGCCGATCCGGCCACCGGGGCAGGCTACGGCGGGCGGACATTTGCCGGCGCTGAGCCTGTCATAACGCACGCTTTGACGAGAATTTGGCACAGGCGGCAAGAAACCGCCGCTGAAATGCAAAAGGCCGGCAGATGAGCCGGCCTTTTGTCATGCGTCGATGCTGAAGATCAGGCGGCGGCGGTGACGCCGGCCTCGTCCTCGTCGTCCTTCAGGAGCTCTTCCTTCGTCACGATCTTGTCGGTGACGTCGACCGTGGCGAGCAGATGATCGACGACCTTCTCCTCGTAGAGCGGCGCGCGCAGGGCGGCGACGGCTTCGGGCGAGTTGCGGAAGTATTCGTAGATCTGCTGCTCCTGGCCCGGGTATTGCCGGACCTGCTCGAAGACCGCGCGCTGCAGCTCCTCATCGGTGATCTGGACACCGGCGCCCTCGCCGATCGACGAGAGAACGAGGCCGAGACGGACGCGGCGCTCGGCGAGCCGGCGGTATTCGGCCGTCGCCTTCTCTTCGGTCGTGTCCTCGTCCTCGAAGCTCTTGTCGTTCTTCTTCAGCTCGGCGGTGACCTGGCCCCAGATGTTGTTGAACTCGGCCTCGACGAGCTTCTCCGGCAGCTCGAAGTCGTAATCCTTGTCCAGCGCGTCGAGCAGCTGGCGCTTGACCTTCTGGCGGGTCGCGCTGCCAAACTGGCTCTCGATCTGCTCACGGACGAGGGTGCGAAGACGATCGATCGATTCGAGGCCCATGGTCTTGGCCAACTCGTCGTTCAGCTCGAGATCGCCCGGCTTGGAGACAGATTTCACCGTGATGTCGAACACGGCTTCCTTGCCCGCGAGATGGGGCGCGCTGTAGTCGTCGGGGAAGGTCACGGTGACCTTCTTCTCGTCGCCGGCGGAGACGCCGATCAGCTGGTCCTCGAAGCCGGGGATGAAAGTGTTCGAACCCAGCACAAGGCTCGACTCTTCGGAGGAACCGCCGTCGAAGGGCTCGTCGTCGATCTTGCCGACGAAAGCCATGTTGACCTTGTCGCCCGTTTCGGCCGCGCCTTCCTTGACCTCGTAGGTGCGGGCGTTCTCGGCGATGCGCTTGACCTGCTCCTCGACTTCCTCGTCCGAGATCTCGACCATCGGGCGCTCGATCGCGATCGCCTTGGTGTCCTTCAGGTCGAAGGCCGGCAGCGTCTCGTAGGACAGCGTGAAGACGAAATCCTTCTCGCCGTTCAGGACCTTCTCGGCGTCCTTCTCGTCCTCCGTCATTGCGACTTCGGGCTGCATGGCGGAACGCTCGTTGCGCTCGGCGATGACGGAGCGCGGGGTCTCGTTGATGATCTGGTTGACGATCTCGGCCATCATCGACCGACCGTACATCTTGCGAAGATGCGTCATCGGGACCTTGCCGGGCCGGAAACCCTTCAGCTTCGCCTGGCCCTTGGCCTCGTTGAGCCTGACCTGAAGCCGCGCTTCAAGGTCCGAGGCCGGCACGACGATCTCGATCTCGCGCTTCAGGCCCTCGGCCTTGGTTTCCGTTACCTGCATTGTCTCTAACCTTTTGACCTTGCGAGCGGCGGACCCTCTTTCGTCCGCCACATCGATGATGAATCCTGTCCCGTCGGCAAATGGTGCGGGTGGAGGGACTCGAACCCCCACGCTGTTAGGCGCTAGAACCTAAATCTAGTGCGTCTACCAATTCCGCCACACCCGCATGGCGCCGCACAGATGCCCTTGCAGGCGCGCGTCTCCATAACACCTGTCATCTGGGCGTTAAAGAGCAAATCGGGTCCCTCTTCGAGCGGGTAGACGGCGGTACCGTGCCCACGATCGGGCCATTGCGCCGCGATGCCACGCGCGGGCGACGCCGACGCTCTGAGAGACCGTTTCCATCCGGTTAACCCCCAGAACCCGATTTTCGCCGGCGGTCCGTTCCCCGATCCGGAACCCCAGCGTTTGCAGGATGCGAACCGATTTATGTTGCGATGCACAATGTGCAGATCAGCCATGCATTTTCGTCGCTGGTGCGTCGCCCTCCATGCATCTAAATATTGCTCAACGAAGCGGGACACGGCCACTCGGGCAGCCCCTTCAATCGATTTAGTCCCAAGGTGAGACCCATGAACCTCGTTCGTTCCTACAGCAACTGGCGCCGTTTTCGCGAGACCTGCAACGAGTTGAACCGGTTGTCGCAGCGCGAACTTTCCGATCTCGGCATCTCGCGCGCCGACATCCCCTCGATTGCACGCCAGGCAAGCAATTAAATATCAAAGTTTCGCGACGGTTTTCCTCCCAGAACCGTTGCGGATTGGAACCTGCGAATCCTCCTCCCATCGCAGGTTTGAAAACGACACCCGCCGGTTCCTCCCCCGGCGGGTGTTGTTGTTTTCGGCCCTGGCTTTCCCCGGAAATCGACCGGTGTTAGACTGGCGCTCATGCAGAACACCCCCATCCATATCGTCGGCGGCGGCCTTGCCGGTTCCGAAGCCGCGTGGCAGGTCGCCACTTCAGGCGTTCCCGTCGTGCTGCACGAGATGCGCCCGGTCCGTGGGACCGAGGCGCACAAGACGCAGTCGCTGGCCGAGCTCGTCTGCTCCAATTCCTTCCGGTCGGACGACGCCGAGACCAATGCGGTCGGTATCCTCCACGCCGAGATGCGGCTGGCCGGCTCTCTCATCATGCGCTGCGCCGATGCGCACCAGGTGCCTGCCGGCGGCGCGCTGGCGGTCGATCGCGATGGATTCGCGGCCCGCGTCACGGCCGAGATCGAAAGCCATCCGCTGATCGAGATCCGCCGCGAGGAGATCGCGGGTCTCCCGCCGCGCGACTGGGGCTCCACGATCATCGCCACAGGTCCGCTCACGGCGCCCGATCTTGCCGACGCGATCCGCGCGGAGACCGGTGAGGACGCCCTCGCCTTCTTCGACGCGATCGCGCCGATCGTCCATTTCGACACGATCGACATGGACAAGGCCTGGTTCCAGTCGCGCTACGACAAGGTGGGGCCTGGCGGCACGGGCAAGGACTACATCAACTGCCCGCTCGACCAGGAGCAATACCTCGCCTTTATCGCAGCACTGGTCGAGGGCGACACGGTCGAGTTCAAGGAATGGGAAGGCACGCCCTATTTCGACGGCTGCCTGCCGATCGAGGTGATGGCCGAGCGCGGACCCGAAACCCTGCGGCACGGACCGATGAAGCCGATGGGCCTCACCAACGCCCACAATCCGGACGTGAAGGCCTATGCTGTGGTGCAGCTGCGCCAGGACAATGCGCTGGGCACGCTCTACAACATGGTCGGGTTCCAGACAAAGCTGCGCTATGGCGAGCAGGCCGAGATCTTTCGCAGCATTCCCGGCCTCGAGAATGCGGAATTTGCCCGTCTCGGCGGCCTCCACCGCAACACCTATCTCGATTCGCCGCGCCTGCTCGATAACGCCTTGCGGCTGAAGTCGCGGCCGGACCTGCGCTTTGCCGGCCAGATCACCGGCTGCGAGGGGTATGTCGAGTCGGCGGCCATCGGTCTCCTGGCCGGGCGCTTCGCCGCCGCCGACGCGCGCGGTGACGCGGCGACGCCGCCGCCGCCGACGACCGCCATGGGCGCGATCCTGTCGCACATCACCGGCGGCCATCTCTCCGGCATCGAGGAAAGCGGCAAGCGCTCGTTCCAGCCGATGAACGTCAATTTCGGCCTGTTCCCGCCGGTCGAAGTGCCGAAGGTGCCGCGGATCGACGGCAAGCGGGTGCGCGGCAAGGAGAAGGCCGACCAGCGTCGCCGGGCGATGTCCGCCCGCGCGCTCGCCGACTGCGCGGTCTGGCTTGGGCTATCGCGGATCGCCGCCGCCGCCGAGTGAGCCTGGCCAGTCGGCGCCGCGCAGAAGGATCGTGGCGGTCAAGGAAACCGGCGCGCCGCTGATCCTGTCCCAGGTGGCGAAAGTGACGCGCAGGCGAAGCCTCCGCCCGCCGGCGGACGTGACGTCGAAGACCGCAGGCGCGACCTGCCCCGGATCGCGGTCGCCAGCGCCGGCCTCCGGCAGCGCGGCTTGCAGCGACTTCAGCGAGGGAGCCAGCGGGAACCTGTCCGCCGTGCCGCCGAGGCTGATCACCAGGTCGGCGCCCTCGATCGTCACGGGCAGGACGGCAGCATCCGATCCGCCCTCCGGCGGACGCTGCTGGATGATCCGCTCGATCAGCGCGCGATCGAAACCGCCGAGATCGAGATCGCTTGGCCGCCCGGCCGCGAAGGTCCACGATTCCTCGGCACCGAGAGCGCTTCGCCCGTAGTCGAGCCCGAGCACGCCGATCATCGCGGCGGAGAGTTGGTCGGGCTTGCCGGCGGAGCGGGCTTCGATCTCGGCCCGCTGCTCTGCCGGCAGGAGAGGCAGCACTCGGCCGAGCTCGTCGACCTCGTCCAGCGCCCCCAGCCGCGAGCGGAGGGAATTTCGGGAGGCATCGTCGAGCCTTTCCGGGTCGATCGTCTCGCCATCGGAAAGGCCGCGCACCAGCAACGCTGCCTGGCTCCTGCCGACCGTCGCCGCAACGCCCCAGGGTCCGGCGGAGGACAGCGCGAGGAGAACGAGCGGAACGGCCGCGATCAGGCGGATGTCGCCGCGCCACCGCGTCCACTGCGCTGCGACGACGAGACAACTCGCCAGCGCCGCCAGCGCCAGAAAATAGCGCTCCAGGGTGACGCCTTCGGACTGGATGCGGATGCCGACGGCGTAGACGAGGAGAGCCGTCGGAACGACGAGCAAGTCTGCCCAGAACCGTCCGAACACCCGCGTCGACGCCGCCCCGTCCTGAAGAAACGGCTCCGCCGCCACCCGCAGGGACAGTACGAGGATTGAGTAGAAGCTGACGATCCAGCCGATCTCGCCTTTCGGGACCTCCTGCGTGAGGACGATCTTCACGGCGTAGAGATGGATGACGAAGGCCGTCGTCAGCGTGAGGGGCGCGGCGACCCAACCAAGCAGCGGTCGGACGCCGTTCGCAAGCCTGTCGCCTGGTCCAGCCACGGTGGTCTCGTCAAACTCGGCCGGGATGCGGCCGAGGGCGAAAAGCGGGCCGACGAGGGTAAGCGCGGTGATGTAGATGTGCTCGTAGGCGTCGGTGGAGAGGCCGATCCCGAAGAGATAGCGGATCATTTCGAGGATGGCGGAAACGCCGAGGACGAAAATCAGGACCGAGACGAAGGCGAGCGTGATGCCGACGCTGGTCCACAGCGTGAAGGTCCAGAAACGTCTGACGTCGGGACGGCCGACATAGGGAACGAGCGGGATCGAGAGGCAGATTGCGGCGAGGAGCGGCGGGGCCAGGATGCCGAGTGCCTCTGCGTTCCAGATGAGAAAGCCGGCGACAAGCGCCCCCGCCGGCGGCAGCGCGAGAACCGCCACCTTGCCCGCCCCGTGCGATTCCGCCGCGAGCCGCAGCGCGACGGATGTCGACAAAGCCGCCGACAGGGCCGCCAGAAGCCAGACGGCGTCCTCGTCAGAAAGGAGATGAATGTCCGCGACTTCGAGATTGACCAGCGCCGCGATGACGAGGATCAGAACCACCGCCAGCGGAAAGCGCGCCGTGGCGAGCCCGGCGCCGAGTGCCAGGGAGCGCGACCATCGTCCAAATCCCGCCATACCCGAAAATGCCATGCAAGGGTTCCTTCGGCGCGCTGCGGCGCCGGGCACCGTCGGCCCGACAGAGATAGCCTCAGCCGCGCATGGCGCGCCAGAGGGTGAAGGTTCGGCGGAAGGGCCCGATGCGTGGGGGCTGCTCGATCGCCGCGCGTCCTGCCGCTTCGATGGGACGGAGATAGGTCTGCGTCATGTCGGCGGGCAGGAAGGCGGCCCTCAGGCTCCGCGGGACGGTCTCCCGGTGCATCCGGTAGCGGCCGAGGTGATCTCTGGCAAAGGCCGCCATCGCGGAGATGGCCCGGTCGGTCGGCTCGCTGTCTCCGGCAATGAGGGCTTCCGCCGGACAGCCGGCGGCGTCGAGGAGATCGGCCGGCAGAAAGACCTGGCGACGGTGGCGGTGGATCGGCAGCAGCCTCAGCGCCCCGACGGCCGCCTGCGCGACGCCTGCATGGCCAGCGGCCTCAGACACTTGCGGCGCCCGGCTGCGATCCAGAATCATCGCGGCCATGACGATCAGGGCCGACGCGGTATCCCCGGCATAGCCTTCGAAGGCGGTGACGGAGGGCATCGGATCGTCATAAAGGTCGAAGATCCGCGCATCGAGGAAGCGCTCGAAGGCCGCAGGCGGAAGGTCGAAGCGCGCGATGGTATCGAACAGTGCCGAGGCCACGGGATGCCCCCCGCCGCCGCGATCGCCCGAAGCGCCGACCCGCTCGGCGCTCCCTGAACCAGCGTCGCCCGATGGCGCGACCATGTCGCGCCACCATTGCAGGCGGATCTCGCCCGGCAGCGGTTGGCTGATCTGGTCGCGGACGCGCGCCGTCTCGATGTTGAAGGCATAGAGCGCGTGGAGATGACGGCGCTTGTCGGCGGGGGCGAACTGCACCGAGACCGCCCTGTCAGGATCGGCGTCGCGCACGATCCGCTCGCACTGCGCGTAGTCCGCCGACAGCTCCGCCGATGTCATCGCGATGGGGCCCGCCCGGTCATTCCACCGCCACCAGGGCGGCGGCAACCGGCCGGCCTTCGGCCAGCATGACGTTGAAGGTGCGGACGGCCGCGCCCGTCGACATCGGATCGCAGGAGATGCCGGCCTTCCTGAAGCGCTCGGCGAGGGCCGGCGGCAGGCGCCGGATGTCGGGACCCGTGCCGAACAGGACGAACCTGACGGCATCGGCTTCCTCGAAGATCTTCAACAGGCGCTCGCCGGTGAAGGGCTGGGAAATCGTCGCCTCCCAGCCGTAGATGCCCGAGGGCAGGCACAGGATAGAGCCCTTGTGCGACATCGACGCGAAGCGAAAACCACCGTTGCCGTAAGCATCGATGGGCGCCCGACCGGGAAAATGCGCCTGCCTGATCTCGATGCCCTGGGCCATGCCGTTCCTGAAAGCCTGCACGGCCGCCGGTCATCCGGTCGGCCGGAGAATGCTATTTCGCGTTGGCGGCGAGCGGCTCGCCCTTGACGCGGACGTCGGAGACGCTGCCCTGGACGACGCGGATCTTCACCGTCTCGGCGATCTGGACCTCGAGTTCGCCGGTGTCCATCACCTTCGTGACCTTGCCGATGATGCCGCCACCGGTGACGACGGTGTCGCCGCGGCGGATGTTCCTCAGCATTTCCTCGCGGCGCTTCATCTGCGTGCGCTGCGGCCGGATGATCAGGAAGTACATGATCGCGAACACGGCGACGAAGGGAAGGATGCTGATCAGCAACTCGCTGCTGCCTCCGCCTAAAGGACTGGCCGCCTGGGCGAAAGCATCGGTCACGAACATGGATGGCTCCTGGATGGAAAGGTGACGGGCGGCGACCGCCCCTTTACGTATCGGGCGGAATATACGATCGGTCGCCTCGAATGCAACACGCGACGGGCCGAGGCGCCCTTGCGCTCAACGGCTTGTGGGACACTTCGATGGATATGAACACCCCGGACCTGCAATCGGTGCTGGAGCGCATCGCCGAGAGCCTCGAGCGGCTGGCCCCGCGGCCGCTCGCGCCGCCCGACTTCGACGTGGCCGACTGCTTTGTCTTCGAGCCGCCGGCGCGCCTTGCTCCGGTCCGGCGGGTCAATCGGGTCGAGATCGACCTTCTCAAGGGAATCGACCGGGCCAAGGACATCCTGACCGAGAACACCCAGCGCTTTGCCAACGGCCTGCCGGCCAACAACGCGCTGCTCTGGGGCGCGCGGGGCATGGGCAAGTCGTCGCTGGTGAAATCTGCGCATGCCGCGGTGAACGCGGGCCTGCCGGCGGATCACCCCCGGCTGAAGCTTATCGAGATCCACCGCGAGGACATCGAGCACCTGCCGCTCCTGATGGGCTTTCTGAGGGACGCACCCTGCCCCTTCCTCCTCTTTTGTGACGATCTCTCCTTCGACGCCGGAGATGCCTCCTACAAGTCGCTGAAGGCGGCGCTCGACGGCGGCGTCGAGGGGCGGCCGGACAATGTGCTGTTCTACGCGACCTCGAACCGGCGTCATCTCCTGCCGCGCGACATGATCGAGAACGAAGCCTCGACCGCGATCAACCCCGGTGAGTCGGTCGAGGAAAAGGTGTCGCTGTCCGATCGCTTCGGCCTCTGGCTCGGCTTCCACAAATGCAGCCAGGACGACTATCTCGCCATGATCGACGGCTATCTCGCGGCCTATGGTGTCGAGGTCGACGCCGACCTTCTGCGCCGCGAGGCACTGGAATGGTCGACGACGCGGGGCAGCCGGTCCGGCCGCGTCGCCTTCCAGTTCGTGCAGGACTTCGCCGGGCGGCTTGGCGTGCGGCTCGCGCCGACCTCCATCGGCGGCTGACCGCCCGAACGCGAACGGGCCCGGCCGTGATGGCCGAGCCCGTGGTCTGGCGCAGTTTGATGCCTACTGCAGGAATTTCGCCGGATCGACAGGGGCGGAGTTCTTGCGAACCTCGAAATGCAGCATCGGCGTATCGGTGTCGCCGCTGACGCCAGCGGTGGCGATCTCCTCGCCGCGACGGACCGTCGCGCCACGCTTTACCTTCAACGTATCGGCATGGCCGTAGACGGTGACCAGGCCATTGTCATGCTTGATGAGGACGGTGTTGCCGAACTCCTTCAGGCCGTCGCCGGCGTAGATGACGACGCCGTTCTCGGCGGCCTTCACCGGGGTGCCACGCGGCACGGAGATGTCGAGGCCGTCATTGCGCCTTGTGCCGCTCTTCTCGCCGTAGCGCGAGAGCACGCGGCCCTGGACGGGCCAACGGAACTGGTCGATGCCGGTCGCGCTCGGCGCTGCGGTCGCGACTTCCTTCTGCTCCTCGGCGGAGACTGTGGTTGACGGGGCCTGGACCTTCACGGGGGCCGCGGCTGCCGGGGCGGGTTTCTCGGCCGTGACCTTGGCCGGCGCAGCCGGCTTCTCGACCGCCTGGGGCGCCGAATAGGGTTTCGGCTGCGCGGCCGGACGAACTTCCGGCTCGGCGGCTTTTGCCGGTGCTGCGGGCGCGACGCGCTTCGGCTCCACCGCGGCGACGCGCTGGGGCTGCGCCGCGCCGCCCGGCAGGCGAAGCTTCTGGCCGATCTTGATATCGCCGCTCGTCAGGTTGTTGGCGGCCTTCAGGTCCGTGACGGAAACGCCCGTGCGGCGCGAGATGCCCATCAGCGAGTCACCGGATTCCACGACAATGCTTGCCGACGAAGCGGCAGCCGGTGCCGGGCGCCCTGCCGTCGGGGCGCGCAGGGGAGCCGGCGGGGCGCCGAGGGTACGCTCTTCCCCGGCGTTCGCCGTGCGGACCGGGCCACCGTAGGAATAGGTCGGAATCGAGATCTGCTGGCCGGGGACAGCGTCGCTCGAGCGGCTGAGGCCGTTGGTCGACAGGATCGCCTTTGCGGGCACGCCGTAGCGTGTCGACAGCGTGTCGATCGTCTCGCCGTTGCCGAGCGTCACCTGATTGTTCGATTTGTGCCAGCCCTTGCCCATCGGTGCTGCGGCCGGTGCTGCGGCCTGAACGGGCTCCGGCTGCGGCGCCATCGCCGGCTCGTAGCTCGGCGCCGGAGCGGCTGCCGATGGCGGCGGGAGCATGGTGCGTTCGACATTGGCAGTCCGCACGGAACCGCCGCCGCCCGACGGATAGGCCTGGCTGGAGCCGTAGCCGGGCGTTTCCGCCTGGACGCCGGCGCCGGGATTGCTGCCGTAGGGAGCGACCGATCCGGTCTCGACCCGGTCGAGACCGCCCGGATAGGCCTGTCTCTGGCCGACGTCGCCACGCGGCACCGGCTGCCTCGGAACCGCGCCGGTGTAGAAGCCGTCATCGAATCGCGCCGTGTCGGCACTGCAGCCGGCCATCAGCGTTGCCAGTGCCAGCACCGCGACGGAGCCCGCCAGACGGAACCGAGTGTTCTTCAGCACTTCCATACGCATCGTATGACCCCACGCACCACGCATCACCATGGAAGTCATTTGACACCGTTAATCTTACCGGCCCGTTAACTGTCGGGTAGGCCAGTGCATTTTCTGTTATTCATAACGGTACATGCGGGCATGGCGATGCGCTGGGGCCACACTCTCCTTCGGAAGGTCTTTGCGCGGGCGCTAGAGGATCTTGGCGACGCCGACGGCCAGCGTCTGATAGCGCACGGTTCGCAGGTCCTCGCGCTCGAGACGGCTGCCGACTTTCTGCAGGCGCACCAGCGTCTGGGAACCGTTGCCCGGCCCGAGTGCGCAGACGATCTGGCCGTGCTGGGCAAGCTGGTCGAGAAAGGTGCGCGGCAAGGTCTCGCTAGCGGCGTGGATGATGATGCGGTCGTAGGGAGCCGCATCGGGATAACCCTCGCGTCCGTCCTCCTGGATCAGCGAGACATTGGCGATCCCGCAGGCCTTCAACCGCTCGGCGGCCGGTGTCAGGAGACGCCGGTAGCGGTCGAGCGAATGCACGCGCGCGCCGAGCTTGGCCAGCAGCGCCGTGATGTAGCCGCTGCCCGTGCCGATCTCGAGTATGCGGCTGGCGGCCTCGACCCGCAGCGCGGCGACGAGACCCACGGCGAAAGCGGCGCCCGGCATCGTCTCGCCGCAGTCGATCGGCAGGAAACCGTCGGCATAGGCGTTCCTCAGGCCGTCGCGCAGAAAAAGACGGCGCGGCACCGCCTCGACGGCCTCGGTCAGGCGCCCGCTTGCAGGGTGCTCGGACCGCAGCCGGAGCAGGAAGGCGGCAAGATCCTCGCGATCGAGGTTGGTCATCGGCACGGTCGGTATGCTCCAGCCTTCACGGCAACCTCGCTCAGTCGAACAGCGACTGGAGCCTGTCGCGCAGCTCATGGTCGGTGAGGTCGAGCTTCAGCGGCGAGACGGAGATTTTTCCCGCCAGCAGCGCGCCGATATCCGACTGCGCCATTTCCGGGCCGGCCTGACGCCCGAACTTCAGCCAGAAATAGGGAAAGCCGCGACCGTCTCGCCGCTCCTCTAGCCCCAGATTGTAGTCCAGCTTGCCCTGCCGGGTCACTTCTATGCCGGCGACGGCTTCGGCCGCGATGGCTGGGAAATTGACGTTGAAGAAGACGCCCGGCTGGAAATCCAGCGTGGCAAGCTTCTCGATGATTGCCGGGGCATGGCTCTCGGCGGTGTCCCACAGCGCCTCGCGGTCGGTGCCGGGCGTGTGGGCCTGACTGAGGGCGATGGAGCGGAAGCCCAGCATCGTCCCCTCGATGGCGCCGGCGACGGTACCGGAATAGGTGACGTCGTCGCAGATGTTCTGGCCGGCATTGACGCCGGAAAGGACAAGATCCGGTGGGCCCGGCATGACGTGCTTGACGCCCATGATGACGCAGTCCGTCGGCGTGCCGGAGAGCGCGAACCGCTGGTCCGAAATCTTGCGCAGACGGAGCGGCGAGGACAGCGTCAGCGAATGCGCGAGGCCGCTCTGGTCGGTCTCGGGCGCGACCACCCAGACGTCGTCCGACAGCGTCGCCGCGATCCGCTCGAGCACCGCAAGGCCCTCGGCATGGATGCCGTCATCGTTGGTGATGAGAATGCGCATCAGGCGGGAACTCCGATCCGGTCGACGCCGCCCATATAGGGACGCAGCACTTCGGGCACCGTGATGCTGCCGTCGGCGTTCTGGTAGTTCTCGATGACCGCGATGAGGCAACGGCCGGCTGCGACGCCCGAGCCGTTCAGCGTGTGGACGAAGCGCGTCTGCTTCTCGCCCGCCGCCTTGTAGCGGGCGTTCATGCGCCGCGCCTGGAAGTCGCCGCAGACCGAGCACGAGGAAATCTCGCGATAGGCGTTCTGGCCGGGCATCCAGACCTCGATGTCGTGCGTCTTGCGGGCACCGAAACCCATGTCGCCCGTGCACAGCACCACGGTGCGGAAAGCCAGGCCGAGACGCTTCAGCACCTCCTCGGCGCAGGCCGTCATCCGCTCGTGCTCGGCGAGCGAAGTGTCCTCGGCGGTGATCGAGACCAGCTCGACCTTGTAGAACTGGTGCTGGCGCAGCATGCCGCGCGTGTCGCGGCCGGCGGAACCTGCCTCCGAACGGAAGCACGGCGTCAGCGCGGTGTAGCGAAGCGGCAGCTCGGCCTCGTCCAGCACGCTCTCGCGCACGAGATTGGTCAGCGGCACTTCCGAGGTCGGGATAAGGTAGCGTCCGTCCGTCGTCTTGAAGAGATCTTCCTCGAATTTCGGCAACTGGTTGGTGCCGAAGAGCGCGTCCGCCTTGACCAGAATCGGGGCGACGACTTCCTGGTAGCCGTGCTCGGACGTGTGGAGGTCCAGCATGAACTGTCCGAGCGCGCGCTCGAGCCGGGCGAGCGGGCCCTTGAGGATGGTGAAGCGCGCGCCGGAAATCTTCGCGGCCTGGTCGAAGTCCATGAGGCCGAGCGCCTCGCCGATGTCGAAATGTTCCTTCGGCGCGAAATCGAAGGCCGGCTTCGTCCCGTGCGCGCGGATCTCGACATTGCCGGACTCGTCTGCGCCGACGGGCACGTCGTCGAGAGGCACGTTCGGCAGGCGGGCAAGAAGGTCGAAGAGGACTGCGTCGATCCGCCGTTCCTCGGTCTCTCCGTCCTGGATCGCGGACTTGATCTCGGCAACCTCGGCGATGACGGCATCGGCGCGGGCGGCGTCGCCGGACGCCTTGGCCTTGCCGATCTCCTTGGAGGCGTCGTTGCGGCGGCTCTGCAGTTCCTGCAGGCGGAAGACGTGACCGCGCCGTTCTTCGTCGAGGCGGACAAGCTCGGCGGCAGCAGGCTCAGCGCCACGGCGGGCGAGAGCCGCGTCCAACGCTTCCGGATTTTCGCGTATCCATTTGATATCGAGCATGAATTCTCCCGTCTTCGATCAGCAGAAGACGAGCACGATCCAGACTAGACGGAGTCGGCTGACGCGTCGCTTTCCCTGAGCTGTTCGGCCCGCTTGCGCTCTATCAGCCGCGCCGTGATGATCGAAATCTCGTAGAGAAGGATGGTCGGGATCGCAAGGCCGATCTGCGACAGGGGATCGGGCGGCGTCAGGATGGCAGCGGCCACGAAGGCGATGACGATCGCCCACTTGCGCTTGCCGGCCAACGTTTCGGACGTGACCATGCCGGCGCGCACGAGGAGCGAGGTGACGACCGGCAGCTGGAAGACCATGCCGAAGGCGAAGATCAGCCCCATGATCAGCGACAGGTATTCCGACACCTTCGGCAGAAGCTGGATCGACGCCTGTCCCGGTACGTTGCCGGACTGCTGCATCGACAGGAAGAACCACATCACCATCGGCGTGAAGAAGAAATAGACGAGAGCGGCGCCCAGAATGAACAGGAGCGGCGTCGCCACCAGGAACGGCAGGAAGGCCGAACGCTCCGATTTGTAGAGGCCGGGCGCGACGAACTTGTAGACCTGGATCGCGATGATCGGAAACGCCAGGAACAGACCACCAAAGGCCGCGATCTTGACCTGGGTGAAGAAGAATTCCTGCGGCGCCGTGTAGATGAGCTGAACGTGCTCCTCGGTGATGCCGGCCCAGGCGACCGCGACCTGGTAGGGCACGACGAGGAGGTTGAACAGCTCCTTGGCAAAGAAGAAACAGACCAGAAAAGCCGCGAAGAAGCCGCCCAGTGCCCAGATCAGGCGGGTCCGGAGCTCGATCAGATGTTCGATCAGCGGTGCCGAGGAGGCTTCGATATCGTCGGTGTCGGCGCGGCTCACTGCGGGTCTCCGCTGGTATCACGGCCGTTGACATGGGCCGGTTCGGATTTGACCGCCGGCGTGGTCTCGGCCGGCCGGGGCGTCGGGTTCGACGCCATTGGCTGCATCGCCGCTTCACCGACGACGCTCGGCGCGACGATGGCCGGTGCAACGACAGCGGGCCCCACGACAGCGGGCGCCACCGGCGAAGCCGGAGCATCGGCCGATGGCACGGTAGGATCGGGCGCCTGGGTCGCGGCGCGCAGCGACGAGCGGATCTCGTCGCCCACCGCCCGCATCGGGTCCAGCGCCTTGCGCAGGTCCTTGCGCGGATCCATGGCCTTGAGATCGCGAACCGACGTGCGCACGTCGTCGAGTTCGGCCTCGCTGAGCGCCTCGTCGAACTGCTTGCGGAAATCTCCCGCCATCCGGCGCAGCTGCGTCATCGTCTTGCCGAAGGTGCGCAGCATGCGCGGCAGATCCTTCGGGCCGACCACGACGATCAGCACCACGCCGATGACGAGCAGTTCAGACCAGCCAATATCGAGCATATTCAGCAACCCGTTCGGGAACAGAACCACATCGGACGGAGATGGTCCGGCAAGCCCGGATCATGCGGCGCTTCACAAAGATCATCATCCCGGACATCGGGACCCTTGGAAAAAACTGGCCGGCGACGCACAGACCGCGCGCCGCCGAAGCCGTCATTTCTAGAGAAGCGGCTTCTCGGTGGTGGTCGTCTTGGTCTCGCGCGCGACGATCTCGCCGTCGCGGTTGTCGAGGGTGCGGCGCTCCTGGGTCACCGTCGGTTCGTCGTCGGTCATGCCCTTCTTGAAATTCTTGATGCCCTTGGCGACGTCGCCCATCAGTTCCGGAATCTTGCCGCGACCGAAGAGCAGGAGCACGACCGCCAGGACGATGAGCCAATGCCAGATGCTGAAGCTACCCAATGTCGATCTCCTTTGCCACGGGGCTCAATGCCCCGGCGATATGTTTGCCGCGTTCGAACTGCTCTCGCCGTCCCAGCGACACGAGAATGCATCAGTCGGGCCATGACGGCCCGGCGACGGCATTGCCATTGTTCAAGCTAAGACTTCGCGTCGCAATCTTCAAACACGATAACGCCCTGAAGATCAACGGATACGAAAACGTCACAGTTATGGTCGCCGGGCGATCCCGCCGGATTTTCGCAAGGGCGGCGAAAATAACGGCCGGCCGGCGCCCGACGGAACGCGGTCGCCCGACGTCCTCAGACGAACTCTCCGACCAACGACGCGTATTCCGCGCGCAGTGCCGCCTCGTCAACGATACCGGGCCGGTGTCTGACATAGGCCTCGGCTGCGGCGGCGCGGGTTTCCGCCTTGCCGCGCAGGGGCTGCACCGCGCTGGACACCTTGCGCATCTCTATCATGTCGCCATTGCAGTGGAGGACGACGTCGCAGCCGGCGGTGATCGCCAGGGCGCTGAGTTCGCCGATATCGCCCCTCAGCGCCTTCATCGACATGTCGTCGGTCATGAGAAGGCCGTCGAACCCGATCTCGTCGCGGATCACCTGCTCGATCACGATGGGCGAGAGGGTCGCCGGGCGGACCGGGTCGATGTCGGTGTAGAGGATATGCGCGGTCATCGCCGCCGGGAGGGTTCGCAAGGCCGCGAAGGGCGCGAAATCGGCCTGGCCGAGTTCGGCGCGAATCGTCGGCACGACGGGCATGTCGAGGTGGCTGTCGGCATTGCCGCGGCCGTGGCCGGGAATATGCTTCATCACCGGCATGACCGCGCCGGCGACCAGGCCGTCGGCGGCAGCGCGGCCGAGCGTCGCGATATCCTCGGCGCGCATGGCATAGGCCCTGTCGCCGATGACGGAATGGGCCCCCGCGACGGGCACGTCGAGGCAGGGCAGGCAGTCGGCATTGATCCCGTAATTCGCGAGGTCCAGCGCCAGCAGGCGGCCTTGCAGCCATGCCGCGCGCTCGCCGGCGCGCCGGTCGCGGCCGTAGACGACGCCGAGGCTCGCGGGCGCCGGGTAGCTCGGCGCCAGCGGTGGGCGCAGACGCTGAACCCTTCCGCCCTCCTGATCGATGAAGATCGGCGTCGACGCGCGGCCGCCCGCCTCCTTCAGTTCCGCCACGAGATCGCGGACCTGATTCTCGGCGTGGATGTTGCGGCCGAACAGGATGAAACCCCAGGGACGCTCCGCCGCGAAGAAGGCCTTTTCGTCGGCGCTCAGGCGATGTCCGGCGCAGCCTGCGATCCAGGCCTTCGATCCACTCATCGTCTTCTCCGCAATGGGGTGGGCGGCGACAGGGTCGACGCCGGAAGCAGCGCCCGCCCCCGCGGTCATGCCGGAGGGAGAGCGCGAACCGTACAGCACAAGGCCGACGCTGCCTGTCAGCGCGCCACGAAGCAGTTGCCGCCGGCGGATTTCAACTGGGTGCACAGGGCTGACGCCTCATCCTTCGAGCCTGCCGCGACGCGCACGCGATAGAAGGTGCCCTTGCCGGGAATGTCGGCGCTCTGGATCCCGACGCTGCGGCCTGCGATCTGGCTGGAATAGCGGCCGGTGAGATTGCGCAGCGACTGCTGCGCCAGAGCCTCAGACGGCTGCGACGAGATCTGTACGAAGTAGGTCCCTTTCGGCGCAGGGGCCGACGGCGTTGTGGGAGCGATGCCGCCGGTCGCATCGACAGGCGAGACGGCCGCGACCTGCTGCTGCGCGGCACCGGGCGGAACGGACGCCTCGACAGGCGCAGCTTCCGGAACAGGCAGCCGCGAGGCGACGTCTGGCGTCCGGGCTGCCGGGACTTCGGCGGAAGCGACGGCGATCGGCGCGTCTGCGGCCGGCGCCGCATCGGCGGAGGCCGCAACCGGCGCGGCGGCACCCTGCCGAGGCGGCGACGACACTTCGATCAGGCCAGGAGCAGCGGCACCCTGTGGCGAAGCCTCGGCGGCGGCCGGCTCGGCGGCCGCGACGAGCGTTCCATCGGGACGCACCACCATGGTACGGACCTTGCGGGGCTGAAGCACACCCACGGGCTCGGATACTGGGGTCGCGGCATCGCTGGCGGCGGCGACCAGACGGGCCTCGTCGGCTGCGTCCTCAGGCGCCGAAAGGCCCGGGCTTCCCGCAACCTCGACACCCGGCAGATCCGCGTAGCTGGTCGGTGGCTCCTCGGCCGGCAGATCGATCGGCTCCTCCGCCCCCGTCAGCAGCGCCTGCTGCGTCGTCGACGGCATCGGCTGCCCTTCAGAAGCTGCGACACGATCGTAGACGGCCTTGTTCTGGTTGGGAATCGTGCGTCCGCCCGGATCCTTCGGCTCGATCTTGTAAGGCTCTGCATCCGCCTTGATCAAAAGAGGTTCTGCATTGCCAGACGAACTGCTGCCAGCCGTGCCGCCGTTCCAGAGGAACAGGCCGACGGCCGCGACGATCGCGATCGAGGCGACGCCGCCGCCAAGGGCGACCATGCTGCGCCGGAACGAGCCGTGCCCCGGACGCTCCCGCTTTGCCAGCCTCTCGTCCTCGTCGTAATAGGCACCGGACGGATCGCCCGCTTCAAAACTCTGATCCTGGTCCGGATCGCCATCGCCCGGCATGGCGGCGGCATAGGACGCCGGGGAGCCGTGAGACGGAGACCTCCGGCCGTCATGCATCATCGCCAGTTCGCTGGCGATGAGCTGGTCGAACTCATCAAGCTCGGTCTGCACCGTCGGTCCGGCGTCCGCTTCGACGACCCGCTCGGGAGCAAACGACTGGGTCTCGAAGACGCTGCCCTCGCGCGGCCTGGCTGGGGCGCTGAGACCACGCAGGGCATGATCGAGATCGGTGTCCGCGGCAGGGCCGCGCGTGGTGTGGAGGTGAGCACCCGCCGTTCCCGCACTGCTCCTGGATGGAGCCGGGGAGAGCCAGCTGCTGTAGGAACTGTCGGATGGCGAAGACATTCGCGGCGCGTCGGGGCGCCCAGGCACCGCGCGACCGTCGCGATCGTCCGGCGCGTGACCCTCGTCCCGGGAAAAGGCGTCGGCAAAAGCCTGGTCGAAGTCGTCGTCAAGACCGGGAGGGTCGAGCCGCGCCGCGGCGGTGCGATGCGGCCGGTAGGCCTCGTCGTCCTTGGCAAGCTCGGCCTCGAACAGCGTGGCGAGGTCTGCGAACGGGTCGTCATCCACCGGAGAAAATTCCGTGCCGCGGACCGGGGCCTTCATCTCTCCCATGGGGTCACTCACTCCGCATTCCCTCTGTCCCGCAGCGGTGCAATGTGTCCGAAGGGGCGGACATATTGGCTAGGGGACGATATTGACCAAAGCGTGATCCGTCAGCGCATTTCCTCCGGAGCATCGACGCCGATCAGCTGCAGTCCGGACGCGACAACAGTGGCGACGGCACGCACCAGAGCCAGTCTCGCTTGGGTCAACCTTGGCTCATCACGGTTAACAAATCGCAAACCCGAGATGTCGCGGCCCCGGTTGTACTGAGCGTGAAAAGTCTGGGCGACGTCGTAGAGGTAGAAGGCGATCCGGTGCGGCTCCTTCGCCTCGGCCGCCGACAGCACGAGCCGCGGATACTCGGCGAGCTTGCGGATCAGACCGATCTCTCCCTCGTCGGCGAGAAGCGACAGCAGCTCGGCATCGATCTGCGCCTCGACGATGCCCTCGCCTTCCGCCTGACGCGCCACGGAACGGGCTCTTGCGTGCGCATACTGGACGTAGAACACCGGGTTGTCCTTGGACTGCTCGGTGACCTTCTGGAAGTCGAAGTCGAGCGGCGCGTCGCTCTTGCGAAACAGCATCATGAAGCGGACGGGATCGCGCCCGACCTCTTCGACCACCTCGGCGAGAGTGACGAAGTCGCCGGAGCGTTTCGACATCTTCACGGGCTCGCCGTTGCGATAGAGCTTCACCAGCTGGCAGAGGACGACGTCGGAACGCGCAGTGCCGCCGGAAATCGCCCGGGCCACGGCCTCGAGCCGCTTCACATAGCCGCCGTGATCGGCCCCGAGCACGAACACCATCTCGTCGAAGCCGCGTGCGAACTTGTCGGCGAAATAGGCGACGTCGGCGGCGAAATAGGTGAAGCTGCCGTTCGACTTGACCAGCGGCCGATCCATGTCGTCGCCGACCTCGGTCGAGCGCAGGAGCGTCTGCTCGCGGTCCTCGTAGTCTTCCGGCAGTTGCCCCTTCGGCGGCGGCAGCGCGCCCTGGTAGACGAACCCCTTGGCGCGAAGATCCTCGATCGCCAGGGAAATGCGGCTTGCATCGGCGCCCTCCGGCACAGCGTGCAGCGCGCGCTCGGAAAAGAAGACCTCATGCGTGATGCCGAGGAGCTTCAGGTCGTCGCGGATCATCATCATCATGGCGTCGATGGCGAAATTCTTCACCAGCGGCAGCCACTCCGGCTCGTCCAGGCTGAGAAGCTTGTCGCCATGGCGGATCGCCAGTGCCTGGCCGACCGGCTTCAGGTAGTCGCCGGGGTAGAGGCCCGCGGGGATTTCGATCTTCTCCCCCATCGCCTCGCGGTAGCGCAGGTAAGCCGAGCGCGCGAGGACGTTCACCTGCTCGCCGGCATCGTTGACGTAGTATTCCTTGACGACGGCATGGCCGGCGAAGGCCAGGAGATTGGCGATGGAGTCGCCGACCACCGCACCGCGGCAGTGTCCGACATGCATCGGCCCGGTCGGGTTGGCCGAGACGTATTCGACATTGACCTTCCGGCCGCTGGCGGGTCCCCGCCCGTAGGCCGGGCCGGCTGCCAGAACGGCCCCGAGATGACGCGTCCAGAAACCGGCCGAGACTCTGAGGTTGATGAATCCGGGACCGGCGATCTCGACGGCATCGATGTCGGGATCCTCGCCGAGCCGCGCCGCGATGGCCACGGCCAGTTCCCGCGGCTTCTTCTGCAGGGGTTTTGCCAGCACCATCGCGGCGTTCGTCGCCAGATCCCCGTGGCTCGGATCGCGCGGCGGCTCGACCGCGATGCGCGACAGGTCGGCGCCGGCGACGGCCATCGCGGCCAGTGTCGCCTCGACCGCTGTGCGGACGCGCTGCTCGAAGTCGGCGAAGATGTTCATGGAGATTCTTTCCGAAGCTGTCGGCGGGCCGGTGCAGTCCCGAACGGTGGTTGCCGGGGCGCCGTCGGGCACGCCCATCGTCTCGGGTGGATCGGCGCGCCTAACGCAAATCCGGGGTGGCGTCAAACAGCCGGCGGTGCTCGCCAAGGGCATAGCTGTCGGTCATGCCGGAGAGATAGTCGGCGACATGGCGTGCCCGCCTCTCCGTGCCGAGCCTCGCCATCGCGTCGCTCCAGGCGCCGCCCATCTCGGCCGGCTCGGCAAGGTAGCGATCGAACAGATCGGCGACGACGGTCTCGGCGCGGTTCATCACGCGCATGATCGACGTGCTGCGGTAGACGCGGGCGAAGAGGAATCGCTTGGTCTCGGCCTCCGCCGCCTGCATCGCCGGCGAAAAGGCGACGAGCGCACGCCCCTCGGTCCGGACGGCATCGGCGCTGAGAGGCGCCCTCGCCTTGAGGTTCGACGCGGTCGTGCGAATGACGTCCTCGACCATGCGGGTGATGTGCCGCCGCATGATCTCGTGGATCAGCCGCGGGCGCTCCAGACGGGGATAGGCGGCGTTCACCTCGCGCAGGATCTCGCCGGCCAGATCGAGCTCGGCAAGGTCGGCGATGTCGATCAGCCCGGCCCTGAGCCCGTCGTCGAGATCGTGCGTGTCATAGGCGATGTCGTCCGAGATGGCGGCGCACTGCGCCTCGAGACTGGCGAAGCTGCCAAGATCCAGGGGAAAGAGCGCGTCGAAATCGAGGATCGGTCTCGGCACCCCCCCGCCTTGCGGCACGTGCGGGCCGCACAAGGGGCCATTGTGCTTGACGAGGCCCTCCAGCGTTTCCCAGGATAGATTGAGCCCGTCGAACTCGGCATAGCGGCGCTCCAGCGCCGTGACGATCCGGAGCGCCTGGGCATTGTGGTCGAAGCCGCCGAAGGCACGCATCTTCTCGTCGAGCGCGCGCTCGCCGGCATGGCCGAAGGGTGTGTGGCCGAAATCGTGGACGAGGGCCACCGCCTCGGTGAGGTCCTCGTCCAGGCGGAACGCCCGGGCGAAGGCGCGGGCGATCTGCGAGACCTCGATCGTGTGTGTCAGACGCGTGCGGAAATGATCGCCCTCGTAGGCGATGAAGACCTGCGTCTTGTGCTTCAGCCGGCGAAAGGCGGTGGAGTGGACGATGCGGTCGCGGTCGCGCTGGTAGGGAGTGCGCGTCGGGCTGTCCGCCTCAGGCGAGAAGCGGCCGCGCGAGCGCTCGGGATCGACGGCGAAGACGGCGCGTCCTCCGCCGCCCTTGCCGATCGCCTCGCCTGGAAAATCCGTCATGCGCCCTGCGCTCCCGGTGGCGGTCGTCGGGTCCCGGCCCCGTGGGGTCGCGCCCCTGTGCGGCTCCATCATGCCGACCGGCCGCCGCATTGACCGGCCTGTTGCGACTGCATACTTAAAGGATCGGATTTCAACAAGCAGAGGCAGGCGCCGCGGAATTTTCGCATCGCCGCCGCCGGAGCCGACCATGAGCCAAACGATCGCGCCGACCATCGCCGTCACCGTCTCGGATGCCGCGGCCCGCCGCATCGCGGCGATCGTCGCCAAGAGTTCGGGGAGCCACGGCCTGCGCATCTCGGTCGAGGGCGGCGGATGCTCGGGCTTCTCCTACAAATACGATCTCGCCGAAACCGCCGAGGCGGACGACGTGGTCATCGAGAAGGACGGCGCGACCGTCTTCATCGACCAGGTCTCCCTGCCCTATCTCGACGGATCGGTCGTCGATTTCGTCGATGACCTGATGGGTCAGTCCTTCCAGATCCGCAATCCCAACGCCGTCGCCGCCTGCGGCTGCGGCACGAGCTTTTCGGTCTGATCGTCCGGCATGCTGGTCGCCACCTGGAACATCAACGGCATCAAGGCGCGGATCGAGGTTCTTCTCGCCTGGCTGAACGAGCGCTCGCCCGACATCGTCTGCCTTCAGGAGATCAAGAGCGTCGACGAGGGCTTTCCCCGCGAGGCCATCGAGGCGCTCGGCTATCACGTCGAGACGCATGGCCAGAAGGGCTTCAACGGGGTCGCGCTGCTGTCGAAGGTGCCACCGGCGGATGTGTCGCGGCGCCTGCCGGGCGATGTCGGCGACGAGCAATCGCGCTTCATCGAGGGCGTCTGGAAGGTCGGCCCGCGGACCCTGCGCGTTGCCTCCCTCTACCTGCCGAACGGCAATCCCCTCGGCACCGAGAAATTCGACTACAAGCTGCGGTGGATGGCCCGGCTGGAGGCGCATGCGCGCCATCGTCTCGACGAGGAAAGCGATTTCGTCCTCGCCGGCGACTTCAACGTCATCCCAGAGCCGGGGGACGTCAAATTTCCGCAGGCCTGGCTCGGTGACGCCCTGTACCAGCCGGAAAGCCGCAATGCCTGGCGACGCCTCCAGCATCTCGGGCTGACCGACGCACTGCGAGCGACGACCGATGACGCCGGCATCTACACCTTCTGGGACTACCAGGCCGGCGCCTGGCAGAAGAACAACGGCATTCGTATCGACCACCTGCTCCTGTCGCCGGAAGCGGCAGGCCGGCTTGTCTCGGTCGGCATCGACAGCCATGTCCGCGGCTGGGAAAAGCCGTCGGACCACGTGCCGATCATGGTCCAGCTGGCCGCGTAGCAGCGCCAATCGGCCAGATCAGCACGGCAGCCCCGTCGGCCGGGCATGCCGATGGCTGGTCGCCGGTCTACGAGCGATTAGACCGCCCGGCGGCGGCAGTCGCCCGGCGGCGGCAGTCCGCGGCCGCCTCAGTTGCCGGCCAGAACCGCACCCTTGCTCTCGGCATAAGCCAGCGCCGTCCGGCGGTCCGCCTCGTTCGTCAACGAGAATGCCTCTTCCTGCAACGGACGGATCCATGTCTGGTCGAGGTTTCCGGCCTTCTTGGCGGCGATGGTCAGCATCGCCAGCCCGCGCACCGGCTCGGGACGAAGCCCGATCTTCTCGCCGTCGAACAGGAGGTAGCCGAGCAGTGCCTCGGCGCCGACATTGCCTTTCTCCGCCGCGAGCTTCAGCCAGCGCGCCGCCTGCCGTGCGTTGGCCCGGCCGCCTTCGCCGTTCAAAAGCATGCGTCCGAGCTCGAACTGGGCACGGGGATCGCCGAAGATCGAGGCCGCGTGGAAATACAGCTGACGCGCCTGAGACAGGTCGACCGTGACCGGCGAGCCTGGAATGCCCGTGCGCATGTAGTCGCCAAGGGCGGTGACGGAACTGGCGACATAGGCGGCGTTCGGCGAGTTCGAGGTGTCGTCCTGCTCGGTGTTGATGATCTGGCCGAAGATCTTGAACGCCTCGTAGTCGTTCTTGGCCACGCCGTCGCCTTCGGCATACATGCGGCCGAGCTTCCATCGGGCTCCGGGATGTCCCTTGTCGGCCGCGTAGCGCAGCGCTTCAAGCGCCTCGGCCTTTTCGCCGCGCTTATAGGCTCTGAAGCCGAGGCTGAAGAGTTCCATCGGCCCTGCCTCGGGCGTTACCATCGCCGAAGGATCGAGCGCATGCGATGGCTGCACCAAGGCGAAAGTCGCGGTGGCGACGGTCAGCCCTGAGAGGAGAACCGCTCGTGCGGCACGCGAAGACATCATATCAAACATCTGCATAGCAATGCTTTTCCATCGCGCCGCCCGGATGGGTCACCGCGCCCTTGCGGGCCGATCCTACCTGCTGTGCGTATTTCCAGATCGCGCCGGAGGCGTAATCCGTCTCCCGCGGCCGCCAGGCTGACAAGCGCTCCGCAAGCTCCGCCTCCGACAGGCGGACGGACAACGTTCCCGCGATGGCATCGAGATCGATGATGTCGCCGTCGCGCAGCAGGGCGATCGGCCCGCCGACCGCCGCTTCCGGACCGACATGCCCGACGCAGAAGCCGCGTGTCGCGCCGGAAAAGCGGCCGTCGGTGATCAGGGCCACCTTGTCGCCCATGCCCTGCCCGTAGAGCGCGGCCGTCGTCGACAGCATCTCGCGCATGCCGGGACCGCCGCGCGGTCCCTCGTAGCGGATGACGAAGACGTCGCCCTCCGCATAGGCCTTCGTCGACACCGCCTCGAAGCAGGCCTCTTCCGAATCGAAGCAGTGCGCCGGTCCGGAAAAGGTCAGATTGCTCATCCCGGCGACCTTCACGATGGCACCGTCGGGGGCGAGGTTGCCCTTCAGCCCGACGACGCCGCCGGTGACGGTGATCGGCTTGTCAGCGGGGTAGACGACGTCCTGATCCGGATTCCAGGCGATTCTCTCCATGTTCTCGGCCAGAGTCCGGCCGGTCACCGTCATGCAATCCCCGTGGAGAAATCCCTTGTCGAACAGCGTCTTCATGAGCAACGGGATCCCTCCCGCCTCGAACATGTCCTTGGCGACGTATTTGCCGCCCGGCTTCAGGTCAGCGATGTAGGGAGTGCGCCTGAAGATTTCAGCCACATCGAAAAGATCGAATTCGATACCGCACTCGTGCGCGATCGCCGGCAAGTGCAGGGCCGCATTGGTAGATCCGCCGGATGCCGCGACGACGGCGGCCGCATTCTCCAGCGCCTTGCGGGTCACAATATCGCGAGGCCGGATATTGCCGGCGATGAGCTCCATCACCTTCTCGCCGGCGGCATAATTGAGCTGGTCACGGATCTCGTAGGGTGCCGGCGCACCGCAGGAATAGGGCAGCGCGAGGCCGATGGCCTCGGCGACCGTGGCCATCGTGTTGGCGGTGAACTGGGCGCCGCAGGAACCCGCGCCCGGACAGGCGACCTGCTCGATCTCGTCGAGACCCGCATCGTCGAGCGCGCCAACCGAATGCTGGCCGACCGCCTCGAACACGTCCTGAACCGTCACGGGACGACCGCGGAAGGTGCCGGGGAGAATCGAGCCGCCATAGATGAAGATCGACGGCACGTTGAGGCGGACCATCGCCATCATCATGCCGGGAAGCGACTTGTCGCAGCCGGCAAGGCCGACGATGGCATCATAGCAATGGCCGCGCATGGTCAGCTCGACCGAATCGGCGATGACCTCGCGCGACACCAGCGAGGCCTTCATGCCCTGATGGCCCATGGCGATGCCGTCCGTCACCGTGATGGTGCAGAATTCGCGCGGCGTTCCGCCGGCAGCCGTCACGCCCTTCTTCACGAACTGCGCCTGATGCATCAGCGAGATATTGCACGGTGCCGCCTCGTTCCAGCAGCTGGCGACACCGACTAGCGGTCGATGGATCTCGTCGCGCGACAAGCCCATGGCATAGAGGTACGACCGGTGCGGAGCCCGCGAGGGACCCTCCGTGACGTGACGGCTAGGCAATCTGCTCTTGTCGAAAATCACGCCCCAGTCACCCCTCACCCATCCAAACGGCCCAACGCCCCCGCATTGGTCGACCGCGTGTCTTGCACCACCGCTGATGGGCGCCGTTTATGGCGGCACGGCGGCTTCGCGCCGAGCTGGCGCACGCTGCGTGCAAGTTTGCCATAGTGTTGCGATTACAGCACAAACTGAACGACGGCGGCGCGGCAAGACAGACCTAACAAGAAGGGCGCGCATTGCTGCGCGCCCTTCCACTATCGACGAAAGCCGTTGCTTAAAAGGAAAGCTTCAGCGAAGCGCTGCCGGCATAAACGAAGGTGTCGTCGACCGTCGCGTTGAAATAGGCACCGTCGCTGATGGTCTGGTCGCCGCTCGTCCAGTAGCCGATCAAGGCACCGAAGCGAATTTCAGCCCAGTTCTCCGGCTTGATCGAGACGCCGCCCGAGAGGGTGTACAGGTCCGTATAGGTGGTCTCGGAGCCCGTGGAGACGCCGCTGTCGTATCCGAGCGACACCACGCCCGAGATCTGCTCGTTGAACGCCCGGCCGATGCCGATGCTCGCGGTATACCCGTCCTTCCAGTTGTAGGGCGCGTAGCTCGACGAGATCGACCCGTCCGGCAGCTCGATTGTCGACACGACGGAGTTGTTGGTGCTCCAATCGGTCCAGCGGAACGAGCCGAGGAGCAAGGTTCCGGCCGCGATTCCTGTCTGCGCCGAGATTGTGAGCGACGCCGGGCTGATCGAGTCGCTGAGATAGGAGGTCACGGGAATGACCGTACCGACGCCGAGGCCAAGCCCACGCAGTGCCGCGGCGACCGTCGGGGCAAAGGCCGTGGGGACGCTCGTGGTCGCGCCGTTGGGAAGCGTGACATAGGCCGAGTCGCTGACCGTCACGGTGCCGGTGCCCTCGATACCCTCGTGTTTGACTTCGGAGCGGTACATGATCTGCGCCCGCAGCGCGATCTCCGGCATCTCATAGGCCAGACCGATGCGATAGCCGGCGCTGTAGTCGGAGCCGCTGTCGACATCGATCGTGGTCGGAAGCGTCAGCTGCGCACCGCCAAGTCCGGCGACCAGGGCCTGTCCCAAGGGACCAGACGCCTGAAACGCAGGATTGAGATTGCGGGCGCCGATGCTCTGGCCGTCGAAGCGGAAGTCCTCGACGAAGACGCCGCCGAGCAGGCTGAAACGGCTGTTCTCGGTCGAGTAGCTGATGCGGCAGGTCGCGCCGAACTCGTCCGTCGAGAACTCGGTTCCAAGCGTGCGCGATGTGCTTGCGGCCGTGCCGAAATTCAGGCGGTCGGCATTCGACGTCGAGGTGGTCGAACTGACCTGCCTCGGCAGCGAGCCACCCGGCGAGCCGTCGTAGTCGGCCTCAGCCGCGAACGGGATGGTATAGGTGCCGGCGCAACCGAAGTCCTCGTTGCCGAAGGCGACGGCGGCGCTCGGGATGTTGTAGATCCCGGTATAGTTCCCGTAGTCGCCCTCGACGCCATTGATGGACGAGAAGCCGCGGTTCGGATTGACGTAGGTGTAGCCGAAGCGCGACGAGAAGGTCCCCTTTTCAAAGAGGATATCGGTGTCGGCGGTGCCGCGCTGAAAACCACCGGCCTGGGCCGAGGACGCCGACAGCAGCGCGAATGCGGTACCTGCCAGGACGTAGTTCGTAATCCGCTTCATCATGCTTCCCCCACTGCATCCCCCCACGGGACCGAACCTTTTCTGGTTCATTGACGCAAACGTAATTCAAATTCTCCGGCGGGGGAACGTGGGATTCCCGTGGGCGAACGACGTTTTTCAAGACCGGCGAAGCATCGGTACCGACACAAGCATTAAGGATAACCGCGTAAGCCATTGACCCTATTTTATAAAAATCCTTTACAGCTCCGCTTTCCCAGGAGTTTCCATGGCAGGCGGGTCGAAAACGGGCGTATTTTCAGGCAGTCAGCGTGGCAAATATGTGACGGCATTGTGTCATGGACGCAGGAGCGCCAAAGCCGCTGCGAGCTTCTGCGCCTCGGCGAGATAGGCATCGCGCTTCTCGCGCTCCTGCTCGACAACCTCGGGCGGTGCATTGGCGACGAACTTCTGGTTGCCGAGCTTCTTGTCGATCCGGGCAACCTCTTCTTCGGCCTTTGCCTTGGCCTTGGTCAGCCGCAGCTCTTCAGCGGCCAGATCGATCATGCCTTCCAGCGGCAAGGCGAAGGCGGCGCCGCCGACGAGGATCTGCGCCGCCTGGGCCGGGGCCGTTTCGGCCGTGTCGATCGTCTTCAGCCGCGCCAGCCGCTTCAGCGAGGCATCGTGGCGCCCCAGCCGCGCGACCAGGAGCGGATCGGGCTGGACCGCGACGAACGCCGCCTCGGCTGCCGGCGGCACATTCATTTCCGTGCGCACGGAGCGGATCTCGTTGACGAGCGCGATCAACCAGTTGATGTCGTCGGCCGCCTCCGTGTCCTCGAAGGCGAAGGACGGCCAGTCGGCGTGACAGAGCAGGCTTCCGCGCGGATGCGACTTGGGCGCCGTCAGATCCCATAGCTCCTCGGTCAGGAACGGCATGAAGGGGTGCAGCAGCGCAAAGATCCGGTCGAGGGCAAACCCGGTGACCCGGCGCGTCTCGGCCTTCTCCGCCTCGTTGTCGCCGAGGAAGACCGGCTTGGTGAGTTCCAGGTACCAGTCGCAGAAATTGTTCCAGACAAACCGGTACAGCGCGCCCGCAGCCTCGTTGAAGCGGTAGCCCTCGATCGCCTTTTCCGTCTCGGCAATGGTGCGCGACAGCTCGGTGAGGAGCCACCGGTTCAGCTGCAGCGTCAGCGCATCGGGATCGATCGCGGCGCCGTGCTCGGCGCCGTTCATGCCGGCGAAGCGCGTGGCGTTCCAGAGCTTGGTGCCGAAATTGCGGTAGCCGGCGATGCGCTGGGTATCGAGCTTCACGTCGCGTCCCTGCGCCGCCATGATCGCCAGGGTGAAGCGCACGGCATCGGCGCCGAACTCGTCGAAGAGCTCGATCGGATCGATGACGTTGCCCTTCGACTTCGACATCTTGGCCCCGTTCTTGTCGCGGACGAGGGCATGGACATAGACCGTGTGGAACGGCTCCTCGCCCATCACGTGCAGGCCCATCATCATCATCCGGGCGACCCAGAAGAAGATGATGTCGAAACCGGTGACGAGCGCCGAGGTCGGGTAGTAGGTGGCGAGTTCCGGCGTCTTGTCAGGCCATCCCATGGTCGAGAAGGGCCAAAGGGCGGAGGAGAACCAGGTGTCGAGCACGTCCTCGTCGCGGGTGATGAGGTTGGCGCGCCGCTCGGGATCCTCGGCCATGGCCCGCGCCTCGGCGTCGTCGATGGTGCCGTTGGTGACGTAGTGGGCGAGCGCGGCGGCGACCGCTTCCTCCTCCGTCTTGGCGACGAAGATCTCGCCGTCCTGGCCGTACCAGGCCGGGATCTGGTGGCCCCACCAGAGCTGGCGCGAGATACACCAGGGCTGGATGTTCTCCATCCAGTCGAAATAGGTCTTTTCCCAGTTCTTCGGGACGAAATTTGTCCGACCCTCGCGCACGCTGGCGATGGCAGGCTTGGCCATCGTCGCAGCGTCGACATACCACTGGTCGGTGAGGAAGGGCTCGATCGGCACGCCGCCGCGATCGCCGTGCGGCACGGTGTGTGGATGGTCCTCGATGCGGGCGAGGTAACCGCCCGCCTCCATCATCTCGACGATCGCCGCGCGCGCTGCGAAACGATCGAGCCCGTGCAGGGCGGCGATCGTTTCGGCGAGCTCGGTCGACGGCGCCAGGCCGGCGAGGAAATCCTCGTTCTCGGCCAGCGTGATTGCCGCCTCGATGGTCATGATGTTGATCTTCGGCAGGTCCTGGCGCTTGCCGACCTCGAAATCGTTGAAATCGTGCGCCGGGGTGATCTTCACCGCGCCCGAGCCCGCCTCCGGATCGGCATAGGCGTCGGCGAAGATCGGAATCAGGCGGCCGACGAGCGGCAGGCGGACGTTCTTCCCGATCAGGGCCTGGTAGCGCTCGTCCTCGCCGTTCACCGCGACGCCGGTGTCGCCCAGCATCGTCTCCGGCCGCGTGGTCGCGACGGTGATGAAGGTCGTGGCGTCCTCGGGATCGAAGACCCTGCCGTCGATGGGATAGCGGAAGTGCCAGAGATGGCCCTTCATTTCGACCTGCTCGACCTCCAGGTCGGAGATCGCCGTCAGCAGTTTCGGGTCCCAGTTGACCAGCCGCTTGTCCTTGTAGATCAGGCCCTTCCGGTAGAGGTCGACGAACAGGGTGCGGACCGCCTCGGACATGCCGTCGTCCATGGTGAAACGCTCGCGCGACCAGTCGCAGGAGGCCCCGAGCCGGCGCAGCTGGCCGAGGATGGTGCCGCCCGATTCGTCCTTCCATTGCCAGATCCGCTCGACGAAGGCCTCGCGCCCCATGTCGCGACGGCCCGGCTCCTTGCGGTCCTTCAGCTGCCGCTCGACGACCATCTGCGTGGCGATGCCGGCATGGTCCATGCCCGGCTGCCACAGGACGTTCTTGCCGCGCATGCGCTCGAAGCGGACGAGCACGTCCTGCAGCGTGTTGTTGAGCGCGTGGCCGATGTGGAGAGAGCCGGTGACGTTCGGCGGCGGGATGACGATCGAATAGGGCTCGGCGCCCGGCTTGGCTCCGGCGCCGGCACGGAAAGCATCGGCCGCTTCCCAGCGCTCGGCGATGCGCGGCTCGAGGCTGGCGGCGTCGTAGGTCTTCTCGATCATGATGGCGTCCGATGGATAGCTTGAAGGCGTCTGGCCCGGGGTTTCGCCCAAGCCTTCCACCGTGTCAACGAATCCAGGACGCTGCTGCGCCGGGAAGCCGGGTCAGAACCCGCCCGAGCCCGCCCGACCGCGACTGGCGATCAGCGGCGGCCGCCCTTGGCGACGCGCTCGATCTCCTCGCGGACGAGACGCTCGACGATGCGCGGCAGGTTGTCGTCCAGCCATTCCTGGAGCATCGGACGCAGCATCTGGCGCGCCATCTCCTCCATCGACTTCATCTGCCCCTCGCGGATCGACCGCGCCAACTCGTCGAAGGCCGAGGCCACCTGGGCGCCCGCCGCTTCCGACATCAGCGAGGATGCCTCCGAAATCAGCGACGCCGGCGCATCGTCCGCAACGAGCGGCACGTCGAGCGCCTCCGCTGCGGCAGGGCCATGGCTCTCGGCATCGCGTGCGCGCACCTCGGACTGCGAGAAGACAGAGACGACTTCGTCGCGCAACTCCGACGAGAAGCTCTCCTCGTCGAACTCCAGATTGAAATCGTAGACGACCGGCTCGTCGTGCCGCGCCGCACTCTCGACGCGCTCGACCCGGGGCGGGTGCTCGTCCGTCGCCGGTCGAAGGCCTTCCAGGAAGGCGGCATCCGCGCCCCGGCCGTGCGCAGCCAGAGGCGGAAGGCGCTCGGCGACCCGCTCCTCCTCCCGGGCAAACGGCGTGTGGTGAGAGCTCGTGTAACGCTCCGTCTCGGCGGGAGAGACAGCGGCGCCGCGACGCAGAGGCAACACGGCCGCGGGTCGGTCGTTGGCGGAGACCGAAGCGAGAGGCGGCCAGTCCGCCTCTAAATCGTCGATGGGATCGTTCTCGCCGACGGGCGTCGCCGCGTGGGCGTGAGGATCGGCGGAAAGATCGGAAGCCGGCACAGGCTGCTGGAAATAGGTCGGCTCCGGGAGACGGCCGCCGACCGACGCGATCTCCGGCTGGATCGTCCCCATCCGGGTATGCAGAGGCTCGGTCACCGGCCGCGGGCGCGCCGACACCGGCGTGCGATCGTCCCCGCTTTCGATGATCCGCCGGATTGAGGCCAGGATCTCTTCCATCGACGGCTCTTTAAGGGAACTGGCATTGCTCATGAAGGCGGTTCCGCATGTTCGAGAAGATCCGCGACGCTAGCGGTCGAATCATGCGTGAAGCCTAAACCGAAAAACCGCGCGAAAGAATCCCCGCCGGGCGCGATCGCCGCATATCACCAGAAGAAGTGGAAGAATGGAGCGCCGCGGGCGCACAGACAAAAGCCCGGACGGTGCCGGGCTTTTGCAAAAATGGATGCTCGCGGCGGATGCGGGAGCCAGGATGCCGGATCAGCGGCCATCCGGCGTGCGCAGGCCGTACCACTTGTCCTTGACCGCGTTGTAATGCTCCTTCGGCTCGTAAGTCGCCACGCCCAGCCTGAGGCGGGTGGCCGACAGTCGGCCGATGGCCGAGGCGAGCGCATAGCTCGCCACCACTTCGTCGCGCTGCGCGCCGACGAGAAGAATCTGACCCGAGATCAGATCGGCCTGGCCGTTCAGGACGTCCAGCGTGGTGCGCTGTCCGACATTGCGCTCCTCGATGATCCCCTCGAGAGCGAGGCGGGCTGCGCGGACCTGGGCATTGTAGCCCGTAACATTGGCGCGGGCGGCCTGCAGCTCGGCCCAGGTCGTGGCGACCGCGGCCCGAACGGCGTCGCGCTGGCTGTCGACCTCGATCTGGCGCTGTCCGAGCACTTCCTTGAACTGGCGGACCTGGGAGGAGATGAGGCCGCCGGAGTAGATCGGAATGCTGAGGCTCGCGCCGACCGTCGCCGAAACCTGATTCTGCGTCAGAACGTCGACGCCCGGAAGGCTGTCGGGCGAGGAGTCGGACAGGCTGTAGGTGTTGTCGACCGAGCCGGACAGGCTGACGGTCGGCAGCAGCCGACCCTCAGCCGACTTCACCTGGAAAGCCGCGGCGTCGACAGCGTAGAGCGTCGCGAGGATCGCCGGGTGCTCCTTCTGCGAAATCGCGAGGGCCTGGGTAATCGAGGAGGGAATGAGATTGGCCGGCGCCTTGCCGGGCTGCAGGTCGCGTGGCGCATCGCCGACGATCTGCAGGTAGGTCGCCTCGCTCGAGGCCACCTGGGCCAGTGCCGAATTCAGCAAGGCCGTCGCCAGTGCCTGCTCCGCCTCGGCCTGGGCGACATCGGTGCGGGTCCCCTCGCCGACGTCGAACCGCGCCCGCGCCGCCCGGACCTGCTCCTGCAGGAAAGCGAGATTCTGCCGGCGCAGGCCGGCGATCTGGCGGTCGCGCAGGACATCCATGTAAGCGGCGGCGGCGTTGAAAAGCGTGTCCTGCTCGGTGTTGGAGAGGTTCTGCTGCGAGGCCTTCACCGTCGCCTCGGCGGAGCGGACGTTGTTGGGCGTCTGAAACCCGTCGAAGATGGTCTGGCTGATCGTGATGCCGAAGCCGATCTGCCCGGCGCGGTCGCGCTGGGTCTCGATGCCGTCGCCGAAGGTCGTGCGCGACCTCGACGAGACGGCACTGCCATCGCCTGTGACGATCGGACGGAGGCCCGACTTCGCCTGCGGCACGTTCTCGTCGGTCGCCCGCAACTGCGCGCGGGCGATATTGAGGCTCTGATTGTTTCGGTAGGCTCGCGCCAGAGCGCCGTTCAGGGATTCGGCAGCGGCATCGGCAACGCCGCCCGCCAGAAGTCCCGCCGTCATCGCTGCGCTGATCCAGAACTTGTAAGTCACTCAACACACTCCAGATCTTCGGTCTCGCTCATGGCGAAGACTCGGGGCAAGGCTCCCATTGTTGCCCCCGCAACGCTGCGCCTTCTTTGCTCTGATCGAGCAGATTCGCTTCAGGGTCGGCCCTGGACAGACGTTAGCATTCGATTGACGAAGTGAGTGTGACCCGAAATAAACACCTCAGAAGCTAAATGCCCGCGGCTGCGCAAATCCCGGGAGCGGCTTCACGCTGCAATTGAACGCAGTGCGACGGGAGATCACGCCCTCCTCGTTGAGGTAGGCGACGGCAAAACCGGCATTTCCCAGTCCCTCGACGACGATCAGCCGCCCGCTTTCGGCCAGTTGCTTGAACAAGCCCGCGGGGACCACGTCGACTGCTCCTTCGACGAAGACGACGTCGTAAGGCGCACCAGCCGCATGGCCGTCGGTCAGTGGACCTTCGATCACCGTGCAGTTCGATACCGCGGATTGGGCAAGCCCGTCGCGAGCCGCCTGCGCCAGGCTTGAACTGGACTCCACCACGACCACGTCGGCCGCGAGCTGCGCCACGACTGCCGCGGAATAGCCCGAGCCGCATCCGATGACGAGCACCCGGTCCCCGGCGCCGATGCCCGCAAGTTGCAGGAGCCTTGCGAACGGCGAGGCTTCCATCAGGAAGCGGCCTTCGCCGAGCGAGAGGTCATCGTCGATATAGGCAAGGCTCCGGCGCGCTTCGGGCACGAAGGTTTCCCGCGGAACGGAAAGAAGGGCACGCAGGATGCGGGCATCCGTGACGTCTGTGGTGCGGACCTGGTTGTCAACCATCTTGATACGAGCGGCAGCGAAATCCATGGCGGCTTCCGGTCCTTTGATTGTCGGGTTGGGAGTCCCATAATCGGACGCCTCAAATGGCGCAAGGCGGCCATGCCGTCGTGCTGCCCGGAACACAGCCGTATTAAGATTTCCCTAAGCGGCGCCTGCACACTCCATGCGCGCGCTGCATAACTCCTGTGCAGCATCTGCTCTTCTTCTAGGCACAGGCAGGGAGTATATCAGCGTCATCAACCAACGCTTTTGAGAAAGCACCCGCCCCAATGTTCGCCCGCCTCGCCGCCCGCCTGAAGAACTACCGCTCCCATCAGCGCACCGTTAGCCTGCTCTCGCAGATGGAAGACCGTCAGCTGCAGGACATCGGGCTTGCCCGCGGCGACATCGAGACCGTGGTCCGCAACGGCCGCCTCCAGTTCTGACAGCTGTCGCTCCCGACATTGCCGAAGCCGCGTTTGCCCTGGGGTGACGCGGCTTTTTGCTGTCCGGGGATCTTGCAGCATCGCCTGGCCCGAAGCGCGGGCTTGAGAGACCGCCGGCCTCCTGCTGTCCACACCGCCGCGGGCGCCGTTCTCAAGGGGCCGCGGGCGCTGTTTTCATGGGGCCGCGGGCGCTGTTCTCATGGGATTGCACCCCGCCCGGCGCGATCGGCGCTGAAGGCTCTTGCACTCGGGCAACGCCCGCGGGGGGACACACCCCTGGTGAGGCCTCGTGGCGGAGCGGATAGCAGAGGACTAGAAATCCGCTTACGGGTGAGCAATATCAACGCTGCGTCTGCAGAAGCGCGATCCCTACCGCACTCTTGAGTGGTTTTCTGCCCTTGGTTTTCTGCCCTTGGTTTGCTGCGGTTTCCTGGATTTTTTAGAGTTGCTTTTAATCTGAGTCCCGACCCTCGTCTCCAATAAATCTGAGTGAGACCAAGGCTGCAGCTCCCTGCGTGCCTCGTTTCAGAGGAAAAGCGTCTGGATCGATTTCATCCACAGTTCGGCGATGGCGCAGACGGCCGGTTCACGTTCGGGCCCCGTGACGCTCCTTGTCCGCAGGAGCAAGCGCGACGATCGTCGTCAGCGGCTCCCAGACTGCCGGAGCGGTTGCCATGACCGGGCCGCCGTCGGCGCCTGCGGGGAACGGCAGTGTCCGGCCACCGGCCTCGCGCACCATCAACAGGCCGGCAAGGCAGTCCCAGGGATTCATGTGCGGCTCGTAGTAGCCGCCGAGGCGCCCGGCGGCGACGGCAGCGATCATGATCGCCCCCGATCCGTTGCGATAGAAGATGCCGCCCCGCTCCATCAGCGCGCCGATGACGCCCGCGACGTGGGCAGGCGCCGTGCGGTGACTGGCGCCGATCGCGACGAGGCTGTTGTCGATCCGCAAGTCCCGGCGAGGACCGAGGCGTTGGCCGTTCAGATACGCCCCGTGCTCCCGGCGGGCCGTGAACATTTCCCCCGCCGACGGATGCGCGATGACGCCCACCACGGTCTCATCTCCCTGCTGCACGGCGATCACCACGCACCAATGCGGCAGCCCGGCCAGAAACGGCGAAGTGCCGTCGATCGGATCGAGGACCCATGTATAGCCCGACTTTCCCGGCTGCATGCCGCCTTCTTCGCCCAGCACGCCGTCCTCCGGAAAGGCCGAGAGGATGCGGGCGCGGATCAGATCCTCGACCTCGCGATCGGCGCGGCTGACGATATCCTGCGGACTGGCCTTGGCTTCGACGACCAGCGCGTCGCGGTCCTCGAAAAAGCGGGTCGCCAGCGCTCCCGCTTCGGCGGCGACGGTTTCGGCAAGGGCGAGACGGGCGGCGACGGGGTCGGTCATGAGGGTCCTTTGGTGAGGGTTTTCAGGCGACGCGGGTCAGGTCGGCGGCATCGATCCCGACACTGACGGCGCTGCCGGCAGGAAAAGCGGATTCGGCGATCGGACGCGACACCAGCAGTTCCTCGCGGCCCAGGGCCACGACATATTCGGTGCGGCTGCCCAGATAGGTCGCCGAGACAATCTGCGCCGGGCCGCCCGCCGTCAGGCGGATGCGCTCGGGTCGGATCGACACGGTCGCGATCCCGTCCTGCCCGGCGAGCGGCAGGTCGAGCATGCCGGCCCGGAACCGTCCGCCGTCGACCTTTCCCTCAAGGAGGTTCGCATCCCCGATGAAATCGGCGACGAAAGGGGTCGCGGGGCGATCATAGAGGGCCTCGGGCGTGCCGATCTGTTCGATCCGTCCCGCCCGCATCACGACGATCCGATCGGACACCGCCAGTGCTTCTTCCTGATCATGCGTAACGTAGACGGCCGTCAGGCCAAACCGACGTTGCAGGTCGCGGATTTCGGCGCGCACGCGGCGGCGCAACTTGGCATCGACGTTCGACAGCGGCTCGTCGAAGAGCAGAACGTCCGGCTGTTGGACGACCGCGCGCGCCACCGCCACGCGCTGCTGCTGCCCGCCCGACAGTTCCGACGGCAGCCGTTCGTGCAAGCCGCCCAGGCCGATCTGGTCGAGAATGGACCGCGCCTTTTCCCGCGCCAGTGCCTTGGGTTCGCCCCGGATCACCGGGCCGTAGGCGACATTGTCGAGCACGGTCATGTGGGGGAACAGGGCATAGGACTGGAAGACCATGCCGACATTGCGCTCCGAGGCCGGGTCGCGACTGACGTCGCGTCCACCGATCAGCACCTGTCCGGACGACGGCAGTTCCAGTCCCGCAATGAGCCGAAGGCTGGTCGTCTTGCCGCAGCCGGAGGGGCCGAGAAAGGTCACCAGCTCGCCCCGCTTGATCGATAGGTCGATCCCGTCCACGGCGGTCGCCGTGCCGTAGTGCTTGACGACGTCGATGAACTGGATCGCCGTGTCGGGCACGGTCTTGGTCATGCGATTCCCTTGCACTGTCATGCGGCGGCGATCGGTGCGGTATCGCCGCTGGCCTGCCTCTGGCTCCTGCGGCCCAGCTTTCGCTTGCCGACGAGCCCCTGGATCGCCGCGACACACGCGATCATCAGGATCATCAACATCGCCGAATAGGCGATCGCCAGGGCGTATTCGCCATTTTCCACCCGGCCCATGATGTAGGCTGTCGCCATGTTGTGGCGCGCCGACACGAGAAAGATCACGGCTGAAACCGCCGTCATCGCGGTGACGAAACTGTAGACGAGCGCGGTGAAGACCGCGGGCCGGATCAGCGGCAGCACGACACGGCGCAAGGTGGCGAACCCGCCGGCGCCCATCGTCAGCGACGCTTCTTCCATGCTTCGGTCGATCTGGCTCAGCGCTGCCATGCCGGCGCGCATCCCGACGGGCATGTTGCGGAACACGAAGCATATGATCAAGATCGACATCGTCCCGGTAATGTCCACCGGGGGCACGTTGAAAGCGGCGACATAGGAGACACCGACCACCGTGCCGGGGATGGCGAAGGACAGCATCGTGCCGAACTCGAACGCGCGCTTGCCCACGAAATCCTGGCGCATGACCAGCCACGCCGTGAGGATGCCGATGATCGTCGTCAGCGGGGCGGCGATGGCGGACACCTGCAAGGTGGTGAGCATCGAATTCCAGGCTGAACCGTAAAGCCGCAAGCCCTCGACCCCGACTTCGAACGAGAACGCCGTCACGAGATGGCCGGCGGTTGGAGTGAGGTCCATCCGCCCGACATCGGTGACAAAGCCGCCACCCAGGACGATGGCGTAGACGCCGACCGTAAACAGCACCCAGGGCACGATCAGCGCGACCATGGCTACCCGGATCGCCGGCGGAAGCGGCGCGACCAATCCGGCATCCGACTTGCCGGTCACCGTCACATAGCTTTTTCCGCCCAGCCACCGGGTCTGCAACCAGAAGGCAACGAGCGTCAGCATCAAAAGGATCAGCGCCAGCGTCGCGGCATTGCCGAGATCGTAGCGCGCGCCGACGACGGCGAAGAAGATCTTGGTGGACAGCACTTCGAAACCGCCCCCCAGGACGATCGGATTGCCGAAGTCGGCCAGACTTTCGATGAAGGCGAGCAGGAAGGCGGCGGCGAGTCCGGGACGCAAAAGGGGCCAGGTCACCGTTCGGAACGTCGCGCCAGGACGTGCGCCGAGTGTTCTGGAGGCTTCCTCCAGCGTCGGGTTGATCGCCTCGATCGTCCCCAGCAGGACGAGAAAGGTGACGGGGGCAAAGGCGAGCACCTGGGCGATCAGGATGCCGGGCAGGCCATAGATCCAACGCGTCGGGCGGATCTCGAACAGCTCGGCACCCCAGACCGTCAGGATTCCGGTGCGCCCGAACAGAACGATGATCGCCACGCCTACGACGAAAGGCGGGGTGATGATCGGGAGAATGGAAATGGCCCGGAGCGCTCGCTTGAACCTGAAATCGGTGCGGGCCACGAGCATGGCCAGCGCAAGACCCAAAAGGGTCGAAAAGAACGCGGCCAGCACGCCGAGCACGACGGTGTTGATCACCACCCCGCAGCGTCCCGTGCCTTGCAGGCAATTGAGGCGCCACAGCTCCGGCGCGGCCAATCGCGCGCCGAACTGCGCGAGCCCTGGACGTCCGTCAGGACCGACGAAGGCGGCAACACCCAGATTGACGATGGGAAACAGAACGAAAAGCGTCAGCAGCGCCACGATGAGGACGATGGCGCCTGCGGCGAAGCGCTCTCCCCGACAGAAGCCGCGCGCGGCTGCCACGTCCGCCAGAAGGCACAGCAGAGCGATGCCACAGGTGAACCCGCCCCAGCCGAGCCCAGGCTGACCGACCAGAGCCCGCGGGAACAGCAGACCCAATCCGGGCACTCTTGTCCCGTCGAGGTCGATGGCAAAGCCCTGAGCGACCAGGACCACGAGACCTGCCGCAACCAGCGAGAGAGTTGCGGGGTGCCGCCGCCAGTCGCCTCGCGACGCGGCGAGGACAATGAGAGCGATCGCGATCGCGATTAGTGGCAGGAGCCAGCCGCGCCCGGCCAGCCCTTCGATCAAGGCCGATCGGTCTGGGCCCTCTGTCAGCGACGTGCCGCGGTACCATGGCATCGCCACGAGGGCGGCGCCGAGAAGAGCTAGCCACAGGCCGCCGATCCGGTCCCGCTTTCGGGCGGCGGCCCCGACGGACCGCCACCTGTTTTCCGCCGTCTCGATCGTCACTTCGGCAGTGCGCCGATCTCTGCGTCCCACCGTGCCAGAAGTCGGCTGCGCGTTTCGCTGGACCCGTAGGTCGCGAAATCATAGTCGATCAGCTTGATGTCGGCGAGTTTGGGCGCGGCAGCCGGTGTGGCGGCCGACGCGTTGGACGGCACCTGGAAGCTGTTCGCCGTCGCGCCGAGTTCCTGGGCCGCAGCCGAAAGCGCCCAGTCGTACCAGAGGCGCGCATTGTCGGCGTTCGGTCCGCCTTCGATCAACGACATCGACCCGACCTCGTAGCCCGTGCCTTCGCAGGGCGCCACCGTCTTGATCGGCGCTCCCTTGACGGCCTGCGCCACGGCGTCATGCATGAAGACGATGCCGATGGCACTCTCGCCGGTCGCCGCCGCCCGGATCGGCGCCGAGCCCGACTGGGTGTACTGGCTGACGTTGGCATGGAGCTTGGCCATGAACTCGAACGCCTTGTCTTCGCCGAACAACTGCACGAGCGTCGCCAGCATCGTGTAGGCCGTCCCCGAAGAGTTCGGGTTCGCGACCTGAATGTCGTCGGCAAAACGCGCGTCGAGAAGGTCCGCCCAACAGGCCGGCGGGTTCTCGGTGACCATGTTGCTGTTGTAGCCATAGCCAAGTCCACCGGCATAAATGCCGACGGTGCGGTACTCGGCCGTCTCGGCCTGCCGCACGGCCCAGTCGTTCAGCTCGGCCAGCTTGGGCGACTTGTATGCCTTGGTCAGCTTTTCCTGCGCGGCTTGCAGATGGGGGTCGCCGGTGCCGCCCCACCACACGTCGCCGCGCGGCTGGCCTTCCTCGGCCTTGATCTGGGCGAAGGTCTCGCCGGAAGAACGGCGCGTCATCAGAACGTCGATTCCGGTCTCACGCTCGAAGGCCTCCGACATGACCCGGCACCACTCCTCCTCCACCGAGCAGTAGAGGACCAGTTCGCCGGTTTGCGCCACCGCCTGAGAGGCCGTCATGCCTCCGATTGCCGATGCCGCGGCAAGTGCCACCATCCATTTCTTCATGTCCTGGTCCCCCTTGTTAGACGGCCCGGCTATCGTCTTTTCGCGACAGTTTCATGAAAGTCGTTTCGTGCCGGGCCTATCGGTCGGCGAACGCGGAAACTCCCAAAGTGCCAGCGCACGAAAACGATTGCGGCCAAAGTGATACGGTCCACGATCGGAATCTGATCGAGCAGCGACTGCTGGTCTGGCACGACCGAACCTCAGCCGGACAGGAAAAGGACGATCCAGATGTCCGCGAGAGCACCACGCCTGTCGCGAGCGGCCTGTCGCCAAAAGCCTTTCCGCGTCGATCCTCGGCTGGCACAGGCCGGCGACGCATGCACCGCCCCTAGTTTTGGATCGGCGCCGTCTCGGCTTCTCCCGGAGCGGTTGCCGTGGCGAGCATGGCGGTCACGGTCGCGCAGGAGGTCGGATCGCCTTTGCAGCAGTCCTTCAGGAGGTAAACGATCAGCTCCTGCATCGTCCCGAGGCTTGCGGTGTAGATGATGGATCGCCCGGTGCGCCGAGAGGCGATGAGCCTGGCGCGCTCGAGAATGCCCAGATGCGTCGACATCGTCGTCGAGACGGTTCCCAGACGTCGCGCGATCTCTCCCGCCGGCAGTCCGAGCGGCATCTCGGTCACGAGAAGGCGGAAGGTTTCCAGCCTCGTCTCGTGGGAAAGGGCCGATAGCATCAGCAGAAATTCTGTCATGGTCGAGCTGCCAACGAGGTCTCGCCGAAGGACCGAAGCTGCATGATGCGATCGCGGTGCCATGCCCCGGCGCGGTCCGGCAAAAGCCCACGCCGATTCACCAGCTAGCACGAACTCGGAGACCGCAAGATGACAGCGCCGGGAGAAGGCATGCAGTCGGTCTGGCCGTGATGCGACGCGGAGCCGGCGTCGACATATGCCTTTCGTCCAGAAGCCGGCGCACTGAGGGCCGGCGGTTGTCACACGGTTGTCGTGCAAAATGGCTAGTGCCGGATTCATCGATATTTCTCGAAATGAGGGTGTTTCCGATGAGATCACGAATTGCCGCCGTCGCCCGTGCCGCTGGCCTCTCCGTCGCCATGCTGATGTCGGGTGCCGCCGTCGCCCACGCCGAGTTCAAGCTCGACGCGCGCTACACCGATGCGGACGGCGACATGGTCGCGGACGTTCCGACCGACGCCGCGCAGCTCATGGATCCGGACACGCTAATCTTCGCCTACACGCCGGTCGAGGATCCGGCCGTCTACGCCGACGTCTGGGCCGACTTCCTCAAGCACATGGAAGAGAAGACGGGCAAGTCCGTCCAGTTCTTCCCCGTCCAGTCGAACGCTGCCCAGATCGAGGCGATGCGCGCCGGGCGCTTGCATGTCGCGGGCTTCAACACCGGCTCCAACCCGATCGCCGTCGCCTGCGCGGGCTTCCGTCCCTTCGCCATGATGGCCGCCAAGGACGGTGCCTTCGGCTACGAGATGGAGATCATCACCTATCCCGGCTCCGGCGTGGAAAAGGTCGAGGACATCAAGGGCAAGCAGCTCGCTTTTACTGCCGAGACGTCGAATTCGGGCTTCAAGGCGCCGTCGGCCCTGCTGAAGGCCGAATACAACCTCGCCGCCAACACCGACTTCGAGCCGGTCTTCTCGGGCAAGCACGACAATTCCATCCTCGGCGTCGCCAACAAGGACTATCCCGCGGCGGCGATCGCGAACTCGGTCATGAAACGCATGGTGGCGCGCGACGTGATCAAGGCCGATCAGGTCGTCTCGATCTACAAGTCGCAGACTTTTCCGACGACGGGCTACGGCGTCGCGTACAACCTGACGCCTGACCTTCAGGCCAAGATCCAGGACGCGTTCATGTCGTTCGACTGGACGGGGTCGAAGCTTCTTGCCGAGTTCCAGACCTCCGAGCCGCCGCAGGAAACCTTCATCCCGATCAGCTTCAAGGAAAACTGGGCCGTCATCCGCCAGATCGACGAAGCCACGGGCGTCTCGTACGAGTGCCAGTAAACTTCCTAACCTGATCTATCGGGGCGCCGCGCATGTCGCGCGGCGCCCTTCGCGTTGAATGAGGAGTTGGGGCGCATGCTGCGGATCACCGGACTGACCAAGACCTACAAGACCGGGGACAAGGCCCTGAAGGGCGTCACCTTCGAGGTCCCGCCGGGGCAAGTCGTCGGCCTCATCGGCCCGTCCGGCGCCGGCAAGTCGAGTCTCATCCGCTGCATCAATCGCCTGATCGAGCCGAGCGAGGGTAGCATTCATCTCGGCGCTCTCGACGTCACCGGGCTCTCCCGCGGCGAGCTGCGCAAGGCACGCCGCCGCATCGGCATGATCTTCCAGGAATATGCGCTGGTGGAGCGCCTGACGGTGATGGAGAACGTCCTGTCCGGACGCCTCGGCTATGTCCCCTTCTGGCAGAGCTTCTTTCGCCGCTATCCCGCCGACGACGTCGCCAAGGCCTTCAGGCTGCTCGGGCGTGTCGGGCTGACGGAGCACGCCGACAAGCGTGCCGATGCGCTCTCCGGCGGCCAGCGCCAGCGCGTCGGCATCGCCCGCGCGCTCGAGCAGGACCCCGAGCTTCTCCTCGTCGACGAGCCGACCGCCTCGCTCGATCCCAAGACCTCGCGTCAGATCATGCGCCTCATCGTCGAGATCTGCCGCGAGCGCGATCTTCCCGCCATCATCAACATTCACGACGTCCTCCTGGCGCAGGCCTTCGTCCAGCGCATCATCGGGCTGCGCGCCGGCGAGGTCGTCTTCGACGGCACGCCCGAGGAACTCGACACCGCCGCCCTGACCCGCATCTACGGCGAGGAGGACTGGGCGGCGATGCACAAGCAGGCCTCCGACGACGAGGTCGAGGAGCGCGAGGCGGCCACCGAGGCCAAGCGCCTCGGCGAGCGCGTCGCGGCACTCGTATGACCGTCCCCGCCACGGAATTTCCGACGCGGTGGAAGCGGCCGCCGCTGTTCATCAAGAACAGCACCACGCGCCGCCTCGTCTATGGCGGCCTTCTCGTCTACGTCATCGCGGCGATCTCGACCGTCGACGTGAACTGGCAGCGCGCCTATGAGGGCCTCGACCGCGGCTGGCTTTTCGTCCTCGGCTTCCTGACGCCCGACTTCCTCACCCGCTCGCGCGATATCCTGATCGGTCTTCAGGAGAGCCTGACGATGACGGTCTGCGCCACCGTGGTCGGCATCCTGATCTCCGTTCCCATCGGCATCGGCGCGGCCCGCAACCTCGCCCCGCCGCCCGTCTACATCGTCTGCCGCGCGATCATCGCGGCCTCCCGCGCCTTCCAGGAGATCATCGTCGCGATCCTCTTCGTGGCGATGTTCGGCTTCGGTCCCTTCGCCGGCTTCCTGACGCTCTCCTTCGCCACCATCGGTTTCATCTCCAAGCTCCTCGCCGAGGATATCGAGGAGATCGACGAGGGCCAGGCAGAGGCGGTGAAGGCGACCGGCGCGTCCTGGCTGCAACTCGTCAACTATGCCGTCCAGCCGCAGGTCATGCCGCGCCTGATCGGGCTGTCGCTCTACCGCTTCGACATCAACTTCCGGGAATCGGCCGTCATCGGCATCGTCGGGGCCGGCGGCATCGGCGCGACGCTGAACACGTCCATCGACCGCTACGAATACGACAGCGCTGGCGCCGTGCTGATCCTCATCATCGTCATCGTCATGCTCGCCGAATACCTCTCCGGCGTCATCCGCAAGAAGATCCAGTAGATGCCGGTCATTGCAACATCCACTCCCGGCGTGCCGACCTGGCGCAAGCGCACCAGCCGCGCCGAGCTCCTGCATTGGCTCGGCTGGCTGGCCCTCGTCGCGCTCTTCGTCTTCTGCTGGCAGGTGATGACGAAGGACACGATCTGGGCCTTCGTCTCCGACGCCCCTCGCCAGGGCGGCGACATCCTGGCGCGCTCCTGGCCGCCGCGCTGGTCCTATGTCGGCGAGCTGCTGCTGCCTCTCTGGGACACGGTGAACATGGCGACGCTCGGAACGCTCGCCGGCATCATCGTCGCCGTGCCGATCGCCTTCCTGGCGGCCGCCAACACGACGCCGAGCACGATGATCGTGCGGCCGATCGCGCTGTTCGTCATCGTCGCCTCGCGCTCGATCAACTCGCTGATCTGGGCGCTCCTGCTCGTCTCCATCCTCGGGCCCGGGCTCCTGGCCGGCATCATCGCCATCGCGCTGCGCTCCATCGGCTTCGTCGGCAAGCTGCTCTACGAGGCGATCGAGGAGATCGACGTCGCGCAGGTCGAGGCGGTCTCGGCGACGGGGGCCAGCCGCATGCAGGTGATCGACTACGCCATCGTCCCGCAGGTTCTGCCGTCCTTTCTCGGCATCTCGGTCTTTCGCTGGGACATCAACATCCGCGAATCCGCCATTCTCGGCCTCGTCGGCGCGGGCGGGCTGGGCCTGAAACTCCAGGCCTCGCTGAACGTCCTTGCCTGGCCGCAGGTGACGATGATCTTCATCGTCATCCTCGGCACCGTGTTCCTCAGCGAGTGGGTCTCGGCAAAGGTGCGTCACGCCATCATCTGATGACGTCGATGCCCTTCGGCAAAGGCTCGACGCGGTTGTCGCAGATCGTCGCGGAAACGGCCGGGAGCGGAAGAGGCCCGCCCGCCAAGGATAGAGAGCCGATGCGAGAACGAGGCGCGAACGCTTTTTCAGGAGAAAGGGATAAAGCTTTTTCAGAAGGCTTTCTCCCACCTCTTGCGCCAGACCCGACGGCGCAGTAGGTACACCCCCGGTGAGGCCTCGTGGCGGAGTGGTTACGCAGAGGACTGCAAATCCTTGCATCCCGGTTCGATTCCGGGCGAGGCCTCCAGATCCCGTCGTCATCGTCGCGGCCCAGGACACGCGGATGGCGCGCGCCATCGGCGAAGAGCCGACGTTCAAAGCAGGCGGAGATGGTCATGGCGTTCAAGACACCGCGCGAGACCGAAGCGGAAAAGCGGATCGCGGCGCGAGGCTGGAAACGCGACAAGAAAACCGGCCTGTGGAAGTGTTTTCGCGACCCCGATCGCGGTCGCACCTGGAGCGGTACCGCTGTCGATCTCGAGGCGACCTTCGACAAGCCGACGGAATCGCGCTGAGGCAGCACATCGGCCGCGTACGGACCGGGCTCGACGCACCGACAACCACGCGCGCATGTCGCTTATCGCCAAATCTTACCATCAGCGCCCGACGAAAATCCTATCCACATGAAAAGGCCGGCCCATCAGACAGGGCCGGCCTTTCGCTGTTCGGCCGTTGCGGCCTGACGTCCTTACCGGGCGGCGACGATGCCCGCGATCACGCCGCTGGCGATCGAGACCAGCAGGTAGTCGTTGTTGTAGCGGACCCAGCGCTGGCCGCGAGCCGGCGCCTTCAGGCCGTACTGGCGGTAGTTGCTGACATTGCGCCCGCCGCTCTGGTAACGGCCGCCGCGCTTCACCCAGGCAGCGCGCCGAAGAGCCTTGCGATCCTGGCGGACTTCCTTGCGGTCCCGCTGGAGCTCCCGGCGGTCCTGCCGCAGTTCCTGGCGATCCTGGCGCAGTTCCTGCCGTGCATCCTGGCGGGACTGGGCGGAAGCACTGGCGGCGGTCAGGACAGGAGAGGCGAGAAACATCATCGCCACGGCTGTCAGAAGGGTCTTCTTCATCGTCATTTTCCTTGCATCTGGGCGCCGCTTGCCGCGTGGCCCTTCGATCAGCAAGGTTTAGCGTCTTGGCGATGAATGCCAGATGAGCGCAACATGACATTTTGGACAGGCGGTCTCCGTGCCGCTGGCCACGCCGGCTCCCGTCGCATCGGCCCTTCGACAGCCGCGCTGCCGGCCTGCGACCGAGATCGCACGGATCTTATTCAGGGACCCGGTACCGACTCGAAGCTGTGACCACGGCCGGCCCGGAGGAAGCGGGTCCCTCCCCCGCCGCCTGACGCGCCCTTAAGTCTCAGCCGCGGGATCTGAGGGCGGCCGATGCCTTCAGCGCGAGACGGCGGGCCCGCCAACGGCTGTGGCGGACCTGGGCACGCCGCCGCCAGCGCCTGATCATCGCGATGTCCATCGAGAGGATCAGGAAGCCGAGCGGCAGCATCCACACGCCGAAGACCGGCAGGATGGCCAGGCATCCGCCGATGAGAAATGTGCAGCCAATCCCGATCCGGGCGAGTCGCGACTGCGGCAGCATGATCCGCTGCCCGAAGATTTCGAGCGCGCGCCCGCGCAGATTGAAGAATCGCGATGCTTTCGCGCCTGCTGCATCATTTGCCATGCGATTCTTCTTTCAGGGTACCGGAACAAGGCCGTCGCCTGCAGATGGGACATCATCATGGAAAGAAAAAGGCCCGGTACCGCAGGCCTTTGACGCAGAAAGCGCATTTTTGGCGACAATGCCTCTTTGCAAGACGGGAACATGCTTGCTATAGGCAGCGGCGCGTCAGTGACGCCTGTTCCCCGATAGCTCAGTTGGTAGAGCGCGCGACTGTTAATCGCTAGGTCGTAGGTTCGAGTCCTACTCGGGGAGCCATTTGATCCGTTAAAACGTTGTTACTGTTGCAACATTTTGGCTGATGCTGGCGGCGACATAAGTTCGTTCATAACGTCTCCTGTCGCGTTTCCTTGACTCACAGGGGTGTCCCGATACCCTCGGCTGGTCCATGCGACAACGCAACGTGAAGCGCCCTCGCGCCTTAGCGCGCGGTGAGTGCTGAGGGTCGCCGGGGTCGTGTCCGTCAACGTGGTGGAAATTGAGTGTAGCTGAAGCGGCTCCGTTTCAGGCGACTTCGGTGGAAATCTGTTCGGGTTTTGCAGTGTTGCCCATGGCCATGAGGTCGGCCATGGGTTCGGTCTGCATGTAGCGGTTCTGGATCTGCCATTCGTCGTTGGCCTCGAGAAGGACGGCGCCGATGAGCCGGATGATGGATCCCTCGTTCGGGAAGATTCCGACGACGTCGGCACGCCGCTTCACCTCCTTGTTCAGGCGCTCCAGGGAATTCGTCGAATGGATCCGGGTCCGGTGCTGACTGGGAAAATCCATGTGCGCCAGCACGTCGGTCTCGCTGTTGTCGATGAAGGCCCCGAGCTTTGGACACTTTCCCCGAAGCTGGTCGGCGACGTGGCGCAGCGCCTGGCTGGCGCTAGCACGATCGGGCTGGGCGAAGGCTTGGCGCAGCGCGGCCGCCGCCATGCTCTGCTGCGCCTTCGGGACATACGACAGGGCGTTGCGCATCCAATGCACCCGGCAGCGCTGCCAGGAGGCGCTGAACACCCGGCGAATGGCGGCTTTCAGCCCTTCGTGAGCATCCGAGATCACGAGCTTCACGCCGGACAGGCCGCGGCGCACGAGGCTCTTGAGGAAGCTCGACCAAAACGTCTCCGCTTCCGAGGGGCCGATGTGAAGGCCGACGATCTCGCGCTTGCCGTCCGTGTTCACGGCCACGGCGATTATGGCGGCGACCGAAACGATGCGTCCACCCTCGCGCTGCTTCAGGTAGGTCGCATCCAGCCAGAGGTAGGGCCAGTCGCCAGTGAGAGGACGGTCGAGGAAGCCGCCGACGCGTTCGTCGATGTCTTTGCACAGCTTCGATACGGTGCTCTTGCCGATCCCCGACAGCCCCATGGCCTGTACCAGATCGTCGACCCGCCGGGTGGAAACGCCGCTGATCCAAGCTTCCTGAATGACGGCAACCAAGGCCTTCTCCGAGAGCTTTCTCGGCTCCAGGAACGGCGGGAAGTAGCTGCCCTGCCGAAGCTTGGGTATCCGAAGCTGCAACGAGCCGAGCCGCGTGTCGAGCGAGCGGTCGCGGTAGCCATTGCGATAAGTCGCCCGTTCCTGCGTCCGTTCGTGGCGCCCGGCGCCGATCATGCCTTCAACGTCGACCTCCATAAGGAGCTGCATCACGCTCTCGGCTATCGTTCTCAGGAAATCGCCGTCCCCGGCTTTCGCAAAAAGCTCGGCAAGCGGTAGTCTGTCCTCGGTCATCGGGTTCTCCGGTCAGGTTGAAGTCTCGCAACTCCACCTTAGCCGCCCTATCCGGTGACCGCCTCAGCCACACCTTTCAATGTCGGAATTTCCACCACGAGCGCGGACACTACCGTCGCCGGAGCTCCGCTGGCTTTTCTGAACCTCGAATGAATGGAGCCTTAGTGCATCGTTCATTCTCGATAGACGATGCTTCCCCCCATCGCTTAAACCGAGGTCGGAGATTTGAACGATATGAGGAAGATGATTATCGCCACCGTCGCACTTGTGCTGGCTGGTGCAATTCCCACCCTTGCCCAGACCGCACGCGGCGAGTACCGGGAAAACAGGCAAGAGCACCGGATCGGCCGCGCTCTGGTGCAGGGTGACCTCACCCCTCGGGAAACGAGGAACCTCGTTCGTCAACAGAACCGCATCGACAGGGCCCAAAGGCGTGTCGCGCGTGACGGCTACGTAACCCCTCGTGAGCGCCGGAAGGTGGAGCGGATGCAGGATCGCGCCAACCGGAACATTCACCGCAAGGCGAACAACTATCGTCGATATTAGAACGCGACGACGTCAGTGCGGGCCTCGCTTCGGCGAGGCCTTTTTGTATCTGGCCTAGCCGCCTCCCTCCGCTCTTCGGTGATGCGGGCTCCGGTCCACCGGTAGACAACACTGCATGGCTACGGCATGGCGACGGCCTGCCGCCCCGCGGCGAGGCACGTCTTGTCGAGCCGTGGCTTGCAGTCGGGTTAAACCCTGCAACCATAGTGACATGCGCGTTATGAAAATCAAGCGGATGTGCGCAACAAGGCCAGCAAAATCAGGTGCTTGCGTCCTGCTCGGGGAGCCATTTTGGCTCACATGCTTTTGGTATCAATCGACTACCTCAGTTCGTGCCGGCTTTTGCAGACGGCGGCTCAAAACTCGTTGGCTGTAGGCCCCTCGGCTGAGTCGCGTCCGATACCGTCGGCCGGTCCAAGGGACATGGGGAATGTTCCGCACCGGGGCCCAAGCCCGACCTCTTCCGCTTCGCGCCGGAAGATCGATGTCCTCATTCTGCTCGAGGGCGGCCCTGCGGAGGACCCGGCCCGGCTGAGCGAGATGAGTTCCACTGCCACCTGATCACTGTTGCCGGACGGTTGCGCGACTTGGGACGATCGAGTCGCAACTCGGCTGGCGGTTTACGCTCTGGTTCAGGCTGACGGCGACGGACCGGAAGGCGGATTTTACGGGAAGGTCCGCTCCTCGGCTCATGTTTGGCGGAGTCACCAGCCGAGCGGCTTTCGAGAAGCTTGTGGCAGCACCCGCTACCTAAAGCAGATGCGGTGACAGCAGCGCTTTCACATCGAGGCGTGCCTTGAGCCGGGAGGCCAGGAGATAGATGCCGCCGAACTTTCGCTGGAGAAACAGCGTGTCGGTCGGCGGCAGGCGCCAGCCGTCGCGTTCGCTGGCGAACTCTATCCCCTGCTCTCGAAGATCGTGCAGAAACGTGGTGTCGCCGAAGTCAAAGACGTCGGAGCGCAACAGCAGTGCCCTCGTCCTGTCGACCATAGCCATCACTCTGTCCTGATGCCGCTTCGGAACGGTTTCGTCGATGAGCCCCATGGCGGTGAGCGCCGCATGCATGCCGGACCGGTCGTCTGCGATGCCGGCCGCGGCGAGCGCGCGGCACTCCTCGGCGAAGGATGCGGTGAAGGCCCGCGTTGCGCCGAAATCGAGCAGAACGATCCTGCGCGTCTCCGGCTCGTAGCGGAAGTTTGCGAGGTTCGGATCGGTCTGCATGAGCTGGAAATCGAAGATCTCACGAAGGGCAAGGTCGAGAAGGAGCCTTGCGACACGGTCGCGTTCCTCCTGCGGCGCGCTCTCCAGCGTCTCGATCGGCACGCTGGGCAGGTAGGTCATCGCCAGGATGCTCCCACCGGACAGGTCGCGGTGCACGGCCGGGAGCAGAAAGTCCGGATCGTCACCGAGAAGCGCCGCGTAGCGCTCGATGTAGTCCGCCTCAAGCGCGTAGTCAGCCTCTTCGCGAAGCTGCCGCTTGGCCTCGCCGAGAAGCGGTGCGATGTCGAGATGGCGCGGCACCATGCCCGACATGCGCAAGAGCGTCGCGACATTGTCGACGTCGCTGTCGATGCTGCGGCGGACGCCGGGATACTGGATCTTGACGGCGAGGTCCCGTCCGTCCGTCGTAACGGCGCGGTGTACCTGCCCGATGGACGCAGCGGCCATCGGCCGAAAGGAAAAGTCCTCGAAACGCGACTGCCATCCCGGTCCCCATTCGCGATCAAGCACGCTCTGAACCTGGTGGCGCGGCATGGGCTCTGCGTCGGCGCGCAGGCGCGCCATGATGGCGCTGAGCTCTGGCGGCAGGAACGTACCGGCCTCCATGGAGATCAGCTGCCCCATCTTCATCGCGGCGCCGCGCAGATGGGCGAGTTGCCCCGTCACCTTCAGAACATTTGCGGGCGTCATCAGCAGATCTTCCAGACGCGGTCGCTCGCCCCGCGCGAACCGGCTGGCGCCGTCCAGAAGCATGCCACCGGCGACGTTGGCCGCCATGCCTCCCAGCCGTGCCATTCGCGACAGGCGGCGGCTGGGAACGGAAGAGCCGGCGGACGGGGGAAAGCGAGGCGCCAAGGTGATCACCTTTCAGGTGCGACGCAGATTATCCTGCGCGACGTGCACGACTTGGGTCCGGGAGAGCTCAAGGAGAATAGCGCCGAACTGCGGCGCATTGTCAGGGCCAGGAGGTGGCTCTGTTTGTCCGAACAGGCTCGGCGGCCTGATAAGTGGATTGCCTGCCGGCCTCAGGCCACGTGGCGATCGGTCGAAGCAGGGTTGCCGAGCCACTCTGGCCGCCTTCGTCGCGCCCGATGGCGTGCCGACGATGGTACGTCGCCACGCCACCGTCAGGCGTCATTCCATCACGCGCGGCTTGCCAGCGCCACCTGTGGCTCGACCAGGTCGCGTCCGAGCGACTGCGCGACGGCACGGTTGGTGATCTGGCCGCGGTGGACGTTGAGGCCGGCCATCAGATGCGGGTCCCGCATCAGCGCATCGAGGCCGTGGTCGGCAAGCGCGAGGCCGAAGGGCAATGTCGCGTTGTTGAGGGCGTGCGTCGACGTCACCGGCACCGCGCCGGGCATGTTCGCCACGCAGTAATGCACGATACCGCCGACCTCGTAGGTCGGCTCGGCATGGGTGGTGGCGTGCGAGGTCTCGAAGCAGCCGCCCTGATCGATCGCGACGTCGACGAGGACGGCGCCCGGCTTCATCAGCGCGAGCATGGCGCGCGTCACGAGTTGCGGCGCCGAGGCACCGGGAATGAGCACCGCGCCGATCACCGCATCGGCCGAAAACACCTCTTCCTCGATCGCCGCGACGGTGGAATATCGCGTATGGACGCGGCCGGCGAAGAGGTCGTCGAGATCGCGCAGGCGCGGGATCGACCGATCGAGGATGGTGACGTCGGCGCCGAGGCCGATCGCCATCTTCGCCGCTTCCTTGCCGACGACGCCGCCGCCGATGATGGCGATCTTCGCCGGCGCGACGCCGGGGACGCCGCCGAGGAGAATGCCGCGGCCGCCATGCGCCTTTTCCAGCGCCGTCGCCGCCGCCTGGATCGACAGCCGCCCGGCGACTTCCGACATCGGCGCCAGCAGCGGCAGGCCGCCGCGCGCGTCCGTCACCGTCTCGTAGGCGATGGCGGTGACGCCGGAGGCCAGCAGGCCCTCGGTCTGCGCCGGATCGGGGGCAAGGTGGAGATAGGTGTAGAGGATCTGGCCGGGGCGCAACTGCACCCATTCGTGCGGCTGCGGCTCCTTGACCTTGACCACCATGTCGCTTGCGGAAAACACCTCGGCGGCAGACGACGCGATGGTGGCGCCGGCGGCAAGGTAGTCGGCGTCCGTCGCGCCGATGCCGAGGCCCGCCCCCGTCTCGACGAGAACGCTGTGGCCATGCGTGACATACTCACGGACCGCACCCGGCGTCAGGCCGACGCGGTATTCGTGGTTCTTGATTTCTTTCGGACATCCGACGTGCATGCTGTTCCCCTTCGCCCCGTGGCATGTTTATGCCACGCGGTCCGGCATTATCGAAGGCCTCGGCGCATCGATGTTTGAACGGCGGGGCAAACCGGCTAAGTCAACTGCTTCCGATCTCTCCCTGCGGGCCGGCCGTGTTCCTTCGCATCAGTCTCATCATCCTGTTTCTTCTGATCCTGACCGGCGCCGCCGCCTGGGTGGCCGGGCCGCGCGAGCCAGTGGATCTGACGATCACCTTCGATCCCGCCGTCATCGGCAGCGATCCCGACGCCTATCTCGCGCGCACCGAGGCGAACATCGCCAATCTGAGGCCAGCCGACGCGAAGGAAATCGTCTGGGCCTATCCCGCCTCCCGCGCCAAGACGCCGCTCGCCATCGTCTACGTCCATGGTTTCTCGGCATCGAAGGAGGAGATCCGGCCGGTGCCGGACGACGTGGCGCAGCATTTGGGCGCGAACCTCTTCTTCGCACGCCTCTCCGGCCACGGGCGCGACGGCACGGCGCTCGGCCGCACGAACGTCAACGAATGGCTGAACGATCTGACCGAGGCCGTCGCCATCGGCAGGATGATCGGCGAGCGCGTGATCGTCGTCGCGACCTCGACCGGCGGCACGCTGGCGACGCTCGGCGCGACGCGCCCCGGCGTGATGGACGACGTCGCCGGGATGGTGCTGGTCTCGCCGAACTATCGCCTTCTCGACCGCTACGCCTTCGCGCTCGAACTTCCCTTCGCCCGTGAAATCGGCCCCCGGCTCATGGGCGAGGAGCGCAGCTTCGAGCCGGTCAACGCGGCGCAGGCGGCGCACTGGACGACTCGCTATCCGCTGGTGGCGCTCCTGCCGATGGGCGCGCTCATCCGCGCCGTGCGGAGCCTCGATGTCGGGAAGATCGCCATCCCCGCACTCTTCCTGGTCTCCCCGCAGGACAAGATCGTCGACCCCGCCGCCACAGAGGCGGTCGCCGCACGCTGGGGCGCGCCGCAAAGGCTGATCCAGGTGCCGGTGACGGGTGATCCCAACCACCATGTTCTGGCAGGCCGCGTGCTCTCGCCGGCGACGAGCGACGAGATCACCTCGCGCATCATCGACTGGATCGGCGCTTTGCCGGGCGGAGCGTCGGCCAAGTAGGCGCTCTCCGGACTGCTCTCCGCAACGATGCACCGGCGAAAGGCCTGGCGCCGTCACGAACCGTGGAGGGGAACGCTTCGCCTTTGCCCTTAGCGCCAGCCGAAGCCGCGGCGTGCCTCGGCGGCTGCTTCCGCCCGCGTGACGCCGATATCGCGAAGCTGTGCTTCCGACAGATCCAGCAACTGGCGGCGGCTGACGTACAGCGCCGAATGCCGACGCAGCGTGGCCACCCAACGCGAGGCGCGAGCCGCGATCCGCCTCGTCCACTCGGCCGACCGAACTCCCCCGGAATGAATTGTCACCCTCTCATCGAGATGGATGCTCATATTGTATCCCTTTTTTTCTGCCCCTTATCGCTATTGTCTCTATGATTGACGCGGATCGATTGGCAATATAGTTCATTGTCCTCATGACAATATGGATCCCCAAACCCCGCGAGGGCGAAGGCCCTTTCTATGCCCGCCTCGCCGACGCGATCGAGTCGGCCATGGCAGACGGGACGCTTGCGCCCGCCGCGAAGCTGCCGCCGCAGCGAAACCTTGCCTTCGATCTTGGGGTGACAATCGGGACCGTCGGGCGCGCCTACGGGCTGTTGCGCGAGCGCGGTCTCGTCAGCGGCGAGATCGGACGCGGCACCTATGTCCTTGCGCCGGCTCCCGGTGCCGTGCCCGGCGCCTCGGCGCCCATCCTGCCGGACTTTGGCGGAACCCGGCTCCACGACGCCCCGCCGGACAAGCTGCGCTTCGATTCGACCGCCGCCCCCGACATCGGTCAGGGCGCCATCATCGGCGAGATCTTCGCCTCGGTGGCATCAGACCATCCCCTCAACATCGCGAGCTATTCGCGTACCCATCAGCAGTCCTGGCTCGACGCCGGCGCCCTCTGGCTACAGCGCAACGGCTGGCAGCCCGACCCGGCGGACATCGTGCCGACCCACGGCGCCCATGCCGCGGCGCTGGCGGTGATCGCGGCGGTCACCGCGCCGGGCGACCGGGTGGCGTTCGAGACGCTGACCTACAGCCAGCTCAGCCGCAGCACGCGCCTCATCGGACGGCGGATCGCGCCGGTGGAAACCGACGATGGCGGCATGGTGCCGGAGGATTTCGAGCGCGTCTGCGCGCAGCAGCATCCCAAGGTCGCCTTCCTGATCCCGACGGCGCACAATCCGACGCTGACGATCTTGAACGAGGAACGGCGCCGCGCCATCGCCCAGATCGCTCGGCGCCACGACGTCTGGCTGATCGAGGACGACATCTATGGCGGCGTCTCCGGCGATCCGACGCCGCTGATCGCGAGCTTTGCGCCGGAGCGCACGTTTGTCGTCGGGGGCCTGTCGAAGGCGGTGGCCGCCGGGGTGCGCGGCGGCTGGGTCGCCTGCCCACCGCATCTCAGCCAGCGCGTGAAGGTCACGCACAAGATGACGACGGGCGGGCTCTCCTTCATCCTCACCGAGGCCGCGGCCCGGCTCGTTCTCTCGGGCGCGGCACAGGACATCAGCCGGCGCACCGTGGCGGAAGCGACGGCGCGAGAAGCGATCGCACGCGGGGTCTTTGCCGGCCACGACTTCCGCTCGCATCCGAACGTGCCCTTCATCTGGCTGAAGCTGCCGGAGGCCTGGCTGTCCGGCACGTTCCGCAACGCAGCGCTCGCCCAGGACCTCCTCATCGACGACGAGGACGAATACAAGTCCGCGCGCATGGACCGCAGCTATCACCGCGTCCGCATCGCCTTCTCCGCCTCGCAACGCGACACGGTCAAAGTCGGGCTCGAGCGCCTGCGTCGGCTGCTCGACAGCGGTGTCGCCGGGTACGACGCGGAGACGTGAGACGGTTCGCCAGGGCGGCTGCGGAAGGGCTTCTTCTCCCCGGCGGGGAGAAGAATGGCGCCATTGCTCCGTCTCAGATCAAAAGGTCCGCCATGATCTGGTTGTCGGTTATGTCCTGGTACCGAATCCCGTTCGCCTCGAAACGCTGGAAGATCGCAGCAAAATTTTCGGGCGCCTTGGTCTCGATGCCGAGAAGGATCGAGCCGAAATCGCGGGCCGACTTCTTCAGGTACTCGAAGCGCGCGATATCGTCGTCGGGCCCGAGAAGCGCCAGGAAGTCGCGCAGCGCGCCGGGACGCTGGGCGAGGCGCAGGATGAAGTATTTCTTCAGCCCCTCGTAGCGCAGCGCCCGCTCCTTGACGTCGGGCAGGCGCTCGAAGTCGAAGTTCGAACCGGAGACGACGAGGACGACGGTCTTGCCCCGCACTTCCGCGCCGAGGGACCGAAGCGCGTCGATGGCGAGCGCGCCGGCCGGCTCCAGGACGATGCCCTCGATGTTCAGCATTTCCAGCATGGTCTGGCAGAGGCGCCCCTCGGGCGAGAGCACCACCTTGCCGGGATCGACATGGCGGAGCGCGGCGAAGGGGATGTGGCCGATCTCGGCCACGGCGGCGCCGTCGACGAAACCGTCGAGCTGCGGCAGACGGACGAGCTTGCCGGCGAGGAGGCTGGTCTGGAGGCTCGGCGCGCCCAGCGGCTCGACATAGCGGATGTCCGGACGGGTGCCGGTCGACGCTTCCTCGAAATAGCGGGTGACGCCGGACGAGAGCCCGCCGCCGCCGACCGGCAAGATGATCATGTCGGGCGCTTCGCCGCCCAGCTGCGCGACCATTTCCATCGCGACGCTCGCCTGCCCCTCGATGATGTCCTCGTGGTCGAAGGGCGGCACCATGGCGGCGCCCGACGATGCCGAATAGGCTTTTGCCGCGGCATAGCAGTCATCGAAGAAGTCGCCGACGAGCTCGATCTCGATGGCGTCCCCGCCGAAGATGCGGGTTTTCTGGATCTTCTGCTGCGGCGTCGTCACCGGCATGAAGATGCGGCCCTTGAGGCCGAAATGCCGGCAGGCGAAGGCGAACCCTTGCGCGTGGTTGCCGGCCGACGCGCAGCAGAAGGCTGTCGTTTCGGCGCCCGATTCCAGATGCTTGCGCATGAAGGTGAAGGCGCCGCGGATCTTGTAGGAGCGGACCGGCGTCAGGTCTTCGCGCTTCAGGAAAATGCGCGCGCCATAACGGGCGGACAGATGCTCGTTCAGCTGCAGCGGAGTCGCCGGAAACAGCTGGCGCAACGCTTCTTCCGCGCGGGCGACGCGGGACGGAAAATCATCGGTGGTCATGGTCGGATCTTATCGTCTGGGGATGCGGCTCAGCCGGTCCCGGAAAGGTCATGCGCCCGGGCAATTGCCTGCGGCGCGGCATGCGGCGATGGTCGAGGACGATCCGCCGCGAACCGGAAGCACGTGGAACGGGGCGGGAAACCGCCCGAGCCTAGCGTGCGCCGGCGCCGGTAATGAGGGTCGCGGCTCCGCAGATCGATGCCGAATATGCCATCATACGCCCCTCTCCTCGCCGGGTTGACCAAGTCCACAGCCATCGGCCAAACCGGCGCCGTTGTAAAGCCAGTCAGGGGAGATACGCCGTCCCGCGCGAGGCGTCGGCGCAGGCGCAACTGGCGGCGACTGCACCGGAGGGCAGCACGTCTCTCCGGTCTTCGAGGGCGCGCCAGGCGCCTGCCCGGCCCGCGCCATGCATCATCGACGGGCGATCAGACGAAGAGATCGACGATCTCGAACCGGTCGACGTCGACGAGGCCCTTGTCGGAAATGCGCAAGGACGGGATCACCACGAGCGCCAGCAGCGAGTGCTGCATATAGGCGTTGTTCAGCCCGCAGCCGGCGGCCTGCATGGCGGCGATGAGCCGGTCGGCCTTCTCGGCGACGATTTCCGCCCGCTCGTCCGACATCAGGCCGGCGATCGGCATCTCGACGAGCGCCTTCTCCTCGCCATCCGCAAAGAACACCACCCCGCCGCCGACGTCGCCGAGCCGGTTGGCGGCAAGCGCCATGTTCTCGCGGTCGGTGCCGACGACGATCATGTGGTGGCTGTCATGGGCGACCGTCGAGGCCATGGCCATGCGGCCGCGATAGCCGAATCCCTGGACGAAGGCGTTGGTGACATCGCCGCTCGCGCGGTGCCGCTCCACCAGCGCGATATGGGCGACGCCCTGCTCCTCGTCGGCCTCGACCAGCCCGTCGCTGACGCCAAGCGTCGCCGTCAGCGCCTTCGTCGGCGCCTGGTTCTCGACGACGCCGATGACGCGCACCATCGCGGCATTGGCGCCCTCGGGCGCCGCCACGGCGAAGTCGGCGGCGGACAGTTTCTTGCCGAGGCGGACTGTCCCCTTGGCCTTAGCCGGATAGGGATAGGCCGGCAGGTCGGCGACAAGATTCCCGTCCTCGGCCATCAGCACACCGCGGGCATAGACAGCGTCGATCGAGAGCTCGGCGAGGTTCGAGACCAGAAGAAAATCGGCGCGGCGGCCGGGCGCGATCGAGCCGATCTCGCGGGCAAGGCCAAAATGCTCGGCGGTGTTCAGCGTCGCCATCTGGATCGCGGTGATCGGCCTCAGCCCCTGCTGTATGGCGTGGCGCACGACGCGGTCCATGTGCCCGTCGCGCACCAGCGTGCCGGAATGGCAGTCGTCGGTGCACAGGATGAAGTGGCGCGGGTCGAGGCCCATTTCGGTGACGGCACGAATCTGGGTGGCGACGTCGTACCAGGCCGAGCCGAGGCGCAGCATCGCCTTCATGCCCTGGCGCACGCGGGCGGCGGCGTCCTCCATGCGGGTGCCCTCGTGATCGTCCTCCGCCCCGCCGGCGACGTAGCCGTGAAAGGGAAGGCCGAGATCGGGCGAGGCATAATGACCGCCGACGGTCCTGCCCGCCCGCCGCGTCGCCGCGATCGCCCCGGTCATGACGGGGTCGTTGGCGACGACGCCCGGAAAGTTCATGACCTCGCCGAGACCGATGATCCCCGGCCAGGCCATGGCCTCGGCGATCTCGGCTGGCCCGAGTTCCGCGCCCCCCTCCTCCAGCCCCGGCGCCGACGGCACGCAGGACGGCATCTGCACCCAGACATTCACCGGCTGCACCATCGCCTCGTCGTGCATCAGCCGCACGCCCTCGAGGCCGAGGACATTGGCGATCTCATGCGGGTCGATGAACATCGACGTGGTGCCGTGCGGGATGACGGCCCGGCAGAACTCGGTCACCGTGACCATGCCGCTCTCGACATGCATGTGCGCGTCGCAGAGACCCGGAACGAGGATGCGTCCCTTGGCGTCGACGACGACTGTCTCGGGCCCGATCGCGTGGCTGGCATCCGGCCCGCAATAGGCGAAGCGCCCGTCCTTCACGGCGATGTCGGTGACGGGGATCATCTCGCCGGAGTGGACGTTCGCCCAGACGCCATTGCGCACGACGAGGTCTGCGGGCGCCCTGCCCATCGCCACGTCGACGAGGGCGGGGGCAGCGTTCGCGAAGGCTGACAAAGGCGGTGTCGGGTGGGACATGGTTCATTCTCTCCGGAGGCCCTGCCGAACAGTCGGCCAAAGCCGGCCCTTTGAGCAAGCCTTGATTCCCGTGTCGAGTGGCCGAGCGCCAGCCGGGGCCAATGCGCGCGGCGCCGCGTCCGCTTACATGCCGCAAGATCGCGCTTGAGAGCTGGAAGCCGGCGGCAGGCGCGCCGGAGCTTGCCCTTGCAATCTCCAGCGGCTTGCTTACGACAACGCGGCGTGCGGACGTGGCGGAATTGGTATACGCAGCAGACTTAAAATCTGTCGCCCTCGGGATTACGGGTTCAAGTCCCGTCGTCCGCACCACGGATGCTTTGCGTCTCGCGGCAGGCGCCGTCGGCCATGGCTGCACCGGCCCGGGCCGGCCGACGATCCTCTTCGATGAGGCGGCTGGCCTCGAAATGCATCTATGCCGGCTCCGGTGATACTGTACCGCGTCAATTCACCGCAAAAAATCATCTTGTATTAACTAATATTTCATTTGTTTCTGTGGGGGCAGTTTGTGGTGGTTTTCTGATCGAAATTCGGTAGAATCCATGCTGTCGGACATATTCGAGCAGGAGACGTCGCAATGGCGCCTTACAAGAATGAATTCGGCGTAGCTCTCCACCAGATCGAGGGTCCACGTCTCGACATCACCCTGGCAGAATTCGGGGACAGCATGCTGCACAGGCTGCAGCGGCAGAATTCGGCGCTCGAAAAGCTCCGCCAGGCCCTCGACGACGACTGCTGCGACGATGCATCTCCCCGGAGGGTCACCCAGTCCTGACAGCGGCCATGGCGTTGGTTTTCGTCATCGGACAGGCCAGGCACATGGCGGTCTCGACGAGTGTCGCTGTGCCAAGTCGCCGATAACCGAAAGGCGGTAACTCGGCTGGATAATGGTCGTTTGCTGCGAGGACCACGGCTTGGACTGCGACGCGATGGCGGTTTCAGCGGTCGCCATAAAATCCCTCGCTGAAGGGACCCATTCCCGTTTCGCCGCGATCAGCGCTCTGGCCTTTGGTGCGATCACCGGACCAAGCCGCGCGGTCGACGAAGGTCGTCGCGCGGCTCTCCATGCGTCAGATCAGATTGCGAGCTTCGCCGCGATCTCGGCGATGTGCTTACCCTGGAAACGGGCACCGTCGAGCTCGTTCTCGCTCGGCTGGCGGGAGCCGTCGCCGTCGGCGATGGTCGTCGCACCATAGGGCGACCCGCCGGTGATCTCGTCATTGCGGATCTGACCCTGGAAGGAATAGGGCAGGCCGACGATGACGAGGCCGTGGTGCAGCAGCGTCTTGTGGATGGAAAACAATGTCGACTCGTTGCCGCCGTGCTGTGAGGCGCTCGACGTGAAGGCGCCGCCGACCTTGCCGATCAACGCCCCGGTGAACCAGAGTCCGCCCGTCCGGTCCCAGAACGAGCCCATCTGCGAGGACATGTTGCCGAAGCGCGTCGGCGCGCCGACGATAATGGCGTCGTAGTTCTTCAGATCGTCCGGCTGTGCCTCGGGAAAATCGTGGTCCGTCTTGAAATGGGCCGCGGCCACGACCTCGGGCGGCGCTGTCTCGGGCACGCGCTTGATGTCGACCGCCGCGCCAGTGCTTGCCGCACCCTCGGCCACCGCCTTCGCCATGGTCTCGATATGACCATAGCTCGAATAATAGAGTACCAGTACCTTTGCCATGATGTCCGCCCTTGTCGCTTCGTGGGTCCCAGATCTCGGGAATGCCCGCATAGACATACGAGGCGCCATGCGTTGGGAAGACGGCGATGCCCGGACACACCGTCCACGCAGGCGGGACAGTCTCGGGCGCCCCTCCCGGCTGGACAGTCCCGACCCGACCACCCCGGCTTGCCTTTTCCGGTGAATGCGCGATCTAGTTCAGCCGACGAATAAGCCAGCACCAGCCAGCAAAGACCCCGCCGTCGGCAAGGTCTGTCGATGCGACGAGGTCAAGACATGACGCAACCCATGACGCCAACGACGGCCGCAATGCTGGCGATCGGGGACGAGATCCTTTCGGGCCGGACCAAGGACCGGAACATCGGCCACCTCGCCACCGTGCTGACCATGGCTGGAATCGATCTGAAGGAAGTGCGGATCATCGGCGACGACCCGCATCTGATCGCCGACACGCTGAACACGCTCCGCCGGAGCCACGACTTCATCTTCACCTCCGGCGGCATCGGGCCGACGCATGACGACGTGACGGCCGAGGCGGTTGCGGCAGCCTTTTCGCTGCCGCTGATCGAGCATCCCGAGGCCGTCGCGCGCCTGGAAGCCTACTACGCGGGGCGTGGCCTCCCCTTCACCGATGCGCGGCGCCGCATGACCCGCACGCCCGAGGGCGCCAGCCTGATCGACAATCCGGTCTCCATGGCGCCGGGTTTTCGGATCGACAACGTCTTCGTCTTCGCCGGCGTGCCGGCGGTTTTCGAAGCCATGCTCGGCAATGCCCTTCCGCAACTGCCGGCGGGCCAGACGATCGCCAGCGTCAGCGTCGAATGCCCATTCGGCGAGGGCGATATCGGGGATCCGCTCGCCGCGATCCAGAAACTTCATCCGGGCGTGGCCATCGGCTCCTATCCGCGCTTCGACGGCCAGGGCTATTCGACACAGATCGTGCTGCGCTCGCGCGACAACGACAAGCTCGTCGCCGCGACGGCGGCGGTCGAGGCGCTGATGGCGGCGATGTCCGGGAGGTGACGCGTCCCGACTTGCCCGCTCGACCGTTGCGGTCTATCGCGGTGGCCCGCTCGTCCTTTTGCAGGAGTCTGCCATGTCGGCCGCCGAAAAATCCTTCCCGGTCTCATGGGACCAGTTCCACCGCGACGCACGGGCCTTGGCTTGGCGCCTTGCCGGCATCAGGCCGGAATGGAAGGCAATCGTCTGCATCACGAGGGGCGGACTGGTGCCGGCGGCGATCATTTCGCGCGAGCTCGGCATCCGGCTGATCGAGACGGTCTGCATCGCGTCCTACCACGACTATGCCGAGCAGGGTGAGCTGATGGTCCTGAAGGAAATCAGCCCCGAACTCGTCGAGGACGACGGGGAAGGCATTTTGATCGTCGACGACCTGACGGACACGGGCAAGACCGCGAGTCTCGTGCGCGCCATGCTGCCCAGGGCGCATTTTGCCACCGTCTACGCCAAGCCGAAGGGCCGGCCGCTGGTCGACACCTTCATTACCGAGGTATCGCAGGACACCTGGATCTATTTCCCCTGGGATCTCGGCCTGACCTTTCAGGCGCCGATCGCCAAGGGCACGGCGGGCTGACTGCCGGCCCCTTCCGAGTCCAGTCAAGGCTGGCCCGATCCGGCGGTGCGGCATCGAGCGCGCCGATGTCTCGGCTCACCCATTTGCGGAACTCTTCACGCTCGGTGCCGCCCTGCAGCGACAGGCCGCGGATCGCCTGCGCGCCGGCAGGCTCATCCTGACGCGGTGCTCCATCTCCTGAACGAGGCGTGCCACCTTGGGCAGCCTCGTCGGCAGCTATGCGTGTGAAAGTCCGTCACCGGCGGCGCCAGTCCCTGAAGATACCTGGCGACAGGATCAGCGATTCGGTCGAAGACCTTCCGGCGGCGAATCGAGAAGCGCCGGGCGCCATGTCCGACGAGCCGTCGGCGCTCATCGTCCGACTTCCCGGAATCCCGGATGCAGGTGCGGTTCTGCCTTGTCCCGCCTTGACAGCATCAAGGCGCCAGGACGCGCAGAAAACGCCATTTGGCGGCCCGTCGACTGCGTGCGCAACCATCGACAGGGTGTCCCCGCCACGACAGGTACGGCGTCATCCTCGGTTCTGCCCACTATCCACAAGCGCGGCTTATCGCGCGGCGCTATTTCGAAGGCGCGACCGCATCGCCTTGACCCTTCCGTCGGACTCGCCCTAGCCTCGGACTCACAGCGTTTGCAGGGGTTTTGCCGCTTCCTTGGCACGCCGGAGCACGCCAAAAACCCGCGCCGGAGCCTCCGCAGAAAGTTTTCCAGGCCGCGGAAAGACTCGCTTAACCCTCCCGATCATACTATATCTAGCGTCAGCATCAGGCATGCACACAACATGTCGTCATGGGGCGAAGTCACGGGAAAACCTCGTGTCGGACTCTCCGAGGCGACGAGAATCGCCCCGCGCCAATTACCCCGCCAGCTTTCCAAGGACCCGTCCCATGGGCATGAAAATCGATCGCCGCTACACCAAGGCCGGTGAAGGCGCCTATGCGAGCGTCGCCTTCCGTCAGGCGACAAGCGAGATCCGCAATCCCGATGGCTCGGTGGTCTTCCGCCTCGAAGGCATCGATGTTCCCGCCCAGTTCAGCCAGGTGGCCTCCGACATTTTGGCGCAGAAGTACTTCCGCAAGGCCGGCATTCCGGCGCGGCTGAAGCGCGTCGAGGAGAACGACGTGCCGTCCTGGCTCTGGCGCTCGGTCGCCGACGAGGTGGCCCTTGAGGCGCTGCCGGAAAAGGAGCGCTACGGCTCGGAGATGGACGCGCGGCAGGTCTTTGACCGGCTCGCGGGCACCTGGACCTATTGGGGCTGGAAGGGCGGCTATTTCGCCGCCGAAGAAGACGCGCGCGCGTTCATGGACGAACTCGCCTTCATGCTGGCGACGCAGAAGGTCGCGCCGAATTCGCCGCAATGGTTCAACACCGGCCTGCACTGGGCCTATGGCATCGACGGCCCCGGCCAGGGCCATTTCTACGTCGACTACCTCACGGGCGAGTTGACCCGCTCGACCTCGGCCTACGAGCATCCGCAGCCGCATGCCTGCTTCATCCAGTCGGTCGCCGACGATCTCGTCAACGATGGCGGCATCATGGACCTCTGGGTGCGCGAGGCGCGCCTGTTCAAATACGGCTCGGGCACCGGCTCCAATTTCTCGCGCCTGCGCGGCGAAGGCGAGCGGCTGTCGGGCGGCGGGAAATCGTCGGGCCTGATGAGCTTTCTGAAGATCGGCGACCGCGCCGCCGGCGCGATCAAGTCGGGCGGCACCACGCGCCGCGCCGCCAAGATGGTCGTCGTCGACATTGATCACCCCGACATCGAGGCCTACATCTCGTGGAAGGTGAAGGAGGAGGAAAAGGTCGCCGCCCTCGTCACCGGCTCGCGCGTGGTCTCCAAACACCTGAAGCTGATCCTCGCCGCCTGCGTCGACGGACCCGAGCCCGAGGAGGTTCGCTTCGACCCGATGCAGAACCCGGCGCTGAAGCGCGCCGTCAAGGACGCCAAGCGGAGCCAGGTACCCGAGAACTACATCAAGCGCGTCATCCAGTTCGCTCGGCAGGGCTACACCGACATCGACTTCCCCGTCTTCGACACCGACTGGGATTCCGAAGCCTATCTGACCGTCGCCGGCCAGAACTCCAACAATTCCGTCCGCGTCACCGACGAATTCCTGCGCGCCGTCGAGGATGACGGGCCGTGGAACCTCACCGCCCGCAAGGACGGCCGCACCGTCAAGACGCTGCAGGCCCGCGACCTCTGGGAGCGCGTCGGCTATGCCGCCTGGGCCTCGGCCGATCCCGGCATCCAGTTCCACACCACCATCAACGACTGGCACACCTGCCCGGCGGCCGGCGAGATCATCGCCTCCAATCCGTGCTCGGAATACATGTTCCTCGACGACACGGCCTGCAACCTCGCCTCGCTGAACCTCCTGCAGTTCCGCGAAGAGGGCGGGCGCTTCGAGACGGAAGCCTTCGAACATGCGACGCGGCTGTGGACGGTGGTGCTCGAGATCTCCGTCCTGATGGCGCAGTTCCCCTCCAAGGAGATCGCCCAGCGCTCCTACGACTACCGCACCCTCGGACTCGGCTTCGCCAATATCGGCGGCTTCCTGATGACCTCCGGCATTCCCTACGACTCGGCCGAAGGCCGTTCGATCTGCGGTGCCGTCTCGGCGCTGATGACGGGCGTTGCCTATGCCACCTCGGCGGAGATGGCCGAAAAGCTCGGCACCTTCCCCGACTACGAGCGCAATGCCGACCACATGCTGCGGGTGATGCGCAACCATGCCCGTGCCGCGCATGGCATCGCCAACGGCTATGAGGGCCTCGCCGTCGAACCGGTGCCGCTCGACCATTCCTCGCTGAAGGACAAGCGCCTGTCGGGCCGCGCCAAGGCGGCGTGGACCGAGGCGGTCGAGCTCGGCGTCAAGCACGGCTTTCGCAATGCCCAGGTCTCGGTCATCGCGCCGACCGGCACGATCGGTCTCGTGATGGACTGCGACACCACCGGCATCGAGCCCGACTTCGCGCTGGTGAAGTTCAAGAAGCTCGCCGGCGGCGGATACTTCAAGATCATCAACAATGCGGTCCCCGCCGCGCTGCGCACACTTGGATACTCGGAAGCCGAGATCGGCGAGATGGAGGCCTATGCGGTCGGCCACGGCAATCTCAACCAGGCCCCGGCGATCAACTCGGCCTCGTTGCGCGCCAAGGGTTTCGGCCCGGCCGAGATCGAGGCGCTGAACACGGCGCTGAAGAGCGCCTTCGACATCAAGTTCGCCTTCAACAAGTGGACCCTCGGCGAGGAGTTCTGCAAGAAGACGCTCGGCATGACCGACGCGCAGCTGAACGATTTCGCCTTCGAAATGCTGCCCTTCCTCGGCTTCTCCAAGGGCGACATCGAGGCCGCCAATGTCCATGTCTGCGGCGCCATGACGCTCGAGGGCGCGCCGTTCCTGAAGGACAAGCACCTGCCCGTCTTCGATTGCGCCACCCCCTGCGGGCGCATCGGCAAGCGCTACCTCTCGGTCGACAGCCACATCAAGATGATGGCGGCCGCCCAGCCCTTCATTTCCGGGGCGATCTCCAAGACCATCAACATGCCCAACGACGCGACCGTCGAGGACTGCAACGCCGCCTACATGCTGTCGTGGAAGCTGGCGCTGAAGGCCAACGCCCTCTACCGCGACGGCTCGAAGCTCTCGCAGCCGCTGAACTCCTCGCTCATATCAGACGATGTCGACGACGAGGAGGATCTCGTCGCCACCGCGACCGAGATGCTGATCGCCGCTCCTGCCGCGGCGCGTGCGGCGGAAGTCGCCGAGCGCATCGTCGAGCGGATCGTCGAGAAGGTGATCCGCGACCGCGAGAAGCTGCCGAACCGGCGCAAGGGCTACACCCAGAAGGCGATCGTCGGCGGCCACAAGGTCTACCTGCGCACCGGCGAATACGACGACGGCCGCATCGGCGAGATCTTCATCGACATGCACAAGGAAGGCGCCGCCTTCCGCGCGATGATGAACAATTTCGCCATCGCCATCTCGCTCGGCCTGCAGTTCGGCGTGCCGCTGGAGGAGTATGTCGAGGCCTTCACCTTCACGCGCTTCGAGCCGGCGGGCATCGTCCAGGGCAACGAGGCGATCAAGAACGCCACGTCGATCCTCGACTACGTCTTCCGCGAGCTGGCCGTCTCCTATCTCGGCCGGCACGACCTTGCCCATGTCCAGCCGGAAGATTTCGGCACCTCGACCATCGGGCGCGGCGTCGAGGGCGACAAGCCCTCGCCGGTGAGCCACGGCATGGTCCGCGGCCAGACGGCAAAGTTCCGCCTTGTCGGTACCGGGGAGCCGGCCGGCTCGCTCGGCACGGCTGCGCCGAAGGGTGCGACGCCCGCCACCGCCACCATCCTGCGCGGCCCTTCGGCCGGCAGCGCGGCACCCCTGCCCGCTGCCGTGGCGCCCGCCGCCTCGCCGGCACCCGCCGCTCCGGCGGCCAATGTGACGTCGCTGTCCGCCCGCAGCGGTGCGGGCGCAGCGGCCTCGGGCAAGCTGGCCACGGCCTTCAAGCGCGACTTCGAGCCGCTGACCCAGCCCGCCCCGATTGCCGACGTCTCGCCGGCGCAGGGACTGTTCGACAGCCCCCTCGCCTTCCCCGCCTCGGATCGCGACAAGGCCCAGGTCGAAGCCGCCCCGCGCCCCAGCGCCAACGAGCGCCGCGCCGAAGCGATGATGAAGGGCTACACCGGCGAAAGCTGCTCGGAATGCGCCAACTTCACCATGGTCCGCAATGGCACCTGCCTGAAGTGCGACACCTGCGGGAGTACATCTGGGTGCAGTTGATTGTTCCGTTTGTTCTGTCGGCATACCCAATGTTGTAAATTGGGGGCCAAAGTTGTAAATCGGATGGGAAAGTTTCCCTGTAACGGACTATGTTCCTAGATCTCAGCGGCACGCTGATTTGCCTCAGGGCACAGAAATGACCCCGTCGTGGCACCGTAGGTGTGCCGCAGTTGGAGAGAGCTCCTAGAACCTCCCCAAATACTCAAGACCTGCGCGCCGCCCGGCGCGCAGGAATGCAATCAGGAACAAACGAGCAACTCGTATCGTGCCTCGAGTGTCCGGCATGAACGATCCGCTAGGCACAGACGCCCATGCGGCCGGACTCAAACGGCAGGAGAGCCACCATGGCAAACAACTGGAAGCATGACCGTGCGAAGGCGGCCATCGATGCCCGTATCAAGGACGTCGAGACGGTTACCATCGTGGACTACAAGCGTGAGACTTCGCTGGAGTCGGTCCCGACCAACAAGGCGTACCGGATGGACGCAGTCCACCTCTACGTCGACATCCGGAACTTCGGGGCCATCCTTTCATCGACCGAAGTCGACGGCGTCACGGCCCACAAGCGTGCCCTTCGCTTCCTCGACCTCCACCAGCGCGCTGTCCACCGCATCCTGCGAAAGACCGACACGCGTCGCGTCGACTTTCACGGACAGCGACTGCATGCCGTCGTGGCGAAACCTTATGGCGGGGCCGATGAGGCCACGCGGGTACATCGCGCTGTCGCGATCGCGCAGCTCGTCATCGACGTCTTGGCCGAGACCGGCGACGATGACCTGAACATCCCCGACGCAGAGGTCCGCGTTGGGATCGATACGGGCCGCGCTCTGGCCGTCAACAATGGCCGAAGCGGATACCGCGAGCCGCTCTTTCTCGGAAGGCCGGCGAACCAAGCCGCCAAACTCGCATCCCGGGACGGTGCCGTCGGGATCTATCTGACGAACGAAGCCCGCCTCGCAATCGGCCTCGACGAGGTAGACCGAGACGACCTCGCGACCACACCTCTCAGCTACGGCGAGATCGAGGCCTCGGTCGAGACCGCGGACCTTGAGGTATCGAAGGACGAAATCGTCAAAGGTTGGCGAAAGGACAACGAGGACCACCCGATCGGGTCCTTCGTTTTCTCAAGGACGACACCGCCGATCCGGCATCTCGACATCTCGTCGCTCACGCCGGGCAACTCCCGCCGCATGGAGACGGTCTCGGTCTACGCCGACATCGACAACTTCACCGCCTACGTCGACGCACATATCGAGGACGATCCAGAAGACGTCGTCCGCTGCCTTCATGTCATCCGCGCCGAGCTCGACCGCGTGCTTACGTCCGACTTCAACGGGCGCCGCATCCGGTTCATCGGGGACTGCGTCCACGGCCATTTGTTGGAGGGAACTGCGGCCACGACGGACGCGGTGGCGACAGTGTCCACGGGGGCCATCTGTGCCCGGGCGCTCCGGAGCAGCTTCAACCTCGCGCTAGAGCGTCTCGCCGACGCCGGAGTTGAGACGGACGACCTAGGTCTCGCGATTGGATTTGAGTACGGCCAGACGGCGATATCGAGACTCGGCATTCAAGGCTCGAGAACGCGCTCCTCAATCGGGCGCACCGTCATCGGCGCAGAGAACGAGCAGAAGCGGTGCGACGGGTTGGAGACCGCGATCGGTAAGGCCGCATACGACGAGGGCCCGGGATCTGTTCGCACGCTCTTCGGAACTGGCCGCCTGAAGCCCGGCCTGACTTACGACGTCGTGATGGCTAGCCTCGAGGCAGATAACAACGCTGCGGCAAAAGCCATTCGCGCAGCGAGCATTGTCATGGCAGCACCCGCGGCTGCCCGTGCTGCCGAAACTCCGTTCAGACCATATGCCGGAGATGGAGGCTGAACATGACGCCCCTCGACCTGGTAAAACAGGTCGCAGCGGCCAACGACGGGACCGTCATCGACGAGGGTGGGAACGGAGTGCGGATCGCGGTGCGGCCGACGCTCGATTCTGGGGCGCCGCCTCCGACCTACCTGATTGAAGTGTCGGCGATCGGCGGGGCGCTCCGAGTCCAGGAGTGTGGGTCCCACCGGCTTCCCGCGTACTGCCCAGAGCGGCATCTCAACTCCGACGGATCCTTCTGCCTGCATTGGGCGGAGGAAGAGCCCCTCGGTTTCGGGACGGAGGACGACATCATGCTCTGGTGGGGAAAGCTTCTTGCTTTCCTTCGCCGCCAGATAGCCGTCGACAGCCTTCGTCGCTGGCCGGGCAAAAGCGACGCCCGCGCCCATGGCCCGGAAGCCGCCCGAGGCCAGGCGTCGGCCGAGCGGGCTGCGACGGCGCTCGGCAAGCGTTTCACTTCTGCAATGGACGAGGGCCGCCTGTCCACGAAGCGTTCTCGGGTCGCCGGGAACAAGAGAGTCCGCCTTTTCCTCGACGGGCGGCGCCTTACGTCAGTCGACGTCAAAACGAAAAGTGTCCTAACCCTTCGATCACGATGCCCATGTGACCGACAAGGCGGGAGGCCCCTCCCCATTGTTGCATGTGCCGACCATGCGGCCGCGCTTGCGACACTGGCGCTGTCGTTGGAGCGCTGGGCGGCAGCCGAACGAAAGTTCTTCGAATTTGCCGCCTCGTGCGGACATGAATGCTGCGGGTCGGTCGACGGCTGTCCTTTGCCTTTGCCCGAGCAAGCCAAAAGACAGGCAGCCTGAGAACCATGGCCAAGGACGATCAGCAGGAAAGCTACGAGAAGATCCTGTCAGCTCACCATGGGCGGATGATCGATTTCGTCAAATTCGCCGAGACCAAGAACGCCGCCCTCCTGACGTTCTGTTCTGTCTGGATCGGTGCGATCATAGGGCTACTGCGAGCACCTACGGCACTGCCGATGGGCTACGATCGGGTGTTCCTCTACGTCCTGCCCCTGCTCGCCGTAGCGGCGCTTCTGTCTCTGAAATCGTTCTTGCCACGGTTCCTGCATCACCACCACAAGGCCGAGGGGGACGGGCGCAACCTCCTATACTTCGGCGACATCGCCAAGATGAAGCCGGAGCAATACGGCCAACGTGTCCGCGAACGCTACTTCCCGCCGGAGAATACGTCCTTCACAGAACGCTACTTCGATGACCTGACTGTTCAGATCACGGTCCAAAGCCAGATCGCCGACCGGAAGTTCAAAGCCTTCACCCGGGCCGCGTGGCTTGTGCTCGTGGCATTCGCCCTTCAGACGCTCCCGATCCTGCATGCGCTCGCATCGCTCGGTGCGAGGTATGGAGTGGCTAAAGGGTGGCTGTAGCCAGTGCCACGCGCTGTCTCTAACTTTTGCCGAGGGCAGATGCCCAGCCGGAGTCAGCCGTTTCGATCCCGCCCGTTCTGCCCGGCGCCCGGCACTTCCGGAAGCCACCTCTCCCGATGGACGACCCAGTTCTCGTATGTCGGCGCCAGATCCGTCGGCGCGGCGTCGAGGCACCCGAAGCGGACCTCGAGCTCGCCGTTGCCCTCGACGCTGAAGAGCCTCTAGCCGCAGGTCGGGCAGAAGTGGCGGTGGACGAAGTCGTCGGGCCAGCCCCAGGTCTCGCCTGTGACCGTGACAGCCGCTTCATTACGGCATACTCACGCTCACCCTCCCCGCCACGGCTTCTTCCGAACCTAGCTGTCGTTCGTCGGGCGGCCTCTGCCACCGCGGCGGGATCTTGCGCCTGCACCTCGGCTCCCATCATCATACGGTAGTGAGCGTCGTGGCGACGCGACGCACCGCGTGGACGCTCGACGGCATCGTCGAGAGCCTTCAGGATGGCACTCGCCTCTGCTGCATCTACGACTCCGCGGAAGGGTCTCCACATGCTCGTCGAAAAGTCCGCCAACGACCTGAGGACGCTTGGAGCGGGGCTCAACTGCCTGGACATGCCGCGCGACGTCATCGACAGGATCAACGAGGGCGTGAGACGCGGGCACTCCAAGCGCCCGGATCCGGCGGACCTGAAAGAGGTGCTGGATCTGGACCTTCTGAAAGCCCGGGTGCGAGTTGGAGGCTTACCGCTTCGACGCCGAAGGCGGGAATCGGCGCCGCCATTGGGAGACCGACACAATGTCGAAATCGCCCTGATAGGCGGCACTTACACCGACGGCGAGGCGGTTGCCGCACTACGGTCTTTTTGGTGCCGGCATCAAGGTCGGCTGCGGTCGACAAATCCCGAACGGGACCCGCGATGCGACGGCTGGGTCGCCGTCTACCCTTTTGGAATGTGATCCCCTGACCCTCTGCTTGCAACGGGTGATCCAGAGAGCGGGATGTTGATTTCCACCCGGAACTGACCCGGGACAGCGCCTGATTTCCACTGAGATTTGACCCATGTGACCTTTCCCCGAGCGCGGCGAGCGAGGGGACAATGGAGTGATCTACATGGGACTTTTGAACGTCATCCGCCGCTTGGCTTTGCGAGAGAAGCTACCGATCCGAGAGATAGCCAGGCGGACCGGGCTCTCGCGGAACACCATCAAGAAGTATCTGAAGGCCGGCACGATCGAGCCGAAGTTCTCGGTGCCGGAGCGGCCGAGCAAGCTCGACCCGTTCTCCGACAAGCTTGCAGCCTGGCTGAAGGCCGAAGCATCAAAGTCACGTAAGCAGCGCCGGCCTTTGACGCACTTGCATGCAGATCTCGTCGCTCTCGGGTTCACCGGTTCCTACAACCGTGTGGCCGCGTTCGCCCGCGAATGGCTTGCGGAGCGGCAGCGCGAGCAGCAAACGACAGGGCGCGGCATCTTCGTTCCCCTGTCTTTCCGCCCCGGCGAAGCCTTCCAGTTCGACTGGAGCGAGGACCATGCGGTGATCGGCGGCGACCGCACCAGGCTTCAGGTCGCGCATATCAAGCTGGCGCACAGCCGAGTGTTCCTCGTCCGTGCCTATCTGCTCCAGACCCACGAGATGCTGTTTGACGCTCATTGGCACGCCTTCCGCGTCTTCGGCGGCGTGCCTGAGCGCGGCATCTACGACAACATGAGAACGGCGGTAGACCGCGTCGGACGCGGCAAGGAACGCCAGATCAACCTGCGTTTCCTCGCCATGACAAACCACTATGTCTTCAAGCCGGAGTTCTGCAATCCGGCCTCTGGTTGGGAGAAAGGGCAAGTCGAGAAGAACGTGCAGGATGCGCGGCCGCGTCTGTGGCAGCCGATGCCGAACTTTCCCGATCTCGCCACGCTGAATGCCTGGCTCGAGCAGCGTTGTCTGGAGCTCTGGCGGGAGATCCCACATGGCCGTCTTGCCGGGACCGTCGCCGATGTCTGGGCCGAAGAGCAGCCCACCTTGATGTCGCTACCGCCTGCCTTCGACGGGTTCGTCGAGCAGAGCAAGCGCGTCTCGCCTACTTGCCTGATCAGCTTCGAACGCAACCGCTACAGCGTGCCGGCTTCTTTTGCGAACAGGCCCGTCAGCCTCCGTGTCTACCCGGATCGTCTGGTCATTGCGGCCGAGGGGCAAATCTTGTGCGAGCATGAACGGCGGAGGTCGTGTCCGTCAACGTGGTGGAAATTGAGTGTAGCTGAAGCGGCTCCGTTTCAGGCGACTTCGGTGGAAATCTGTTCGGGTTTTGCAGTGTTGCCCATGGCCATGAGGTCGGCCATGGGTTCGGTCTGCATGTAGCGGTTCTGGATCTGCCATTCGTCGTTGGCCTCGAGAAGGACGGCGCCGATGAGCCGGATGATGGATCCCTCGTTCGGGAAGATTCCGACGACGTCGGCACGCCGCTTCACCTCCTTGTTCAGGCGCTCCAGGGAATTCGTCGAATGGATCCGGGTCCGGTGCTGACTGGGAAAATCCATGTGCGCCAGCACGTCGGTCTCGCTGTTGTCGATGAAGGCCCCGAGCTTTGGACACTTTCCCCGAAGCTGGTCGGCGACGTGGCGCAGCGCCTGGCTGGCGCTAGCACGATCGGGCTGGGCGAAGGCTTGGCGCAGCGCGGCCGCCGCCATGCTCTGCTGCGCCTTCGGGACATACGACAGGGCGTTGCGCATCCAATGCACCCGGCAGCGCTGCCAGGAGGCGCTGAACACCCGGCGAATGGCGGCTTTCAGCCCTTCGTGAGCATCCGAGATCACGAGCTTCACGCCGGACAGGCCGCGGCGCACGAGGCTCTTGAGGAAGCTCGACCAAAACGTCTCCGCTTCCGAGGGGCCGATGTGAAGGCCGACGATCTCGCGCTTGCCGTCCGTGTTCACGGCCACGGCGATTATGGCGGCGACCGAAACGATGCGTCCACCCTCGCGCTGCTTCAGGTAGGTCGCATCCAGCCAGAGGTAGGGCCAGTCGCCAGTGAGAGGACGGTCGAGGAAGCCGCCGACGCGTTCGTCGATGTCTTTGCACAGCTTCGATACGGTGCTCTTGCCGATCCCCGACAGCCCCATGGCCTGTACCAGATCGTCGACCCGCCGGGTGGAAACGCCGCTGATCCAAGCTTCCTGAATGACGGCAACCAAGGCCTTCTCCGAGAGCTTTCTCGGCTCCAGGAACGGCGGGAAGTAGCTGCCCTGCCGAAGCTTGGGTATCCGAAGCTGCAACGAGCCGAGCCGCGTGTCGAGCGAGCGGTCGCGGTAGCCATTGCGATAAGTCGCCCGTTCCTGCGTCCGTTCGTGGCGCCCGGCGCCGATCATGCCTTCAACGTCGACCTCCATAAGGAGCTGCATCACGCTCTCGGCTATCGTTCTCAGGAAATCGCCGTCCCCGGCTTTCGCAAAAAGCTCGGCAAGCGGTAGTCTGTCCTCGGTCATCGGGTTCTCCGGTCAGGTTGAAGTCTCGCAACTCCACCTTAGCCGCCCTATCCGGTGACCGCCTCAGCCACACCTTTCAATGTCGGAATTTCCACCACGAGCGCGGACACTACCACGGCGGATCGAGCGATCGCATCATCTGCCGCCGCGAACGATCTACGACTGGCATCATTATCTGGCGGTGATCCAGCGCAAGCCCGGCGCGCTGCGCAACGGTGCTCCTTTCGCTGAACTGCCGTCAGGCTTCCGGCGATTGCAGGATCAGATGTTGCGACGGCCCGGTGGCGATCGCGAGATGGTCGATATCCTTGCCCTGGTCCTGCACCATGATGAGCAGGCGGTGCTGGCCGCAGTGGAGCTGGCACAGAGGTGGTCCCGGTTTTCAGACCATCCAGCGGCGGATTTAGAGTGGAACGCGGTTGTGGTTATGCCGCCAGTTTCTCATCGGCCCAGCTCATCGCATAGGCTTCGTTCGGTGTCGCGTCATGTAGGCTCGAATGCGGCCTCTCGGCATTATAGTAGCTGATCCACGAGCCGATCCCATGCCGGGCTTCGGAGCCCGTCTCGAACGCATTCAGGTAGACGCATTCGTATTTCAACGACCGCCAGAGCCTCTCGATGAACCGATTGTCGATCCAGCGACCTCTGCCATCCATCGAGATCCTGATCCCGGCCGCCTTCAGCTTGTCGGTGAAGTCGGCGCTGGTAAACTGCGAGCCTTGGTCGGAGTTGAAGATCTCCGGTCTGCCGAAGCGGGCCATGGCCTCCTCCAGCGCCTCGATGCAGAAGCCGACGTCCATCGTATTCGACAGCCGCCAGGCCAGCACCTTCCTTGTCGCCCAGTCCATAATCGCCACGAGATACAGAAAGCCTCGCCGCATCGGGATGTAGGTGATGTCTGTGCACCAGACGTGGTTCGGCCGCTCGATCGTCAGTTCCCGCAGGAGATAGGGATAGATCCGGTGCTGCGGGTGCGGCTGGCTGGTTCGCGGCGCCTGGTAGATCGGCGACAGGCCCATCTTGCGCATCAGCCGCCGAACGCGATGACGCCCGACGAGATAACCCTGCCGACGCAGCCAGCGCGCCATCTGCCGAGAGCCATACCATGGCGTCTCCAGGAACTGCTCGTCGATCCGTCGCATCAAAGCGAGGTTCTCGGCGCTCTCGCCCGCGGGCGTGGCGTACAGCGTCGAGCGCGTCAACGACAAAAGACGGCATTGGCGCCGGACGCTGAGACGAGGATGGTCCTTCTCGATGCCTGCCTGCCTTCGATCCCGGCTCATCGACCGAAGGCCTTCTGCAAAAAATCCCGTTCCACAACGAGTTGCCCGATCTTGGCGTGGAGCTTCTCGAATTCCGCATCGCGATCTTGGGCCGTCTCGGCAACGCCGCCCCCGAACGCTGTCGCCATGTTCTCGATGGCCAGGCGCTTCCACTGGCCGACTACATTCGGATGCACCCCGTGCTTCTTCGCCAATTCGGCCAGCGTCAGCTCGCCTCGGATCGCATCCAGCGCGACCTTGGCTTTGAATTCCGCGGAATACCGCGCCCTCTTCGACATGCTCGGATCGTCCTTCTCATCAGGCGATCCACCCTAAATGCTGGTCCGGTTTTCCGGGACCACCTCTCACTGTCAGAGGGGGTCGCCACCAAGACCCACGTGCTCAACATCCTGCACCGTCTGATCGACGGAAAGACGATCGACGGCCCGGCCATCGACACGCCGCAAACGCTGCTGCTGCGCCGAGAGCCCAAGGCCAATGTCGAGCGCTACGACGATTTGCGCGCCCGCAGGAGTGGAGGCCGCCATGCGTCATGATCCCGCCAGCGGCGCCGTCGTCATCATGCTGCGCAGCCTCAAGATGTATGGCATGGCCCAGGCCGTCACCGACCTGATTGAGCAAGGCGCGCCTGCCTTCGAAGCCGCCGTGCCGATCCTGACGCAGCTCCTCAAGGCCGAGATGGCGGAACGCGAGGTGCGCTCGATCGCCTATCACATGAAGGCAGCACGCTTCCCGGCCTACAAGGATCTGGCGGGCTTCGACTTCTCAGCCAGCGAGATCAACGAGGCCACGGTGCGCCAGCTCCATCGCTGCGAGTTCATCGAAGGAATGGAGAATGTCGTGCTGATCGGCGGGCCGGGCACGGGCAAAACCCATGTCGCGACCGCCCTTGGCGTTCAGGCCGTCGAGCATTATCGCCGGAAAGTTCGGTTCTTCTCGACCATCGAACTCGTCAACATGCTCGAACAGGAGAAAGCCAAGGGCAAAGCCGGCCAACTGGCCGAGACCCTCGTCCGTCTCGATCTCGTGATCCTGGACGAGCTTGGATACCTGCCATTCAGTGCCTCAGGCGGTGCGCTGCTCTTCCACCTGCTGAGCAAGCTCTACGAGCGCACCAGCGTCGTCATCACGACCAATCTGAGCTTCAGCGAATGGGCCACCGTCTTCGGCGATGCCAAGATGACCACCGCGCTGCTCGATCGCCTCACACATCGTTGCCACATCCTGGAGACTGGAAATGACAGCTTCCGCTTCAGAGCCAGCACCGACGCCGCCACCCGCAAGAGGAAGGAAAGCGCACATGCCTTGACCCACACATGACCCACTCAGCATAACTCAGAGCCGGGTCAATTCTCGATGGAAAACCCGGGTCAGTTCCGGGTGGAAATCAACAGCTTGCCACCTCGGCGACCCCGTCGGCGTCGGAAGCGGCGAACCTCACGACCCAGTCCTGCAAGGATCGGAGCTCAGCAAGCGTCCTGTCTTTGGCGACCACCGCGTACTGGTAGACCCAGCCTACGCCCGTCGCGTCCGGGCCGAGCGTCGGCGTCACGCCAACAGGAAGGCGACGCCCGGCGGCGTTCAGGAACTCGAGGACCCGGCTGCGGGCGAAGTAGGGATCGGTGCCGTCCTCGAACACGACGTAGACGAAGGACACGCCGAAGAACGAGAAGCCGCGCACGACCTTCGACTTCGGCACCGTCAGCATGGCCGTCGTCAGGGGATAGGTGACCTGGTCCTCGACGACCTGCGGGGCTTGGCCTGGATACTCGGTGTAGACGATGACCTGGACGTCGGAGAGATCCGGGATCGCGTCCAGCGGCAGCGTCTTCAACGCGTAGAGGCCACCCGCGACCGCGAACAGGGTGCCGACGAAGACGAGGACGAGGTTCCTCGCGCTCCATGCTATGACACGCGCGATCACGGCCGTGCCTCCGCCATCGGGGCCGGCCCGTTCGGCTTGGGATCGAGGGCGGACAGGGCCGCCTTGATGTTGCTTTCGGCGTCGATCAGGAAGTTCGCGCCGGTCACCACTCGGTCTCCCGCCTGGATGCCCGTCGTGATCTCAGTCACGTCCGTGCCGCGGGCACCGATCTCGACGGGACGGGGCTCGAAGCGGCCGTCGCCGCGATCGAGGATCACCACCTGTCGCGATCCCGTGTCGAGGATGGCGTCATTCGGAACTGCAACGACTGCACTGCCGACACCTGATTCGATCTCGACATCGGCATACATGTCGGGCAGCAGGAGACCGTCCAGGTTCTCGATCTCGATGCGCACCTTCACCGTCCGAGTCTCGGGCGAGACCTGCGGGTAGACGAGGTCTACGCGGCCGTCGAATGTCTGGCCAGGCAGTCCCCTGAAGGTGCTTCGCGCGGCGTTGCCGAGCCGGAGGACTCCGACCTCGCGCTCGGGCACGTCTGCGACGAGCCACACCCGCGAGACGTCGGCGAGACGGAAGAGGACGTCTCCCGCCTCGGTCATCATGCCGTCGACGGCCGCCCGTTCTAGGATGAGACCGTCCCTAGGCGCCGTCCAGGTCATGGAAGGCGGGACCTTACCCGTCCGCTCCATTTCCGTGATTGCCCCCTCCGGGACGCCGAGGTTGCGGAGCTTCAGGCCCGCTCCGCCCGACCTAGCTGCTCCCCCGCTCTTGAGCTCGATCACGTACTGCGCGCCGGCAGCGGCCATCTCTGGCGAGTAGAGGCGCACCAGCGGCTGCCCCTTCCGAACGGCCGCACCCGTGGTTACGTCGGCGACCTCCTCCACGAAGGCGTCGGCCCGCGTAGTGACGACAGAGACCATCCGTTCGTCGAGCTTCACCACGCCCGGCACCCGCAGCGGCCGACCGACGACCTGCCGGGACACGAGCTCGGAGCGGACCCCCGTTCTCTGGAGCCGCCCCGGGGAGACGGTGACGACGCCCTCCTCTTCCTCCGGACCGTCGTAGACGGGGATGTAGTCCATTCCCATCGAATCCTGGACTTGCCCCGGAAAAGTGGAGAGTTCTCAATGAGGCATGAGGAACTCCATGGCGAAGACACAGCGACGATTTACGAAGGAATTCGAGGAGGAAGCCGTCCGTCTGGTTGAGACGAGCGGCCGGACGCAGCGCGAGATCGCGGAGGACCTTGGCGTTGGGCTATCGACACTGCGGCGCTGGATCGACAAGCGGCGCGACGCCTTGATAGAAAGCCCGCCTCCCGACCGCGTCGAGGACATGGCTGCGGAGATGAAGCGGCTGCGGCGGGAGAATGAGATCCTTCGTCAGGAGCGTGGCATCCTGAAGAAGGCGATGGCTTTTTTCGCCCGGGAGGGAAGTCGGTGAGGTTCGAACTCATCGATGCGGCGAAAGAAGAATTCCCCGTCCAGCGTCTCTGCAAGGTCCTCGGCGTCAGCTCGAGCGGCTATTTTGCATGGAAGGATCGACCGGCCTGCCGCCGGCAGCAGCGCGACATGGTGCTTCTGGCGCATGTCCGCTCGGCGTTTCGGTTGTCGAACGGCACCTATGGGAGTCCTCGCATGCGGCATGAACTCCAGGCCGAGGGGATCGCTATCGGGCGCCGTCGGACAGCGCGCCTGATGCGCGAGAACGGCCTCAAGGCCCGGCAGAAGCGGCGGTTCAAGCGAACGACGGACAGCCTGCACGCCTTCCCGATCGCGCCGAACCTCCTTGATCAGGACTTCGCGACCGAACGCCGGGACGAGAAGTGGGGAGCCGACATCTCCTATGTTTGGACGCGAGAGGGCTGGCTGTATCTCGCCGTCGTCATCGACCTGTTCGCCCGGCGCGTCGTCGGCTGGGCCGTCAGCGATCGTCTACACAAGGAGTTGGCTCTCGAGGCGCTCCGCAAGGCCCTCGTCCTGCGCCGCCCGAAAACCGGCCTGATCCATCATTCTGACCGCGGCAGCCAATATTGCTCGATCGACTATCAGGCCGAGCTACGCAGGTACGACGTGCTGATCTCGATGTCCGGCAAGGGCAACTGCTATGATAATGCGATGGTCGAGACCTTCTTCAAGACGTTGAAATCCGAGCTGGTCTGGCGCACCGTCTTCCAGACCAGGACCGAGGCGAAGGCGGCCATCGGCCGCTACATCGACAGCTTCTACAACCCCGTCCGGCGCCATTCCGCGCTCGACTTCATCAGCCCCGTCCAGTTCGAACGACTGGCCGCCGCGTAATCAAAACGCTCTCCACTAAAAGGGGGCAAGTCCATCCTTCTTCGGCACCGGCGAGGTGTCTGGAAGGCCCATCGGGTTGCGGTAGGAGCGAACCTTCCTGTCTGAAGCCGCGAGAGGTCCCGGCGTGGTGATCACGGGCGAGACCGCTGGAGAGGCCGTCGATGCGGCGCTCGCTCCGTCGTCGCGGACGGCAATGAAATCCCGCCCGTCGTCCGTCCTCTTCGGCGAGGCTGAGTAGCTTGGCTTCCCGTCGGGATCCCGCCAGTAGAGGACGCGCCTGAGTTCCGCGGCGACGACGGGCGTCGACGGCATCTCCGCGGCCATCGCACGCTCCAGCGGGACTGGTGCGTCCACCGAAATGCCAAGCATCTCCTCGAGCTGGATAACCGTCACTCCGGCCTGCCCTGCCCAATAGCCTCCGGCCCCCGCCGCCGAGACGGCGACGAGGGCGAGGACGACAAACGCCGCTCGCATCACTCGGTCGCCTGGAGGACGACTTCGTTCTTCAAGGTGCCGTCCTCGCCCTGGACCTTGGCCCCGAGCGAGATCCGCCATCCGCCGTCCATGACGAGCGCGACCTTGAAGCGGTAGACACCGGGTTCGTCCGACGGCACCGCTTCGATCGGCGTCGTCATCGTCTCCATCCCGTCGGGCGCCATGTCGGCACGCGTCTCGAAGACGACGGCGTCGGGGACAGCCCTGCCCGTACGCTTGTCGACGAGCCGAACCGCCACTACGGCGTCCTTCCCGGACTTCACTTTGCTCTCCACGAGCTGGAACTCGTAGTCGGTCATTGCCGCAAGAGCGGACGAGCCGAACCCAAGCGACGACAGGCCTGCGACGGTCGCCGCGGCGACGCGCATGCTGGTCTTCTTCATGATCTCACTTCCTGATCGATCCCGTCCGCGGTCTGGCCTGCGGCGGGGTGGCGAAACGCCATGTCTCAGCATCGATGCGGACTGCTCCGCACCGTTTGCACGACGCTGCACGTCGGCTGATCGATCAGTTTTTTGGAGGACGGGGGGGAGGCTCGGGGCCGAGCGACGCGAGCACCGCGCTCACGGTAGGCCGTCCCAGGTCTTGGCGAACAGGAGCCACGAAGATGCCGGCATCTGCGGATGCCGCAGCAGGGACACACTGCTGCGCGCAGGTCGCCATGGTCGGGCACGCCGACTTGTCGCATCCGGTCGACGGCTTCGGCACATCGTTCGGGCAGCATGGCATCTCGTCGGCCACTTCCCCGGGCGACATACCGGGCATCTCAGCCATAACAGGGGCACCTGCGCTCATGGCAACGGCCCCACCGAACGGCATCGATGCCAAAGCGAGCAAGATCGTAAAGGCGAAAAGCCGAAAAAGGATGGGACGGAGGATCACGACGTCATTCTGCCACAGCCTATGCCGCCGGGGAAGCGGCGATGCAACATCATGGCTTTCTGGCTGAGCCGCCCCGAGGCACGCAAATGGCTTCACTTCAACGAGGCGCCCTTAGTTCGGTGAGACGGCCGTGCGATGAAGAGAGCCAGTGCGGGAACGACGATCCACTGGACGAGGGGTGAAACGCCGATCTCCAGCGGCGTGACGGTCGGCATAAGATCGGAGTAGGCCCAGCTTTGACGAACCGAAACGTTCAGCCATTCGCTGAAGGCGGTGTAGCCGAGCCCGACGGTCATGGTCACCGCGGCCACGCGCCGGAACCGCATCTCCGGCCAGCGCTCGGCCTTCAAGACGATCAGGGCGGCCCATATGGAAGCCGAGGCAATGAGAACGTCGCCGCCAAGACAATGCAATCCGGCGAAGGCGATCTCAGCCCAGGGAGCCTGCCAGACTGTGTAGAGCGGCATCTGCGCGAATTCCCATACCAGGTTCGCGAGGACCGTCGCGCCGAGGTATCGACGGAATGCTCGCAGCCATCCGTCGTCCTGCATCCCACATTTCCTTCCAAAAGAGGTCGACCACTTGGTCAGGAAGGCCCTTGACCTTACCACCTGGCAATGCCGCATGGATGTTTCTGAAGAGCGGGTTCGTCCGAAAGACGGCCGCACATGCTTCTGCCGAGCCATCCTGGATCACCATCATACCGCGATGTGAGGGGGAAGATGGCTCGTTTGTTTCTGGATGGGTCCCCTGCCCCACCCAGAGACCGTCCGCAGGACTGACGGTGTCGAACTCGGCCTTCGAGCCAACGACGAAGGAAGCCGTGGTCCTGGACCTCTAGGAGACCGACATGTCGACGACAGCCCAAACTCCTTCGCACGATCACTCAGGCCACGGTCCGTCAGGCGCGAAGGGCCGTGGCCTCGACGGCCGCTCGCACGCTTCCACCACCGCAACCACCGACCCCGTCTGTGGCATGACCGTCGACCCAGCGACGGCACAGCATCGAACGCGCCATCTCGGGGAGACCTACTTCTTCTGCTCGGAAGGATGCCAGACGAAGTTTCAGGCCGAGCCGGATCGGTTCATCCACACCCGCGAGAGGCCGAAGGTGGCCGTGCAGCCGGACGCGATCTACACCTGCCCGATGCATCCGCAGATCCGTCAGGTCGGACCCGGAAACTGCCCGATCTGCGGGATGAGCCTCGAGCCGGAGACCGTCACCGGCAAGGAGGGCCCGAGCGAAGAGCTTCACGACATGACGCGGCGGTTCTGGGTCGGGCTCGCCCTGTCCGTTCCCGTCGTCATCCTCGAGATGGGCGGGCATTTCCTCGGTCTCGATCGCTTCGTGGCCCCTGCGACGTCGAACTGGATCCAGCTCCTTCTGGCGACACCCGTGGTCCTATGGGCGGGGTGGCCGTTCTTCGTCCGGGGATGGAACTCGGTCGTAGCCCGCTCCCTCAACATGTTCACGCTGATCGCGATGGGCACCGGAGTGGCGTGGCTCTACAGCATCGTGGGAACGGTGGCACCCGGCATCTTCCCTGACACGTTCCGAGGCCATGGCGGGACCGTTGCCGTCTACTTCGAGGCGGCAGCCGTCATCACGGTCCTCGTCCTCCTCGGGCAGGTGCTCGAACTTCGTGCCCGGGAGAAGACTTCCGGCGCCATCAAGGCCCTCCTCGACCTCGCGCCAGCCACGGCACGCAGGATCGGCAAGGACGGAAGCGAGGAGGAAGTCGAACTCGACCAGATCGCCGTCGGCGACCGCCTGAGGATCCGACCCGGTGACCGGGTGCCCCTCGACGGGGAGGTTCTCGAGGGGCGCTCGAACGTCGACGAGTCCATGGTCACGGGTGAGCCACTGGCCGTCGCCAAGACGACCGGCGGCAAGGTCATCGGCGGCACGCTGAACGGCCAGGGCAGCTTCGTCATGCGCGCCGAGAAGGTCGGCGCGGATACCATGCTGGCGCAGATCGTCCAGATGGTCGCGAAGGCGCAGCGGTCCCGGGCGCCGATCCAGCGACTTACAGACATCGTCTCGGGCTGGTTCGTACCCGCCGTCATCCTGATCGCCCTCGCTGCCTTCGGCGCATGGGCAGTCTGGGGACCCGAGCCGTCCATGGCCTACGGCCTCATCGCCGCGGTCAGCGTCCTCATCATCGCATGCCCATGCGCCCTCGGGCTCGCGACGCCGATGTCGATCATGGTCGGGATTGGGCGAGGCGCCGAACTCGGCGTCCTCATCAAGAACGCCGAGGCACTCGAGCGGATGGAGAAGGTCGACGTCCTCGTCGTCGACAAGACCGGGACACTCACCGAGGGACGGCCCAAGGTGACCGTCATCCAGCCTGCGGAAGGTTTTACCGAGAGCAATCTCCTTCACCTCGCGGCAAGCCTTGAACAGTCCAGCGAGCATCCGCTTGCGGCCGCAATCGTTGCCGCCGCAAAAGAGCGAAACATTCCCCTCTCCGCCGTCGATGACTTCGACAGCCCGACGGGCAAGGGCGTCGTAGGTGTCGTGGACGGTCGCAAGATCACGCTGGGCAATGCCCGGTTCCTCCAAGAACTCGGGGTCGACGTCTCCGCAATCGAAGAGCAGGCCGATCGGCTGCGCGGCGATGGAGCAACCGCGATCCTCGCCGCGGTCGATGGCAAGCCGGCTGGTGTCCTCGCCATCGCCGACCCCGTGAAGGCAACGACGAAGGCGGCCATCACGGCGCTGCATGAAGCCGGGATCCGGATCGTCATGCTGACTGGCGACAACCGCACGACGGCGGAGGCCGTGGCACGAACGCTCGGGATCGACGAGGTCGAGGCGGACGTGCTGCCCAAGGACAAGGGCGACATCGTCGCCAAGCTGCGTGCCGAGGGAAAGGTCGTCGCGATGGCAGGAGACGGCGTCAACGATGCGCCCGCGCTGGCGGCCGCGGACGTCGGGATCGCCATGGGCACCGGGACGGACGTGGCAATGGAAAGTGCCGGCGTCACCCTTTTGCGCGGCGACCTCATGGGCATCGTCCATGCGCGCAAGCTCAGTCAGGCGACGATGAGCAACATCCGGCAGAACCTCTTCTTCGCCTTCGCCTACAACGCGGCGGGCGTCCCGGTGGCAGCCGGGGTCCTCTTCCCGCTGACCGGGCTTCTCCTGTCGCCCATCATCGCCGCGGCGGCAATGGCGCTCTCCTCCTTCAGCGTCATCGTCAACGCCCTTCGGCTCCGGTTCGCCAAGATCTGACTAATCCCGCGGGTACCCGAGCCGACCGAGGAGCCTTTCCCGGAGCGGCGCGTCGTACCCAAGAAATTCGGCAAGCCATCGGAGCACTCATGAGAGCCTCCGAACCAACGCCGGAGACCGGTCCCAGTGGCCGGGCAACAAGGAGAATACCCATGAACAAGTTTTTGAGCGTCGTTGCCGCACTGGCGATCCTGCCCTTCGGCTCAGCTCTCGCACAGGACGCGGCCACGCCCGCGATGCCAGTGGAGAAGATCGCCCTGCCCGCAGCCTGCGAGGCCGCAGCGGGCTCGATGGACATGTCCAAGATGATGGGCGGCATGGACGGGATGTCGGGCATGATGTCCGGCGGTGGCATGATGGAAGGCGCACCGAAGGCCAACATGCAGGCGATGATGGGCATGCATGCACCCATGATGAAGGCCATGATGATCAAGGACCCGGACCTTGCCTTCAACTGCGGGATGATCGTCCACCACATGGGCGCGATCGCCATGTCCAAAGTCGAGATCGAGATGGGCAAGGACGAGGCGTCCAAGAAGCTGGCGGAGACGATCATCGCCGCGCAGGAAAAGGAGATTGCCGACATGACCGCGTGGGTGGAGAAGAACGCGAAGTAGCCTCCACTCTGTCAGAAATTGCAGAAGGGCAGGCCTCGGGGCTTGCCCTTCTCGCTTGCTTCCATGCAGCCCGCCGACAGCATACCTCCTTGGTACCGCTGATGATGACTCAGCTCCATCGAAACGGGGTTCGTCCCGGCGGGCATCGACACACCCGGCTCGATTCCCGGAAAGGGGGCGAGCCAGGCATGCAATCAGGCCGCTATCTTCTCGTTGGGATACCCGGCGGACCTGATCGCATCCGCGATGCTGTCCTCACTGGCGGCGCTGTCGACGGATACCGTGCCGGACGGCAGGTCGATGTTGACCGTGGCAACAGGATCGACAGCTTTCACGGCCTTCTGCACCGTCGAGGCACAGTGGCCGCAGTTCATCTTCTCGACTTTCAGCTTCAGCATGTTCGGCTCCTTTCGTTTCGATGACCGGAAGGTGGGGCTTCCCAGCGTTGGAAGGTCAAGGGGTGCGACGGGCGCTGATTGCGTCGAATCCTCCCGCCTTCCGCGCGGCCCCGGACGGGTGCGGATCGGCCGCGGACGCCAGATCGCGTATGATGGGGCAATCGGGCCGGTCGTCCCCATGGCAGTGCTCCGCGAGATCGCGAAGCGTGGTCGCCATCTCCTGGAGCTGGCGCATGCGCGCCTCTAGCTCCTCGACATGCCGGAGCGCCAACCGCTTCACGTCGGCGCTTGCGCGGTTCCTGTCCCCCCACAGGCCGAGAAGGTCCTTGATCTGTTCGACCGAGAAGTTGAGGTCCCGCGCCCTTCGGATGAACCGAAGCGTCGACACGTCGGCGGCCGAGTACACGCGGTAACCCGAGACCGCCCGCTCCGCCGCAGCGATGAGGCCGATGGTCTCGTAGTAGCGGATCATCTTGGCGCTCACGCCCGACGCCTTCGCCGCTTCGCCGATGTTCATGTCCGTGTCTCCACCCCGGTGAGAGCCGCCCGGGCTCCGGTCCTGTGACCCGTCCCATTCGGCGCCCCTTCCGCGAACGGTGGCTCGAACAGCCGCAGACGCAGCGCGTTCCCGAGCACGAAGACGCTCGAGAGCGCCATGGCGCCCGCGGCGAGGACCGGGGACAGGAGGATCCCGGTGAACGGGTAGAGCGCCCCAGCGGCGACCGGGATCAGGACGACGTTGTAGCCAAACGCCCAGAAGAGGTTCTGCCGGATGTTGGCGATGGTCGACTTCGAGATCGCGATCGCGTTCACGACGCCCATCAGGTTGCCGGACATCAGGACGACGTCCGCGCTCTCGATGGCGACGTCGGTCCCGGTGCCGACGGCAAGCCCGGTGTCCGCCTCGGCCAGCGCGGGCGCGTCGTTGATGCCGTCGCCGACGAAGGCGACGTTGCGGCCACCCTCCCGCAGCCGCTTCACTGCGTCGACCTTGCCCTCTGGCAGCACCTCGGCGACGACCTCGTCGATCCCGAGCTGCGCCGCGATGGCGTCGGCGGTACGCTTGTTGTCTCCCGTGATCATCGCGACCCGCAGACCCATCTTGTGGAGCGCACGCACGGCGGCCGCCGAACTCGGCTTCACTGGATCGGCGACGGCGACCATGGCGGCGAGCCGACCGTCGACGGCAGCGTAGAGAGGCGACTTGCCCTCCCGTCCGAGACGTTCCGCATCCGAGGCGAAGGCGACGATGTCGAGCCCGAGCCGCGCCATGAAGCGGTCCGCGCCGACGGCGACCGCCCGTCCCGCGACGGAGGCCTGCGCGCCGTAGCCAGGAACAGCCTCGAAGCCTTTCGGCACCAGTCGCTCGAGGTCCTCGCGATCGGCGGCGGCGACGATGGCGGCGGCGATCGGATGCTCGGAGCGCGACTCGACGGCGGCCACCAGGGCCAGCACCTCGGCGCGGTCGAAGCCTTCCGCAACGACGAGGTCCGTCAGTTCCGGCCGTCCCTCCGTCAGCGTCCCTGTCTTGTCGAGCGCGACGACGTCCGCGTCCCGCAGCGTCTGGAGGGCCTCCCCCTTCCGGAACAGGACGCCGATCTCGGCCGCGCGTCCCGTCCCGACCATGATCGACGTCGGCGTGGCGAGGCCCATGGCGCAGGGGCAGGCGATGATGAGCACGGCCACCGCGTTGACGAGGGCGAAGGCCAAGGCGGGATCCGGACCGAAGAACAGCCAGACAAGGAAGGTCGCCGCGGCCGCAGCCATGACCGCCGGCACGAACCATTGGGTCACGCGGTCGACGGCCGCCTGGATAGGCAGCTTGCCGCCTTGGGCGGTTTCCACGAGCTTGATGATCTGCGCCAGCATCGTGTCGGCACCGACCTTCTCGGCCCGGTACGTGAAGCTGCCGTTGCCGTTGATCGTGCCGCCGGTGACGAAGGCGCCGTCCGCCTTCTCGACGGGGACGGGCTCGCCCGTGATCATGGACTCGTCGACGAACGAGGCTCCCGACAGGACTGTCCCGTCCACGGGAATCCTTTCCCCTGGACGAACCTCGACCCGGTCGCCGACGATGACGGCGCCGAGATCGATATCGACCGTTTGTCCCTCGCGCTCGACCCGCGCGGTCTTCGGCTGGAGACCGACGAGGCGCTTGATCGCCTCGCTCGTGCGCCCCTTCGCCCGCGCCTCCAGAAGCCGTCCAAGCAGGATCAACGTCACGATCACGCTGGCCGCCTCGTAGTAAACGTTCGCCGTTCCGGCTGGCAGGACCGCCGGCCAGAAGGTCGCGACGACGGAGTAGGCGTAGGCGGCGCTGGTGCCGACGACGACCAGGGAGTTCATGTCGGGAGCCAGGCGCAGGAGCGCTGGAACGCCCTTCCGGAAGAAGCGGAGCCCGGGGCCGAACAGGACGGCCGTCACCAGGACGAACTGGAGGACTCGGCTCTGCCATTCGCCGATCGTGTCCATGACGAACATGTGGATCGCCGGCACGAGGTGTGACCCCATCTCGACCGCGAAGACCGGGAGCGTCAGGATCGCCGCGATCGCGAGGTCTCGCTTCAGACGGGCGTATTCCCGCTCCTTCTCCTTCGCGCGGATGTCGCCGGCGTCCTCTGCGGCTCCAACCCTCGCGGGCTCGTAGCCAGCCTTGCGCACTGCCGCTTCGATCGAGGAAAGGTCGGTCCCTGCGACAGCCGTAACGCTCGCCCGTTCGGTCGCGAGGTTCACGCTGGCGCTCGAGACGCCGGCTACGGCGACGATCGCCTGCTCGACACGCCGGACGCACGAAGCGCAGGTCATGCCCCGAACCTCGATCTCGAACATGTCGGAGCGGACCTCGTAGCCCGCGGACCGGATGGCGGCCACGACGGAGCCCGCATCCCCGGCCTGGACATCGAGCGAAACGTCGGCCCGTTCAGTGGCGAGATTGACGTTGGCGGACACGACGCCCGGGACGGCGGCGATCGCCTGCTCAACACGTCGGACGCAGGATGCGCAGGTCATGCCCTCGACGGGGAAGGAGATGGAAACGGCAGGCGACATTTCTGTGCCCGCCAGCGAGGCGATCTGGTTCATCGAAGTGGCTCCGTTGGCCGTTTCGACGAAGGTGGGGCTTCCCACCATGGGAAGGTCAACGGGGGCAGGAGCGATTTCGGAAGCATCGCTTCGGCGTCGCGTCGATCGGTGCGGCTTAGGTACCAACGACCACCAGCTTGCGTGATCCTGGTACAGCCGAGTCCTGTTCGGCTGCTCCCAATTCAGGAAGCATAGTCAGGCTTGAACGGGCTGATTTTAGTTTAGCCCGACAAGCGGTCAGCCGCAGTGGTGCTCAGCTTGCACAACTCACGCGTCTGATGGCGCAGGAGGTCACTTGCTTCCTTGAAGGACGAGCACGCTTCAAGCTGCACGGCCTGCAACAATCGCTTCCAGATCGCGGACAACGTCATCAAAATCCTCTGACTCTCCGTTCGCGATTTGATCCCGGCCTCTTCTGACTGCAAGGATTTCAGCGCCCTCGCGCAGAAGGTATTGGCGCATGGCACGAACCATGACCCAGCTACGCGTCCGTTCTGTTGTCTCCGCGATAGCCTCAATATCCGACAGGACGTCTACGGGGAGACGGATTGCGATTGGGTCGGACAACTCGATCTTGCTCATGAAAGCCTCCATTGTAATACGCCGTACAGCAAAGACTGAGTTCTGTCGCAAGACGCCTTCCAGAAGTGCGGAGGCCAGCCTGTGACCACGGCCACTCGTCGAACGGACTCTGCCGGGTCCGGCAGCCATCGCGTATGGACGCCGAGCACGACTTCGGATAAGTTCGCGGCCGACATGATTTGCGAAACCACCCTCACGGCGACACTGAAGGGGCTGCTCCTTGCGGCCTTGATGTGCTTTGCGTTGGTGTATTCGCAGGTCGTTCATGCGGGCGTCCCGGCTGCGATCTCCGTCAGCGCCATGCAGGATGCCGCGTCGAGCAGCGATGATCACGGCTCGGCGAAGGCTCACCAGCACGCATCCCAGTCCGACGACGGCGACGCCGATCATCCGACGGGCAAGTCCGACGGCAACTGCTCGACGCATTGCCCGTCTGTGTTCGGCATCAACGGCAACGCGTCCAATTCCGTCCGCGCCAGCATGCCCGCGGAACTGATCGTGACCGAAACGCGCCTCGATGGCGTCCCCGTTCCCGCCGACCAAAGACCTCCCAGAACCTGACCTGACACGGCTACGCCGATGGCGTAGCCGCATGCGCCCTGCGTCCCCTATGGACGTGTGACCGCATCCGATCACCGGAACCCCCGTGCGTCGCAGGACGCGTCCGGGCTCCGCGTCGTTGTCCCATGACAGGGCTCCGGCCCCGGCAAGAAGCCGGGCGTAGCCTGTCCGTCGTCAGGTCCATCCCACATGCATCGCATCTTCGCGGTCGGCTTGCCCGGCTTGCTTCTGGCCGGCTGCGCGGGCCAGCCTATCGGCTTGACCGATCTGGCTGCCTACACCTCGGCCGCCGATCCCGGTGTACGCACGGCTGAGGCCGGCTACAGCAACGTCATCGGCGCCTACACGCCGCGGAATCCCGTTTCCCCGAACGGGTGGCGGGGAACGGGCGTCGAGGTGGCGCCGCTCGCCTCTCCGACGCCGGAAGCCTCGCCCGAGAAACCCGGCTCCGATACGGAGCGGACCAAGTGATCGCGCTCCTCCTGAAGAGAGTGGCGGTCGTCACGCTTCCCCTGTTGGTTTCTGGCTGTGTCTCCGCAGACGGCGGCTTCGAGCCACAGTTCGGATTCGACCGGGTATCGCAGGAAACAACCGCGAAGCTCGGCAAGGAAACCGTCTGGATCCAGGACCGGAATGCGTCGGGCCATGTGAGAAGCCGCGTCCGGTCGCTGGTCCAGAACAAAACGATCAGCGCCGACACTGCGGTCCAGGTGGCTCTGCTCAACAATCGCGGCCTCCAGGCTGCCTATGCCGAGGTTGGGATTGCCACCTCCGATCTCTGGCAGGAGGGGCTGGGCGTCAATCCGCGCATCGGCATCACCGCAAGTAGGCTCGGTGTCGCCCGAACGATCGAGGGCGTCATTTCCGCGAACATCGTCTCGCTCATCACCCGCGAGCGGCGTCTCGACGCTGCGGCTGCCAAGGTCGCGGAAGCGCAGCTCGGATCGGTCGAGAAGACGCTGGCGGTCGCGGCGGAAGCGCGGACCGCGTGGATCGAGGCGGCCTCGGCCTGGGAACAGGTCGCGTACCTCAACCGGGCCAAGGCCTCGGCCGACGCGGCGGCGGAACTAGCCTCTAAGCTCGGTGGCACCGGCGCGATGACGAAGGCCGACCAAGCTCGCGAGCAGGTCCTCTATGCAGAACTCACCGGGCGCACCGCCGAGGCGCGTCTTGCGGCGCGGCTCGCCAAGGAGCGGCTCGTGCGCGTCATGGGGGTCTATGGCCAGGAACTCGACTTCGAGGTCCCGAACACGCTTCCGAACCTTCCGAGAAACGTGCGAACCCGCAACGACATCGAGGCGGAGGCCTTGCGCAACCGCGTCGATCTCCGGCTGGCGAAGATCGAGTTGGAGGCACTGGCAACGTCGTACGGGCTGACCAAGGCAACCCGCTACGTCTCCGATCTGGAACTCGGCGCCGGTCTCGAGGTCGAGCAGGAGATCACCGAGAACGAAGATGGATCCACATCGAAGAAGGACGTCACGTCCGGGATTGTGGAACTCGCCTTCGAGATCCCCATCTTCGACTCCGGCCAGGCGCGGTTGCGCAAGGCCGAATTCGGCTACATGCGCGCCGCCAATCTCTTGGCTGAGAAGGCGGTCAATGTCAGGAGCGAAGCCCGGTCGGCATACCAGGCCTATCGCTCCAGCTACGACATCGCGCGGCACTACCGTTCCAGCGTGCTGCCGCTGCGCAAGCTCATCGAGGATGAAGGTCTCCTCACCTATAACGGCATGATCACCAACACCTTCGACCTGCTGACCGATACACGGGAGCGGATCAATTCAACCACGCAGTCGCTGAACGCCAAGCGCGCGTTCTGGCTCGCCGAGGCGGGCCTGACATCGGCCATCTATGGCGGCGGAGAAACCCCTTCCGGGTCTGGCGCCATGGTCGCCGATGCCGGCGGCGACGAGTGATCGAGAGGAACGGGAAAATGGTTTCGAGAAGAGCATTCGTCGGTGCCGGCGCTGCCCTCGCGGGCGTCGCCGCCTGGTCCAAGACGTCCGCCATGTCGTTGCCGGACGCCCCGATCATGGAGGACGCATCCACGCAGCCGCCGCTCGCTCCGTCGGCGGGCCCGGACTACAACCCCGTCGTCACGCCCAACGGCTGGACCCTGCCGTTCCGCATGAACAACGGCTGGAAGGAGTTCCACCTGATCGCGGAGCCCGTCGAGCGCGAGATGGGCGAAGGAATGACGGCCTACCTCTGGGGCTACAACGGTCAGTCCCCGGGGCCCACGATCGAGTGCGTCGAGGGCGACAAGGTTCGCATCTTCGTCACGAACAGGCTGCCCGAGCACACGACGATCCATTGGCATGGCATGCTTCTGCCCTGCGGCATGGACGGCGTCGGTGGCCTGACCCAGCCTCATATCAAGTCGGGCAAGACCTTCGTCTACGAGTTCGTCATGCAGAAGAGCGGGACGTTCATGTACCACCCGCACGCCGACGAGATGCTTCAGATGGCGATGGGGATGATGGGCTCCTTCGTCGTGCATCCGAAGGACCCGACCTTCATGCCCGTCGACCGGGACTTCGTCTTCCTGCTCTCGGCCTACGACATCGATCCTGGCACTTATGTGCCCCGTGTCATGGAGATGACCGACTTCAATATGTGGACGATGAACACTCGGGTGTTCCCGAACATCGATCCGCTGCCGATCGGGCTGAACGAGCGCGCCCGGGTTCGCGTGGGCAACCTCACGATGACTAACCACCCAATCCACATGCACGGCTACGACTTCTCGGTGACTTGCACCGATGGCGGCTGGGTGCGTCCGGAGGCGCGCTGGCCCGAGGTCACAATCGACATTCCAGTCGGCGCCATGCGGGCCTTTGAGTTTGACGCGCATGTTCCCGGGGATTGGGCGCTCCACTGCCACAAGTCGCATCACACGATGAACGCCATGGGACATGACGTCCCGACCTTCATCGGCGTCGACAAGACGAGCGTCGCCAAGAAGATCCGCCAGCTCCAGCCCGACTACATGCCGATGGGCACGAAGGGCATGGCGGACATGGGCGAGATGTCGATGCCCATCCCCGACAACACCATCCCTATGATGACGGGGTGGGGCCAGTTCGGCCCGCTCGAGATGGGCGGCATGTTCACCGTGGTGAAGGTCCGCGAGGACCTTGCCAAGGGCGACTACTCCGATCCCGGCGAGTATGAGCATCCCCCGGGCACCGTTGCCTACGAGTGGACGGGCGAGCTCCCCATGGCCGCCAAGGCTCCCGATGCGCCCGTGAAGACCGGGTCGCTCGAGCAGAAGTCCGCGACGCCCGCGAAGGCGTCGGACCACTCCGGCCACTGAGCCGGTCACATCCCCGAAGACTGACAAGAGGAAGAACGATGTCGAGAATGATGATGACTGCCGCTGTCGGGCTGTCGCTGATGGCGGGCCCGGCCTTCGCGACCGGAAGCCATGCCGGAGGCCATGACGAGATGGCCGTCGGCAAGCCCGGCAAGGCCGCCAAGGCGAGCCGCACCGTCAAGATCTCCATGAAGGAGACCGACGACGGCAGGATGCTCTACGAGCCCTCGCAGATCGTCGCCAAGAAGGGCGAGACGATCCGGATCGTCGTCACGAACACGGGCGAGACGGATCACGAGTTCATCCTGGACGAGATGGCCAAGAACGCCGAGCACAAGAAGCTCATGGAGAAGTTCCCGGAGATGGAACACGAGGATCCGAACGCGCTGCGGCTGGCGCCCGGCAAGTCCGGCGAGATCGTCTGGACGTTCTCCAACCCGGGCGAGTTCGAGTTCGCCTGCCTCATTCCCGGCCATTACGAGTCCGGCATGCACGGTCCCGTGAAGGTCTCGGGCTGAATCCGCAACCACATTAAGGAGTGACACAATGAAGAAGACATCCATGTTTGCCGCCGTCGCGGCCCTCGCCCTCGGCCTTGCGGCTCCTGCCCTTGCGGCGGAGTACACCAAGGGCGAGATCACTAAGGTCGACGAGAAGGCCAAGAAGATCACGATCAAGCACGGCGAGTTGAAGAACCTCGAGATGCCGGCGATGACGATGGTCTTCGCGGTTGCCGACAACTCCATGGTCGAGAAGGCCAAGGTCGGCCAGAAGGTTGAGTTCGTCGCCGAGCGCGTGAAGGGCAAGATTACCGTCGTCGAGATGAAGTGACGACCTGGCGGCGGGACGCAAGTCCCGCCGCCACCCCGACGACACAGGCATCGCCGCGGTTATCGCGCCCGGCAGGAAGAAACGCATATGGTGGCCATCGATGGGGCGAGCGGCAATCCGGCAAGGATCATGTTCGAAGTCGAGCACAAGAGCGAGCTGAGAACCGCCCTTTGGCGCTTCGTCACCCTCGCGGTATTCGCCTTCTCCGTGGCGCTCGAACCGGACGGGGGCAGCCATCCCGTCCACCTCCTCCTCCTCATGTCCTATGCTGCGACCTCGATCATGGCGATCGGGCTTGTCGCCTTGGACCTCTATCGACCTTGGATGAACTGGGTCTACGTCGCTGTGGATGCCGCGCTGGTGGTGTACCTCGCGGCCGAGCACATGTTCATGCAGGGTGTCGGGATCGGCGAAGCCGTCTCGACTCCGAGCCTCGCCATCGCCTTCGTTCTCCTGGCGCACGCAGGCCTCAGGATGCGGGCCGGGACGGTGGCTGCCTTCGCCGCGATCGTTTCGCTCGGCACTGCCGCCGCTGCGGCTGCGTCCATGCTGTTCGGCCCGAACGCCGGGCTTCCTCCGCTCGACGATCTTCGAGACGCGGGCGTACGGGCCATCGCCTTCCTTGCCGTCGCGGTGTTCCAGGTCATGCTTGCAATGGATATCCGCCGCGTAGTCGTGACGGCCGTATCGAGTACGTCAGAAAGAGAGAACCTCGCTCGATTTTTCGCGCCAAGCACGGCGGAACGGATCGCGACCGACGGGTTCCAGATCGGCCTTGTGCGGCGCGAGGCAGCGGTTTTGTTCGTCGACATCCGCGGCTTCACGGGCCTTGCCGAGACGATGTCGCCCGAGGACCTTGGGGTCCTACTCGCGCTGTACCGCAATCGCGTCGTCGACGCCGTCGGCCATTGGGAGGGCACGATCGACAAGTTCATGGGCGATGGGGTCATGGCAGTCTTCGGGCTCGACGAGTCCCGGTCAGCCGATGCCGAACGGGCTTTCAACTGCGCCTGCCAGCTCGTGACCAGGCTCGAAGCCTGGAGCGAGTCGAGGGTGAAAGCCGGAGCCGAGCCGATGGCCTTCGGCATTGGCCTGCACTTCGGCCCTGTCGTCGGCGGCGTCGTGGCGGGGGGCGCGCACGGCGAACACACCGTCCTCGGCGACACGGTGAACCTTGCCGCACGCCTCCAGTCCATGTGCAAGGTCCTCTCGGCGCGGCTGGTCGTTTCCGGGGCCGTGCTGGACCGACTGCCGCCGGCGGCGCTGGGGGAGACGTGGCGCAGGCGCCGGCAGGTGGAGGTGCCGGGCCGGGTCGAGCCCGTCGACGTCGCGTTCCTGCCGTCGGGAGTCCTTTACTGAGGATGCGTAGGTTGGCCTTGGCTTGGCTTTCGCGCGGCGGTGCGATCAAAACTGACTTGAGGAGACGGAGCATGCCGAAGAACCGTTGGGAGATCCCGGCAGAGATCGATCGCCCGCGCTACTCATTGGTGCAGATACTCCTCCACTGGGCCGTCGTTGGGCTCGTGACGGTGCAGTGGCTGACGTACGACGCGATCGCCAGAACCCACTCGTCCCTGATGCGTCCGAAGCCCGTCGACCTTCTCGAGCACTCCATCCACACTTGGGCGGGGATCTTGATCGGCGTTCTCATGGTGGGGCGCCTCGGACTGCGCATCCATCGTCGACGGACAGTCCCGCGCGTCGAATGGAAGGACCGAATTGCCGCCCTGGTCCATTCCGGCCTCTACATGGCCCTGCTGGCCCAAGCGGCCACAGGGTTCGTAACCCGCTACCTCTGGGGCGGAGCCGGACTTGCCCACGTCTGGATCTGGAAGGCCATCCTGGCCCTCCTGGTGCTGCACGTCCTCGGTGCGATTTACCATCTCGTCCGGCGAGACGGCGTCTTCGGGCGCATGCTTCCCGGATCGCAAGCGACCACGATCGGACCCTGAGGTAAGGGAGCCACGGGTGTGACCAACAGTCTCGCCGTCATGACCAACCCAGCTACCCACTGAGGCTACGATCAACTTCGGAAGCTTATCCTGCATGAGCGCACTCAACTTGAAACAAGCCGGCTGGACTGACACGACGCGACGGGTGAACGGCATCATGCTCCATGTGGTCGAGGCTGGTCCGCGGAACGGACCCTTGCTCATCCTTCTCCACGGCTTTCCCGAGTTTTGGTGGGCCTGGCGCCATCAGATCACTCCGCTGGCGGATCAGGGTTACCATGTCGTTGTTCCGGACATGCGCGGCTATAACGAAAGCGAGGCTCCGCAGGAGGTCTCGGCATACCAACTCGATATTCTCGCCATGGACGTTGTAGCGCTGGCCGATGCCTACGGCGCCGGTCGTTTTCGTTTGGTCGGCCACGGTTGGGGCGGCGTTGTCGCTTGGTGGGTAGCCGCAAGGCACCGCCAGGGGCTGGAGCGTGTCGTCATTATTGGCGCGCCGCATCCCGATGTCTGGGGCACGAAGACCCTCGCGTACCGAGTTCATGCGCTTCGCAGCTTCTATTTCGCATTCTTTCAGTTTTCGCGTCTCCCTGAGGCGAACGCTCCGGGCGTTCGACTTCGCGATCCTCAGAGGTGCGCTTCAGGGCAGCGCCTGCGCAGGCACGTTTGTGCCGGTAGCGATCGACCGCTACGCGAAAGCTTGGGCGCATCGCGGCTCCCTCACCGCCATGCTGAACTACTATCGAGCTTTGAGGGAACGAGAAGCCACCGGAGGTCGTGTCCGTCAACGTGGTGGAAATTGAGTGTAGCTGAAGCGGCTCCGTTTCAGGCGACTTCGGTGGAAATCTGTTCGGGTTTTGCAGTGTTGCCCATGGCCATGAGGTCGGCCATGGGTTCGGTCTGCATGTAGCGGTTCTGGATCTGCCATTCGTCGTTGGCCTCGAGAAGGACGGCGCCGATGAGCCGGATGATGGATCCCTCGTTCGGGAAGATTCCGACGACGTCGGCACGCCGCTTCACCTCCTTGTTCAGGCGCTCCAGGGAATTCGTCGAATGGATCCGGGTCCGGTGCTGACTGGGAAAATCCATGTGCGCCAGCACGTCGGTCTCGCTGTTGTCGATGAAGGCCCCGAGCTTTGGACACTTTCCCCGAAGCTGGTCGGCGACGTGGCGCAGCGCCTGGCTGGCGCTAGCACGATCGGGCTGGGCGAAGGCTTGGCGCAGCGCGGCCGCCGCCATGCTCTGCTGCGCCTTCGGGACATACGACAGGGCGTTGCGCATCCAATGCACCCGGCAGCGCTGCCAGGAGGCGCTGAACACCCGGCGAATGGCGGCTTTCAGCCCTTCGTGAGCATCCGAGATCACGAGCTTCACGCCGGACAGGCCGCGGCGCACGAGGCTCTTGAGGAAGCTCGACCAAAACGTCTCCGCTTCCGAGGGGCCGATGTGAAGGCCGACGATCTCGCGCTTGCCGTCCGTGTTCACGGCCACGGCGATTATGGCGGCGACCGAAACGATGCGTCCACCCTCGCGCTGCTTCAGGTAGGTCGCATCCAGCCAGAGGTAGGGCCAGTCGCCAGTGAGAGGACGGTCGAGGAAGCCGCCGACGCGTTCGTCGATGTCTTTGCACAGCTTCGATACGGTGCTCTTGCCGATCCCCGACAGCCCCATGGCCTGTACCAGATCGTCGACCCGCCGGGTGGAAACGCCGCTGATCCAAGCTTCCTGAATGACGGCAACCAAGGCCTTCTCCGAGAGCTTTCTCGGCTCCAGGAACGGCGGGAAGTAGCTGCCCTGCCGAAGCTTGGGTATCCGAAGCTGCAACGAGCCGAGCCGCGTGTCGAGCGAGCGGTCGCGGTAGCCATTGCGATAAGTCGCCCGTTCCTGCGTCCGTTCGTGGCGCCCGGCGCCGATCATGCCTTCAACGTCGACCTCCATAAGGAGCTGCATCACGCTCTCGGCTATCGTTCTCAGGAAATCGCCGTCCCCGGCTTTCGCAAAAAGCTCGGCAAGCGGTAGTCTGTCCTCGGTCATCGGGTTCTCCGGTCAGGTTGAAGTCTCGCAACTCCACCTTAGCCGCCCTATCCGGTGACCGCCTCAGCCACACCTTTCAATGTCGGAATTTCCACCACGAGCGCGGACACTACCCCACCGGATGTTGATTTCCACTGAGAGCTGACCCAGGCAGCCTCGGTTTTTCCATCGAGAATTGACCCATGTTTGAACTCGTCCCCACGCCACCTGTGCGGGGGACATCGGAGTGATCGACATGGAGTTATTGAGTGTCATTCGACGCTGGCGCCATCGAGACGATTTCTCGATCAGGGAGATCTCCCGGCGCAGCGGCCTTTCCCGGAACACGGTCCGTAAGTACCTGCGCGCCGACAGCGTCGAGCCGCAGTTCACGGCTCCGGACCGACCGAGCAAGCTGGATCCCTATGCCGACAAACTCTCGGCGATGCTGCGTGTCGAGATGGGCAAGTCCCGCAAGCAAAAGCGCACGATCAAGCAGTTGCATGCAGATCTGGCCGTTCTCGGCTATGGGGGCTCCTATAACCGCGTTGCCGCCTTTGCCCGGGATTGGAAGGCGGGCGCCGGACTGCCGCCGTCGGGCGGCAGTCCCTTCTCGATGACCGAAACCGTGATGGATTCGCGTCGCCGACGCGCACGCCGCCGGGCGTCGCGGACCATCAACTCGATGTCCGCGCCGGTCGCCCGCTCCATGCGGGCATCAGGCACGCGCTGTCGCGCCTCGGGGAAAACGGCGCCTCGTTTAGGATCCGGCCCGGCGTGCGGTCGGTCGGTCGGAAGAGGAGATCGGAACGCCAGGGGCCTCTCTAAAATCCCGAGGGATGCCCCTCGCCTCGACAGAGTTCGAGACGGCGCGGGAAGCAGGATCGGCAGCCTCGATTGGAACCGTGCCGTCCCGCATCCAGAGATGGGACAATTCACCCGTGAACGTGTCGCCAGAGCCGATCTTCTGACCCTCTTGGTCGGTACGGCGGGACCCATGCAAGCTTCCCCGGCGGGCGACGGGTGCCCTCCACCACGACGGGGTCGATCACGGCCAGCAGCGCCGCGTCCGCCTCCTCGGGCGAATTCTTGTCGGACAAGCGAGGAGCCTATTTGCGTTTAGCACGACCGCAAGGTCGTCCGCTGAGTAACCGTTTGCACCGAATTGCACAGCCGCGCCTCCGCCCCGCGGGTCGTGGAAAGCACGGCGCGCCGCACCCAGGCCTTCGCACTCGAGCATCCCGGAGCGCACGATCCCGTCCCCGTCGACGAAGAGGTCGGGCAGTAAGACTGGAGTGCCGTTCAGAAGGACGGGCATCGCCATCGGGTGCGAGTAGGCGTCAGCGCAAGTGCCGAGAGCAGGTCGGTCATGCCACCCGCGGTCGAGAACGGTTTCCATCCGTGAACGTCGGGTCGTGGCCTTTTTCGAAGAAGGCTTTGACCAGCTCGGGCTTTGATGGCCTTCCGATAAGATAGCCCTGCACCTGCATCCACCCGTGATCGGACAGCCACTCCAGTTGCTCGGCGGATTCCACTCCCTCCGCTGTGGTCGTCATCGACAGTGAGCGGCCCAGGCTGCCGACGGCTTCGATGATCGCTTCGGAATGATGCGAGACGCCGATGTCGCCGACGAACGAGCGGTCCAGTTTGATTTTGTCGAAAGGGAACGTACGGAGGTAAGCCAGCGACGAGTACCCCGTACCGAAGTCATCGAGCGCGATGCGGACGCCGAGCGCCTTCAGCGCATGGAGGAGCCTCAGGTTGGACTCGCTGTCGTTGAGGAGCACAGACTCCGTGATCTCCAGCTCCAGGCGGGAAGGCTGTAGGCCGGACGCCGAAAGTGCGGTTGCGACGCGAAGTGGCAAGCTCCCGCTCCGGAACTGGACAGGGGACACGTTCACCGCGACGCTGACATCCTGCGGCCATTTCGCCGCCTCACCGCAAGCTTGGGCCAGAACCCACTCGCCGATCGGCAGGATCAGCCCGGTTTCCTCCGCGAGCGGGATGAACTCGACGGGCGAGACCGCACCGCGCACAGGATGCTGCCATCGAAGCAGCGCCTCGAAGCACCGGATCCGTCCGTTGGAGAGATCCATCAACGGCTGGTACGCCAGACTCAACTCGCCGCGCTCCAGCGCGAATGACAGGTCGTGCTTCAACGCTTGCCGAGTGTGTATGGCCTCCTGCATGGCCGCCTCATAGAGACGGGCCGTACCGCCGCCGTCTGCCTTGGCCTCGTAGAGTGCGATGTCAGCTTCCTTGAAGAGCTCCTCCATCGGCTGCCCGAGGCGACGCGTCACCGTGACCCCGACGCTGACGCCCGCCCGTAGCTGATCGCCGTTAATCTCGAACGGCTCCTTCATCGCATCGACAACATGATCAGCAAGTTCGAGCGGTGCCATTCCGCTGACAGACACGGCATGGATGACCGCAAACTCGTCCCCCCCGAGGCGGGCGAGCGGCCCGGCTTTCTCCGTGACCTTCGTCAGGCGCGCCGCGACTTGACGCAGCAGAGTGTCACCGATGGGATGGCCGCGCGTGTCGTTGATCTCCTTGAAGTCGTCGAGATCCAGCAGGAGGACAGCGACCTCGGCGCCGTCACTGCGTGACAGGGTCTCCTTCAGCGTTTCGTTGAACTTCATCCGGTTCGGCAGCCCCGTCAGTGGATCGTGGCGAGCGACATGCACGATCCTGTCCCTCGCAAGCTTCTGCTCGGTCACGTCACGCGCGGCTGCCAGGAGGCGACCGGGTTTGCCGTCGGCTTCCCGGATGGGGCCGAGGTGCACGTCCCACCATCGCGTCGACCCCTCGGTGGGAGCATAGGGTGCGGAAAAGCGACATCCAGCCCCCTGCGACGCGATCAGCACGGCATCAGCGACGTAGGGCGCATATTCCCGCGGCCAGAGAGCGGACCAGTGTCGGCCGAGGACGTTGTCGAGCGCGTCGATGTTCATCGCCCGAAGGGTACGATCGTTCATGAACAGGAGGTGCCCGGCGACATCGAGCACGGCGATGCAGTCCGAGCTGCTCTCAAGGACGCTACGTGAGAACGCCTCGCTTCGCCGGAGTGCCTCCGAGGCGAGCCGGCGCTCGTGGATGTCCTCGCACGTGCCGTACCAGCGCAGGATCGTTCCGTCCGATGCGCGCTTCGGAGCACCCTCGGCGCGGAACCACCTGTAGGTGCCGTCCCGCTGACGAATGCGATAATCGCAGGTGACCGGCTCGCCGCTGGCGAGGCAAGCCAACCAGATCCGTGCCGTCGACTCCAGGTCGTCGGGATGTAGCGCTTCGAGCCACCCATGGCCAAGCGCTTCCTCCCGGGACGATCCTGTTACGGCAACCCAGCGGTTGCTAACCTCGAGGATGGCGCCTTCGGGATCCGCAGTCCACGGTATGCGCGGGTTCAGCTCCACCACATGGCGGTAGTGGTCCTCGCTTTCACGCAACACATCGTCCGCACGCTTCGCCTCGGTGACGTCCCGCAGCACGCCGATCATCCGCCGCGTCGTGCCGTCCGCTTCGTGGAGAGGCTCGCCGCGGCTGGACAGCCACCGCGTCGCCCCCTTCGCATCTACGATCCTGATCTCGAGGTCGAAGGCGCGCGCTTCGACTACGGCGGAGATTGCGCGGTCGAGGAGGTGAGTGTCGTCGGGATGGACGTGCCGTCGGAACAGCTCGTCGGGAGGAGTGGTCTCGCACGGCTGGTAGCCGAGCAGGCGATAGAGACCGTCTGACCAGCCGATGCCTCCTGTGAGACGATCGAACTCCCAGCTTCCCGACGCGCCCTCGTTCTCCGCCTGCGTCAGGATATGCCGCTGGGTCGAGAGCTCGCTTTCCCTAGCAAGCTGCTCGGAACGAAGATCCAGATCAGAGCGGTGCCGTCTGAGCTCACCGACAACTGCATCTGCGAGCTGATTGAGGATCTCCGCTTCCTGCCCGGAGACCGAGCGCGGCTTGCTGTCGATAATACAGATCGAGCCGAGCCGAACGCCCGGGCTGAGGATCAGCGGCGCGCCCGCATAGAAGCGAATGAAGGGTTCGCCCGTCACCAACGGGTTGCTCGCGAAACGTTCGTCCGCACGCGCGTCTGGCACGACCATCACTACGTCGCCGCGGATCGTCTTGTCGCAGAAGGCGGCATCACGGGATGTGCCCTCGATATCAAGGCCACACTTGGCTTTGAACCACTGAAAGTCGTTTTCCACGAGGGTGACCAGGGAGATCGGGACGCCGAAGACAGCCTGCGCCATCCGGCAAAGGCGGTCGAGTTCGGGCGAGGAAGCTGTGCCGAGAATCTCCAGGCTACGTAGCGCCCGGAGGCGATCTGCCTCGGAGGCCGATGCGGATCCCGAGCAGCCGACAGGCGTCAGATGCCCGAGCGTTTTCTCCATTGGATCAAATCCTTGTCAGCCATGCGATGATGACGGCTTGAGCGATAGTTGCCAAAATAAGCTGATCAGAGGCTGGATCGTGCTTCGGTCTCACGCAGCCACACGATTCCTTCCCGCCGCCTTCGCCGCGTAGAGTGCGTCGTCAGCCGCTGCCAGCAGGTCAGCCGCACCCCTGCTTCCGTGCGCCGACCGAAGCGTCGCGACGCCCGAGCTGACTGACACGGTGTTGAACTCGCTGCCCGCGTGCGGAAGTTCCAGCGCGCTAAGCGCCTTCATGATCGCTTCGGCACGCCTGAACGCGGAAGCAAGGTCGGTCTTCGGCAGGATGGCGACAAATTCTTCGCCTCCGTATCGAGCCGCCATGTCCCCCGGCCGACGAAGCTCGCTCTTGAGCACCTCCGCGATCTTCCGCAGGCACTCGTCGCCAGCGGGATGGCCGTAGGTGTCGTTGTAAGCCTTGAACCTGTCGACATCGATCATGATGACGCTGAGGCCCTCGCCATCTCTCACGCTTCGAGCGACTTCGTCGAGCAGCCTCTCGTCGAAGGCGCGGCGGTTCGCGAGTCCTGTGAGGCTATCCGTGGACGCGAGATCCACGAGCCGGAGATTGGTCTCCTCGAGGCGCTCTTCCGCCTGCTTGCGCTTGCTGATGTCGCGCATCAGGAAAACGACGTCGCCATCCCCTTCGACGATCCGCCCGCTGACTTCGACCCACACGTAGTGCCCCTCCCGATGCCTGGCCCGGTACTGGACGTTAGTGACGTTCGTTCCGGCCTCGAGTGTCGCCTTGATCTTGCCGAGGATCGGCAGGTCGGCAGTATGCGCGAGCGCCTGTGGTGGCATGTCGAGCATCTCGTCCGGCTCGTAGCCGAGCATGTCGCGGCTGGCGGGCGAGACGTAGACCCGCTTGCCGGATGAATCTATCAGAGTAACCAGATCGGCCGTGTTCTCGGCAAGAATGCGGTAACGCGCCTGGCTTCGGGCGACCTCCCGTTCAGCCTCCTTGCCTCTCGCCAGTTTGACCGCCATGTCGTCGAGAGTCTCGGCCAAGCGCAGAAATTCCGGCGCCTGCCACGGCTCCAACGAGGCGCGTGCCGCGAAGTCACCCGAACCGATGCGCAGGGAGGTGTCTGTCAGATGTTTGATCGGCTTTAGTTGTGTGAGCTGCCCGAGCCACCAGGTGGCGAGAAAGACCACCAGAAGGGCAAGTGCGACGAACGATCCGACGAGTATCGCCCGCAGCCGGACGGGTCGGAGTACGTCGTCGCGGGCCATTCCGACGGCGATCATGAGATCCGAGATGTCGGAGGCCAGAAGCGGCGCGACGCCCTCGATGCGCTCGATGCCGTCGAGGCCGGGGCTCTCCGTCACACCTCCAAGGCGTGACGATTGCATGAAACGCACGAGGGGATGGTCCGGGAGGGCCGTGCCGAAGGCCATCGGCAAGGGGGGATGCCGAGCGATCAACCGCCCGGCCTCGGCCTCGATCAGCGACACCACATGCGTGCCGCCCGCGGATACGTCCTTTGCGATATCCGACAGTCTGTCGAGGTTGAAGCTCGCGAAGATCGCTCCCGTGGTGCGACCGTTCACGCGCGGCAGGGCCATCGCAGCGATCACCGTCGGCTTGCCGCTCGCCTTGCCGATCTGGAACTTGCTGAGGGCAAAGTCCGGCCCTCCAGCGGCAACGACTTTGACGGCAAGGCCGGGATCACCAAACAATTGCTGGCGCCGCAGCGAACTGTGACAGGTGATCATGCCGTTCGCGTCGAACACGCCCATCGTGTTGAACTGCGGATTCTCCGCGCGGACCCGCGTGATGGCCGTCTCGCAGGCCACGCCGCCGAGAGCGCTCACCTCCGGAAGGACCCGCAGCGACCCGAGCAGCGTGCGTGCCTCCAGGAACACGTTCGACTCTCTGGAAGCCGCTAGGTTCGCCGCCTCGCGAACCTCCATGCGGGCCCGCCCAAGCGTCTCGCGGTAGTCTATGATGCTTCCACCCAGCAGGAGGGCCGCAAGCGGGAGCGTCGATCCGAGGATTAGCAGGAGCAGGCGCTCCCTGACGCCAAGTTTCTTCAGAATGGGTTGTAACATGATGTCTGGCCAAGAGCGGACGTGGACGATCAGCTTACAACGTGGACTTTAACGCCCGGTGTCCGGGGAGAGCACGCATTGGAACCGGGGTCGCCGTCCTGGTCAAAGCGTTCGCTGCGTCACCGACCATGCGACGATGCCGATGGTGACGCATGCCCAAATGAGGACAATCGCGATCAACCCCGCCCGGCTTGTCGGTCGACTGGTGCGTTGGACCGCGAGCCGCCGGAACTCCTCGATGAGGGATGCGGGAATCAATCGAACTGCGAGAAGGATGCCGAGCGGGACAATCAGGAGGTCGTCGAGATAGCCTAGCACCGGGATGAAATCGGGGATGAGGTCGATGGGCGACAGGGCGTAGGCCGCGACCAGCGCAGAGACGAGCTTTGCCATGCCTGGCGTTCGCGGATCCCGGGCTGCGATCCAGAGCGCGACGACGTCGCGCTTCAGCGCCTTCGCCCAAGACTTCGCCGCCGCCAGCCAGCGGTTCATGTTGCGCCTATCTCGAATGCGCTCCGACTTGAACGGTCGCCTTCGTGCGTCCACTCGACCAACCGCTAGGCCGCCTGCGGACGGGCATCGATCTCCACCGTGAGGTGGGACAGGTCGTGGATGTGGGCAAGCTTTGCACGATAGGCCTCAAGCGGGCGCGGGCGCTCCGTCGCGATCGATACGATAGCCGCATGGTGGCCGGGGCCCACCTGCCAGACGTGGAGATCGGTGATCCGGTCCCCGTCCGCCTCGATCGCCTCGCGGATCTCGTCCGGCAAGTCCTCGCCCTCCGGAATGTAGTCGAGCAGCACGCCGCCGGCGTCGCGGATGAGACCCCACGACCAGCGGGCGATAACAAGGGCGCCGACGATGCCGATCACCGGATCGAGCCAGATCCAGCCATACAGGCTGCCCAGCGTCAGGGCGACGATTGCCAGAACGGAGGTCAGCGCATCCGCAAGCACATGGACATAGGCGGCGCGCAGGTTGTTGTCGTGCCCGCCGGTGGAGTGCCCATCATGATCGTGGCCGTGGTCATGACCGTGGTGGTGATGGGCATGGTCGTCCTTCAAGAGCCAGGCGGAGACTAGGTTGACTATGAGCCCGACCACCGCAACCGAGATCGCCGACCCGAACGAGATCGACACGGGATTGGCGAGGCGAAGGAAGCTTTCGTAGCCGATCAATAGGGCGATCAGCGCGAGGATCACCGCGCTCGCGAACCCGGCGAGGTCGCCGAACTTGCCCGTCCCGAAGGTAAAGCGGCTGTTGGCGACATGCTTGCGGGCATAGAAATAGGCCCCTGCCGCGATCAGCATGGCTGCGGCATGCGTCGACATGTGCAGGCCGTCGGCCACGAGCGCCATCGAGCCGTAGGCGACGCCCGCCACGATCTCCACGACCATCATGGTCACGGTCAGAAGGATGACGGCCCAGACGCGACGCTCGTTGCGACCGTGGTTATCGCCAAGGAAGTCGTGACGGTGGACGGGGTCAGCGATAGGGGTCTCGGTCATGGCGTGCGTGCTCACTTCAGGTAGGTCCGCAGCACGGCCAGCAGATCGGCGGCGCCCTTGGCCTTATCGGCATCGGTCTCTGCGTCGGGGTCGACCACGTGATGGCGCACATGGTCCTCGATCAGCTCCACGGTCAGCCCGTTCACCGCGCCGCGGATCGAGGCGACGAGCTGGAGGACCTCGCCACAGGGGGCATCGGCTTCAAGGGCCCGGGCGACGGCATCCAGTTGCCCCTGGAGGCGGCGGATGCGGGCGACAAGCTTCGCAGGGTCTTTCGAAAGATGAGCCATAGGGTACCCCCTACCCTATTTAGCGATTGTCGTCTATGAGGTCCGGTACCGTCGCTCCGTCGATGGCAACAAGGTCGATCACCCCCATGCCGAAGGCTGCTTCTCCCTGCACCGACATCTGCCTCTTCGATCCCCGGAACAACTGGTGCCATGGCTGTGGACGCACCCGGGACGAGATCAAGGCATGGCAGAAGCTGACCCCCTTCCGTCGACAGGCGCTAGAACGCGAGCTGGCGCGGCGGCTGGCGAGATTGGATCGCGCGGCATCGTCAACGGCGTCTCGCGGCCCCTGAAGAGACCCTGGTGAGCCGATGCCGGACGTAACGGCGAGGTCGAGGTGGCGGGCACTGTCCATCTTGACGGTGCCATGATCTCCGGCGACAAGGTTCGCACTGGGACCGGGACTCATCGTCCCAGCGCGCCCTGGCCATCGAAGAGACGCATGCGAACACTGACCCGATCCCTGCTGGCACGCCTGACGATCGCGCTCTCGATCGTACTGGCCGTGCTCACGGCACCGACCGGGTCTTCCGCCTTCCACGATGCGGCTGCGGTGGGGCATGCCGTCCTCGCCAATGCGGACGTGCACAAGACCGACCACGGTCATTCGCACGACATCGACGAAGCATCCGACGAGGCTGCCCAGTCGCCTTCGCACGGCGGTGACCACCACAAGCACAATCCCGGCGACCATAGCCACGAGAAGCTCGGCACGCTGCCGGCGCTCATGGCGCTCGGGTCGGCTCCCCTCGGCCGCCACGTGATCGCGACCTGCTATCCCAAGGTGCGCGGCCTCTCCACGAGCTTCCTCCGCCCTCCGAGACCGTTCGACATCGCCTGACCGCTGCCGCCCCAACCGGGCGGCCCGACAGCCATCGGACCATCGGAACCCCACAATGCACGACCCTTCCACGGAAGGTCGCACCGGGACGCGCCACGCGCTCCGGGCGACCCTTCCCATGCCCCTGCTTGCGCTCCTCCTGGTGCTCGCGAGCGGAAGCCAAGCCCTTGCCCATGCCGTGACGGCGGGCGACCAGGGCTACATCCAGGAGATTACGGGGGTGAACCTCATCCCCTTCATGTACCTCGGCGCCAAGCACATGGTGACGGGCTACGACCACATCCTGTTCCTGTTCGGGGTGGTCTTCTTCCTGTACCGGATGAAGCACATCGCCGCCTACGTGACCCTCTTCGCGATCGGTCACTCCACGACCATGCTCCTCGGCGTCTACTTCAACGTCGGGATCAACGCCTACGTCATCGATGCCATCATCGGGTTGTCGGTCGTCTACAAGGCGCTCGACAACCTCGGGGCCTACCAGCGTTGGTTCGGATTCCAGCCGAACACCAAGGTAGCGACGCTCGTCTTCGGCTTCTTCCACGGTTTTGGCCTGTCGACGAAGATCCTGGAATACGACATCGCGCCCGACGGGCTCGTGCCGAACCTCCTCGCCTTCAATGTCGGCGTCGAGATCGGCCAGCTCCTGGCGCTCAGCGCGATCCTGATTGCCATGGGCTTCTGGCGGCGTCGCCAGAGTTTCCTGCGCCATGCCTACACGGCCAACGTCGTGATGATGACCGCGGGCTTCGTGCTCGTCGGCTACCAGCTCGCCGGCCTCGCCGTCTCCTGACGGCTTCCGACCACTCCCACTCCCCGAACCAAAGGACATCCGAATGTACAACACCGACATGCCGAACCGCGCCGAGCTTCCGACCACGAAGCAACTCCTGCGCTCCACCGCGATCGCCGCTGCCTCCGCCACCGCGATCCTCGTCGCGATCGTGCTGCCCTCCGAATACGGCATCGACCCGACCGGGATCGGCACCGCGCTGAACCTCACAGAGATGGGCGAGATCAAGACGCAGCTCGCGGCGGAAGCCGCCGCCGACGCAGTCGCTCCAATGGCCGCGCCCGTCGCGGTTCCCTCGGCAACGGCGCCGGGCGTGAACCCGCCCGCAGCTCCTGCCGCCATCGCGCCGATCGCGCCCCCGGCTCCACCCGCACCGCCCGCGCCTGAGCGCCAGTCGAGCCTGCTGGGCGCCATTGGCGGGCTCTTCGTCACGTCCGCCCATGCGCAGGAGGCCCGGCAAGACGAAATGACCCTCACGCTTGCGCCCGGCGAGGGCGCGGAGATCAAGCTGACCATGCGCGAGGGGGAAGTCGCGGCATTCGCCTGGGCTGCGTCTGAAGGGGCCAACGTCAACTTCGACACCCATGGCGACGGCGGCGGCCAGAACATCAGCTACGAGAAGGGACGCGGCGTCTCGTCCGACAGTGGCGAGCTGAAGGCCGCCTTTGCCGGAAACCATGGCTGGTTCTGGAGAAACCGCGGCACGGCGCCGATCTCGCTGACGCTGCGCACAAGCGGCACCTATTCGAGCATTGAGCGCAAGGTCTAAGCGGACGTAATGGAATACCGGGGGCCGTCGGCGGACGGGCATCCGCTGGCCCCCGGGGACATCGATAACGGTAACAGGGAGTAAGGTCATGACGGCATGCGCTTGTGGTTCGGGACGGGCCTTCGAGACCTGTTGCAAGCCCTATCTCGACGGCGAGCCCGCGCCGACGGCCGAGGCGCTTATGCGGTCGCGCTACACCGCTATGTCGCTCGGCAATTTCGACCACATCGAAAGAACGTCGACGGAGAAGGCGCTTCGAGCCTTCAACCGCGTCGACATGGAGCGCTCGCATCCCGGCGTCGAATGGCTGGGTCTGGAAGTCACCGGACGGCAAGATGGCGGCCCGGACGACGACAAGGGCATCGTCACTTTCGGCTTCCGATACCGCTTCCAGGACCGCGATCACGCGCAGCGCGAGATCGCGCGGTTCCAGCGCGTCGACGGGATCTGGCTCTACGATGAAAGCGAGATCAATCCGAAGTCGCCACCCGTCGAGGTGAAGCGGGTCGGCCGGAACGACCCCTGTCCCTGTGGTTCCGGCAAAAAGTACAAGAAGTGCTGCGGCGGGCCGACGCCGCCCGGCGCGGCTTGAGCCGAGGGCATGGCGATACAGAACTTTGCCTGCACCGCGTGCGGACGCTGCTGCTCGGGCTCGCTGCCGATCAACGTTGCGGAGGCACTCAAGCGAGCGGACACGTTCCCGCTGGCGATGAGCCTGACGCCGGTCATGCCGTCCGCCCGGGGCCAAAAGATCGTGGGACGGATAGGAGCCACTGTGACCCTGTCGAAGAAGCAGACGGTGTCCCTCGTCGTCACGCCCCTTTCGTTCGTGCCGAGCTCGCTGCCGTGCCCACAGCTCTCTGACGACGGCCTCTGCCTGATCCACGACGACAAGCCGCTGCGGTGCCGGACCATGCCCTTCTATCCCTACAAGGACGAGGATGCCCAGGCCGACATGCTCGTTCCCCGCGCCGGCTGGCTCTGCGACACCGGGGCCGACGCGCCGACGGTGTACCGCGATCGGCGGATCGTCGACCGGGCGGACTTCGATGCCGAGCGAAGCGTTCTGATCGACCAGGCGCCGGACTTGCAACGGTTCGTCGACCAGTTGCTGCAACACAATCCGCCGCTGCGGGCGCAGATCGCGCAGGCGTCGCAGGCTCGCGTGCCCGGGCGGGTGGTGGTCGGCTTCCTGTCTTACGTGCGCGCTGACAGGAGCCTCGACCTCATCGATTACGCCCGGCGCCAGTATCCGGTGCTGGAGGTCTGGGCCCAGAAGACGGCGGGCGATCCGGCATTCCGCGAGTTCCAGACTTTCTATCGTCAGGCCATGGCCGATCTCGAGCGATACCGCCCCTGAGGTCAGCCAGAAGCCAACGCAGCGTTCCAGGCCTTGCCTGCCGAAGTACCATACCCTAGTAGGGTATCCATGAGCCCTGATCCTCACCATTCCCATGCCGAGATCGTCAAGCGCCTGAAGCGCATCGAGGGGCAGGTCCGGAGCTGCGCGGCGATGATCGAGGCCGGGCGGCCCTGCCCGGACATCGCCCAACAGCTCTCTGCGGCAACCAATGCACTGACGAGCGCGAAGAACACCTTCATCCGCGATCACATCGAGCATTGCCTCGTCGGCGCGACCGAGGCGGACGCGGCGGGCCAGCTCGCCGAGCTGAAGACCATGACGAAGTACCTTTGAGCTTCCTGCCGAGCCATCGCACACACTCATCCAGGACCTGACGCATGCTCGCCGTCCTCCGCCACCGCACCTACCGCCACCTCTTCGCCGCGCAGGTACTCTCCCTGATCGGGACGGGACTGACGACAGTGGCGCTCGGGCTCCTTGCTTACGATCTCGCCGGGGCCGACGCCGGGGCGGTGCTGGGGACCGCGCTGGCGATAAAGATGATCGCCTATGTCGGCGTCTCGCAGTTCGCGGGCGTCCTGACGAGCATCCTGCCGCGTCGGACGCTGCTCGTCGGCCTCGACCTGACGCGGGCGGCCTTCGTCCTCGTCCTGCCCTTCGTCTCCGAGATCTGGCAGGTCTACGTCCTCGTCTTCGCCTTCCAGTCCATGTCGGCGCTGTTCACCCCCACCTTCCAGGGCACCATCCCCGATATCCTTCCCGACGAGCGCGAATACACGAACGCCCTTTCGCTCTCGCGCCTTGCCTACGACCTCGAATCCCTGTTCAGCCCACTGCTGGCGGCGCTGCTCCTGACAGTGATCTCCTTTCACTGGCTCTTCCTCGGGACAGTGATGGGCTTCCTCTCCTCGGCGGCGCTGGTCGTGTCGGTCGCGCTGCCCGCCGCCAAGGCCGCCGCGGGCGGACGGTTCGTCGACAAGCTGACCCGCGGGATCCGCTTCTACCTCGCGACGCCGCGCCTGCGCGGCCTCTTGGCATTGTCCTTCGCGGCGTCCGCGGGCGGGTCCATGGTGATCGTGAACACCGTCGTCATCGTGCGCTCGCAGCTCGGAGGGACCAACGACGACGTCGCCTTCCTGTTCGCGGCCTACGGCCTCGGATCCATGGCGGTGGCGATCATCCTATCCCGTCTCTTGGACCGAGTGGCGGCACGCACCGTCATGATCGCGGGCGCGGGCGCCATGGCGTGCCTCCTCGTCGCCGCGAGCGTCGGCCCCGGGTGGACGGGCAGCCTAGCGCTATGGGCAATGCTCGGAGCGGCATCCTCCGCGATCGGCACGCCCGGCGGGCTGCTCCTGCGACGGTCCTCGGACGCGAACAGCCGACCCGCCGTCTTCGCCGCGCAGTTTGCCCTCTCGCATGCCTGCTGGCTCGTGACCTACCCGGCCGCAGGCTGGCTTGGCGCCACGATCGGCATCGGCCCGACCTTCGTCGTCATGGCGGTGGGCGCTGCGGCGGGTGTTTTCGCGGCGCTGACCCTCTGGCCCGCGAACGATCCCGTCGAGGTCGAGCACGTCCACCGCGCCTTCGAGCATGATGCCCCCCATGTCCACGACGAGCACCACACCCATGAGCACGAGGGCTGGGAAGGGCCGGAGCCCCATCGCCACCCGCACCGTCACCAGCCGATCCGCCATCGCCATGCGCTGGTGATCGACGACCATCATGCGACCTGGCCGACGGGAACCGCGGGTGGGTGACGTCGCGACCTACGCTGGGATGTTCTGGTCGGGCTTCCTTGCCGCCACGATCCTGCCCGGCGCCTCCGAGGTGCTGCTCGTCGCCCTCCTCGTCGGCGGGACAGGCGAGCCATGGATCGTCGTCGCGGCCGCGACCGTCGGGAACACGCTTGGCTCGGTCACCAATTGGGCCTGCGGGCGTTTCTTCGCGCACTACCGTGATCGACGCTGGTTCCCGGTCCCATCGGCACAGATCGACCGCTTCTCTGGCTTCTTCCGGCGCTACGGCCTCTGGACCTTGTTGATCGCTTGGGTTCCGGTCGTGGGCGACGCGCTGACCGTCATCGCCGGAATGCTGCGGGTGCATCTGGTGCCGTTCGCGACCCTCGTAGGCATCGGCAAGCTCGGGCGATACCTTGTCGTCGCGGGCGGAGCGCTGGCGTGGAATTGGGACTGACGCTTGCGGTCATGTTCCGTTGATCGGCCGTGTGTAGAGCGTAAGGGGCAGCCAGAGGTGGCTCGGCAAATCTGCACAGCGGGCTGAGTGGATTGTCTGCCTGAAGACGGCCAGGATGGCCGCGACCAGGAGAGACGATGACCAAGAGACCGAGGCGGAACCACAGCCCTACCTTCAAAGCAAAGGTGGCGCTGGCAGCAGTGCGCGGCGAGAAGACGCTGGCCGAATTGGCGCAGCAGTTCGACGTGCATCCCAATCAGATCACGCAGTGGCGCTCTCAGCTTCTGGAGGGCGCCGCCGGAGTTTTCGGATCAGAAACGACCGCAATCGCCGCCGCCCCAGTCATCGACGTGAAGACGCTGCATGCCAAGATCGGGGAGCTGACATTGGCCAACGATTTTTTGGAAGGCGCGCTCGACAAGGCCGGACTGTTGCCGAGCGCAAGACGATGATCGACCGCTCCCATCCTCTGCCGGTTGCCGGGCAGGCACGCGAACTCGGCATCAGCCGGGGAAGCGTCTACTACCTGCCACGCGCTGTCTCTGCCGCCGATCTCGCACTCATGCGACGGATAGACGAACTGCATTTGGAATATCCCTTCGCCGGCAGCCGCATGCTTCGCGACCTCTTGACTTTGGAGGGCATTGTTGTCGGCCGCCTGCGTGTCGCAACGCTGATGAAGCGGATGGCGATTGAGGCGATCTACCGTCGGCCGAACACGTCAAAGCCGGCGCCGGGCCACAAGATCTATCCCTATCTCCTGCGCAAGCTGCCGGTGATGCGGCCGAACCAGGTCTGGGCGATGGACATTACCTACATCCCGATGGCCCGCGGCTTCGTCTATCTCGCCGCCGTCGTCGACTGGTTCAGCCGGCGGGTGCTGAGCTGGCGGCTTTCGATCTCGATGCAGGCGGACTTCTGCATCGAGGCGGTGGAGGAGGCCTTGGCCCGTTTTGGGAAACCCGAAATCTTCAACACGGATCAGGGCTCGCAGTTCACCAGCATCGACTTCACGAAGGTCCTGTTGGACAGGGAGATCAAGATCAGCATGGACGGCAAGGGCGCCTGGCGCGACAACGTCTTCGTCGAGCGGCTCTGGAAATCAGTGAAATACGAGGAGGTCTATCTCCGGGCCTATGAGACGGTCAGCCATGCCCGGGCCTCGCTCGCCCGATACCTCGACTTCTACAACGGCGGACGCCCGCACTCGAGCTTGGGCCGGAAGACCCCGGACCACGCCTACTTCAACCAGCCGCTTCTCGCAGCGGCATAAACCCGGCAGACGATCCACTTATCAGGCCGCCGAGCCTGTTCAGACAAACCGAGCCACCTCTGCCTGCTCGATCCGCTGCGCGACGAGAGGCAAAGGAGATTGCCATGACGACCGTCTTTCCCGGCACCTCAATGCCGGACCGCGACTGGTGGTCGGTGCTTTGGCCGGACCCTGCCGCCGTCCTCTCCGCCATCGGCATCCGCCCGGACATGACCGTCCTCGACCTTTGTTGCGGCGACGGGCTCTTCACCGCGCCGCTCGCAAGGCTCGTCGGCGGCCGGGTCCACGCGCTCGACATCAATCCCGCGATGCTCGATGCCGCCCGGGCCGAGGTCGCCCGCCACGGTGCCGACGTGGCCGGCTGGATCGAGGCGGACGCGGCGGACGTTGCCCGGCACCTTCCGGGCAAGGTCGATCTCGTGCTGATGGCGAACACCTTCCATGGGGTGCCGGACCAGCCGAACCTTCTCGCTGCGATCCGCAGAGTCCTCGCGCCCGGCGGACTGTTCAGCGTGGTCAACTGGCATGCCCGTCCCCGCGAGGAGACGCCGGTCCTCGGGCAATTGCGCGGCCCGAGAACGGAGATGCGGATGTCGCCCGATATGCTCCGCGCCGTCGTCGAGCCCGCGGGCTTCGAAAGCTTGCGGCTCGTCGAGCTGCCGCCCTACCACTACGGCGCGACCTTCGAGGAGACGCCATGAGCGCTCCTTCGTCTCCGCTCCTAGCTAACAAGTCCTTTGCCGCCCCGTCGGTTTTCCAACCCGAGAATCTGCTTCGAGAGGCGCGACGGCAAAAGGGATTGCCTGAGGGTTCTGTCCCGGCGATCTGCCTCCTCGATCCCGACGGAGACATCGTCCGCCGCCTGAAGGCGGAAGGCCGCAGCCGGGTATCTGAGGTCTGGGCCTGCTACCACACCGAGCTTCACGTCTTCGACCTCCATGGCACGTCCATCGGAGTCGTCGGCTGCGTCGTCGGCGCGCCCTTCGCCGTCCTCGTCGCCGAACAACTCTTTGCCTCCGGATGCGAATTCCTCGTCAGCATCACGTCGGCCGGGCAGATCGCGCCGCTCGGACCGACGCCGTACTTCGTCATGATCGCGAAGTCGCTGCGCGACGAGGGCACAAGCCACCACTATGCGGCGCCTGCCGATTTCGCCGCCGCCGATCCCGCGCTGCTCGCCCGCATCGGCCCGTACCTCGCCGGCCTTCTCGAGCCCATCCATGAGGGTGCGACTTGGACCACCGACGCACCCTACCGCGAGACGGTGGACGCCATCGAGGCGAGGAAGGGCGAAGGGATCGCGGCCGTCGAGATGGAGGCCGCAGCGCTCTACGCCTTCGCGACGGCGCGGGCCCGCCCGGTACTGTGCTTTGCTCACGTCACGAACCAGATGGCGCAGGCAGAAGGAGACTTCGAGAAGGGCGAGGCCGACGGCACGTCCGACGCGCTGGCGCTTCTCGCGTCGGTCGTGAGAGGATGGAGCGAGACGTCTCGCGGCGTCCCGCGATGACCGTCCTCGTCTATGTCGGCGCCGCACTCGCCGAAATCGCCGGATGCTTCTCGTTCTGGGCCTGGCTCCGGCTCGGCAAGTCCGCCCTCTGGCTTGCGCCTGGGATGCTCGCGCTCGCTGCCTTCGCCTATCTCCTGACGTTGGTCGGGAGCGAAGCGGCAGGACGCGCGTATGCCGCCTATGGCGGTGTCTACATCGCGGCGTCGATCGTCTGGCTCTGGACGGTGGAATGCGTCAAGCCCGACAGGTGGGACCTCACGGGTGCCGCCGTCTGCCTAGCGGGTGCCGCCATCATCCTCTTCGCACCTCGCCCGGCCTGATCGTCAGGTCATCACGAAGTCGACGAGGAGCTTGATGTTCAAGAGCGCGATCACGAGCGCGATGAACACAGCGATAGCTATCAACCACTTCGGGGTGACGAGGTCGCCCATCTTCTCGCGGCTCGCGGTGAACATCACCAACGGGAAGACCGCAAAGGAAAGCTGAAGGCTGAGAACGACCTGGGTGAGGACGAGAAGCTTGCCCGTCCCGGCGTCCCCATACCAGATCGTCACCGACACCGCCGGGACGATCGCGATGCCGCGAGTGATCAGGCGGCGGGCCCAGGCGGGCAGCTTGATGTCGAGAAACCCCTCCATGACGATCTGCCCCGCGAGCGTCGCCGTCACCGTCGAGTTGATGCCGCAGCACAGGAGCGCGATGCCGAAAAGGGTCGGGGCGATGGCAAGCCCCAAGAGGGGCGCGAGGAGGGAATGAGCCTCGCCGAGTTCGGCGATCTCCGTCCGACCCGTCGTGTAGAAGGTGGCAGCGGCGAGGATCAGGATCGCGGAGTTGACGAGGAGCGCGAACATCAGTGCCACCGTCGAGTCGATCGTCGCGAACTTCAGCGCTTGCCGCTTCTCCGGGAGCGTCGTTCCGTAGGCCCGTGTCTGCACGATGCCGGAATGGAGATAGAGATTGTGCGGCATGACGGTCGCGCCGAGGATTCCGAGAGCCAGGTAGAGCATCTCCGGATTGGTCACGATCTCCGTCGTGGGAGCGAAGCCGAGGATGACCGCGCCCCAGTCGGGATCGGCGAGCGCGATCTGGACGCCGAAGCAGACGGCGATGACGCCGAGCAGCGTGATGATCAACGCCTCCACCCAGCGGAAGCCGAGCCTCTGGAGGAAGAGGATTAGAAAGACGTCGAGCGCGGTGATTAGGACCCCCAACTCGAGCGGGATGCCGAATACGAGGTTGAGACCGATCGCCGTACCGATGACCTCGGCGATGTCGGTCGCGATGATGGCGATCTCGGCTAGGAACCACAGGACGTATGCGACGGGAGCTGGGAAAGCGTCCCGGCAGGCCTGCGCAAGATCCCGCCCGGACGCGATGGCAAGCCGAGCGCATAGCGACTGGAGGACGATCGCCATGATGTTGGACACGAGAGCGACCGTCAGCAGCGTGTAGCCGAACTTCGAGCCGCCCGCTATCGAGGTCGCCCAGTTGCCCGGGTCCATGTAGCCGACAGCGACGAGGTAGCCGGGACCGAGGAAGGACGCGGCCTTTCGCAGGCTTGATCCCGACGTGTTGACCGCAATGGACCGATTGACGTCAGACAGTGAGCCTTCGCCGCGGGAACGGCGCCACCCTCCCAGGGGTTCCTGATCCACAATGTCGGATGTCACGGGCCCGTCCTCGCTGATGTGATCGATGGGTACGCTGTTTGGCAGTGTCGACAGATGGCTCCTTCGACAACGCGAGCGTACGCCTGTGCCATCAAAGTTGTCCAGTGACAAACTTTGCGTCATAGCCCAAGTTTCGGTACCGTGTAGCGGCAGGAATAAGGGAGGTCAGGTCGATGGGAAGTCATCAGGAACATCCGACAGATCGGCTGCTGGCGACAAGCAGGGCGGCACGCTTCGCCCGCGTCCGGGAAGCGCACCAATCCGAACTTGCCGAGGACTATGTCGAGATGATCGACGACCTCATCGCCGAACACGGCGAGGCGCGTTCAGCCGATCTCGCCGAGTGCTTCGGTGTCTCGCCCGGCACAGTCGCCCGCACCGTTCAGCGACTGGTCCGGGACGGATTGGCGACAAGCGAACCCTACCGCTCGATCTTCCTGACGGCCAAGGGGAAGGCGATGGCCACACAGGCGCGGGCGCGCCATGGATTGGTGCAGGACTTCCTGGTCTCGATCGGCGTCGACCGGGACTCCGCCGAGCTCGACGCCGAAGGAATCGAGCACCATGTCGGTCCGGAGGCCCTTGCGGCATTCCGCCGGCACCTCGGCAGGTGAGCGTCAGCGCTGGCGCAGGAACCCGATCGCCGCCAGGAGCGCCGAAATGATCGTGGCCACGATGACGATAGTCTGGACCGCCTGTGCCGAAAGGGCGGACGTTCCGATGAACAGCAGCACGATCTTCACCGCCACGAACGCGAAGGCGGAGCCCATGAGTGCGCCCATCGCGGCGTAGACGATGGCAAGGGTCCACTTGAGGACGAGGTCGACCGTTCCGGCCATGAGATATTCCTTGCGTGCTGTGGACTTGCCCCGGAAAAGTGGAGAGTTCTCAATGAGGCATGAGGAACTCCATGGCGAAGACACAGCGACGATTTACGAAGGAATTCGAGGAGGAAGCCGTCCGTCTGGTTGAGACGAGCGGCCGGACGCAGCGCGAGATCGCGGAGGACCTTGGCGTTGGGCTATCGACACTGCGGCGCTGGATCGACAAGCGGCGCGACGCCTTGATAGAAAGCCCGCCTCCCGACCGCGTCGAGGACATGGCTGCGGAGATGAAGCGGCTGCGGCGGGAGAATGAGATCCTTCGTCAGGAGCGTGGCATCCTGAAGAAGGCGATGGCTTTTTTCGCCCGGGAGGGAAGTCGGTGAGGTTCGAACTCATCGATGCGGCGAAAGAAGAATTCCCCGTCCAGCGTCTCTGCAAGGTCCTCGGCGTCAGCTCGAGCGGCTATTTTGCATGGAAGGATCGACCGGCCTGCCGCCGGCAGCAGCGCGACATGGTGCTTCTGGCGCATGTCCGCTCGGCGTTTCGGTTGTCGAACGGCACCTATGGGAGTCCTCGCATGCGGCATGAACTCCAGGCCGAGGGGATCGCTATCGGGCGCCGTCGGACAGCGCGCCTGATGCGCGAGAACGGCCTCAAGGCCCGGCAGAAGCGGCGGTTCAAGCGAACGACGGACAGCCTGCACGCCTTCCCGATCGCGCCGAACCTCCTTGATCAGGACTTCGCGACCGAACGCCGGGACGAGAAGTGGGGAGCCGACATCTCCTATGTTTGGACGCGAGAGGGCTGGCTGTATCTCGCCGTCGTCATCGACCTGTTCGCCCGGCGCGTCGTCGGCTGGGCCGTCAGCGATCGTCTACACAAGGAGTTGGCTCTCGAGGCGCTCCGCAAGGCCCTCGTCCTGCGCCGCCCGAAAACCGGCCTGATCCATCATTCTGACCGCGGCAGCCAATATTGCTCGATCGACTATCAGGCCGAGCTACGCAGGTACGACGTGCTGATCTCGATGTCCGGCAAGGGCAACTGCTATGATAATGCGATGGTCGAGACCTTCTTCAAGACGTTGAAATCCGAGCTGGTCTGGCGCACCGTCTTCCAGACCAGGACCGAGGCGAAGGCGGCCATCGGCCGCTACATCGACAGCTTCTACAACCCCGTCCGGCGCCATTCCGCGCTCGACTTCATCAGCCCCGTCCAGTTCGAACGACTGGCCGCCGCGTAATCAAAACGCTCTCCACTAAAAGGGGGCAAGTCCACTGTGGAGGACCGGGGGACGAAGGCCTCCTTATCCGGAGACGAGACGATCCAGCTTTTCGATCCGGACGCTCTGAGGTTCGTGCATGTCGAGTGTACCTGCGAAGGCGCCTTCGCGATCGTAGAGGTAGACCCCGGCCGAGTGGTCGACGGTGTAGTCGGTGCCTTCCAGCGGCACGATCCTGCGGTAGGCCTTGAAGGCGGAAAAGGCAGCGTCGATCTCGGGCTCTCCTCCGGTCAGACCCGTGATCCGCGGGTCGAACGGTTCGAGATATTCCTTCAGGACCGACGGCGTGTCGCGCTTCGGGTCGCCGCTGACGAGGAGGACGGACAGGTCGTCGCCCTTGGGACCCATGCCCTTGAGGAGCAGCGTCAACTCGGCGAGCGTCGTCGGGCAGACGTCGGGGCAGTTCGTGAATCCGAAGAAAACCGCGACGGGCTTGTCCCGGAACGACGACCATGTCCGCGTCGTGCCGTTCTGGTCGACAAGCGTGAACTCGCCACCGATGGGCACTGGGTTCAGAGCCGCGGCCACGGGGGACTCGATCCCGGAGCGCAGGTCGACAAAGCCCGTCAACACGAGCGCGAGCATCATGGACACCCCGGCGACGAGGCCCCAAAGCACACGTCGGATCACGGCGAGATTCATTGCGCCCCGCCCATGACATGGCGCGCGTGGGAGACCGGGGCAGCCGCGCCATGCGGCTCGACCTTGAACTCGACGGGGACCGTCCCTGCCCTTTCAAAGACGAGTTCGCCCTTGAAGGATTCACCGGCGGCGAGCGGCTTCCTGAGGCCGACGAGCATCACATGCGTTCCGCCGGATCGAAGGGCGACCGTCGCCCCGGGCTCGATCGCGATGCCACCCTCGACGGGGCGCATGCGGGCTACGCCGTCGACGATCTCGGACGTATGCAGCTCGAAGCGATCGGACGCCTCGGACGATCCACCGAGAAGGCGGTCGGCCTCGGTCCCGGCATTGGTGATCGCGAGATAGCCGACGCCGATCCTGGCCGTCTTCGGCGTCGGCCTGGACTCGGGATGGTCGACCGAGATCGCGCCCGACTTGAACTCGTGAGCGGAAGCAAGGGCGGGCGCAGAGAGGCAGCCGATGAGTATCGCCGTGCGAAAGACCGTCCTCACTTCGGGTAGCTCGCCAAGGTCTCGGTCTTGCCGTCCCTCATGACGAGCAGCACGTCGTAGGGCTCGTCGCTCTCCCCCATGCCGGGGCTTCCCATCGGCATGTCCGGGACCGCGAGTCCGATCGCGTCGGGCTTCTCGGTGAGCAGCCGCTTCACCTCGGCCGCGGGCACGTGGCCCTCCACGACGTAGCCGCCGACGAAGCCCGTGTGGCAGGAGGTCTGCCCCTCTTTCAACCCGGCCTCCATCTTCTTCGCCCACAGGTCCGCCATGGCGAGGTTCTTGGCGTCGACGGTGAAGCCTGCCTCCTCGAGATGCTTGATCCAGCCGATGCAGCAGCCGCAGCCCGATGTCGAGAAGACGGAGACGGTTTCAGACGCAAACGCCGAGTTCGAGAGAAGGGCGAACGCGCCCGCAAGGATGGTCTTTCGAATGGACGTCATCGTCCCACTCCCCGTTCGTTTCGTTGTCGGTTCAAAGCCAGCGCCGGACACGCCGTCTGTAGTCGGCATAGGAGGCGCCGAAGGCACTCTCCAGGAAGCGTTCCTCGTCGCGGAGCTGCATCTCGCAGGCCAGCCAGAACCCGAGAGCACTGGCGACCATCAGCGGCGACGGCAGCGCGAGGACGAGGCCCGCGGCGAGTGTCAGCATCCCGACGAAGACGGGATTGCGCGACAATGCGACGAGGCCGGTCGTCACGAGGGCGTCCGGATCCTTTTCCGGAACGCCGACACGCCACCGCCGCCCCATGTCGGACCGGGCGACAACCGTCGACACGGAGCCCGCAACCGCCATCACCATCCCGACGGGGATCAGCGCCTCCGGAACGATGGCGATCGCATCCACTCCCATCCATCCAAGGTGAATGGCGTCGCCCAGCGTCGACAGCAAGGCGCCGACGACGGATGCGCGGAAAAGTCGCTGGGCCCAGAGCTGGCAAGAGGTGCCTCCGAACCCGTAGGCGCTGCCACCGATCTCGCGGGACACCCGCCTTGTGGCGGCAAGCAGCCAGAGGCACGTGGCGACGAGGACGGCGAACGGCCCGAGGCGGAGGGGGTGGGTGATGACCTCTTCCATCATGCGGGCTTCCACCCGAGAAGGCGCATCGCATTGGCGGTGACCAGAACAGTCGCTCCGGTGTCGGCGAGGATCGCCGGCCAGAGGCCCGTGACGCCGACGATCGTCGTCACCAGGAACACCGCCTTGAGCCCGAGGGCGATGGTGATGTTCGTCCGAATGTTCGCCATCACGCTCTTCGACAGATCGATCATATCGGGAATGTCCATGACCCGACCATGCAGGACGGCGGCGTCCGCTGTCTCGAGCGCCACGTCCGTGCCGCCACCCATCGCGATGCCGATGTCGGCCGCCGCGAGCGCCGGGGCGTCGTTGATGCCATCTCCGATCTTGGCGACCTTCAGGCCCTCGGCCTGAAGGTCGCGGACGATCCGCTGCTTGTCCTCGGGCAGCAGTTCGGCCCGTGCTTCCATGCCGAGGTAGGAAGCGACCGCCTTGGCCGTCGTCTTGTTGTCGCCCGTCAGCATGATCGTCCGGACGCCCATGCTCTTCAGGCGCGCCAGGCCCCGGCGTGCGTCGGCACGCGGTTCGTCCCGCATGGCGATGAACCCGATCATGGAGGTCCCAACCACGATGACCGAGACTGTCTTGCCATCCGCGTTGAAAGCCTCGATGGCGGACTGCTGCTCGGGGGTGATCGTCGCCCGTCTGGCAGCCGCCTGGGGCGACCCCAGGAAGACCCGCTCGCCGCCGACGCCGCCCTCGATTCCCTCGCCCGCGATCGCGCTCGCGTCGAAAGCAGGCGGAACCGGGATCGCGTCGGCCTTCGCCTTGTCGAGGATGGCGACGGCCAGTGGATGGCTGGAGCCACGCTCGAGCGCGGCGGCAAGCGAGAGGACGTCCCGGACGGGGCGCTCTCCGGCGACCACGTCGGTTACGACAGGCTTGCCAGCGGTCAACGTTCCAGTTTTGTCGAAGGCGATCGCCGTGATTTTGCCGAGCGTCTCGAGGACGGCACCGCCCTTCATCAGTAGACCACGACGGGCGCCAGCCGACAGGCCTGCCGCGATGGCCGCAGGCGTCGAGATGACGAGGGCGCACGGGCAGCCGATCAGGAGGATCGCGAGGCCCTTGTAGATCCACTCCTCCCAGGAGCCGCCGAAGGCCAGCGGTGGTACGACGGCGACAAGCGCGCCGACGATGAGGACGCCAGGCGTGTAGACCCGTGAGAAGCGGTCGATGAAACGCTCGGTCTCGGACTTTGATTCCTGCGCTTCCTCGACCAACCTGACGACGCGGGCGATCGTGTTGTCGGATGCCGCGGCCGTCACCTTCACCCGCAGGACGCCACCGGCGTTGATCGTGCCGGCGAAGACCGGGTCGCCGACCTTCTTGCTCTTTGGCACGCTCTCGCCCGTGACCGGGGCCTCGTCGATCTCGCTCGCACCCTCCACGATCTCCCCGTCGGCCGGGACCCGGTCGCCGGGACGGACGACGATCGTCGCGCCGACCACCAGCGTCTCGGCGGGAACCTCGGTCGCCTGGCCGTTCGTCTCGAGCAGCGCGGTCTTCGGCACCAGTGCCGAGAGCCCCTGGATGCTCTTGCGGGCCCGACCGGCCGCGACGCCTTCCAGCATTTCGCCGACGAGGAAAAGGAGGACCACGGTGGCGGCCTCGACCTCGGCACCGATGAACACCGCGCCGACCGCGGCGATCGTCATCAGGGTCTCGATCGAGAAAGGCGTGCCGTAGCGGGCGGCGTTGAAGGCGCGTACGGCAACCGGCACCAGCCCGACCGCCAAGGCGATGATGAAGGCCGGCTTCTCGATCGACGGGTAGATGGTCCCGGCGACGTAGGCGACGACCAGCGCGAGGGCGCAGGTGGCGGTCGCCATCGCCTTGCGTGTCTTCCACCAGGGACCATCGGAGGGCGCGCCATGATCGTGCGCATGCGCGGAGGGAGCCGTGGCTGCATCCGCTGCATGGGAACCATTGTCGTGATCATGATTGTGGTCGTGGCCTTCATGATCATGATCGTGCTGGTCATGGCTATCGGCGACCGTGGCTGGCTTGCTTGGTGCGGGCTTGCCTCCGACCGGAGCGGGCTCTGCTCCATAGCCGAGGTTCTTCACCTGCTTGATGATCGTCTCGCCCTGGAGATCGTCGCCATGCACGATCCTCAGAGTTCCCGCCGAGACGGACACCGACACGTCATCAACCCCGGGAAGCCTGCGGACGGCAGTATCGATCTTCGATGCGCAGGCGGCACAGTCCATGCCCGTCACCCGGTAGCGGGTCTGTCTCGGTTCGGCGTTCACGGGAATCTCCTCGAAACTGGATTTGGCCGACCGTAATTCCTCTACCGACTAGAGGAGCAAGAGGAAAAAGCGGCTTCGGTGAAAAGCCTGTCCGGCCTCGCCCACGGGCCCCGCGCAGCAATGCCTTATCCTTGGCGAAAAGCCTTGCAAGACCTGCGAGATGAGGTAGCGACTCCGGGCTGGGAAACTCAATGCTGGGGACAGATCAGACGATGTCTAAGATGTCAGGCGCGGCCCGTGGACCGACCTTCGGCCGAATGGCGCCCCCCAGTGCTGGTCGGGCGAGACTTCTTGCGCACCTCGCCACATTCCTGATCGCTTGCTCGTCCTCCGCAGAAGCCTTCGCCAAGGATGCGCGTCCGGAGATCGCTTCCGCCGAACTGAAGATCGAGCATGCGGAACTGTTAATTCAGGCGGATCCCGCCGCTCCGGTCGATGCGTTCCTTGTGGTCTGGAACGGCACGTCGAGGAACGTCGGGCTCCGCGACATCACCAGCCCGGCCTTTGCCGGCATCGGTACGGTCCGGGGCCGTCACGACGATCGCTTGCCGAACGGCGGACTGGAGAACGAGATCTTCGTTCCGTCCCGGTCCGAACTGCTGATGAGGGAAAGCGGAATGCATCTGGTTGTCCGGCGTTCGGGCACCGAACTGCTGCCGGGCCAACAGGTCCCCGTTACGGTCGGCTTCAACGACGGCAAGACCCTGACCATCATGGCGGTCGTCAAGAGGTCCGGAGAGAGGATCGAGGATCACCATCATGAGGACTGACCCGACAGCACGGCCGTGGATTCTCGCAGCGTTCCTCACCCTGACGGTTGTCGGCTCCACTCTGCCTGCCAGGGCCGCACAGCTTGTCCCGCACCGTGCGGTTTACGAGCTGTCCCTGACACGCAAATCCTTCGATCTCCTGGGCGGGATCGGGCGCATCGCCGCAGACGTCGAGATACCCGCCTGCGGTAGGTTCGACACCGACTACAGGTTCGTCGCCCGCTTCGAACGCGAAGACAAGACCGTCGTGACCGACCAGCAGACGGTTTCGGTCGAGGACGTCGCAGCCGGCACCTTCGACTTCACCACGAAGACCTTCGTCGACAACGCCCCGGAGGCCGTGCTGAGGGGGAGAGCCGTCAACGGTGCGAAAGGAACGCAGGTCTCGATCGAGGAACCGGAAAGGTCGAAGTTCGACCTCCCCCTCTCTGTCTTTCCGTCGGCCCATACGGTCGCCCTGATCGAAAATGCAAAGGCCGGCGAGCGGTTCGTGCAGACGCCCTTCTTCGACGGCGACATCGAAGAGGACATGATGCTCACGACCACGGCCATCATCACGCCGACCAAGCCCGAGGGCTCGGGATCCGAAAGGGCGAAAACCTCCACAGGGGAGCATGTGGACGGGAAGTTGCACGGGATCGCGAGCTGGCGCGTCACCGAGTCCTATTTCGACCGCCACACCGATGCGGACGGAAGCGGACAACCGCTCTACCAGACATCCTACACGCTTTATGAGAACGGCATCTCCGACGACATCACCATCGACAACGGCGACTACGCCTTCGCCGGTTCGCTCTCGAGGCTAGACTTGAAGCCCGTGCCGACCTGTCCGCCCTCCCCCTGACTGTCTCGCCGCTGAGCGACCGCACGGCTAGGCGACGAAACCCTCGATCACCAGCAGTCCGAGGAACCCGACGAAGAACAACGAGGTGACGAGGGGACTGTCCGGCTTTTGGTGCGCCTCGACGAGCAGTTCTTCCGTGACCAGGTAGAGCAGCGCGATGAGGGCGAAGCTCAGCGCAGCGGTCAGCCAGAAGGGCGGCAAGTCGTGGACGGGACCGCCCAGCACCGCCCCGAGAGGTAGGAGGGCGCCGCCCAAGGCGACGGCCGCGATCACCTTGCCCTTCGAGCCGAGGTTCTCAAGCAGCTCCTCGGTGGCGGCGAGACCGAGGAAGAGAATCTCAAGCGTCAGAGCGAACAGCAGCAGGGCGCCCTGCTTTGCCCCCGCCGCGAAGCCGATACCGAGCACCACGCCGTCGATGAGGATGTCGATGCCCGTCAGGGCAACGAGGGACCATTTTCCGGGAAGCCGGGAACCGACGGCTTTGATGGCGAACATCAGCCCGAGGCCGGCGCTGCCCCCGAGGACGATGGCAAGGGCCGACCCACCATGCTGGACGTCCGGCAGGACCTCGGTTGCCGCCGCGGCGAACACCACGCCGGCGGCGAGATGCTGTACGGCGCTCGCCGTCGCGGGGCTCGGGCGTCGGAAGCTTGCGAAGGTCGCACCGATCACCAGGGCCGCCCAGGGCAACAACGTGAACGTCCAGGTAGCCATGCGAGATATCCAATCCGAGTGAGCGTGCGAAGGAGAAGGCGACCTCGCACGGCGGTTCGCAAGACAGTCAGGAGATCCCGGCGTATGGGCACCCCCCAAATGCCATCGACCGAAGAGATAAAGCAGTTCTCTCGGAAGGGGACGCAAGGGTCCGTCAGTAGAACAGGTTGAGGTCGATCCCGACTGCGGACTGACGGTAGTGTCCGCGCTCGTGGTGGAAATTCCGACATTGAAAGGTGTGGCTGAGGCGGTCACCGGATAGGGCGGCTAAGGTGGAGTTGCGAGACTTCAACCTGACCGGAGAACCCGATGACCGAGGACAGACTACCGCTTGCCGAGCTTTTTGCGAAAGCCGGGGACGGCGATTTCCTGAGAACGATAGCCGAGAGCGTGATGCAGCTCCTTATGGAGGTCGACGTTGAAGGCATGATCGGCGCCGGGCGCCACGAACGGACGCAGGAACGGGCGACTTATCGCAATGGCTACCGCGACCGCTCGCTCGACACGCGGCTCGGCTCGTTGCAGCTTCGGATACCCAAGCTTCGGCAGGGCAGCTACTTCCCGCCGTTCCTGGAGCCGAGAAAGCTCTCGGAGAAGGCCTTGGTTGCCGTCATTCAGGAAGCTTGGATCAGCGGCGTTTCCACCCGGCGGGTCGACGATCTGGTACAGGCCATGGGGCTGTCGGGGATCGGCAAGAGCACCGTATCGAAGCTGTGCAAAGACATCGACGAACGCGTCGGCGGCTTCCTCGACCGTCCTCTCACTGGCGACTGGCCCTACCTCTGGCTGGATGCGACCTACCTGAAGCAGCGCGAGGGTGGACGCATCGTTTCGGTCGCCGCCATAATCGCCGTGGCCGTGAACACGGACGGCAAGCGCGAGATCGTCGGCCTTCACATCGGCCCCTCGGAAGCGGAGACGTTTTGGTCGAGCTTCCTCAAGAGCCTCGTGCGCCGCGGCCTGTCCGGCGTGAAGCTCGTGATCTCGGATGCTCACGAAGGGCTGAAAGCCGCCATTCGCCGGGTGTTCAGCGCCTCCTGGCAGCGCTGCCGGGTGCATTGGATGCGCAACGCCCTGTCGTATGTCCCGAAGGCGCAGCAGAGCATGGCGGCGGCCGCGCTGCGCCAAGCCTTCGCCCAGCCCGATCGTGCTAGCGCCAGCCAGGCGCTGCGCCACGTCGCCGACCAGCTTCGGGGAAAGTGTCCAAAGCTCGGGGCCTTCATCGACAACAGCGAGACCGACGTGCTGGCGCACATGGATTTTCCCAGTCAGCACCGGACCCGGATCCATTCGACGAATTCCCTGGAGCGCCTGAACAAGGAGGTGAAGCGGCGTGCCGACGTCGTCGGAATCTTCCCGAACGAGGGATCCATCATCCGGCTCATCGGCGCCGTCCTTCTCGAGGCCAACGACGAATGGCAGATCCAGAACCGCTACATGCAGACCGAACCCATGGCCGACCTCATGGCCATGGGCAACACTGCAAAACCCGAACAGATTTCCACCGAAGTCGCCTGAAACGGAGCCGCTTCAGCTACACTCAATTTCCACCACGTTGACGGACACGACCCGGACTGACTGCACGCGATTTGAACGAGGAAAGGGCTTCAGGTCGCCAAGATGGTGGCGCCGCGAACGCTCTGCCCACGCGACTTGAACGAAGCGGAGTCGACCTGCGAACTACGCCACATCTCTCCCCCGCATAGAGGTCAACGTCGATCAGCCTTTGGTTGGAGGGTCCGTAAAAGGGTCGAGAAGCAGCGCACCCTTGCCCGTCATGTCCTTGAAGTTTCGCGTTACCAAGCATGCCTGATGGACGATTGCGACAGCGACATAGGAAAGGTCAGCCTCGAGCCGTCCCTTCCCGTGAACCGCCAAGAGACGCGCCATACGGCGACCGACGCTTGATCGAGAGGAAGCACCCTGTCACCGAAGACTTTTGCGCCATTAGGTAGCTGTTGCCACCGACAAGGCGGCGGGTCTACGGGTATCCTGAGGGTCAATTTTAAGGTCCAGTCACGGAATGGACGTCCGTTCGCCCAAGATCGTCCAAAGCCAGAACTGAAGCTCCTTTGTGACCGTGGTTGTCCGAAATCCAGGAGGCTGTGGATCGCGTGCACGGCATCTACCGGGACTTCGATGCAAACGCTAGGATCGCGCCAAGGGTCGGGGCATTGAAGATATCGAAGGAAAAGCCTATTATCTTTCCTTGAACAGAGGATTTTACGGATGCCGCTGCGTGTTTCGGACATTACGATCGTTCACGAAATCGTCGGTGGGCATCATATGTTCACCTCACCCGAAGTTCCGGAACTCCACGTTGTGAACGCGGACCGGGCTCTGGCGGAGGGCTCCTTGCAGCCGGCGCTCGACATGATCGAGCGAATGAAGGCGCGCATGGAGGCACGCAGGCGTATGAATGAGGTTCGCGCCTACGCTTGAGCGAGATGTTCTATCTCGCCAAGGACGTATACGATGCCCTTGCGGAGCAGGGGTGTGAATACGAAGGTGATACGTTCTCCGCAGGTGCGGGTTGGTTCACAGCTTCGGGGCAGGTCTTTCTGACACCCGAGCCGACCACGATCAATAGAAAGCAGTATCTTCTAGTTGAAGCGATTGATCGGATCGTCGCCGACCGATGGCTTGGTTTCACGCTGAGCCATCTCCCACGGCATGAACCCTGAGTGGGTGATCTCGAGCACCAATGCTGCTTCGTTGGCGGTCAGTCCTCGCTCCGTCATTGCGACCTCCAACTTACTAATCGTACCCCAACTTAGGGCACGATTATGCTGGGTACAAACCGTCGTCGCTCGACGGCCGTTCAAGCGCAGTTGTTTCGCCGCCGGACAAGGGAAACACGCCGAAGCTGCGCTCTCATGCTCGACCAAGCTGGCGTTTGCCCAAGGACGCGGTTCGGCATGGTCGTAGCCAGAGGCGAACCCAAGCTCGGCCAGCATCGCCCGCAGCTCGTCCCAAAAGTTCTATGCCTAACGGCGTCGGTTTTCCGCTAAGTCAGTCGCGACGATCAATGACGAGCGTGAATGCCCTAGTATGAGAGTCCGGTCGTTGGCGACATCGACGGTCCAGCTTCGGTCATTGCCCGGTCGATAGCTTCGGCGCAATCCAGTCGCATTCGAACTTCGCCAGAGAGCCGTCCCAGATGCCGAAACCATTCATGACCCTGGCGGCCGCAATGTCCGCGCTGTTGCTCGGCGGATGCGTCGCGGTGACCGAAGACGTCTACACCGCCGTCTCTCCCGTCGCCGTCGCACAGTCGTCGAAAGCCCGTCCCGCCGGATCCATCCTTGTCCGCATCTTCAAGGAGGAGAGCGAACTGGAGGTCTGGAAGCTCGGTGCGGACGGCCGCTACGCGCTCCTGAAGACGCACCCGATGTGTCGGTGGTCGGGCAAGCTCGGGCCGAAGAAGACGAACGGCGACCGACAGGCTCCCGAGGGCTTCTACCAGGTGACGGCCAGCCTGATGAACCCAAACTCGAAGTACCACCGCTCCTTCAATCTCGGGTACCCAAACCCGCTCGAGAGAGCGCTTGGCTATACCGGCGACTCGTTGATGGTGCATGGCGCCTGCTCGTCGTCCGGCTGCTTCGCCATGACCGACGAAGGGGTCTCTGAGGTGTACGCTTCGGCCGAGAAGGCTTTCTCGCTCGGGCAGAGCGACTTCCAGGTTCAGGCATTCCCGTTCCGCATGTCCGCCGCGCAGATGGCAAGACACCGGATGGATCCGAACATCGCATTCTGGCGCAACCTCAAACTCGGCTACGACGTCTTCGAGGTCACGCGCAAGGAGCCGGACGTCGCGGCCTGCGGCGGTCGATACGTCTTCGACTCGCGGGCGGCGGACGGCGTCAGTCCGATCCTCGCCACCTCTGCCTGCCCCGTGATGGCCTCGAGTACGGACCCCGAAGTGCTGGCGAAGCGAGAGAAGGACAAGCAGACGATCCAGACGCTGCTGTCGGAGAACCGGGCGGGTTCTGCGATGGCCTACTCGGACGGCGGCATGAACCCGCGCTTCCGGGACATCCTGGAAAAGCTCGGCGCGAAGGAGTTGGCTAAGGAGACGTCCGCCGACGCCGTCCAGGTCAGCCGCCCGGACGCCGCCCTCGCCGATCCGTTCAAGGCCGATCACTAGATGCGAGGCTTGGCCGTTCCGGCACCGCTGCGGTCGTCGTTGGACATCCGGCCCCGTTCGGTTAGAGTCGGCGCGTCCCCGGAACACCGTCGAGCATGATCAGGCTAGCCCTCCTCCTCTTCCTTTCCCTGTCCGCGCTCGTCTGCTCCGTCGCCCATGGAGCGGCGGCGAATTCACTCGACCATGCCGTCGGCGGCCAGGGATACTGCTTGGATGCGTTGGAGGTGCTCGGTGACGCCGATCATGATCGCCCGGCCGACGCTGCCGGCGTCATGGACGTCGCGCACTGCTCGGTCGCGATTCCCGCCGTGGCGTGCTCCACGCGCGAGTTCCACGAAACTGTCCGGTCCATCCCGATCCCCGCAAACGTGAAGTTCCTGCTCGGCCGCGAACGCGGCCCGGCCGAAAGGCCACCCCGCCGCGCCGTCTGACCCGACGGCGACGCGCCCTACGGCGATCGTCTCCCCCATTCGAATGAATCCGTCCGCAAGCCCGGCATAGCCGGCTGCGCCGACGTCCTCAATTCAGCGTCCGCCATCCGTGCGGACTACCTTTCGGGAGCAGGGACCATGACGTCCTCGACCATCCACCGTCTGCGCGACGGATTTCGCTTCACCAGATCCAGCGGCTTCGGCCTTGTCTCGGCCTGCGGCCTGGGTCTCCTCGTCCTGTCCGGATGTACGGGACAGGAAGCCGCCGACGAAACGGCGGCGCAAACCGTCGAGCCCGCCTCGACTACCTCTTCCCAGCCGACTGGCAACGCCACATCCGAACCATCGGTCGATCTGCCGCAGATGCAGGGCGAAGTCGACGTCGCCGTTCTGATGGCCGCCCAGGCGCTTCCGGACGTCGTGATCGGCAAGGCCGAGGCACCGATCACCATCATCGAGTACGCGTCGATGACCTGCGATCACTGTGCGGCGTTTCACGTCAACACCTATCCGACCTTGAAGAGGGATTGGATCGACACCGGGAAGGCCAAGCTCATCCTCCGGGAGTTCCCGTTCGATCCGCGGGCGACGGCGGCGTTCATGCTCGCCCGCTGCGCCCCGAACGACAATCGTCAGGCAATGATCGACGTCCTCTTCCAGAAGGGCGAGGACTGGGCCCACGCCGACGACGCTTCCGTGAAGCTCCTGTCGATATCGAAGCTCGCGGGGTTCACCGAAGAGAGCTTCAAGGCCTGCCTCTCCGACAAGGAGCTGCAAGCGAAGATCGTGAAGGTGAAGGAGCGCGGCGAGTCCGTGATGGGCGTAAATTCGACCCCGACCTTCTTCGTCAACGGCAAGAAATACATCGGCGCGCTGAAGCCCGAGCAGATATCGGCACTCCTCGACAGCCTCTCCTGAGACCGCCCCTCCGGCAACGGGTCCTTGCGACACCGTTGCCGGACGAGGCCGTCGAACCCCGTCGGGAGATCGTCGTGCGGATGACTCACAAGGAAGCAGTGCGCTGGCTCGCCGGTCGGCCGTCGCTCGAGCAAATGAGAACGAGATGCCCGCAGGATTGGGCAGCCGTCGAACACGATCTAGCCGAGGCTCTCGCCCGGAAGTCCACCGAGGCGCTGGATCGGCTTCTCCTGCGCGGCGTCGCCGGAGAGCGGACGGGCAAGACGAAACGATGGGCCCCGGGACAGGGGCCCCTCCTCGCTACGAGGCAGCTTGTCGGGAAACGGATGACGCTACTGGCTCTGGAGAAGCTTTCGATCGGCGCCGTTTCGGGGGCCGGTGCCGACGAAATGCGCTACGGGCGGCGGACCCGCATCCTGACAAGCCTCCTCTTCCAAGACCGGCGCGGAAACAGGAAGGCGGTGTCATCGAGCCTCTTCAGGTTTCTCTGGCCGCTGGTCCCGGAGAAGGCCAGGTTCCTCCTCGCCGCACAGACACGGGGAAGCTACTGCTTCTTCTCGGATCGCCTGATCGGGGAATTGAAACTTCTGATCGGCGGACGAAGGGCGATCGAGATCGCTGCCGGCGACGGCACTCTGTCGCGGCTCCTACGGGAAACGGGCGTCGTGATCGAGGCGAGCGACGACCGCAGTTGGCATCACGCCATCGACTACCCGCCGTTCGTCGCCGGGATGGATGCGGAGACGGCGCTGCGGGAGCTGGAGCCCGAGGTGGTCGTCTGTTGCTGGCCGCCCGCGGCCAACGGCTTCGAGCACGCGGTCTTCGAGAGCCGGTCTGTCGTACGATACATCGTCCTCGGCAGCGCCCACGAGTTCGCCTCGGGCGCGTGGAAGGCCTATGCCGGGCAAACGGATTTCGTTATGAGGCACGATGCCGGGTTATCCGCGCTGGTGCTGCCGCCGGAAGCAGGCACGGTCGTCCGCATCTTCGATCGCGTCGCCACGCCGGAGCGGATGCCCGCCACTCTTCAGCGGACGCTGCCGACCGCCAGTTCACGGTCGTCGACGATCGACACCCACTTGGAGGAGTCCTCGGCGGACTGCCTCTTGAGGAAGGTGTAGGTCGTCATCGCCCAGTCGCGGATTTCCTCCTCGAGGTTGTCGAGGACGAGATCGCCCTTGTCGGTAGTGACGGTGAGGACGGCATGCCCGGCCCCGTTCGCCTGGCGGAGAACGGTCAGGAGCAACGATGACCGTGGATACCCCGCCCGCTCGAGCATGTACTGCTTCAGGAGCGCGTAGTCCTCGCAGTCCCCCTCTGTGGTCGGGTAGACCCACTTCTCAGGCACGCCATATATTTCCTCGTCCGTCTTCGGCAGGATGCCGATGTTCACGGCGTCGTTGACCTCGTCGAGTTTCGCCTGAACCGGCGGCGTCAACTCGATCGGCCGGGCGTCCTGGTTCGGGCCGCAGCGGTCGGCGTAGCTCTTGCAGAACTCGTAATGGCCGACTGGTTGCGACGTCTTGCCCTGCAAGGGCATGCCCGCAAATGCCGCAACGGGCGTGAGAAGCATGGAGATTAACGAGAGACGTAGTAGCGATAGCACTGCCGGGGCTCCTAGTTGTCAGGAGCACGCTCGCACCAGCCGATTGACGTTGCCGGGCGAATTTGTCTCGCTTTTTAAGCAAGTTGGTCATGGCGTCGAGGGTGGTTATCGCCCCTCGAAAGCGTCGCTTAGCATTTTAGCGAACTTGGTAAGTCGCGCGGAACGACCTTATCTGCCGAGACCGGATCCCTTGTGCGGCGACACGCGAGAAGGTAATCCTCCAGCGGCTGGAGGAGAAGTTGCCATGACGAAAGCGGTAGCAATCGGTGTCGCGTCCGCCGAGACCGGGATCAAGGTTCCGACCATCCGGTACTACGAGAGCATCGGCCTGTTGCCCTCCCTTCCGCGGACGGAGGGCAACCGACGTCTTTACGATCGCGACGACCTGCAACGGCTGCGGTTCATCAGGCATGCTCGCGAGCTGGGCTTCGAGATCGAGCCCATCCGGCAGTTGCTCGCCCTGTCCGGGCATCCGTCCACGTCTTGCGAGCGGGCAGACGAGATCGCGCGCACCCATCTTGCCGACATCGACCACAAGATCGCCAGGCTGACGGCCCTCCGTACCGAGGTGGCCAGGATGGCCGAGTGCCACAGCGGCACCGTCGAGGATTGCCGGGTCATCGAAGTTCTCGGCGACCATGCCGAATGTCTCACACAGACACATTGACCCGCCGCCGGCGGGCTCGGCACTACGATCGGCATCGGCCCGACCTTCCTAGTCATGGCCGTGGGCGCCGGGGCTGGCGTAGCCGAAGCGCAGGGACTCTGGCGCGCAAGCAATTCTGTCGAGGTCGAGCACGTCCACCATGCCTTCGAACACGACACCCCCGCACGTCCACGACAAAGACTACAGACACCAGCACACGGGCTGGGAGGGGCCGGAGCCACATCGCCATCCCTAGCGCCACCAGCCGATCCGCCACCGCAACGCGCTGGTGATCGACGACCACCACGCGGCCTGGCCGACGGGATCTGTCATTCGGCGTGCAATTTTGACCCCCTAGGCGGGGTCATAGGCGTCCAAAATTGACCCCCATCCGATGGATCTGAAGAGTCCGCGTTTTCCTCTGGAAGACGGGCGGGCGGGGGATGAAGGGCGTGGATACAGTTGCGCGCATCCGGCGCGAGTTTTTCGTGCGTGGCCGGACGATCAAGGAGATTGTCCGCGAGCTCCATGTCTCTCGCAACACGGTCCGGAAGGTTCTCCGCTCGAACGAGACGGCCTTCGACTATGAGCGCTCCGTTCAGCCAAGACCCAAGCTCGGTGCCTGGAAGCCTGAGCTTGACCGGATGCTGGCAACGAACAATGCCCGACCGGCCCGGGAACGCCTGACACTGATCCGGGTGTTCGAGGAGTTGCGTAGGCTGGGCTACGAGGGCGGCTATGATGCCGTACGCCGCTATGCTCGGGGCTGGCAACGCGATCAGTCCTCGCTGTCGGCATCGGCCTTCGTGCCGCTGAGCTTCGATCCGGGCGAAGCCTACCAGTTCGACTGGAGCCACGAGGTCGTGCTGATCAATGGCACGACGGTGACGGTGAAGGTCGCCCACGTGCGGCTCTGCCATTCCCGCATGCTGTTCGTCCGAGCCTATCCGCGAGAGAGCCAGGAGATGGTGTTCGACTCCCACGACCGGGCGTTCGCTTTCTTCAAGGGCGCCTGCACGCGGGGCATCTACGACAACATGAAGACGGCGGTGGAGACGATCTTCGTTGGCCGTGAGCGCGCCTATAACAGGCGTTTCCTCCAGATGTGCGGCCACTACCTCGTCGACCCGGTAGCCTGCACGCCGGCGTCGGGCTGGGAGAAGGGACAGGTTGAGAACCAGGTCGGTCTGGTACGCGAGCGCTTCTTCACGCCACGGCTGCGGGTCAAGAGCTACGAGGAGCTGAACGCCTGGCTGCTCGATCGCACCATCGCCTTCGCCAAGGCACACCGCCATCCCGAGTTCCGCGACCGGACGGTCTGGGAGATGTTCGAGCAAGAGCGTCCAAGCCTTGTGCCCTATCGCGGCCGCTTCGATGGCTTCCATGCCGTGCCGGCCTCGGTGTCGAAGACCTGCCTCGTGCGCTTCGACAACAACCGCTACTCCGTTGCCGCCAGCGCCGTCGGACGCCCTGCCGAGGTCCGGGCCTATGCCGATCGGATCGAGCTGCGCCAGGACGGGCGCATTGTCGGAGAGCATCCCCGCTGCTTCGGCCGTGATCAGACGGTCTACGATCCCTGGCATTATGTCCCGGTGCTGGCGAGGAAGCCCGGCGCGCTTCGCAACGGTGCCCCGTTCAAGGACTGGATCCTGCCAGCCCATCTCGAGCGTGTGCGTCGCAAGCTTGGCACCACGCCCGACGGCGGCCGCCAAATGGTCAGCATCCTCGCTGCGGTATTGAGTGACGGACTGCCCGCCGTCGAGGCCGCCTGTGCCGAAGCGCTCGGCGAAGGCGTTCACTCCGCCGATGTCATTCTCAACATCCTGGCGCGGGCCCGGGAGCCGACGCGCACGATCACCATTATGACGCCGGATGCGCTGCGCCTTCGCCATGAGCCAGCGGCCGACTGCGCCCGTTACGACAACCTCAGGAGGGCAGTGTGATGGAAAGGTCCGAGATCCTCGCCACCATGGGCGAGCTCAAGCTCTACGGCATGAAGGCCGCCTTCGACGAGATCATCGCCACCGCCGTGAAGCGCCAGCACGAACCGCAGCGGGTCGTTGGCGATCTCCTGTCGGCGGAGATCTCCGAGAAGCAGGCACGCTCGATCAAGTACCAGATCACCATTGCCAAGCTGCCTCTCGCCCGGGACATCGACGACTTCGTCTTCGACGAGACGCCGATCAACGAGACGCTGGTGCGCGATCTCGCCTCCGGCAACTTCATCGCCCATCAGCGCAACGCCGTGCTGATCGGCGGAACCGGAACGGGCAAGACCCATTTGGCGATCGCGATCGCAAGGGCCTGCATCCGGGGTGGCGCCCGCGGCCGGTTCTTCAACGTCGTCGATCTCGTGAACAAGCTCGAGGCGGAGGGGCGGTCCGGCCGCCAGGGCCGAATGGCCGATTACCTCACCCGCATGGACTTCATCGTGCTCGACGAACTCGGCTATCTGCCCTTCGCCCAGTCGGGAGGGCAACTTCTCTTCCATCTGGTGAGCCGGCTCTACGAGCAAACCTCGGTGATCGTTACCACCAACCTGGCCTTCGGCGAGTGGCCCTCGGTCTTTGGCGACGCCAAGATGACCACCGCGCTCCTCGACCGCCTGACGCATCACTGCGATATCGTGGAGACCGGCAACGAGAGCTGGCGCTTCAAGAACCGGGTTTAATCGCTCAGGTCGACCGCAGCCCTTACGCCAAGGGGGTCAAAATTGGACGCCGATCCGGGGTCAGATTTGAACGCCGTTTGACATGTACCGCCCGCCTTTGCCTCCGTTCACCGAAGTATCTGCCATCGAGAAGGTCCGTTTCGCCGAGAACAGCTGGAACAGCCGCGATCCAGCAACGGTAGCGCTTGCCTACACGGAGGACACGCGGTGGCGGAATCGGGCCGAGTTCCTCAACGGACGTGACGACGTACAGGCCTTCCTCGCACGCAAGTGGAACAGGGAGCTGGACTACCGCCTGATCAAGGAGCTCTGGGCCTTCGAAGGCGATCGCATCGCAGTGCGCTATGCGTACGAATACCACGACGACAGCGGACAGTGGTTCCGTGCCTACGGCAATGAAAACTGGGAGTTTGCGGTCGACGGGCTGATGCGTGCGAGGCACTGCAGCATCAACGAGCATCCCATTGCGGAGGCTGACAGGAGGTTTCATTGGCCACTCGGGCCGCGGCCCGAGTACCATCCAGACCTGACACATTTCGGCTTCTAGGGTCACCCGCCATTCGCGCTCTCTCGTAGAATAGCCATCTACGAAACCAAAGCCACGACCACCTGATCGGTGACCGTGCGGTTCTCGGCGCTGCAGTGCACCAAGCCGGTCAACGGCTAGACGTCTTACCGCAATTCACTGTCGAACGCCCCGAGGGGCAATGGAGAAACGTCATGCGCAGGATCACCATTTTGGCTCTCGTCATTGCCGCCCTCCCCATCGCGGCCTGGGTGAAGGAAAGCATCGCCATGCCTGATGCGGCCTTTGAACTGCCGACCGTCTGCACCAAAGCTGCCGGTTCGATGGGGGCTCCGAAGCCGCCCGCGGCGATGGACGGGATGTCCGGGATGGACGAAGTCCAGGCAGCGAACATGAACGCGATGATGAAGATGCACGGCGCCATGATGGCAGCGACGATGATCAAGGACCCCGACCTTGCCTTCAACTGCGGCATGATCGTCCATCACCAGGGCGGCATTGCCATGAGCGAGGTGGAGCTGAAACTGGGTAAAGACGAGCAGTCGAAGGAGACTGCGCGGATGATCATCGACGCTCAGACGAAGGAGATCAAAGAAATGACGGCACGCGTCGAGGCTTTAGCTCAAAACGCAAACTAATAACGTTTTCTCAAGTGCCGACTGGCTTTAGGCTTCGGGCAGCCGGACCCCTCCCTCTCGCGCTTGCCACCGCTCGGCTAACGCTGTCGGCGCAAAGCGGCTGCCATCCTTATCTGAGAGAGAGGGCGACCTCCTCGAAGGAGAATAGTTCATTTGGACGAAAGGGCTTGCACAGCACCTCCGAAGAGAAGACGAACCTTTGCCGAGAGCCGATGATCCGGGCTCAACGGTCGTGATCAGCAACCGCCGGATATCAAATTGGTAGCCCTTGTGGCGGTTAGCTGGCCGCAACGAACACCGGCATTCAACCATTGGCGCATAGACGGGAGCTTTCTTGAGGGTGGCGACATACTGTGTCAGGAACGTGTTGAAATCGTTGAACTGAGTTCTGCGACGGTCATGTTCATCTCCTTACAGATATCGGGGAGAATCCGTTTAAACGACTGATACTCCGGTAGTGTCCGCGCTCGTGGTGGAAATTCCGACATTGAAAGGTGTGGCTGAGGCGGTCACCGGATAGGGCGGCTAAGGTGGAGTTGCGAGACTTCAACCTGACCGGAGAACCCGATGACCGAGGACAGACTACCGCTTGCCGAGCTTTTTGCGAAAGCCGGGGACGGCGATTTCCTGAGAACGATAGCCGAGAGCGTGATGCAGCTCCTTATGGAGGTCGACGTTGAAGGCATGATCGGCGCCGGGCGCCACGAACGGACGCAGGAACGGGCGACTTATCGCAATGGCTACCGCGACCGCTCGCTCGACACGCGGCTCGGCTCGTTGCAGCTTCGGATACCCAAGCTTCGGCAGGGCAGCTACTTCCCGCCGTTCCTGGAGCCGAGAAAGCTCTCGGAGAAGGCCTTGGTTGCCGTCATTCAGGAAGCTTGGATCAGCGGCGTTTCCACCCGGCGGGTCGACGATCTGGTACAGGCCATGGGGCTGTCGGGGATCGGCAAGAGCACCGTATCGAAGCTGTGCAAAGACATCGACGAACGCGTCGGCGGCTTCCTCGACCGTCCTCTCACTGGCGACTGGCCCTACCTCTGGCTGGATGCGACCTACCTGAAGCAGCGCGAGGGTGGACGCATCGTTTCGGTCGCCGCCATAATCGCCGTGGCCGTGAACACGGACGGCAAGCGCGAGATCGTCGGCCTTCACATCGGCCCCTCGGAAGCGGAGACGTTTTGGTCGAGCTTCCTCAAGAGCCTCGTGCGCCGCGGCCTGTCCGGCGTGAAGCTCGTGATCTCGGATGCTCACGAAGGGCTGAAAGCCGCCATTCGCCGGGTGTTCAGCGCCTCCTGGCAGCGCTGCCGGGTGCATTGGATGCGCAACGCCCTGTCGTATGTCCCGAAGGCGCAGCAGAGCATGGCGGCGGCCGCGCTGCGCCAAGCCTTCGCCCAGCCCGATCGTGCTAGCGCCAGCCAGGCGCTGCGCCACGTCGCCGACCAGCTTCGGGGAAAGTGTCCAAAGCTCGGGGCCTTCATCGACAACAGCGAGACCGACGTGCTGGCGCACATGGATTTTCCCAGTCAGCACCGGACCCGGATCCATTCGACGAATTCCCTGGAGCGCCTGAACAAGGAGGTGAAGCGGCGTGCCGACGTCGTCGGAATCTTCCCGAACGAGGGATCCATCATCCGGCTCATCGGCGCCGTCCTTCTCGAGGCCAACGACGAATGGCAGATCCAGAACCGCTACATGCAGACCGAACCCATGGCCGACCTCATGGCCATGGGCAACACTGCAAAACCCGAACAGATTTCCACCGAAGTCGCCTGAAACGGAGCCGCTTCAGCTACACTCAATTTCCACCACGTTGACGGACACGACCGATACTCCTTCAGTTTGCCTCTCCACCGCCCGGGTGCACACCGCCCGGCAGGTGCCTGAGCCAGCCGGACAACTCCGTGATCAGCTTTGGGATCTTGCCTTCGTGGGCATGGATGTCCTGACAGCAAATATCCGAGATAAAACACTGAAAACGGTAAGGCTCTACGTCGAAGACGATGCAACTCTTCTGCTGTTGTCGAATGTCGCCAAGATGCCGGGCGCCCATCCAAAGACCGAGTTCGAGGGGCATGTTGAAACGTGGGAGCGGAGGATCGCCGCTTGTCCCGTGCGCGAGATGTCATGGACGGCGAACCTGCACTCTCCGACGATCTTGATGATCTTGTCGAGCCGGTTTTCACCACCGTCATCGGTCTCCAAAGCACATCGGGCGCGAGAGGTGGCTCGGCAAATCTGCACAGCGGGCTGAGTGGATTGTCTGCCTGAAGACGGCCAGGATGGCCGCGACCAGGAGAGACGATGACCAAGAGACCGAGGCGGAACCACAGCCCTACCTTCAAAGCAAAGGTGGCGCTGGCAGCAGTGCGCGGCGAGAAGACGCTGGCCGAATTGGCGCAGCAGTTCGACGTGCATCCCAATCAGATCACGCAGTGGCGCTCTCAGCTTCTGGAGGGCGCCGCCGGAGTTTTCGGATCAGAAACGACCGCAATCGCCGCCGCCCCAGTCATCGACGTGAAGACGCTGCATGCCAAGATCGGGGAGCTGACATTGGCCAACGATTTTTTGGAAGGCGCGCTCGACAAGGCCGGACTGTTGCCGAGCGCAAGACGATGATCGACCGCTCCCATCCTCTGCCGGTTGCCGGGCAGGCACGCGAACTCGGCATCAGCCGGGGAAGCGTCTACTACCTGCCACGCGCTGTCTCTGCCGCCGATCTCGCACTCATGCGACGGATAGACGAACTGCATTTGGAATATCCCTTCGCCGGCAGCCGCATGCTTCGCGACCTCTTGACTTTGGAGGGCATTGTTGTCGGCCGCCTGCGTGTCGCAACGCTGATGAAGCGGATGGCGATTGAGGCGATCTACCGTCGGCCGAACACGTCAAAGCCGGCGCCGGGCCACAAGATCTATCCCTATCTCCTGCGCAAGCTGCCGGTGATGCGGCCGAACCAGGTCTGGGCGATGGACATTACCTACATCCCGATGGCCCGCGGCTTCGTCTATCTCGCCGCCGTCGTCGACTGGTTCAGCCGGCGGGTGCTGAGCTGGCGGCTTTCGATCTCGATGCAGGCGGACTTCTGCATCGAGGCGGTGGAGGAGGCCTTGGCCCGTTTTGGGAAACCCGAAATCTTCAACACGGATCAGGGCTCGCAGTTCACCAGCATCGACTTCACGAAGGTCCTGTTGGACAGGGAGATCAAGATCAGCATGGACGGCAAGGGCGCCTGGCGCGACAACGTCTTCGTCGAGCGGCTCTGGAAATCAGTGAAATACGAGGAGGTCTATCTCCGGGCCTATGAGACGGTCAGCCATGCCCGGGCCTCGCTCGCCCGATACCTCGACTTCTACAACGGCGGACGCCCGCACTCGAGCTTGGGCCGGAAGACCCCGGACCACGCCTACTTCAACCAGCCGCTTCTCGCAGCGGCATAAACCCGGCAGACGATCCACTTATCAGGCCGCCGAGCCTGTTCAGACAAACCGAGCCACCTCTGCGATACCCGGCTCTGACCACCGTTTAGACGATGGCATTGAAGATCGCATTGTAGGTGTCGTCGAATGGGCAGTCGATGAAGACGTCGAGGTCGTTCAGGACCGAGTCTTCTCTTTCGCCTGACGCCCCGCCGGGCGTTTCACGCCTCGCGCCACGTGCCCTTCTTTCCGGCGTTCGATCTACGGACGCGCTTCGCGATCGGCGCCTTTCCAGGATCCAGTCCTTCGCGTTCGTGATGGCATCCGTCTGGGTATCGACGACGGTGCTCGCCCGCTTGGTGCCTTTCCGCTTCACACCGAACTTCCCGTCGGCACGCTGCTCGACACGAAGGGCGTCCGTCTCTCTAAGCGGTATAGCGGTCGACGCCCCTCCGACTTCATCCAGTGCTTTTCGGATTGCCCGCTTCACCTGGGGCTCGGTAAAGGTCTTCGACTTCGCCTTCGGCGCGAGAACCCTTACCCCGTCGTAGGTCTTGCCAACCAATCGGTAGGGACTGGCGGCTTTTCCCTTCGAGGCTTTGGCCATCGCGCCAACCTCATAGTTGGCGGTCCCGGGGGGCTATTGACTGAAAACAACCTAGCAGCGGGCGGCAAGGTTATCATCGAGTCCATTGCGAAACGGCGCGTCCTGAGTTTCAATGTTGTCGCGTCGTATGCCTCCATGCTCCCGGTGCCTCGCGATGGCATTTCCCATTGGAGGCCTAGCCAAGGTGCAGTACATTTTTAGACTGCAGCTATTCGTGACAGGGAGGCCTAGCACGCGAGATGGCTTACTCGCCTCCTGGATGTAAGCAATTTGCGTTCAATGCACCTCTGATTTCGGCTATGGCTAGTCTGCCTTCTTCCGCGAGCTGCGGGATCGAGACGCGGGCCTGACGGAGCATTCCGCTTGCACAATTGAAGTGGGGATCTGAGATGATGTCTAGCATGAAGTCCCTCCTGACGCGCTGGCCGAACCACCAGCCTGTTGGCTTGCCTGACTTGAACCAGATCGGCTCCCGGGCGTCGACTAGTAGCAAGAAATCGCCACTTAAAGCAGATCCGCCGGTCGTGTCCGTCAACGTGGTGGAAATTGAGTGTAGCTGAAGCGGCTCCGTTTCAGGCGACTTCGGTGGAAATCTGTTCGGGTTTTGCAGTGTTGCCCATGGCCATGAGGTCGGCCATGGGTTCGGTCTGCATGTAGCGGTTCTGGATCTGCCATTCGTCGTTGGCCTCGAGAAGGACGGCGCCGATGAGCCGGATGATGGATCCCTCGTTCGGGAAGATTCCGACGACGTCGGCACGCCGCTTCACCTCCTTGTTCAGGCGCTCCAGGGAATTCGTCGAATGGATCCGGGTCCGGTGCTGACTGGGAAAATCCATGTGCGCCAGCACGTCGGTCTCGCTGTTGTCGATGAAGGCCCCGAGCTTTGGACACTTTCCCCGAAGCTGGTCGGCGACGTGGCGCAGCGCCTGGCTGGCGCTAGCACGATCGGGCTGGGCGAAGGCTTGGCGCAGCGCGGCCGCCGCCATGCTCTGCTGCGCCTTCGGGACATACGACAGGGCGTTGCGCATCCAATGCACCCGGCAGCGCTGCCAGGAGGCGCTGAACACCCGGCGAATGGCGGCTTTCAGCCCTTCGTGAGCATCCGAGATCACGAGCTTCACGCCGGACAGGCCGCGGCGCACGAGGCTCTTGAGGAAGCTCGACCAAAACGTCTCCGCTTCCGAGGGGCCGATGTGAAGGCCGACGATCTCGCGCTTGCCGTCCGTGTTCACGGCCACGGCGATTATGGCGGCGACCGAAACGATGCGTCCACCCTCGCGCTGCTTCAGGTAGGTCGCATCCAGCCAGAGGTAGGGCCAGTCGCCAGTGAGAGGACGGTCGAGGAAGCCGCCGACGCGTTCGTCGATGTCTTTGCACAGCTTCGATACGGTGCTCTTGCCGATCCCCGACAGCCCCATGGCCTGTACCAGATCGTCGACCCGCCGGGTGGAAACGCCGCTGATCCAAGCTTCCTGAATGACGGCAACCAAGGCCTTCTCCGAGAGCTTTCTCGGCTCCAGGAACGGCGGGAAGTAGCTGCCCTGCCGAAGCTTGGGTATCCGAAGCTGCAACGAGCCGAGCCGCGTGTCGAGCGAGCGGTCGCGGTAGCCATTGCGATAAGTCGCCCGTTCCTGCGTCCGTTCGTGGCGCCCGGCGCCGATCATGCCTTCAACGTCGACCTCCATAAGGAGCTGCATCACGCTCTCGGCTATCGTTCTCAGGAAATCGCCGTCCCCGGCTTTCGCAAAAAGCTCGGCAAGCGGTAGTCTGTCCTCGGTCATCGGGTTCTCCGGTCAGGTTGAAGTCTCGCAACTCCACCTTAGCCGCCCTATCCGGTGACCGCCTCAGCCACACCTTTCAATGTCGGAATTTCCACCACGAGCGCGGACACTACCGATCCGCCTTGAGGATCGAGCTGTGGTACATAATGATACTGCTGCATCCTCCGCCATATCTACATCCGGAGAAGCCGAGGAAATAATTAGCTTCGGCGCGTTCACAATGTTTCCGTCGCGTAGGCTTCTTGTCGAAGGCGGTGAACCCGTACCGCTGGGTGGCCGTGCTTTTGACATTCTCTCAGCATTGGTTCGCGGTGCCGGCGGTGTGGTCAGCAAAGAGGATCTGCTTGCGCGTGCCTGGCCGGATGTCATCGTGCAAGAGGGGAGCCTCCGCGTGCAGATCGCGAGCCTTCGCAAGTTGCTTGGCGATGGCAAGGATGGACGCCGTTTCATTATCAACAACGCCGGGCGAGGCTATAGCTTTGCCGCTCCCGTTTCTGTGCAGCTTCAGGGCGGGAGACGCGATGCCGGCGAGCTGCCAGGGACAGATGGGAACGAGCTGCCAACAGTTCTGGTAAGGATCTTCGGTCGTGAGACTTTCATTGAGCACCTGACTGCGGAACTGCCCGACCGCCGGCTGATCACGATCGTGGGCCCCGGCGGAATCGGAAAAACCACTGTCGCCTTGACGGCATCGGCTGCCCTGCGCCGGAATCGAAAGGACGGGGCATGGTTCGTCGACCTCTCGTCGATCGTCGATCCAGCTCTCGTTCCCGGCGTGGTCGCATCATCACTTGGACTTCCCGTGATATCTAGCGACCCCGTTCCGGCTATCATTGCTTTTCTGCGGGACAAGCAGCTCCTGCTTCTCCTGGATAATTGCGAACAGGTCATCGAGGCGGCAGCGACACTTTCAGAGGCGATCCTGTCTCGTGCTCCGCAGGTCCAGATTCTGGCAACAAGCCGCGAGCCCCTTGGGGCAAAGGGAGAGCGCGTCCATCCTCTCGGCCCGTTGGACGTCCCTCCCGAGGGCTCGGCGCTAACGGCTGCGGATGCGATGAGCTTTTCGGCTGTCCAGTTGTTCGTCGACCGGACCAATGCTGCGCTCGGCTCCTACGAGCTGCGTGATGAGGACGTACAAGCCGTCGGCGAGATATGCCGCCGGCTGGATGGTATGGCGCTTGCGATCGAGCTTGCAACAGCAAGGGTCGGCACCTTCGGCATACGAGGCGTAGCCACAGAGCTCGATGATCGCTTTCGGCTTTTGTCTACAGGACTGCGAACTGCACCACCGCGCCACCGAACCTTGAATGCAGTATTCGACTGGAGCTACCAGTTGCTATCGCCTGCATCGCAACTGGTATTTCGACGACTAAGCGTAAGCGTCATCCCGGCTCCACCTTTCGCGCTGTGGCCTGACAGGCGAGTCTGACGATCTTGAAGAGGATCGTTCTGTGTCTGGATTTGACATTACGCTTAAGCCGATGCGCCGGGTCGAGGTGATCAACGGGGCTGGGGGACGGCGTCGCTGGTCGGCGGACGACAAGGCACGGATCCTGGAGGAGACCTTGGTGTCAGGCGCGGCGGTTTCGGAAGTGGCCCGTCGGCACGGGCTATTGCCGCAGCAGATTTTTGGGTGGCGGCGTGAGGCACGCCGTGTGTTCGATGCGGGCTCGGCGGCCTCGCCGGCTTTCGTGCCCGTCATCGTCGAACCGCCCTCGAGTGTCGTGCCGCACAATTCGCCGAAGCCGCCGCGCCGCAAGCGGGCTGCGGCTCGAAGCGGCGGCGGGATCGAACTGGAGCTCTGTGGCGTCGTTGTTCGCATTGGCCCCGACGCGAGCCCAACGACGATAGCGGCGGTGATCTCGGCGCTGAAGTGTGGTTCGTGATCGGGCCGACGGGCGCGGTCCGGGTGATGGTGGCAACCAAGCCCGTCGACTTCCGCAAGGGCGCGGAAGGACTGGCGGCGCTGGTGCGCGAGACGATGGGCGCCGATCCATTCTCGGGCACGGTCTACGTCTTCCGGGCCAAGCGGGCCGACCGGATCAAGCTGGTATTCTGGGACGGCACCGGCGTGGTGCTGGTCGCCAAGCGGCTGGAGGACGGCCAGTTCCGCTGGCCGAAGGCCCAGGACAGCGTCATGCACCTGACCGCGGCGCAGCTATCGGCGCTGCTCGAAGGCCTCGACTGGCGCCGAGTCCACGAGGTCCAGACCAGCCGCGTCCCGTCGTCATCAGGCTGACCTCTGGGGACACAAAAGCCTGTTGCCGCAGGCGTTGGGAGGTGATTCACTTCTGGCATGACACCCGCTGCCGACACGCTTCCCGACGATCCCGGCACGCTCAAGGCGATGCTGATCACCGAGCGTCTGCGGGCTGAACGTCTCGAGCAAATCATCAAGGAATTGCAGCGCCACCGCTTCGGACGCCGGGCCGAGACGCTGCCGGAAGATCAGCTTCTGCTGGGCCTCGAAGAGGTCGAGCAGGCCGCAGCCGATGACGAGGCGGCCGCAGAGGCCGCGGCTCCGGACGTTCGGACAGAGCGCGCCGCCAAGCGCCGGGCAAATCGAGGCTCGCTGCCTGCCCACCTGCCTCGGATCGAGATGGTCGTCGACATCGAGGACAAGGCCTGCCCGTGCTGCCGCCATGCCCTGCATGTCATCGGCGAGGACGTCGCCGAGCGGCTCGACATCGTGCCGGCCCAGTTCCGGGTGCTCGTCACCCGTCGGCCCCGCTATGGCTGCCGGGCCTGCGAGGGCGTTGTCGTCCAGGCGCCGGCGCCGGCACGGCTGATCGAGGGCGGCATGCCCACCGAGGCTACCGTCGCCCACGTCCTCGTCTCCAAATTTGCCGACCATCTGCCGCTCTATCGCCAGGCGCAGATTTACGCCCGCCAGGGCGTCCATCTCGACCGCTCGACGCTCGCCGACTGGGTCGGTCGAGCTGCCTTCCTGCTGCGTCCCATCCACGAGCGGCTGTTGGGCCACCTCAAGGCATCATCGAAATTATTTGCTGACGAGACCACGGCGCCGGTGCTCGATCCCGGTCGCGGCCGGACAAAGACCGGGCAGCTCTTCGCCTATGCCCGGGACGATCGGCCATGGCAGGGCGGCGACCCGCCCGCCGTTGCCTATGTCTATGCGCCCGACCGCAAGGCCGAGCGGCCCATCGCCCATCTCAAGGGGTTTGCCGGCATCCTCCAGGTCGACGGCTATGGCGGCTACAAGGTGCTGGCCGAGAAAGGGGATGTCCGGCTCGCCTTCTGTTGGGCGCATGTCCGCCGACGGTTCTACGAACTCGCCGCCGCCGGCCCCGCACCGATCGCGGCCGAGATGCTGGAGCGCATCGCTGCGCTCTACCGGATCGAGACCGAGATCCGGGGACGACCGGCCGAGGTCCGCCGTCACGCACGCCAGGAAAGAACGAGGCCCGTCCTCGACGCGATCGAGCTATTCCTGCGCGAGAAGCTCG